>JAAUZT010000016.1 GCA_014804485.1 Lachnospiraceae bacterium
CGTATCCAGATGCCCAAAGTAACCCCTCATGTATGCAGACATACCTTTTGCTCTAATATGGCAAAGTCAGGAATGAATCCAAAGACCTTACAGTACATCATGGGGCATGCGGATATCAGTGTAACATTGAATACCTACACTCATGTGAATTTCGATGATGCGAAAGAGGAACTGCAGCGAGTGGCAAACTCTTAAAAAGCCCGTTGGTAAAGCTGCTTACTTTACCAACGTATTTACCAATTTTGCAGGGACAAATATGAGAAAGTATGAAACGATTTGAGAAAATACTTTAGAGGGACAGAACTTTGTGGTAGTCCGAAAACCCTGTAAAATCAAGCATTTGAGAAGAAATACAGGACATATAAGGAGTTATAGAAAAATGATAAAAATCCTATTTATTTGCCACGGCAACGTATCAACATAATGCTCAATCCCTTTTAGAATTGGGAAGTTTTGTAGTATAAGGAATAGATTTGCACCCAGTTTACACCTTTAAAAATTGGCTCCGATATGGCGATGTTTTAGGGAGCATATTCTGTTTCCACAATCTTATTTATGTTTTTGTCTATGGTATTTTGAATAATAGGATAATCATGTCAATGTGGCAGGCAGTATAAGTTTGTAATCTTGAAATGCCCATGAGTTAATAGTATACTAAAATTGATGAAAGGTTAGGTTAATTTGACCCAAAAGGAATTACAGAATGGCACAAAAGAAACAGAGTTTAAAGCCGGATACAATATTGAAAAATTACTGGCGTGACAATGAGCGGTTTGCCGACTTTTTTAATGCGGTCCTTTTTGAAGGTAAGCAGATCATCAAGCCGGAAGAACTGGAAGACAGGGATTCGGAAGAATCTTCCATATTAGAACACAGGGAGTATGTAAAAAGTATTCAGGCATCCAGAGACAATATAAAGATCCGGAAGAAATCTACGGTGTACGGAATCGAGTTTGTAATGTTCGGCTTGGAACATCAGGAGCATATACATTATGCCATGCCTATGAGAGTCATGGGTTATGACTATGGATTTTATAAGAAGCAGTATGACACCAATGCGGAAAAGTGTAAATCTTTAAAAGGATTGGAAAATGATGAATATCTGTCAGGCATGAGAAAGACGGATAAGTTTACAGCAGTCATTACAGTGGTCGTCTATTATGGTGAAAAACCATGGGATGGGGCTACGACCCTCCACGAGATGCTCAACATTCCGAGAGAGATGGAAAAGTATGTCAGTGATTATAAGATGATACTCATAGAAGCAAGAAAGAATGATCTGACACTTCATAATGTAAACAATATAGATTTCTTTAACTTGCTTGGGATTATTTTGGACAGAGACATCCCGAGGAATGAAGCGAGAGAAAAAGCCATACAATACAGTGAAGACCATGGGACAGATAAGTCGGTGATCATGACGGTGGCTGGCGCAACTAATAGTAAGATTGATTATAACGCTTTTGAAAAAGGAGATGGCAGGATGTGTACTTTATTTGATGAAATCAGGGTTGAGGGCCGGGCAGAAGAGATTATTGAAACTGGATTTGAATTTGGGCTTTCTGAGAATGATATTGTGGAAAGGCTGCAGAACAAACTAAACATCTCTTTACAGATGGCACAGGAGTATCTTACAAGATTCGGAAAACAGACTGTGTAAGATTATGGGGCAGTTATAGGAGCGGGTTGTACGATTAAGTTAAATAGTAGCCAGATAACGGGGACAGGCGGAAAATGCCTGTCCCTGATTTTGTCAGAAAGGATTGTAATGTATAATGCGAATTAATAATTATGAGGACAGATTGTCAGAAAATGATCAGATGATACCAGTAACGGATAAAGCAGTGAATTATAAGGTGGAAGAGGTTGCCATAGAAACATCGACGGATTTTTCTGAACCGGAGCATGGATTTGTAACAGGTCAGACGGACGGAATAAAATACCGCCTTGTAACGCTGGACGACGAGGGGTATATGATAACTTATCTTCCAAATCATCGATTTTTCATAAACAAAGAGCAGATACAGGAGTACATAGAAGCCCATATGGAAGAACTGGAAGTCATTTCCTATCAGGATATGCAGTCAGAGTCCATCCAGATACAGAAAGAATCTCAGGGAGAACTAGGGCAGGACACTTCCTGACAAGATATCCAAAGGGTGGAAGAGGCAGATAAACCACCATTAGAATCGGAAAGCCAGATTCATATAGGGGAACTGTTATGAACAGCAGGAAAAATTAGAAGCGCAATAATACACGAAGAGAGGAGATGTATATGTATGAGTGATAAGATATTTGATATCATTACAGATCATTCTGTAAATGAAGGGATGAATGATATTCTGTTTGAAAACGAGGAATACATGGGGATACAGAAGGAAATAGATGACCAGACAGAACAGTTTGAAAATCTCGGTCTGACAAAAGAGCAGCGTCTGGTGGCAGACAGGCTTATATCTTCTTATACAGCGAGTGGGGCCTGCTATGGGAGGCTGACTTACAGGAAAGGATTTCAGGACTGCATATCTTTGTTGCAGGAGATGCGGTTGATCGGTGCGGCGTGATGTTAAAAATTTCCTATTTGCTTAAAATCAACATCTGTGGTATTAAGCAGGATTTCTGTTTTTGTCTTTATATCCGTTACCTTCTATACTCATTACACAACCCATATGAAACGCAGAAAAGCAGGAAAGTGGGAAGCGGTATATATTAAATACCTATTTTTCTGCTTTTTCCGGTTTATAGATAGGGAGTATATTTTGTAACAGCTAATATGTGAATATAGGGCTGACGGGGAGACGAAAGCCTCCGGTGGTAATTGCACAGAGGCTTTTGCCCCAGCCTTAATATGCATTTATTTACGCATTCATTTCAGCCTGCTCTGGGTTAAGATATATTCTTCTACAGCGGCCCTTGGGATCTTCCATACCCTGCCGATCCGGAAACCTTTTAAACTGCCGTTCCCCAATAATTCATAAACACGGTTCTTGCCGACGCAGAGAGCTTCGGCTACATCATATACGTCCATGACATCCTGATAGTGATTAAACATCCTCCATGTCTCCTTCCTATGATTTATATTGATTACTAAAATGTTATCCATTTACCAACTTATATGTAAAAAATAAACCGGCAGATGATTAAACAGAAGCCGGGGAAAGCTGGAAAGGTATCATGAAAGTTAAGGTAAGTGTAGATAACGAACCATATAGCATCAAACCGTGCAGATGGGAAATAGCTAAGATAAAAGAAAGGACAAGCGGACGTTGGCAGGAGATCGACCTGAAAGAGCTAGCTGACCTCAACGGGAACAAAGGGCATGCGATCGCTCCGGCGCATCTTGTGGGAGGGATGAAGACGGAAAACTGCGCTGCAATGCAGCTTCTTGTGCTTGATTTTGACCATGGATGTACATTTGTACAGATAAAGGAAAAATGTGATGCCATAGGATTGAAGATAACATATGCCTACCATACATTCAGCTCTTCTGAACTGGAAGAAAAATTCAGGGTGGTCTTTGTATGTGAAGAAGTAATAGAAGATCTTTTTATCATTAAGGCGGCGTTAAAAATGCTCCACAGGATATTTACTAAATGTGACCATAGCTGTAAGAACCCGGACAGGATTTTTTTGGGTGGGAAGGAGCTGATTTATTTTGACCCATCAGCACGTATGGCTTTGGTGCAACTCTTTCTCCCGCTGATGAAGGAACTTGACACTGGGAAACACTTTGCAGAGAATGTGCGCAGGTTTGCCGCAGAAACGAATATTGCTTTGATTGGAAAACATCTTGCCATAGGGGAATTGAAAGATATTGACGCTATCCTTGGGGGAAATATGGATTCTGCTGTTATACATAAAACAGGTGAATCCACAAAATCCCCGTTTTTTATTGCAGAGCAGATGGGTGATGGGATGAGGGTGCACCAAGGCAATACGTGTGGGAAAGGAAAAAAGGGCAAAAAAAGAAAAATCAAAATACAGAAAGACAGTACCCAATGCCGGCTTCTAAGTGATTTTAAATCGGGAGATAAACTTGACCATAATGCACGGTTTGCTATTTATACAAACCTCATTAATATACATGGCGGTAAGGAATATTTCTTTAAAGTAACTGGGAGATATTACGGGGAAGAAACCTGTCAAAAGTGGAAGAAAGCTACGAAGTATATGTGCGATTACCATCCTAAAAGATGTTCCCCTGATTTTTGCCCGTACTGTGACATATGTGAACATGAAGGGACGATTGTGGATACCTTATTTATGGACCGGCAGGTATATCTTAGGAAAGAAGAGTATGTACCGATTGAGGAAGCGGAAGAATGTCTGAGGAAGAACCTGCACGATGCTTTTCACAGTACGTGTGTGGGTATTCATCTGATCAAGGCACAGACGGGATTAGGAAAGACGGGAGAGTATGTCAGGATGATAGCAGATAACCCGTCAGACCGGTTTCTGGTGGCACTGCCAACAAACCAGTTGAAAGAAGAAGTGAAGAAAAGGCTGGTGAATGACGGTGTACCGGAAAGAGATATCTTTATGACGGCCAGTGTGCATGGCAATGCTTTTATCCCGCTGGAGATACAGGAACAGATTTCAAGGATGCATAACAGAGGCATCCACAATATGACCAAAGAGATTATAAATGATTATTATGGAAAGATTAGGGCAGATCCCTTGAAAAGAAAAGCTGTGGAACAAGAGTGTGAGCGGATCTTAGCCGGGATAAAAGGGGTAAAGGATGAACGGGTCGTTGTGACGACGCATGCCTATCTGGCACAGCTGGAAAAAGATTTCCTTAAGAATTATTCAGTGATCATAGACGAGGATTTCCTGCAGCATCTTGTATTCAACAGGATGTATAAAGTCAGCGTGAAATGCCTTGAGGAACTGGCGGAAAAGGACATATGCGATTATTCTGATACAGCGGCTATGGTACTCCGGGCAGACGGAAAAATATATAAGAGGATGAAACCGGAAAGATATGGAAGGGCGCTTACTAAAGAAGAACTGGATGGGCTGGGATATTTCCTTGCAGATGACAATATTAATGACCTGATCCATGCAGGGGCATTCGTTAGGAGGCAGGATGAAGAGAGCGGGGAAGAGATCGTAAGATATTTTTGCCCGTTGAACATGCCGGAAATGAAATATATCGTATTATCTGCGACCTTTGATGATGAGATATACAGGAAGTATTTTGCCGGACAGATGGAGGTATATACATATCCGGAGAATAAAGCAGCATATAGAGGAAGATTAGAGCAGTATACATACCATTCACTGGGGAGAAAAGACCTGTCAGAAAAAGAGCAGGTCTTTTCTATTGCAAAAGAGATGGCGGGAAAACCGGAATTGGACATCATTACATTTAAGAAATTTGAGGCAGGTGGGGTGGAAAACTTTAATGCTGCCGGTATCCATTTTGGAAATAGCACTGGACTTAACGGGCTGGAGGGGCATGACCTTGCGGTTATAGGGACGCCTTACCGGGTAGAGGAATACTATAAGCTCATAGCCTGTTACCTTGGGGCGGATGTAAATAAGGATGGGGATAAGCGACCGTCGCTGCGCAGGACAGAGTACAAAGGGAACAGTTTTCTGATTACCACCTATAAGGATAAGGTATTGAGGGAAGTGCAGCTGTATTCCATTGAAAGTGAGCTGGAACAGTGTGTCGGGAGGGCAAGGCTGCTGCGGCAGGACTGTTCCGCATATGTATTTTCCTGCTTCCCCTGTGAGCAGGCTGAGGTACATATTAGAAATTACCTGCAGGATTATGAGGCAGGGGTGCAGGCGGGCAGCCAGAGTAAAAAATATTTTTCTTAGTTCCAAAATCTGGATAAAAATTTATAAAAGCAGTGCATGAATGGGCACATATTACAGTGATGTTTTAAAGAAAACCGGGGATGTTGCCGGAGACGGTAATGGGGCGGGTATGCTTTTTGATGAAAATGTTTCTGTTGCAAAGTTTACCCACGGTGGTGTACCGGCGCGTCCGTAATGCGGGTGCGTTGGTGCATCAGGGGGACTGCTGCCAGAGATGGCGGTTGCAGGACTTTTCGGATGGACCGGAAGATGGAGATTTTGGTTTTTGTGCTGAAAAGTGAAAAAAATTGACAGAATGACAAATTGTGTCAATGAAAGATTTTAAAATGAGGAAATGAAGGAAATGGTTTAACACAAGCGCAGATGGACATTGATTATGATATGGGGAGGGACGGGTAATAAAATGTAATTTCAGTTACATATGTGACATGAATTGTTACATTCATGTCACATAAGCAGGATACTGACTGAACAGGGATTTTTAATTGGTACGGTCTTCGTCTGTCTGCTCAAACAGATCGCCAACGGAGACATTTAATATCCGGCTGAGTTTATCGAGTGTTTCAAAGCGGATACTGGAAGTTTCGTTTTCGACAATGTTTTTAAAATTACGGTAGCTCATCATGTCCATTCGTTTATATAACCAATATTTGGTATGTTCCTGTTCTTCCAGTATTGCCAAAATACGTAACTTGACCATAGAAAACCCTCCTTTGTATGAAATTATAGTAAATATAGTTCTTTTAAATAATTTGCATTAAAGCAATTTGTCGTAAGGAATCATATAGTTGCATATCTTATGTATACGTTATATAATGGGTTCGACAAAGTTCATCAAAATTGGAGAAAATATAAAAATGGAAAATGAAGTAAGTAATGTACTCACACAGTCTCGTGAAATAGTAGAATTATTTGGAAATCTTCAGACAGCCGGTTCAGATTTGCAGATAAGTACAGTGGAAGAACCAAATTTTCCTGTAAACGGTGAATTGAGAAATAACGAAGTATGTTTTTACAGGGTGGCACAACTGGTTTTTGATGAAGAATATCCACATAGAGAAGCATTTGAAAATGTTTTGTCGTCCTTGGATAATAAATCTTTTAACCTTGTCTATGTGCTGACAGGGACGAAGCAGGGAATTGAACTTTGCATAGGTGTAGTAAAAAATCAAAACGAAGACATACCGGTCTTGGGGAAAAAGCTGTCGGCAGTAAATTACGGTGATATTATCAAAAATGTATTTACTGGTAATTTCAGTGGCAGCAAATTAGAAAAATTGAAAGCGCGGGAACTGGACAAGCTGGTAGGAGAGGAAATCAAAAAATATGAAAATGCGGGTGTGATTCTGGGTATTCCGGCGGTTAATGAAAAAGATACAGGTAATAAATACGATTTTCAAGGGATTGACAGGCTGATCAATAGTATGCTGGGTTTAGAGTGGCGTATGGTGATTGTCTGTGAGCCGGTTCCCAGACAGGATATTTTGTCAATCCGGAAAAATGTTTATGAATTATATAATCGCCTGTCGGTATGGTCTAAGCGAACGCTTCAGCATTCTGTAAACGACTCAACGGGGATATCTTTTGGAGAGAACATAAATGAATCAAAAGATTATAGTACGCAGAAGGGAACAAGTCATAGTTCCGGCAGGGAATATAGCCGTTCTGATTCTTCAAAAACAGAAAGTAGAACAGAAGGGGAGAGCCGCGGTCATTCCGAAGGAACAAACAAAGGTGTCAGTGTTAATAAAGGTTCTTCTGATTCTGTGACAATAGAGATTGCCAATAAACATGCGGAAGAATTGATGCGGTACATAGGTGATGATTTATTGGAGAGATTAAAGATCGGTTTCAGCAAAGGGCTGTTTCAGACCTCGATCTATTATATGGCGGAAGAGCCTACGCATGCATATCGTTTAAAAGCAGCAATTATGTCTCTGTTTCAGGGAAATAAAGCGGGCTATAGCCCGTTGATGGCAAAGAGCATTGACCTTAGCAAAGAAAAGAATTTCAATATACTGAGAACTTATCAGAATCAGTATGTTTTAGAGGATGATGTGTCTGGTGATGCATTGACGCTGCTTGGAAGACCTTTTAATGGAAGCAGGATAGGATTAAACACATATCTGACATCTGAGGAAATCAGTCTGATTGCCGGACTGCCGCAAAAGGAGGTTCCGGGAATTGCGCTTAAGGAGGGGGTGGAATTTGGATTAAATGAAGATGAGATCATACAGGAGGAATCCATTCTTCTGGGACAGATGATGCAGAGGGGAGGAGAACTGGAGATACCGTTTTATCTGTCGAAGGACAGTATGGCAAAGCATACTTTTATTGCCGGGGTGACAGGAAGTGGAAAAACGACAACCTGCCATAATCTGCTGGCGGAAGCGGATATGCCCTTTCTGGTAATTGAACCGGCAAAAACAGAATACAGGACACTGATTAGTAAGGACAAAGATATCACTGTTTTTACACTTGGAAATGAAACGGCAGCGCCTTTTCGGATCAATCCTTTTGAACTGATAGAAGGGGAGATCATATCTGCTCATGTAGATATGTTGAAAGCGACCTTTACATCAGCCTTCCCGATGGAGGCATCCATGCCGCAGTTATTGGAGGAAGCCATCTATAAATGCTACGAAGAAAAAGGATGGGATGTAAATACCAATAAGAACAAGAATTATAGTGATAATGAACAGCAGAAAGCCTTTGCACCGGGAGCAGATAGTTTTCCAATAATGTCAGATTTATTGTCAGTTATGAAAGGCATTGTGGAGAGTAAGGGATTTGGACAGCAGATGCAGTCGGATTATATCGGTTCTCTAAAGAGCCGACTATCTAATTTGACAGTGGGATCTAAGGGAAGCATGCTGAATTGCCAGAGATCCACAGATTTTGAGTTTATTGCCAGACATAATGTGATTCTGGAAATGGAAGAATTGAAATCCCCGGAAGACAAAGCGTTATTTATGGGCTTCATATTGAGCAGGCTTTCGGCGGTGATTAAAGAGGAACACCGAAAAAATCATGATTTTAGGCATTTGACATTGGTTGAGGAAGCCCACAGGTTACTCTCAAAGGTAGAGTATGGCGACAGTGGCTCTAAGAAAGGGGCGGTCGAGACATTTACGGATCTGCTGGCAGAAGTGCGCAAATATGGAGAGGGTCTGATCATTGTGGATCAGATTCCCAATAAGCTTGCTCCGGAGGTTTTGAAAAATACCAACACCAAGATCATCCATAAGATACTGGCCAGAGATGATAAGGAAGTGGTAGGCGATACCATGCTCATGGATGATAAGCAGAAAGAATATCTTTCTGCACTTGCGACGGGAGAAGCAATCGTATTTTCGGAACAGACAGACAAGCCGGTACATGTAAAGATTAATAAAAAAACTGACACCAGTGAACAGCAGATTGAGGATGAGGTGGTAAAACTACGTTTTGAAGAAAAACGGGAGAATTTGGGAAGCTGTTATCAAAATCTAGAAGTTGTAAAGCTGTTTCCACATTTTGATCAGGTGGCGAAAGAACTATCAAAATCAAACATTGATAAAGAAAAATGTAATGCTTTGAAAAAGGGAATAGAGGATCTGGCACAGGGAACAGGAATGGATAAACGGACAATCTGGAAAAAACTTATAGAAATGAGAGAAAGTTTTTCAGGGAAAGGAATCATTAGCGCAGAGGATCAGGATGTGCGAGTTTCTGAGTTAACAGATTTTTTTACAGGAGAATTTGAAAAAGGAAACTTCACAACTTCTGATATGAGAACAAATTACACAGGATCAATACAAATTTATTTAATGTAGGAGGAATTTAACATGTTTGGAATTATTGCAGGAGTGGTCGGTTCGATTGTTGCGGCAGCAGGAACAGTTGTGAAATCATTGGCGGTTGTTGGTTTGGCAGTTGACGGTTTGAAAAAGGTTGGTAGTGTCATTGTTAATCTTGCGAAATCATTAGGGTTGATCAAACCGCAGATTCAGGTTGATGAACTGGGAGATAAGGCATTACAGAGTGGATATAGTCCCGAACAGTATGACACTTACACAGAATATGTGAAAGCGGTAGAAGAATTTGACAGATTGGATGCAGAAAAGTCAAAGCTGATACCGGAAGAGGATAAGATAAAAAAGGGAATGGAATTAGCGACAGGTGTCATGCTGGAAAATTATCAGGATTTCCCGGTAGGTCAATTTTGTGTAGAGATTGGTAAACGACCGGATTTCTTTACGGAAACTGTATTAAAGAAAGTAGGAGAATTGATTGGCACGAACGGAAATTTTATTTCTGATGTCTTAGGCTATCTGGACGGGACAGAGAAAAATGACAGTAAGTTAAACAAGATGGTTGGTACATTATCAGACATGTATAAAGCAGAAAATCCGAATATTAGCGATAATGATGTTTCAGATATCGTTTACGGACTAAGAGGATGATCGTATACAGGGAGTGAACCATAATATGCAGATGTTTTATGTAATTATTGGCAGAAATGAGCTTTATTTATATGAAAAGAACGGTAAAGAATATAGCCGGCAGTACATTGCTGGCAATCCGGAGTTTCATTATCAGATTAATAACGTGAAGAATGATAGTGAGAAAATGATGGATGGATTGGTGGAGGAATATAATTTAGAAAACAGATCGGAGCTTTCGTTTTGTTTGATTGGGAATAAAGATCCGTTTATCACAGAAACGGTCAGCACGGCATTTGAAGAATACATAGCAGATAGAATTGATTTATGTGTGATCATGTCTGAAATTGTAAAAAAACTCTCCATGGATGAAAAGTTACTGGTGGAAAAATACGGAGTTAATTTTGGTGACATTAACTACCGCTTGGTTGATGAAGTATTACAGGTAACAGATTACAGTTTGTTGGGTTATACATTACAGGCAGACGATTTAGTCAGGTTCGTTGGATAAGGGAGACATGGACTATTGGATTTTGATTATTATGGTCAGAGGCAATCAAAATCGATACAGGAGGTAAAACAGATATGATCAGCCTTGATGGAAATGTTGCCATGGAGTACAGCTATCATGAAGAACGGAGTAGTTTACAGGTTAATCTATACAAACGTGAATTGAGATACTAAAGCATTATAAAAAATAGAAAAGGATGGAGTAAAAACATGAATAAGAAGAAAAAAGGTTATATTATTGGATTAGTAGTATTAGGACTGGTAGTAGGAACATTAATATTGGGTTCATCTGACGATACGAATGACACAGCTAAACAGACGGTTAAAGAAGAGCAGGAAGCAGCGGATGAAAACATCGAATCCGTTGATGAGGCGGAGGAAGAGTCCGAAGAGGCAGAAGAGGTAGCGGAAAAAGATACAAAAGAAGATCATAAGTTTGATAGCAATGGTAAGCCTTATCTTTCAACTGGATACAGCATAAAAAATGATATATACAATTTTAAGATACTTTCAATTGGCATGGTAGATGCGGAAGATGATCCTATAATGAAAGCATATGTAACAGCTTCGAATTATAGAGCTTCATACATCTACGCAACTGTTGAATTCGAGAACACTTCCAGCGACGAAATCTATATAGGTTCGCTTGATAACTCATTGTATATTGACGACTATCAATATGATGTCTTAAATGGTAGTGGCGCTCCGATTACCGTTGATGGTATAACTAGCGACATGTATTTTACATTGAATCCGTCAAGAAAGGCAAAGTTTATTGTTTGTACTTTCCTTCCCGAAGAAGCCTTTACTGCTGATAAAGTAGAGTTTGAAATACTGAATTCTAATTCAATATTATTCAAAGAGAATGGAGAATGGCTCTTTGGCTCTGAATCAACAGCTTCGGCAGAGGGTGGAATTGGAGGAGCAATCATAGATGCTGATGGAATCGGGAATGTGATCATAGACGCTGATCCTGATAGATATATACCAGAAGGTATAAGTGGCGGAATCGATGTTATAGACGGAGCTTTCTATGCAGATAGCGGTAATAAATCAGTTACGCCTGGGGAATATCTTGCAGTTGGAGGTGATAATACAGTTATCACAATTACTGATGATTCCATAGAGATAAAGTATAGCAATAAAGATGATGGTGTCTTTGAACTTGCCGAAGCAGGAAATGGATCGCCATGTTATTGGGCAGAATCTGATAACGATTTTTATTGTGTATCTTTCTTTGAAGGCGGATTATATATCGCTACAGATTCAGTCAATGATGAAAACGATTGGATTGAAAGATTCTATGAGTTATTGGATTAAGTAACAGGGGGTACAAACAGATGAAGGCTGGAAGTGTCTGTCCCGCATGCGGGAAAGAACAAAGGGAACAGAGATACTTTTGTGAGGAATGTGGTACTTTTCTGGATACAGAGATGTTTGATAATAAGGAATTGTATGAGCTCCCGGAAATAAAAATCAAACGTATTTTGGAAAATTTGAAATATACGCCGCACAGCAAAATCCCTTGGGATGATACGGTAGACTTTTATGTGAAAAAGGTAGAGGCGTATAGAGCCTTGACGGCATTGCCGGAGCTGGCGACGGGCATAAATAAAGAAATGCCGGAGAAACTGGAACATTTTTTGAAACTTTGCCGTAAGCAGGAATTTCAGATCGCATTTGTGGGAACGATCAAAACAGGAAAATCGACACTGATCAATGCCCTGCTGGGGCACAACTATGCCTCGATGGCGGTTACACCAGAGACGGCGGCACTTACAAAGTTCCGGAGCAGCCAGAAGGATTATATTAGGGTGGATTTCTATACAACTAAGGAATGGGATAGATTGTGGAAATCCAGAACTTCTGCAGCGGATGCGTTTATGAAGGAGTATGAAGATCTTGGAGCAGAGGCACAGAAAGGGAAATGGGTAGGGCATGCTCCTATTATAAAAGAGGTTGCAAATGAGGATATTGAAAAGGAATTGGCAGTATGGTCATCCTCGAAGAGGGCGGAACACTACTTCGTCAGGGAAATAGAAGTGGGAATATCTTCCCTGCCAGATGATTTTCCAAAGCAGGTTGTTTTTGTGGATACACCGGGCTTATCAGATCCCGTGGCATATCGGTCAGAGATTACCAGACAGTATATCAGAAATGCAAATGCTGTTTTTGTCTGTGTTGAGGCTAAGAAGCTACAAAAGGAAGAAATTGATACGATAGCCTCCGTATTTTCCTTTTCGTCCCATAATAAGGGCAAGGTACATATTATAGCGACACATTGGGATGAATTGAATCATCCGGAAAAAGAGTGGAAGGAACAAAAAAAGTGGATGAAGAAGCAGCTTGTAGGGAAGGGATTTTTTGATGTGGCGGAGATGGCGGAAACGAATATCACGCATTCGGCAGCATATATTTATAATCTTTGTCGGGATTACGCAGAGTTAGGGAAAGATGAAAAAAAGCCACTTATGAAGTTTGCATTTGAGATGGATATGGATTATGAGGATTTGAAAAATTGCTTACCGGATATGATGAAGCTGGCCAATATTGGTGTGATTGAAGGCATGATAAGAGAGAAACTGGCGGGAAATTATTTGACATTGTTGTGTCAGGACATTGAAAGAGAATATAAGGATATTATCTATACTTTAAAACGTTCTGCCATGGAAAAGAAAAAAGAGACAAAGAAAATTATCGATGTCTCTTATGCCAGCATGAAGGAAGTGGAAGAAAAGCTGGAGGAGCAGAAGCGCAATTATGAGGAGCTTATGGCAAACAAGGAGCAACTTAACAAGGCATTACATATGGTAGAGGAGAGTACGAAAAAACGTCTTGATCAGATTCTGACAGCGATTTAACCGGTGATAAATTGTGAAGATAAAAAAAATAGCTGAGATATGTGGATATGAGTACTGTGGAACGGATTGTAATATCAGGATGATTTCTTATGCCGACACAGCTTCGGCAGATTCCCTTGCAATCGTACATACAGAAAAAGAGATTCTTTCCACGAATGCATGTGCGGTATTGGCAGAACCGAGATTTATAAAGACGGACAAGACCATTCTTATGGTTTCTGATCCATTGGATGTAGCCGCGGTCAGAGTGGCAATGGCACTTGTCCAAAATGGAGAATTAAAGGTTTACGGGCAGCCAGTCTATAATCTTGTGAATGGATATTTTACTGCTTCCAATGTTGTAATTGAAGAGGGCACGATTGTTTCACCGAATGTATTTATTGATGAGGATGTGAGGATAGGGAAACGGTGCAGAATCGATCCAAATGTGCAGATCAAAGGTGGCAGTGTGATAGGTAATGATGTTCATATTTCGACGGGCAGTGTGATTGGTGCGGATGCTTTTTGCCATTATTATGATGGCGGATTAAGAACTTTTCCGGGAATTGGTAGGGTTGTAATAGGGAACCAAGCAGAGATAGGATGTCACACTATTATTCAGCGGGGCATCTTTTCGGATACGATAATTGGAGAAGGTAGCAAGATAGGAAATCTCATTGATGTAGGACATGATGTGCAGATTGGAAATAGCTGTATGATAGTGTCACAGTCAGGGATTGCAGGACATGTATATATCGGAAATCGAGTGGAGGTTTATGGACAGGCCGGCATTGCAAATGGTGTTACAGTGGGGGATGGAGCAGTGATAATGGCAAAAGCTCTTGTTACCAAAGATATCAGATCCGGAGAAAAAGTATCAGGTATATTTGCACGAAAGCACGAGGAAGAACTTAGAAGACATGTGGAAGTAAACAGACTAAATGAGGTGAAGAAATGGGAATGATAGCAGATACTATAGGGTGTATTGGAGCTATAGCAGGTGGTGTGGTAAGTAGCTGGTTAGCAAGTGCAACGGATACATTAAGAAGTGGTAGTAGTAGTGACAATTATCATCCAAGTGCGTCAATAACGGCAGCGCACTCTAAATCGAACGCGGTTATTTTGGCGGAACTAAAAAAAGATATTCGAGGGAAGACAGAAAAGGCTGAGGAGAAAATTATTGATAATATCAACGAATCACTGAATAAACTGCTTGAGGAATTAGAACAGGTAAATGGGCAGAGCTTTGGAGATAAAACCTTGAATATTAATATAAAGGAAATTAAGAGTAAGAATGAGAAATTAAAAAAAGATGTGGTAGGGTTTATCGGCAATTATATGGATGACAGGCTTGTTCTTAGCGATTATGAGTTATCAAAAATTTTGCAAGAGCTTGATGACGGAAAAAGAAAAAGGGAGTTTGACGCTTTTTGCAAGAAATTACATAGACAGGCTGTGACAAGGCTGACGTCCAAGATAGCAACAACTGTTCACAAACAGGAAGAAATCGTGCGAAAAGAAATTCAGAATCGCCTAACTGAGGTGGAACAGAACATGCAGGAAGCAACCAAAGCGTATGAAGAGATTTTTCGGATGAAAGACGCGCAGGATAGTGCCGGGATAGAGGAGAAGCAGATAAAATACTGTTATCAGTATGAATTGGCTGAAATCCTATTAGGACAGTTAGAGAGTTGAGGTGAATAGCTTGTTTTTCTTTAAACGAAAGAAATTGGCTGAAATAGAAGATAAACTGAACAGAGTATTGGAAATTCTGAAAAGTCAGGAACAAATGTTTGAAGATAGGAAAAAAAGTGACCGACAATACCTGTGCGAGCTTTTAGATAAGAAAACAGAAAGGTTGTTGAATGAAAGTAAATATAGTGTAGAAGCAATAGAGGCAGCGCTGCGGAAGTGTGAATCAATGATATCTGATTCCGGTGAACAAAATGTAGAAGGGATTAAAGAATTATGCAAGATCTTGAATATGCATGATACCGCAGTGAAAAAGACGTTAAAATCTATTCAGCGTGATATGGAGAAGGATCAGGTGAGCAAGAAAGAATTTGGTGAAAAGCTGGAATTGACGGAAAGTGAAATTCGGATGTTGTTGCTTAACAGCGTGATGGATCAACTCCCTTAATGACTTTGGAAAAGGAGCCTTTTCATGACAGAACAAAAATTTTCTAAAAACAACCGCGTTCTCGACCTGTATACCCGCCTTTCAGAAGGAAAGACAATCAATAAAACAGAGGAAGCTAAAAGATTCGGCGTAGACGAACGTTCCATCCAGCGTGACATTGACGACATCCGCGCTTTTCTGGATGAACGCAAAGCGGACAAGGCATCAGACAACCGCACGATAGAGTACGACCGTAGCAAAAAGGGATTCATCATGACCGGCGAAGAAGGTTCCCTGATGTCAAACAGTGAGATACTTGCGGTGAGTAAGGTTCTGCTTGCAAGCCGTGCGTTCACCAAAAAGGAAATTGGCAGCATTTTAAATAAGATGATCAGCGGCTGCGTCCCTTTGAAAAACATGCAGTTGGTCAAGGAACTGCTTTCCAATGAACGGTTCCATTATGTGGAGCTTCACCATAAAAGCTGTATTCAGGACAAACTGTGGGATCTGGGTGCGGATATTCAGGAACATAACCTGATCGAGATCACTTATACAAAAGCAGAGCATGAGGATGAGATAGTCACACGTCTGGTAGAGCCGATGGCAGTCCTCTTTTCAGAATATTATTTTTATCTGAACGCTTTTATTGTAGAACGGGAAAAGGATGGGGATTGGAAGCATAAGTACAGCTATCCGGCGATTTTCCGGATAGACAGGATCAAGACTTACAGGGAGACGGGAGAAAAATTCCAGGTATCTTATGCGGACCGGTTTGAGGAAGGCGAATTCCGCAAACGGATTCAGTTTATGTACGCCGGGGAGCTGATGAGAGTCCAGTTGAAATTTTACGGGGAGAATCCGGAGCCGGTGCTTGACAGGCTGCCGACAGCGCAGATTATTGAGAGCAACGAGCATGAGTATCTAATCAGTGCGGAGGTGTATGGAACGGGAATTGTTATGTGGCTGCTAAGCCAAGGGAATAAGATCGAGGTCATCCGTCCGGAAAGCCTGCGGCAGGAGATGAAGGCGAAGGTACAGGAAATATTGGCGCTATACAGTTAAGTGTATTAGCAGAAAATTGAAATAATATATGATAGTTATGAAGGAAGACAAAGAACCTCAGAGAACGTCTCTGGGGTTTTTCTTATCAACGGGCAGTTTAGCGGAATATGATGTCCGCTGTATGTCTAAAAACTTTTGGAGAATGACAGAATGTGTCATATATAGTTTCTATACTAATTTTAGAAACAAAAACACAGAAGGTCTTGTTGAAGTGTAAAGCTGTACGGTAACAGATACTTATTATGGGCAAAAGTGAAAAGAGAAAGGGAAAAATATGTATGACTTTTTAAAATTTATAGACTCTCCGGACATCCGGGAGTACAACAAAGAGACGCAGTTTACGCCTGCGGAGTGGGCAGTATTGGTTGCAAAAAGCATGAAAAAGAGCGTAGAAGAAAAGATAGAGGCTTTGCAGTATCTTGTAGACCATTATTCCGCAGATGAATTTAAAGAAGAAACGATCTGGCCGATGTATGGGGATGAGAGGGATTGCGGGTCCTTCCGTGAGGTTGTCATTGAAACGGTGCATGCATGGGAGGAGGCTCTGGCGGCACGATTTGAAACAGAAGGAGTTGTCTTTGATGCATATCTTTGTGAGCAGGAATACAGCAGGCAGGGAGCAGACTGTCGCTATTTTTCCAGTTATGAAAAGGCATGGGAATACCTGCTTTCGAAAAAGCAGGAGTATCTGGATGATGATGGCCTTAAGGATGTAAAGACATTTGCCCAAATCAGTCGAATTAATCTGGATCGTGTAAAAGGCGATGGTGAAAACTATCTTTTCGATAATGAAATGTGCATGGTATGTGTCGATATTGATTGTAATAGGTTATTTTCAGGGAGGGAGGCGTTTGCCCTGGCGGATGATTATTTGGTTCATGTACCGCTCCCATTTAAGAAGGGGGATATTGTTAAAGTAGATTTCCCGCAGACAGAAGTACACTATGGGGTTTTTTCCTGCGACTGGAAGAAACCGGAGAAACCGGAAAATATTTACATGTGGGTTTCGCTTGAGATGTATATAGAAGAGGAGAAGGATTTTGATTATACTGATGGCGACCCGCATTGGGATGATGTGCTTGGGTTTTCCTTTTGTCCGGATGAGGAACTTCCGAAAAATGAACAGGTACTTAAACTGATACGGGCAGTTCGGAAAGGGGAAATGGATTTCTATACACTTCTGCATAAATTCGGGAGGAACGAATTGGAGGATCTTCTGAAATGGGTCTGAGATGAAAGGCAGAATCTGTCATATGCAGGTTTATGCTTATTTAAGCGCATTTGAATAAGTGATGGTAGAGGGAAAATAGGAAAGGTGGGATATCATGGAAGAAAAAAACATATGGAATGACAAAACGGCTGAGGAAAAAAGTCATGAGATGGATGTGTACAGTCTGATCAGGTCGGCGGAGATCAGAGATTATTACCGGAGGGAGAATGTCTGTGATAACTGGGAAAAAAAGGCGATCCTGATTCTGCATGGATATATTTCTGTACAGCAGAAAGCAGCCATGTTAAAGCAGCTTTCAGAGACAGGAACGGTGGAAGAAAAACGTCTGTCAGAAGAAATATGCCTTATATACAGCCGGTATACCGATATGGTTTATCATCCGTCGGTGAGAACTCTTTTTGTGATGGAGAGCGTTGCTTGGCAGTGGGATGATGGATCTGCAGGATGGTTTGGTGGTGATTCGAGCCTTGACAGTGTATATGAATCGCTGGATGAGATAATTGCACGAATGGAAGAGGTTTATGCGAAGTGGGGGAGGGAAACAGTTATTGCACGTGTGACTGTGGTGAATGTACCACCGGATGAGAAGGCGAAAGAAGTATTTAAATTTTACCTGTTTTGGATAGACGGGGAATGGGTGATCAAAGAGTTTCATATTGATCGCAATGAACAGAGGAGACAGGGAATCAGCGATGAAGCCATTAAACTTATGGATTACACAGGAGGCTGGCAATATCATCCCCTGCCATTTGAAAACGGCTGCAGGCTGAAGTTCCAGCTGCCTTTCATGGATGAGCCTGTTTATGGAACTTTGGAGAGCGAACTGGATGGAAATGGGTGCTGGTATCATTTTCTGTATTTGGACGATGTGGATGGGAAGGGGTATAGCGATTCCGTGGGGCTGACGGATGCAGAGATCAACCTGACGAGCGGCTACAGTTCACTTGACTGGATAGAGCGGGCATAGATGGTCAAGGGAAAACAGAAAAGGTGGAAAATCATGGAAGAAAAAAAGATATTGGATGACAAAATGGATGAGGATAAAAGTCAAGAGATGGATGTGTACAGCCTGATCAGGTCGGCGGAGATCAGGGATTATTATCGGAAGGAAGATATCTTTGGAATATTTGAAAAGGAGCAGCTTATCCTGCATGCATTTATCTCTGTGCAGCAGAAAGCAGTTATGCTGAAACATCTGGCTAAAACAGGCACTGTGGAAGAAAACAGCAGGATAGACGAAATGTACCGTTTATATTGCAAGTATATTGATATGATCTACCATCCGTCTGTAAGGACAATTTTTATACTGGAATGTAATGAGGTGGTATGGGACGAAGAGGTGAGTGATGTGGGTGGGCACAGTTTGGGTGGCGCATATGACACGGTGGATGAAGTGGCGACGGAAATGGAGAGCATATATGGCGACAAGGAGAGCAGATGCAGATATGGTGGAATGGGATATGCGTCTGTGACTGCGCTGCAGGTGCCGCAGAATGGGAAGGTGAAAGAAGCGTTCCGTTTTACAATGTTCAGGATAGATGGAAAGTGGGAAATAAAAGATCTGTCTGTGAATGATGAAGATTTGGAAATGCAGGGGATTAGTGAGGATACTGTACAACGGTTTAACGATTATTCTCTATATCATCCTCTGCCGTTTGAAAACGGAAGCAGATTGAAGCTTCAGCTTCCGTCCATGAAGGAACCGGTCTATGGAAGTCTGGAGAGTGAATTGGATGGGAATGGCTGCTGGTATCATTTCTTCTATGGCGAAAAGGAGAGAGGTGATTTCAATATGGTCATGCTGACAGATGCAGAAATTAACCTGACGAGCGGTTACAGCTCCCTTGACTGGATAGAGCGGGCATAGGGAAAGAATCTGCACATAGGATGAGCAGTGCAAAGATAAACAGGAGGGAAAGATTGAAAATGAAAGAAATTTTAAACGGATTAGGCCCATTTTTAAGGGAGCCTGATGAGGATATGGACAATATTATTGTGAAAGAAAGTATGGATGAGATCTGCGGGGCATTGGAAGAGGAAATTTTAAAAAGTGATGCGCCTGCGGAGGAAAAACAGACCATGCTGGCGCGGCTTAGGAAACTGTGCAATACAGAGACAAACATTATGCTGGTGGGGGCTACCGGGTGTGGCAAGAGCTCTACCATCAATGCTTTGTTTTCCTGCAACAAGCCGGAGGAATATGTGGAGGTTGCCAGAGTGGGAAGCCGGGCGGACCCGGAAACAAAGGATATTGAACGGTACCGGATCGGCAATCTGGTCTTGTGGGATACGCCCGGCCTTGGCGATGGCACGGAGATTGACGGACACCACAGGGAGGTGATCACGGAACTGCTGCAGGAAGTGGACGAGGGGGAGGATGGTGAAAAAAATGCCCTGATCGATCTGGTATTAGTGATAATGGACGGTTCCACAAAAGATCTTGGGACGTCCTATCAGATTCTGAACGAGGTGATCATCCCGGAACTGAAAGGAGATACGGAACGCATTCTGATTGCCCTGAATCAGGCGGATATCGCCATGAAAACCGGCAGGCATTGGGATTATGAAAAGAATGAGCCGGATGAGACATTGACCAGATTTTTGGAGGAAAAGGTGGCTTCCATAAGGACACGGATCAAAGAGGATACAGGGCTGGATATTACGCCGGTCTATTACTGCGCAGGCTATGAGGAAGAGTCCGGGGATGTGGTGCACCCTTATAATTTGTCAAAGCTTCTGTATTATATTTTAAATGCGCTTCCGGCGCAAAAGCGGGCGGCGGTCTTTGGCGGTATCAATACAGCTGCAGAACAGTATGAACACAACGATGGCGAAATGGACTACAGTGAAGGAGTGGAAAGAAACCTGTACGGCATGGTTGATTACATAGCGGAAGGAGTCGGGAACGGCGCGGCTGTCGGTCTCTGTATTCTGGGGGCGCCGGGAGCGTTAGTCGGAAGTGTAGTCGGAGCGTTTGTGGGAGGTATTAAAGGCATCCTGAACCATATTTTCTGAGAAAAATGGTGTATGGACAAAAATGAGCTGGTGTTAATATTCAATATTGAGAACATACGAAAGCGAGGAAAATTTTATGTATGATCTATTGCAATTCATAGATTCTCCGGATATCAGAGAATATAACCGGGATACCTGTTTTACACCTGCTGAATGGGCAGTGCTGGTATCTAAGAGTCTTAAGAGGACTGTGGAGGAAAAAATAGAGGCTCTGCAGTATCTTGTAGATTGTTATACTGCTGATCAATTTAAGGAAGAAACTATTTGGTCAGAATTTGGCAGCTTGGGTCCTTTACAGTCTTTCCGGGATGTGGTCATAGAAACGATACGCGCATGGAAAGGGGCTTTGGCAGCCCGCTTTGAAACAGAAGGGATTGTCTTTGCAGCAGGTCTTTATGAGCAGGAATACAGCGATCAAAGAAGAGACTGGCAGTATTTTTCCACTTATGAAAAAGCATGGGCGTATCTGCTTAAGGAAAAACAGGAGTATCTGGATGATGAGGATATTAAAGATGCAAAGACCTTTGCAAAGATCCATCGCATAAAGATAGATCATACAACGGGCTGTGATGGCGAGGATTATCTTTTCGATAGTGAAATGCGTATGGTAAATGTCAGCATAGATTACGGCAAGTGTTTTGCGGAGAGAGAAGAATTTGCGCTGGTAGATGATTATTTGGTCTATGTACCGCTCCCTTTTGAAAAAGGGGATATTGTAAGGGTGGATTTCCCACAGACAGAAGTCCATTATGGAGTCTTTTCAAGTGACTGGAAAAAACCAGATGATCCGGGACGGATCCACATGTGGGCTCCCTTGGAGATGTATATAGAAGCAAGAAATGACTTTGATTATACAGATAACTGCCCATACTATGATTGGGTGCTCGGCTTTTCGCGTTGTCCGGATGAGGAACTGCCGGAAGATGAGTATGTGCTTAAACTGATCAGAGCCGTGCGTAAGGGAGATATGGATTTCTATACGCTTCTGCATAAGTTTGGGCGGGGTGAGTTGAAGACGATGATGAAATGGTTTTAAAAAAGCAGCGTAGATAATAATTTACACGCAACAGGGGACAACCGATTTGGTTGTCCTTTTTGCATGAAAAAACGCATATGAGGAGGGAATCTAAAATGGATTTTAATGTATTTGTAGAAAACATGGTAGAAATTTTACAGCAGAAAATGGGTGAAGATTATGAAATCAGAGTCACGGAGGTAACGAAAAATAATGATATCCGGATGACGGGAGTCGTTATGATTAAGGAAACTGAAAACGTATCGCCCACCATCTATCTGGAAGAACCTTACAGGCAGTACAGTGAGGGAACGGACCTTCATGTGATTGCAGACAGGATAATTGCGTTATATGAAGAACGGATGGAAGACATTAATTTTGACATGGACTTTTTCAGGGAGTTTAAGTCTGTCAAAGACAGGATTTTCCATAAACTGGTCAATTACAGCCGGAATGAGAATCTTTTGAAAGACGTCCCGCATATTAAGTGGTGTGATCTGGCGGTTGTATTCTATTATTCGATGGAAGAAGTAAAGTTTGGAAGGGCATCTATCTTGATTCACAATAGCCACATGGACATGTGGAACCAGACGGCCGATACTTTATACCAAACCGCACAGAACAATATGAGACGGAACATGCCGGAACTGCTGGTACCGCTGCCGGAACTGATTTATGGCATGTCAGGGGTCAGAATGGAAGAAGATGATATGAAGATTTATGTGCTGACCAATCAAGAGAAAATGTATGGCGCTTCCGCAATGCTGTATTCGGACAAAATCAGTAAACTGGCTGCAAGCTTGGATTCGGATCTTCTGATCCTGCCCAGTTCCGTCCATGAAGTGATGCTTTTGCCTGATGACCCGGACCGGAAGTATATATCTTACCGTCAGATGGTGAAAGAAGTCAACATAACGCAGGTAGAACCTGAAGAAATTCTGTCATTCAACCTGTACCGTTATAATAGGAAAAAGGCGGGGATTGAAGAAATTATTGCATGACTATAACAGTACAACAGTATTTACAGGGATATACCGATCCCTGACTTCCGGTAAGCCATTACCGTTCAGATAGAATACCATTTTAAACAGGGAGAGCCCGTTAAGGTTTTCCCTCATTTTGCCAGATGGGGCTGCGTGCAGGAACAGCCCCGTCTTTTTGGGAAGGAGGATGGAAAGCAGGAAACAAAGCTAAAAAAGTAATCAACAAAAAAACTTGTTAAAAAAGGAGAAGACAATTATGGCAGCAAATGTTGAAACAATGTTTTACACAAGGGAAAAACCATGGCACGGGATAGGTACGAGGGTATCAGAAGCACCTTCCTCAGAAGAGGCTTTGTATTTAGCCGGGCTGGACTGGCAGGTGAAGCAGGAATTGGTCTACACGGATACCGGTGAGGTCATTCAGGGGTATAAGGCAAATATCCGGGACAGGGACCGCCGTGTACTGGGTGTGGTGACTGACCGTTACAGGATCATCCAGAACCAGGAGGCATTCGCATTTACCGATACGTTGTTAGGGAGCGGTGTCCGCTATGAGACGGCGGGGTCCCTTCAGGGCGGGAAGAGGGTATGGATCCTTGCAAGGCTCCCGAAGGAATATATCATTTCCGGGGAGCAGATATCACCTTATCTGGTATTTTCCAATGCACACGACGGAAGCGGGGCGGTGAAAGTGGCACTGACGCCTGTCAGGGTGGTGTGCAACAATACGCTGAACCTTGCACTGGATACGGCGAAACGTTCATGGTCCATGGTACATACGGGGAATATCAGGGACAAGCTGCAGGAGGCGGAGCAGACACTCTTTATGGCTGAGGAATATATGGTACGGCTTGGGAAAGAGTTTGAAAACCTGCAGAAGCAGAAGGTCACGGACAGTCAGGTGGCGGAATATATCGAAAGACTCCTGCCGCTGGATAAGGGAGCTACTTCCATTCAGGACAAGAATATCACAAAACTGCGGGAGGATATGGCACACAGATATTTTGATGCACCTGACCTGCAGGGAGTGGGAAAGAATGCGTACCGGTTCATCAATGCGGTATCGGATTTTGCGACCCATGCAAAACCCCTGCGCAGGACGGCAAATTATAATGAGAACTTGTTTGCACGAACCGTTGACGGTAATCCGCTGATCGATAAAGCTTATCAGCTTGTGAGGGCAGCTTGATGGGATGATGTGATTAAATGACATCATCTTATATCGATTCTGGCGGTACAGCTCCGGATATCATCAGATTATGGCGTGGAAACAATGACCGTTGATATGGATATTTTCCGTCCAGTGGTTTTCGCAGATGTATACATGGAGGGATCAGTACAACTTCTTTTGGCTGAATGGCGGCAGGGAAAACGTATATCACAGGGAATGGTTCGGATAATATATATGTCAGGGTGTAAGAGCACTGGTGCAGAAGGTATCTTTAGGAAGATAAGAATAGAGTAGGGATTGCCGGGAACATTCGGGTCTTGGCAGTCCCTTCTTATTTTTATTCCTATATTTAATATTGAACTGGCCGGCAAAATGGAGTAGATGTCCGGAAATCGTATTATGAAATTGTATCAAAAGTTATATACAGATAGTAGAAAAGGAAGGGAGATACATTATGTATGAAAAGAAATCATTAGCAGGAATTGGAAATATGGAATGGCTGCGCCTGAGAAAATCAGGTATCGGAGGCTCGGATGCAGGTGCGATCTGCGGCGTGAACCCTTACAGCAGCGCCATGAAAGTATTTGAGGACAAGACAAGTGAAGCAGTGGAAGAACAGGACAGCGAAGCAATCCGTATCGGCCACGATCTTGAGGATTACGTTGCGCAGAGGTTTATGGAAGCAACCGGGTTAAAAGTCAGAAAGTCCAATTTTATGTACCGGAGTGTGGAACACCCTTTCATGATCGCGGATGTTGACCGTCTGGTGGTAGGTGAGGACGCGGGGCTGGAATGTAAGACAGCCAGCGCCTATAATGCCGATAAGTGGGCTGACGGGGATATCCCGCTCCATTATGTCATGCAGTGTTACCATTATATGGCAGTGACCGGGAAACGTGCATGGTATATCGCGGCGGTTATCTTAGGCAGGGAATTCACATACCGGAGGCTGGAGTGGGATGATGGGCTGGTCAGCCGCCTCATAGAGATAGAAGGCGATTTCTGGAACAGGTATGTCGTGCCGGGGATTATACCGCCGCCGGATGGGAGCAGGGCATGTGATGAGGTGATCGGGCGGTATTTCCATACGGCAAGAAAGGAAAGCGCGGTAAAACTGGTCGGGTTTGATGAAAAGCTGAAACGCCGGGAGGAGATTCTTGGCACTATCTCTGGATTGCAGGAGGAGCAGAAGCAGATCGAGCAGGAGGTGAAGCTGTTTATGCAGGATAACGAATATGCGAGCAGTGAGAGCTTCCGTGTCTCATGGAAAAATATCGATTCCACGAAGCTGGATGCGAAACGTATTAAGGCTGAAAGGCCGGAGCTCTATGCAGATTATAAGAAGGTATCACATACCAGACGGTTTGAAGTGAAAGCGGCATAGGAGGCTTATTTATGGATGAAAAGGAACTTAGGGAGTTGTTGATGCAGCGGCTTCATATGGAGCTTATGCTCTTCAAAGACTCTATGCTGTTAAAAAAGAAGGAAGATATCTTTACGGCTTCTTATAAGATTGAAATTTATGTAAACCTATATGAGATATTTGTGGAGCACTCTAAGCTCTTGAAAGAAGATAACATACGGGAGCTCCTGAACCTTAAACATGGAATACTGGAATCTTTTTATCAGGAATGGATGGGATGGAAAGACGGATTGTATGATGAATTGAGCGCTTACGTGTGTGACAGGCTGGAATTAATCGCGGAGATGGGGAAACCGGATGAAGGCAGTGGAAAGGAGGGAGAAGATGGAACAGGATATGGTCAGGCTGCTTAAGGCGGATGAGATCGAGTGCAGGATAGCCACAATCAACGAGAAAGGGCTGAGCCTCTTACTATATAAGGATGCGAGGGTAGACCAGAAGATCCTTGACGAGACATTCGGGATATTCGGCTGGAAGCGCAGCCACCAGTGCATAGACGGGAACCTGTACTGCACGGTGGAAATCTACGATAAGGAAACCGGTACATGGGTGGCGAAGCAGGATGTAGGGACGATGAGCTATTCGGAGAAGGAGAAAGGGCAGGCTTCCGACAGTTTTAAGCGTGCCTGTTTTAACTGGGGTATCGGACGGGAACTGTACACTGCGCCTTTTATCTGGATACCGGCAGGGACAGCGGCGATACAGAGCAGGGATGGGCAGAACCGGGAGAAGAAGTATTACTGCTATGACCGTTTTTCGGTAGGTTCCATTGAGTATAACAGCAGCCGGGAAATATCGTCCCTGGTGATCGTGAATGAGAAAGGGCAGGCGGTGTATGCGATGAAGACAAGGGAGGCTTCCGGAAAGAATGAGGATGGAAAAGATGTAGGAAACACTGGAAAACAGAAAAGGGGAAAGCGGAAGGACAACCCCAGCCTTTCAACGGAGCAGATGACATCCCTGCAGGCAGAACTGGACCGGACAGGCGTAACGATGGAAACCGTGCAGGAAAGGTATAAGATACGGACACCGGAGACAATGAGTGAGGAACTATATAAGAAAGTGATGTCTGCGCTGGCGAAGACGCAGACGGCGGCATAATAATTAAATGAAAGGCGGTATATGAATGGAAGAAGTATTTAAGGCGGTAGTAATTGGGATACTGACGGTAGTAATAGCGGCATTAAAACATGATGATGGTGATTAATGGTAGAAGTTGCAGTATGCCACCTATTCCACCGTTTCCATCTGTTATAAATAGTTAAAAGATTGTCTATAACTAATACAACAGGTGGATACGGGGAATCAGCGGATTAGAATAAAGTAATACATATTGTTTAGAAAATAAAGTATGATTTTATGCTTTTGTAAATAAATATTCAAATAACGCTTTCCTATAGTCAATTAGGAAAGAATTTTTTCTGTAATAATCACGTTTGCCGAGGTGGTTAGGGTCATACTGTAATGAAACGATGAGAGATGATAGTGGGCTGTATGTTGTAAGTGCATCACCTGTTAAAAAGAATGCAGGAGCGCGAAACTTCTTAAGTGAATCTAAATTGCAATAATCATGGATTAATTGTTGCATTGTTTCTTTTGTGTAGGAAGATATATTAAACAAAGGGATAGTTTTTTTGGTGCAATTGTTGTATGTTGCTTCTTTGTAAATATGACGGAGCAAAAAGCAATTATCAAAGAGGTCACTACCGAGTTTATCATGACGTAGATAATCAATGGACAATTGACAGATATCTTTATCGGATAAATAAGCATAATCAGTAGTAAGAGTAGCGGCATTTTCTGCCAGATATTTTTTGTAAATGTCCAGCAAGGGTTCTGTGAATAATTCCTTTTGATCCAATTCTTTAATGACAACACTCCATAGAGAAAATAACACTGGCAAAGAAATCGAACTTATAATTTGAAAAAACCTATTCATTAAAATCAATCCATTGTTGACCTGTTGTATCTTTGGAAGTGAAGGTGGTAACATTGTTGCTATTTCTTTGACAGATTCATTAAAATAGGAAAAATCAATGTTTGGAGATGACAAAAAAGAATAGCATATGTATCTAAAAAAAAGATCTTTGCCAAAAAAAATAGGCAGATTGGCAATCTGTAATATAATAGATGTAAATAGTTGTCCTTCTAAGTCTTTTAATCCTTTGATATCTGATATAGTCATATGATGAATATCTTCTATGTAATTGCAAATGGATGGGAAAAAGGAAAATCCAAAAATGGCTTCCATTTCTGCTTGAAATATCAAGTTGTCAATAGGCGAAGTATAGCTAGGTTGCATCTCTGTGTAATTTTTCTGTAAATTGTTGTACTTATTTAATATCATTTTCGGGTTATTTAGCGAGCGACCAAATTTTGCAGAAGTATCATCCGTAAGTAGATAATTAGCTACTGGTGAAATATACTGTAATGTCTCTATTGGGAAAACATCTTTTTTGTCTGGTGAGAAATTCAGGGATTCTATGATCATACTCGTATAGGTATGCTGCCTTCTATCGTTTAAGAAAATTCGTTTTCTGTTGTTAAAAGATTGTGAATCGACTTTTCCCCTAAGATTTTTTGATTTTGGACATTGATTGATCATATCTACGATACTTCTTTCGATTAATGGCTTGTTTTTTCCGGAGATGTTAATGAGAGTAGATTTTAGTGCTAGTTCTTCGAAAAATGCATTTAAAATGCAGTTGTTTTGCAGTGAAAGATAGATTAATCGGCAAAGACCTGTTCTTAAGGCTTCTCCAGAGTTTTCATTAAAGAAAGGATGGTTTGCAGTGGAGACAATAAAATCAAAATAATGTGCGGCACCTTTAAAGACAGATTCGAAGATTATGTCCAACGTGGATTCAGAATTTGAAACTTTATTTTCAGAAGTATTTTTATCATCTGCAATATTCCCGATAATTGTGTTTACAATCTGATCAACAGGTATCAGAAAAAAATTTTCAAGTTGATATTTGATTGTTGAACAATCTCTTTCTTTCATATCACACCTCTAAAAATATTATATTTAATATGATAATATGAAAAAATATCAAAAAAGTAAAGAAAAAATATTAAAAAAATTTTGTATATATTAAGCCAAAACTATGTTTATATGAGAGAATAATAAAAGATTCGAATCAAAAAATTGTAAGGAGGAAAAAGACGGCAAATGCCAAATTTTTGTAGCAGTTCGGAAAGGTCAATATATAGTTTACATAATATCTAAAACATGCACTCTGAACTGCTGCTTCGCTTTTTCTGGCATTTGCCGGAAGTAAGTTGAGAACAAAATTTCATACAGCAAGGTACAGTCGCCTTGCTGTGTGAATACTAAAAGGGTATAAAAACTGGTGTATATACCCTTTATTTGCAATGCGGATCAATAATTTAGAGTGCAATTTTGAAATTGAGAGAAGGAGGATAATGGACATGGATGCTAAAGTTCACATTATAAAAGAAAAATGTCCCCAAAAGTATTTGGCTGAGATGATTGCTGATGAAATCTGGGAATGGAAAGGAAAAAAGATATTAATTTCTGCACCTACAGGCTTTGGAAAGACTACATTCGTTGTCAAAGTTTTGATGGTTTATCACAGAAAGCGGGGGAAAAAACTTCTGATTCTTTGCAATCGACGCTTGCTTCGCATGCAATACTGGAAAAGCATTCTTGAACAATTTGAGAGTTATGCCAAGATCGAAGAATGTGTCAAGATTATGACATACCAAGAACTGGCGGAAATGATCAAAAACGGTGTGAGTCTAAAAAGGTTTTTTTTGCCTTTTGAGACGATCGTCAGTGATGAATGCCACTTTTTTTATTCTGATTCTGATTTTAACGGACATGGAACATATGCTTTACTTCAGGAAATGATCAATGCAGGAGCTTTGAAAACTTTGATTTTTATGTCGGCGACGATGGCGGAAGTAAAACCGCTCATAGAGCAGACCATAGAAAAATGTTTGTGGAGATTATCAATGACAGAGAGAAATACGGAAATTAGTAAAGAAAATGCAGAAATTTTGTTATACGATTACATGCAATATGCAAATTATGATCGGTTTAATTGTATATATATTCCTGATTGGGAAAGTTTATGTGAAATTTTGGCAGAATCATCTAGAAAGACTGTCATATTCATAAACAACAAAGAAAAAGGCAATTATTTGATGGAGCAATTGATTAAGACAGGAAAGGTTGAAAAAACACAAATTGCTATATTCAATGCGGATAATATAGAAACTAACAATGAAGTGGTTCAAGCTCTTTCAATTGGAAATAGGTTGCTGCCCAAAATCCTCATAACCACTGCAGTATTGGACAATGGGGTTTCCATTCATGATCCAGAAGTGGGAAATATTATAATTGAAACGGAATCGAGAATCGAATTTTTGCAGATGTTGGGGCGAATACGATCCGAAAGCACCGAGGAATGTAGGCTATATTTTGTCCAGCGTGATAAAAACGAATTTTTGAAAAGGATGAATCGATACAAAAACGAAGTATATTATTTTAAGAATCTAAAGACCAAGGAATTACGAAAAAATCGAAATTATTACTTGCAGGAGATCATGAGCGATGGCAATATGGCGGAATTTTACAAGAAGGCTTTAGTGTGGATGAAATTCAGTAGCCAATTTTATGTTTTACCGGAGGATGAGTCGTATCGGTATCACTTGGAATCTGATTTGTATGTTAACGAATTTGCGAGGCATAAGATTGGGGACATGTATATTGCGGAAAGCCGTTTCTATACACTTGCTATTTCAAATCCTTTTCGTGTGATATATGAGATGATGGCATGGATAGGCAAGCAACCGGAAGAATTACAGGTGATGGAATCAGAGTACAGAAAAGAGCAGGAACAGGAATTTATTGATAGACTTCGTTCAGTTCAAAAATATAAGTTGGAGGAATTGGGAAAGTTTAAGCAAAAGCTCGTTAAGGATTATCGTGGGATGTTTTTTAGTGATATTTTGGCGAAGAATGGCACAATTGAAAATGGCAAATTAAGCATTATATGTGAACGTTATGGCATGAAATTAGTGACAGAAGAGGAGACTGATGGGAGTCGTAGAAAGCTATATACGATACAGTTTGCTCAAGAAGAGGAGGATAATGTATGAAAACGAACGAAATTCCGATTTGGGAAAAATATACACTCACAATCGATGAGGCGGCAGTATACTTTCGCATTGGACAGAAACGTCTTCGCCAGATAGCGGCGGAGAATCCCGACGCTGATTTTCTACTGTCAAACGGTAATCGAGTCCAAATTAAAAGAAAGCTGTTCGAAAAGTTTATTGACACAACGACAGGTGTTTAAGAAAATGGCGTAATTTTATGACAAATTGGACGCTGATGTGGTAAAATGATAAAGCCATATCGGAGTCCGATTTGCATCTATGGGTTGATGTAATGGAAAGGAGTTCGATAAAATGAGTGAAAAAAGGAGAGATAGCAGAGGCAGGATTCTCCGTAATGGGGAAATCCAGATGTCGGATGGAAGATACCGCTATAAGTACATAGACAGTTTCGGAGAAGCGCGATATGTTTACTCATGGAGATTGGATAGGAATGACAGAACACCTGCAGGGAGGAAGCCGGAGCCTTCTTTAAGAGAAAAGGAAAAACAGATCACAGCGGATATATTTGACCAGATTGTACCGGACGGAGGCAGGATGACTGTTATTGCACTTGTTCGGAAATACATATCTTTGAAAACAGGTGTGCGTCCTTCTACTGAGGCTGGGTACAGGACGGTGCTTAATCTTCTGGAAAAGGAAGAATTTGGGCACAGGCGAATTGATAAGGTCAAACTTTCTGATGCAAAAGTATGGCTGATACAACTGCAAAAGAATGGCAGGGGATTTAGTTCAATTCGTACCATACGTGGAATTTTACGTCCGGCGTTTCAGATGGCTGTGGATGATGACCTGATCAGGAAAAATCCGTTTGGATTTGAACTTGCTACGGTTATCTACAATGATAGTGTTACAAGAGAGGCACTTACGAGAGATCAGGAACGTAAATTTCTGCAATTTGTAAAGGAAGACAAGCATTTTAAGAAATATTATGACGGAATCTATATCTTATTGAACACGGGGCTGCGCATTTCAGAATTTGTAGGACTGACCAAAAAAGATATTGATTTCAAGGAAATGAAGATCAATGTAGACCACCAGCTTCAACGCTACAATGGAATCGGATATAAGATAGTGGAGCCGAAAACTGACAGCGGAGTCCGGCAGATTCCAATGACACCGGAAGTGGCAGAGTGCTTTCGCAGGATCATGAAAGCGCGGGCAAAGCCAAAGAAGGAGCCGATCATTGATGGTTATGCCGGATTCCTGTTTCTTGATAAGGACGGGCACCCGATGGTAGCCATGCACTGGGAGAAATATTTCCAGCATATCTGCCAGAAGTATAATAGGGTATACAGGGCACAGATGCCGAAAGTGACACCGCATGTATGCAGGCACACGTTCTGTTCTAGGATGGCGGCGGCACGTATGAATCCCAAAACGCTGCAGTATATAATGGGGCATTCAGATATTGGTGTTACCTTGAATACTTATACGCACTTCGGATTTGAAGAGGCTAGTGAGGAAGTCCGCAGGATATCAGTTGGAGAGTAAAATAGAACATGAAAAAATGCGAGGTGCAAAACTGAATTATTTACACCCGGATTTGCACCTTTTTCTTCCAAAGATATAGGAATTTATATGAAGTAATGCCCGGAAGAAGCAAGGAACAAAGTGAGCATAAAAACCCTGAATTTCCAGCAAATATGTGGATTTGCGAGAATATGAAAGGATATAGAAAACAATGATAAAAATATTATTCGTCTGCCACGGCAACATCTGCCGCAGCACCATGGCCGAGAGCGTCATGACCCATCTGGTGAAGCAGCGCCACCTGGATCACCAGTTCCAAATCGCTTCCGCGGCCACCAGCAGAGAGGAAATAGGCAACAGCCCACACTACGGTACAGTCAACAAGCTCTGCTCCGTAGGCATTCCGGTTGTTCCGCACCGTGCGGTACAGATGACGAGAGCGGATTACGACAAATACGACTACCTCATCGGTATGGATGATGCCAATATCCGCAACATGACCAGAATTGCGGGTGGCGATCCGGAGAATAAGATACACAGGCTTTTGGAATATGCCGGGAGTAGCAGAGCGATTGCCGATCCGTGGTATACGGGAGAATTTGACGTAACTTACGATGACGTTTTAGAAGGCTGCGAGGCATTTCTGGATTATTTGACAACATCATAATTGCTCCATATTTTCGAGTTCGCAACGAGTTTTCCGAGATATGCAGTATCTCATAGGAATAACTCATAATCTCGCAATTGAAGGAAGCCCGATTTAAAAAGAACAGCCGCTAGGTAATAGATGGCTGTTCTTTTTGACGAGTTGGCGAAGCAACCCCGCGAAGTTCAAATTTTTTCGGATATGGACAACGGGGAAGCGCATAAATTGTAAGAAGCAGGCAGGGGAAGCCGAGGCTTAGCTGCCACAGAACAGAAAGAAGCGGTTACATGAAGAAGACTGCAGGGAGCGGCAACGGGATACTGATCGGCTTTATTCTGTGGATAATGATTTACGGCATTGGAGGCGGCAGAGGAATTTTTTCCATGCAAAAAGAGAAAGCGCCGGACACGGAAGAGATATCTGCGGAGGGCGTGATTGTTATGGCTGGTTCTACCGCGATGGAGAAGCTTTCCGGTGCTTTGGCGGAGGGCTTCATGGCTGCTTATCCGAATATAGCTGTTACTGTGGAATTCACGGGTTCGTCGGCGGGAATCGAATCTGTACTGGCCGGGCGCGCGGATATCGGTAATTCATCCAGAAGGCTGCGGGAGGAAGAGTGTAATGCGGGAGCTGTGGAACATGTGGCAGCGATTGACGGGATCGCGGTGATTACGCACCCTTCTAATGCAGTTGAGGGATTGACTATGGGGCAGCTAAGAGATATCTATACGGGCAGGATCAGAAACTGGCAGAAAGCGGGCGGCGCAGACGAAGCGATAGTGGTAGTGGGACGGGAAGCGGGAAGTGGTACACGGAGTGTCTTTGAGGAAATATTAGATATGCAGGATATCTGTACATACGCCAATGAAATGGACTCCTCCGGTGCGGTTATGGCGCGTGTCGCGGCGACTCCGGGAGCGATCGGTTATGTTTCGATAGACATACCGGACGATACAGTACGGATTCTGGCGTTGGACGGCCGATTGCCTACACGGGAAGAGATACAGGGTGGCGGATATCGGCTCAGCCGTCCTCTGATCATGGTGACCGACGGTGCGGTCTCGCAGCAGAGTGCGGGAGTGCGTGAGTTTTTTTCCTATATTCACTCAGAAGAGGGAAGGAAACTGATCGAGTCGGTCGGGCTGGCTGTACCGCCGTATGATATTGGCGATGAAGTCTTGTATCTTCATGACTGCGGCTTGGAATGCAGCGATTTGCCATAAGATGATCAGGCACGGAGTTATGCGCAGAAAAGAGGGTTTTATGAGACAGAGAATATATCGGGTGTTTTCGGATGGCACAGCCGATGAAAGGCGTAAGCATGCGGTGGAAAGTGTTGCGCAGGCAGTCTTTGCGGCATGTGCGTTCTGTTCGATATTTGCGGTTGCCGCTATCATGTTTTACATGGCGGCTAATGGGCTGCCGGCGGTTTTTCGATTGGGCATCAGGGATATCTTATTCCATGCGGAGTGGAAACCGACTGCGGATGTACCGTCCTTTGGTATACTTTACATCGTGCTGACGTCGGTCGTCGGCACGACAGCCGCCATTGTGATTGCGGTGCCGGTCGCATTACTCACGGCGGTTTTTATTGCGGAAATAGCGCCGGAGCGTCCGGCTGCAGTGGTGAGAGGAGCGGTGGAGTTATTGGCGGGAATTCCTTCGGTTATTTACGGATTGTTGGGATTAATGATCCTGAATCCTTTCATGTACAGGATAGAGCAGAACCTGTTTCGCGGCTCGGGAAGTCATCGGTTTACGGGCGGGGCTAATCTTTTAACGGCGGTACTGGTGCTGGCAATTATGATATTGCCGACGGTCATAAATATCAGTGAGGCGGCGATCCGTGCGGTGCCGATGCAGCTTAAGGCCTCATCTCTTGCGCTGGGAGCCTCCCCGGTGCAGACGATCTGTAAAGTAACCTTACCGGCGGCGAGATCCGGAATCGTCACGGCGGTGGTGCTGGGGGTCGGCAGGGCAATGGGGGAAGCCATGGCTGTCGGGCTGGTGTCGGGCGGCTCCGTGAACCTTCCGCTGCCTTTTTGCTCGGTCAGGTTTCTTACCACGGCGATTGTCAGTGAGATGGGATATGCCGGCGGATTGCACAGACAGGTACTGTTTACGATCGGGCTGGTATTGTTTGCTTTCATTGTAGCGGTCAATGTGATATTAAATGGAATCTTTGCAAAAGGTGACGGGGAGGGAACCGGGAAACCATGAGGGAGAGACGTCTTGCGGACATTTTTATACTGGGAATGATCTATCTGGCGGCATTTTTTTCCGTGATTCTGCTGGCGGGCATTATCGGCTATGTGTTTGTCAGAGGGATTCCCACTGTCGGCTGGTCTTTCTTAACTACGGTATCAAGCATTATAAGGGGAACCGTGGGGATTGCGGGTAATATCGTGAATACGCTTTATATCGTGGTGCTGACGCTTCTGATCGCAGTACCCGTTGGCATAGGAGCGGCGGTCTGGCTGAATGAATATGCAAGAAGGGGCAGGCTCGTTCGGTTAATTGAATTTGCTCTGGAAACGCTGGCGGGAATACCGTCTATTGTGTTCGGATTGTTCGGCATGATGTTTTTCGGGACGACATTGGGACTGGGATACTCGATTCTGACGGGAGCGTTGACGCTTACGATTATGGTACTGCCGTTAATTACGAGAAACACGCAGGAAGCATTGCGGGCGGTGCCGGACGGATATCGGGAAGGGGCACTCGGCATGGGCGCCGGCAAGTGGTACATGATACGTACGGTGCTGCTTCCCACTGCATCATCGGGCATTTTAACCGGAGTGGTTCTGGCGGTGGGACGGATCGTGGGTGAGTCGGCGGCGCTGCTTTTTACGGCAGGCAGTGGGTATCTGTTGCCACGAAGGGGAATGGGGTTGGTGCGGAAGATCATGGAGTCAGGCGGGACGCTTACCGTGCAGATGTATCTGAGTATGTCTAAGGGGCAGTATGATGCGGCCTTCGGCATTGCCGCAGTCCTGTTGTGCATTGTCATGCTGATGAATCTTATAGTGAGTAGAATGTCGAGGTTTATGGTGCATTATGGCTGCCGTTAAGATCAGAACGGATCAATTAAACATATACTACGGAAGCAGTCATGCGCTTCGGGATGTTTCCGTTGCACTTTATGCCGGGACGGTCACTGCGCTGATCGGGCCTTCCGGCTGCGGAAAGTCTACCTTTCTGAAAACGCTGAACAGAATGAATGATCTGATCGACAATGTGAAGATCGAGGGCAGCGTATATCTTGACGGGAAAGATATCTATGGGGCGGGAGTGGATGTGGAGAGGCTTCGCCGGAGAGTGGGGATGGTGTTCCAGCAGCCGAATCCTTTTCCCATGAGCGTCTATGACAATGTTGCCTACGGACCGAGGGTGCATGGGATCAGGGACAGAAAGCGGCTTGACGGGATTGTGGAGCGCAGTCTGCAGGAGGCAGCGGTATGGGAGGAGTTGAAAGACCGATTGGAGCGGCCGGCATTAGGATTATCAGGCGGACAGCAGCAGAGATTGTGTATTGCCCGCGCACTGGCGGTGGAGCCGGAAGTGCTGCTTATGGATGAGCCGACTTCGGCGCTTGATCCGGTTTCAACCATGCGGGTAGAGCAGTTAATGCGTGATTTAAAGAAGCGGTATACGGTGGTGGTGGTGACACATAATATGCAGCAGGCGGCGCGGGTATCGGATCATACGGCCTTTTTCCTCGGAGGAGAGGTGGTAGAGTGCGCTCCGACCTATAAGATTTTCTCACATCCGGACGAGCGGCGGACGAGAGATTATATTGACGGGAGATTCGGATAACGCATTACTTCGTTTGACAGTTCTCTTTATCGAAAAGGAATGAGAAACCAACTTTCTTCTTGCATAATATAGGATAATATATTACTATAGTACAGTGACTTGAAGGTGAAATATATTTATATGAGGTGAGAGGAGAAGTTGTCAATGTGGACAAGAGCGGAACTGAAAGATAACGCAAAGAGGTTTTTTAAATTCAACTATTGGAAGATGGTGCTAGTTGCACTCGTGCTTACGATGGTAGGCGGAGGAGGAGCTTCTGCCAGCAGCAGTTATACGCGCAGAACATCGAGTGATTACAGATACGGTTCCATGTCCTCTGCGGAAATGATCGGCTTTATCGTTGGCTTTATGGTAGTGATGCTGGTAGTTATGGTGATCGGATTTGCGGTATCGGCATTTCTGTTGAATCCGCTTGTAGTCGGTGCGCAGCGTTTCTTTGTGGTCAGCCATTATCAGAAGGCGGAGCTTGGCGAATTGGGCTATGCTTTCTCCAATTCTTACATGAATGTGGTTAAGACCATGTTCTTAAAAGCATTATATGTTTTCTTATGGTCGTTACTGCTTGTGGTACCCGGTATCATCAAAGGGTATGAATACCGTATGATTCCTTATATATTGGCGGAAAATCCGGGGATTGATACCAAGGATGCTTTCGCTATGAGTAAGCAGATGATGGACGGCAATAAGTGGAATGCGTTCGTGCTTGATCTGTCGTTCATTGGCTGGAACATCTTAAGTTTGTTTACCTGCGGCATTCTGGCAATTTTCTACGTGAATCCGTATATTTATATGACCGATGCAGAATTGTACGTGGCATTAAAAGAGATCACCTTCGGTAACGCGCCGACAGGGTATCAGAACGGAGCAGGATACCAGAACTATCAGCAAAACCAAGGTTTCCAGAATTATCAGGGATATCAGCCGAATCAGGGATATCAGGATTATCAGCCGAATCAGGGCTGGCAGAACAGTCAGGAATATCAGAATGTTCCGAATAATCAGCAGGGGCAGAATTACCAGAGCGGTACAGGATATCAGGATATGAATCAGCAAAATGGCGGACAGTCCGATAATGGACAGCCGGATGATAATTTCCGGATGTAATGTTATGATCGCGTACAGAGCGTAGTATGAAAAATGTGCATGTAATGCGCATAGTAATATAATAACGTATGTAACGAAAGGCTTTGCCATCAACTGGCAGAGCTTTTTGTTATGAACGGCCGTTTTTCTGTCATGAAAGGCAGCGGGAAGGCTCTTTTTTCCTTATGAAAACAGTAAAAATATCCGATAAATATATTGATAAAATGGATTTTACGCATGGAAGACAAGGAGGTTGCTATGCAGATCAGAGCAAAAGCGAATGAGAATCAGATTATTAACACCGCCGGCGCAGCGAGGGAAAGAGCTGCACAGAGAGAAGGAAAACAGTTCGGTAAGAATGGCAGGAAAAGTATCTTTGCAGGCGATCTGGGAGTGCAGCAGGACAGGATCTCGCTGCGCAGACAGCGTGCCCAGAAGAAGGCGTTGAAGATTGTGGGCGATGCATGGAACGGCGATAAGAAGATTGATCAGAATATAATGGAGATCAGGGATAGGGTCGCGCAGCTAAATGCCGAAAAGAAGGAAAATCTTGGTATTATAGCAGAAGGAGAAGCGCAGAAGGAAGCGTTGCGGCAGCAATACGGAGTTGCCGCAGATTCACAGGAACAGAAGGAACTGGAACTGCTGGAGAGAGCAGCGGCTGCAGAGCGTGAGTGTAATTTTGATCTGTTGACGGAGGATGAGTGGAAACAGGTTAAAGAGTTAAAGCAGAGGCAACTCAGTGAGGAAGATCAGGAGCTGCTTCGTAAGAAGGCTCTGTCAGAGGACCCGGAATCCGGCGTAAGACTTACGGATGAAGAAAAGGAAAGGGCCGCACAGCTGGAGGCAAGGGAGGACAGACTTACGGAATACCAGGAGCGTTGTCTTGCGATTGATAAGTTCCAGGGCACCTATGAGATGAGAATCCAAAAGATCGATGCGGAACTTATGGGATGTCATGCGACGATTCGTGCGACCAGGCTGGAACGTCTGAAATATCATGCAATGGTGGATGCGCAGAAGCAGGCCGATGAAGTGATGGAAGCCGCCGGTAAGGAGATCCTTGGAATGATGATCGACGAGGCAAAAGAGCACGTGGACGAGGAGCTGGAAAAGCCTCGTGAGGAAGCGAAAGAGAAGGCGGAGGAGAAAGCCGAAGAAGAAGAGAAGATCGCGGNGCGCAACGAGAAGAAAGAGGAGCTGGAAGCGCAGATCGATGCGGCTCATGAGCGCAGTGACGAGCAGGAAGAATTGCGCAGGGAAGCGGAGGAACGATCCAGAGAAGACGCGGAGCTATTGGAGACTATGATAGATGCCGGCGTGGGCAATGTGGGCAATGTTTCCGATATCCAGTCCGAGATCAAGACTATGCTTCATAAGATGAAGCTGCTGGAAGAGGACCTGAAGGGAAGTGCGGTGGACGATCAGCTTTAGGCTGGATATGCTCTGTTTGTGACAAAAATATATTGTTTCGTGACATATCAAAGAATAAAATTCATATGTGTGCCGATATAATAACAGGATGGTGAATTTTGCTTTCCTGCGCCGTGACATGTGAAGTACATGAAATCAGCGCATAAATTGCCGCAGATATGGTAAGCGGCGGCAGACTGAGGATATGAGGGAAACATGAGAATAGCGATTTGCGATGACGATGTAAGAGGGAGAGAAAGGATTCGCACCTTGCTTGAGAAGGAGTTTTCTCAGGCGCAGACAAGAGAGTTTGATTCAGGGATGAAGTTATTAGAAAATGTTGAGGAAGGATGGCAGCCGGATATCGTGCTACTGGACATTGCTATGGAAGGTATGGACGGCATGGAGACGGCGAGACGGCTTAAGGAGCGCTCGGATGCCATCCTGATTTTCGTGACAGGGGTGAAGGAGCAGGTTTTTCAGGCATTTGATGTAGGTGCGTTTCATTATTTGATGAAACCCGTGGACCATAATAAAATGACAGATGTTCTGAAACGTGCTGTTCAGGAAGTGGAGAAGAGGCAGGCGGCTCCCAGATATCTGTTGGTCAAGACGGAGGGAAGCCATCGAAGAGTTCCGGTGGAGGATATTCTCTATGTGGAGAACAGCGGACGTAAGGTGATCCTGCATATGAAGGCAGGATGTCTGGAATACTATGAACGGATGAATCATCTGGAAGAAGTGCTTGGTGAGGGATTCTATCGTTGTCANAGAGGATATCTGGTTGCGCTGTCTGCAGTGGATGGATACGATCATGACAGCATCATCGTCGGAAACGGGGAGAAAATCTATCTGGCCAAGCAGAAATATAGCGAGTTTGTTAAACTTTACTGTAAGTATTTAAAGGAGTGAAACGATGNCGGAGAAAGTGCTTGATCTGATGGAGCAGTTGGTGAGAGCGGGACTGTTATTGTTTTTGTGCAAAGATATTATACAGTTGAAGGAGAAGTATCGTTCCGTCGGAAGGGTACTTTTTTTCATGCAGGCGTTTCTTCTCAGTTATTGGATGTCTAATTCGGNTTGGGTGAACCGTATACTTTATATGAATGAAGCCGGGGAAGTAAATAACAGCAGTTATAGTATTGTGAANCTGATATGTATTTTCACGTGCAGCTTTCTGGCGATGAATATCCTCTATCAGGGCCGATGGCAGGCGAAGCTGTATGTGCTGCTTGTATTCTATACGGTACAGGAGATGGCACGGTTTACCCTGCACAGTATATGGCATTTTTCGATAATGGGTTATCTGGAGTATCTGGATGAAANGCTGATTCATGAGACGATTGCCCCGGAACGGTATATGGAGATTACGAGGCAGATGCAGGACGTAAGTTTGTATGCATTTGCGGTGGGATATCTTCTGCTCATGTATATAACTCTCGAAATGTTTCGTCGGTATCAGACAGGATCCGTGACGGAGATTGACAGGCAGGGGCTTCGATTTCTCATGNTTACACCGATTATCGGCATGGCGTTTGATGTGTCATGGAGGGTATCTTTTTACACCAGAAAAGGAACAGAGATCGACTTCTTATACGAGAAACACGGCAGCATGTATGTGGTGGTGCCCACGATTGCCGTTCTGTGTCTGCTCTGTATCGTTGTCAGCAGGAAGATATACGGCGAGCTGATGCGTTCGGAGGAGCATAAAAGCAGTATGCTTTTCTATAAGCAGCAGCTGGCGGATATGACAGCTCATGTGAAGGAGCTGGAACAGCTCTATGACGGTATTCGCAGTATGCGACATGATCTGAATAATTACGTGGCGGACATGGAGCAGTTGCTGCAAGTCAGTGTGCAGAGAGGACAGATACCGGAGCGGATCGGACAGGAAGCGGAGCTGTATCTGTACAGTATGCACCGAACGGCAGACAAGTTGGCATTACAGTTTAGCACGGGGAATCCTGTAACGGATGTTATTTTAAACCGTAAAGGACAAATTTGTGCGCAGGAGAATATTGCGCTGGACGGTGATCTGCTCTTTCCTTCAGAACTGGGGATAGAAGCGTTTGATCTGGGTATTTTATTGAATAANGCACTGGATAACGCGATAGAGGCCTGCAGGCGTATGACGAAGGAGCGGCATANAAGTATCTGGATTCGGGGATATGCCAAAGGACGGATGTTTTTCCTGGTGGTGGAAAATACTTGCGAGGATCNGATGATACGGTCTGAGAANGGGGAACTGCAAACGACGAAAATGGATGTGCAGGGTCATGGTTTCGGCATGAGTAATATGCGAAGCTGTGCGGAGAAATATTACGGCACGATGCAGTACGAGGTGAGAGACGGGNTGTTTATTCTGACGATCATGCTGCAGGGAAATAATATATGACAAAAACTGTATGNTTGATTACAAATCGCTTTACTTTGACTGCGGGATATCGATATATATAGTGTAGGGAGCAGAGAGGCGCTTCTTTTTCCTACAAGGGCAGATATATGTCACTACGGTCGTGAGCCGTTTGACATGCAGACAGAAGGGAGAGTTTATATGAGACTTACAAGAAATTATATGAGCGGATTGCTGAACGGTAATAGCAGNATGAGCGGGACATCATCTTTACTACAGCGGGCTCTGAGCAGGAGCAGCAAGAGTAAACGGTCGAGCAGAAGCTCGCTTTTGACGAATAGCAGTAAGACGAATAATTTTTATTCCAATTTAGTAAAAAGTACGGCAAATACGCAGAATTTGTATTATAATATGAAGTATCATGCGGGGCAGGTCATCGACTATGCGGATAAGCTNACGGACAAGAGCGATACTTCTCTTTTTGCAAAAGCGGAAGCGAGCGGAGAAAATGCGGAAGTCGTGTCTACCATTAAGAGTTTTGTCGGTCAGTATAACAGTATGCTGAAGAATCTGAAGGAATCCGGAAAAAGGGCCGATGACAGCTATGTGCTGCAGTTTAACAGTATTTCAAGCTTGAACAGCTCTGAGCTGGCGTCCTGTGGCGTAACGAGAAATTATGACGGAACACTTGCAATTGATGACAAGAAACTGGCGGCGACAGATATTGAAACGTTGAAAAAAGTATGGGGCGGCAACAGCAGTTTTGCAGGACGTGCGGCGCTCTGGGCGGATTCCGTGGAATCAAGCGCGGAACGCAACATGAAGGCCGAGGCAAGCAGCAACTACAATAATTTGTTTAACAATTACAGTAGCAATAACTATAGTAATTTATTTAATAATTACGGCAACAGCGGGAACTATTTCAATTATTTCCGTTAGTCGTATATATGCAGGAAATCCTGCATAATTCGGTAGAGGAACGGAAAGCATCGTATGAATCGATTGAACTGGATACAGCAGGAACAGAAGATTGCGGACTATCATGTGCTCAAATGGCCGACTTCACATTTTCATCATCCCAGAAACAGGACGGATATCGTAGCCCAGACAGGAGGCAAATTTGAGATGAGTGGAGGAGCTGCTTCGCCGGGAGCACAGCAGCCGGAGGGGATCGGTCAAGGACTTTCCGATCCNGCCCGCGATATCGTCTGGCGTGCAGGCGGACTCGGTACGNACGGAATGGCGGAGGATGGCAGGAAGGACGCTGTGCATTCGGAGATCATGAATACATCCGATCGGACTAAGGGGCGGCAGATCACAGGCGCTTCGAAATCCGTGGAAACGGTGCAGGTTACGGCGGCGCAGACGATTGTGCCGGAGGAAGTGTATAGTGTGCTCGGCAGCGCCCGCCAGTCGGTTCTAAAGCTTCATGACCGTGTGAAACAAAGCACTGCAAAACTTCGGGATCTCTATCAGAAGCAGCAGAAACAGACAGTGCATGCAGCGGCTTCCAAAGTAGTAAAGCAGGGTAATCAGCAGAAGGAGAAACAGGGCACCCGCAAGTGTGATAAGGAAGATGTACTATCCATGCAGGCGCAGAATCACTATCTGCTGGATTCTTACGACAAGAACGGGCAATACAGCATGCTGGGGAAATAGAAAATTGCAATAACATGAATCATTTAAGGAGAATGCGAAGCATTCTCTGAATCGTCGCTNCCGAGCGACGATTTTTTATACAAATTTAACACAACGTTTATTGTTTCCGTCCCGTTTATGAGATATAGTATCAATGGACTAAGGTTTAATAAAAACATGTGCTATTAAATGGAGGACAAAAGAAAACAATGGGCGGAAATCCTTTTTTTCCATTAGATGAGGTAGGAGCGGAAGCAGACGGCACCGAGATGATGATATTTCCGGAAGTGGATCAGGCGATTTACGATCGACGTAAGAAGATGGCGGGTACTGTGGTGGACTACAAGGAGATGCGCATGAGATATAGCTGTGCCATCAAGGAAGTGAGGACGAAATTCGACGTGCTCAATTCGGAGTTTAATGTGAGATATCGGCGAAATCCCATCACATCGATTAGTTCACGTCTTAAGAGCAGCAGCAGTATCATGAGCAAATTAGCGCGCAAGAATCTTGATTTTACGNTGGAGAATGTAGAGAACAATTTATATGATGTTGCAGGAATCCGCGTGGTATGTTCCTATGTGGACGATATATATGTGCTTGCGCAGGCNTTGGCGAAGCAGGATGACATCACGGTGATCAAGGAGAANGATTATATTAAGAATCCTAAGCCCAACGGCTATCGGAGTTATCACATGATTGTCAGCGTACCGGTTTTCTTCTCAGATCAGACGAGAGATATGGCTGTGGAAGTGCAGATTCGCACGATTGCTATGGATTTCTGGGCAAGTCTGGAACATCAGCTTAAATATAAGCAGGAAGTGCCGAATCAGATGGAAATCGTGGGACGTCTGACAGAATGTGCCCATCAGATTGCGGACATCGATGAGCAAATGTGGCAGGTGCGGCGGCAGATCGAGCTGTCTGAGGATATTCCGACGGAGGAAGATATTTTATTAGAGAAACTGAGCAGGATTGATATTGCAATCAACGAGTGACGGTGCAGATTTATAAAATAATAAAATCAGGTCTTCTGTTTTATCATGGGAAGACCTGATTTTGTATGTCCGCCTGAGGCGGGGTCTGGTAGTCNTAAATATGTTTTGACCNATTGAGGGTCAATTGTTTGTGTTGTTCACTTCCTCAAATGTTTTCACGATCTCGCCTGCAGGTGCAGCGGTTATAAGGGACGCAGCTACATTGACGAGCAGCGCGACGATAAATGCAGGAAGCAGTTCGTAGATGGCAAATATGCCGCCAAGCGTTGCGATACCGTATTTCCATACGAATACCATGATACCTCCGGCGATCATCCCGGCAAGTGCGCCCTGCTTGTTAGAGCGTTTCCAGAACAGTGCAAGCAGTACAACGGGACCAAATGCAGCGCCGAAACCGGCCCACGCGAAGGATACGATCGTGAAGATAGAGCTGTCCGGATTTCTGGCAATCAGCACGGCAATCAGCGAGATTACAATGACAGTGATCCTTGCGATGAGCAAAGATGTTTTCGTGTCCAGTTTCTTCTTGCCGAAGTCCTGCACCAGATTCTGCGAGATACTGGAAGCCGCGGCGAGTAGCTGAGAGTCGGCAGTGGACATGGTAGCCGCAAGGATACCTGCAAGAATAACGCCTGCTATCAAAGCGGGGATTATGCCATGCGCACTTAGTGCGGAAGCGATCTGAATGATGACTGTTTCGGAGTTATTGCCCTCAAGCATGGGAATGATACCGGCTATGGACATGCTGTATCCGATCACGCCGATCAATACTGCGACAGCCATGGAGATGACNACCCATATGGTAGCAATTCTTCTGGATATTTTCAGTTTATTTTCATCTTCAATCGCCATAAATCTGAGTAAAATATGGGGCATACCGAAGTAACCGAGTCCCCATGCCAGCATGGAGGCCATCATCAGAGGGGTGTAAGGCTTGGCAGAGCCTGCGTCGGCGACATAGGTCTGTACCATACTCAGATATCCGGGAAGTTTTCCGGCGTTTGCCGCAACGGTATCAAAACCTCCGGTTACAACAGCGCCGAATCCCACGACGATCAGGAGTGCGACAGTCATGGTGATACTTTGAATTAAGTCNGTCGTGCTTACCGCAAGGAATCCGCCCAGCGTACAGTAAAGTACAATGACCGTTGCACTTAACAGCATGGCCGTCATATAGTTCATGCCGAACAGGGTACTGAACAGCTTGCCGCATGCGGCAAATCCGGACGCAGTGTANGGCACGAAGAAGATTACAATAATCAAAGCGGCGATACAGGTAAGAATATGTTTTTCGTCACCGTATCTTTTGGCAAAAAANTCAGGAATTGTGATAGCATTGAGTTTACTGGAATAACGGCGAATGCGTTTAGAGACTAAGAGCCAGTTGAAATAGGTACCCAGCGCCAGACCGATGGCAGTCCATCCTACGTCGGCGAGTCCCGAAATATAAGCCAGTCCGGGCAGTCCCATCAAAAGGTAGCTGCTCATGTCGGAAGCTTCCGCGCTCATGGCGGTTACCAGAGGNCCCAGTTTGCGGCCGCCCAGATAGAATTCGTCGGCCTGCGTATTTTTTTTGGAATAAGATATACCGATGTAGATCATTCCGAGCAGGTAGACGAGGATAGCAATAATAATACAAATTTGCGATGTCATAATACTCCTCATTTCTGTGTGTTTTTCATAAAAATNTTCTCTNGTTTATGTGCAACATTTTATATTATATATGGTCTTATGGGATGTTGCAAGATTTTTCAAAGTTGCGAATAAACAGAAACTGGTCTGGTACTTGATCCTATGATATAATAGCCGCAAAAGAAAAACAAGCGGCTGCGAAGCAGACATTTGTTTTTCAGAAGAATCGAAGATTCTTCACGGTATATAACGAGCAAACTAAAAGGAGNAGTATGAACGGAACGATCAATCTTCCGGCGGCTTTTCTTGANCGGATGGAGAGNCTGCTGGGCACAGAGTACGGAGAGTTTTTGAGAAGCTATGAACAGGAGCGNCATTATGGGCTGCGTTATAATCCGNTGAAGGCGTCGGCGGAGGAGTTTGAGAAAAAGGTACCTTTTGNACTAGAGCCGGTCAGCTGGGCGCGGGAAGGATATTATTATCAGGCAAAGGACCAGCCGGGGAAACATATCCTGCATGAAGCGGGAGCCTACTATATTCAGGAGCCTTCCGCAATGGCGGTGACGGAGATATTNGATCCGCAGCCGGGAGAATATATTCTGGATCTGTGTGCGGCTCCGGGCGGTAAAAGCACGCACATTGCAGGGAGAATGGCAGGAGAAGGNCTGCTTGTTTCGAATGAGATTATTCCCGCCAGATCGAAGATTCTGTCCCGTAATGTGGAGCGCATGGGAATCAGGAACTGCGTCGTGTGTAATGAGACGCCGGAGCGTATGGCAGGATTTTTTCCGAACTTTTTCGACAGGATCGTGGTGGANGCGCCGTGTTCGGGGGAGGGCATGTTTCGCAAGGATGAGACGGCGGTCACAGAGTGGAGCGAGGCGCATGTNTCCATGTGTGCTGACAGACAGTATGGGATTATNACCGAGGCGGCGAGGATGCTTANACCCGGAGGGGTGCTTGTCTACTCGACCTGTACTTTTGCACCGGAAGAGGATGAGAGCGTGGTCAGTAGATTTGTACGGGAGCATGAGGAGTTTTTCATCGAAGATGTGGTGCATGACGGCGCTTTTGTGCAGGGGAGGCGGGAGTGGGTCGAAGATCCCGCTGACGGAATAGAACATACCATGCGTCTTATGCCGCATAAGCTTAAAGGGGAAGGGCACTATATCGCCAGATTACGCAAGCGGGAGAGCTTTTCGGGTAGCTGCATACCGTGGGAAGGCGGCGTTAATGGGAGGCAGATCGAAGCAAAGAGAGACGGAGCAAGGAAAGGGGACAGGCATGCCGGGCTTATATCACCGGATGGGGTCAGGGATTTCCTGACCGGGGAATTGGGACTTCCGGCAGACTGGACCAAGAGACAGGACGGGGTGATACAGACCTTCGGGGAACAGATTTATCTGGTGCCGCGGGCGATGGTATCCATGCAGGGCATGAAAGTCGTACGGGCCGGGCTGCATCTGGGGACGGATAAGAAGAATCGGATCGAACCGTCCCATGCGCTTGCACTTGCACTTTATATAGAAGAGACCGATCGAAAGATGGAGCTGACAGAGCAGGAAGCGGAACGGTATCTGCGCGGAGAAAGCCTGTCATGCGTATCCGGGAAGGGATGGATCTTGCTCACATATATGGGATATCCGCTGGGATTCGGCAAGGCGGTAAACGGACAGGTCAAGAATCATTATCCGAAAGGACTCAGGATAATGTAGATAGATAAGAGGAAGAGAGGAGCAGCAGACATGACAGAATGGTTGAAAACAGCAGTATTTTATGAGATCTATCCCCAGTCGTTCAAAGATTCCAACGGGGATGGAATCGGTGATCTGGGCGGTATTATTGAGAAATTGGATTATATCAGGGAGTTGGGGTGTAACGCGATCTGGATGAATCCGTGCTATGATTCCCCGTTTAAGGATGCCGGTTATGATGTGCGGGATTATAAGAAAATAGCTGAACGTTACGGTACAATTGATGATCTGCGGGAACTTTTTAAGCAGGTACACGAAAGAGGCATGCACATTCTGATGGATCTGGTGCCGGGGCATACTTCTGAGGAACATCCGTGGTTTGCGCTTAGCGGTAAGAAGGAAGAGAATGAATATTCCGGCCGCTATATCTGGACGGACTGTTGGTATAAACGGGCGGAAGGATTCCCGTATATTGCAGGTGAACGTGAACGCAACGGCGCTTATATTCTGAATTATTTTAAGTGTCAGCCGGCGCTCAACTATGGATTCCTGAATCCGAAGGAAAACTGGCAGAAGCCGATTGACCATCCGGACTGCATGGCCACACGGGATGCAATGATAGATATCATGTGTTATTGGATGGAGATGGGATGCGACGGTTTCCGTGTGGATATGGCGGATTCACTTGTCAAAAATGACGATGAGGTCAAGAGCGGAACTTGTGCTGTATGGAGCGATATGATACATAGGGTACAGGAAAAATATCCGGAGATCGCGCTGGTATCGGAGTGGAATAATCCGGCTTCGGCCATCGGGATGGCAGGATTCCAGATGGATTTCTTTCTGGACTGGTTCGGCAACGGTTATAATCTGTTGATGCGCGATTATGATGATACGGGGCGTGATGACAGCTTTTTTAAGAAAGACAGTAAACGCGGCATACAGGATTTTTTGAAAGAGTATATGCCTAAGTATGAAGCCATAAAAGATAAAGGATTGTACTGCCTGATTACGGGTAACCATGATATGGTTCGTGCGGCATATAATCTGGATGAGAGAGAACTGAAGCTGGCGTATGCATTTTTGTTTACCATGCCCGGCGCGCCTTTTATCTATTATGGCGATGAGATCGGTATGCGGTATCTGAATCTGCCCGGCAAGGAAGGCGGTTATACGAGAACCGGATCCAGAACGCCGATGCAGTGGGATACAAGCCGTAACTACGGATTTTCCGAGGCGAACGCACAACTCCTGTATCTTCCCACGGATACGGACAAAGAGGCACCCACAGTGGAAGAGCATCAGAAACGGGATGATTCTCTCTATCATACTGTGAGAGAACTCTTGCTTGTCAGGAAAGAACAGAAGGCGTTTGCCAGGCATGATAATCTTAAGATTCTGTTCGCAGAAGAAGGCAAGCGGGCGTTTGCATACAAGCGGGATGATCTGATCATGCTGTGCAATCCTTCGGACAGGGAGGAGACTATTCCTGTGGAAGTAGAAAATACTGATGTTATTTATCGGATTGGATCGGTGAGAACGGAAAAAGACGGCTGTGTGCTTGAGCCGCAATCTTTTGCGATCTGCCGGAAATAGCCTCTTGTAAAATGATTCCGACTGGAATATACTAGATATAGGGTTCGCTTTTTAGACAAAATACCCTAAATTGTGTTTTGGGAGCGATATCAATGGTATTTTCCAGTTTGGAATTTTTATTCCGGTTTCTGCCGGTTTTTATGTTGATATATTTGAGCGTTCCCGCCAAATATCGCAATATTGTATTATTGGTGGGAAGTCTGATTTTCTATGGAGTGGGGGAACCGTACTTTGTTCTGCTGCTTATTTTATCTGTTCTTGTGAACTACGGATTGAACAGGTATATGTTCTGGGAGCCGCGTTCTCCCCAGCCGGATCGTGAAAGGAAGCGGGCAAGACGCAGGAAGGCGGCACTGATATCGGCGCTGGTCATTGATTTCGGCATATTGTTCGTGTTCAAATATTGGGATTTTGCCGCCGGCGTTGTAAATGATCTGGCAAATCGTGAGGCGATACCCCTTCTTATGTTAGCGCTGCCGCTGGGAATCAGCTTCTATACTTTTCAGATGGTATCCTATCAGATAGACTGTTACCGCGGTACGATGGAAGAACCGGCGGGGTTCATATCCTTTGCTGCATATGTCAGCATGTTTCCGCAGTTGATTGCAGGACCGATCGTGCGGTATGATGAGGTGTCGGATCGGATGGCGGGCAGGAAGATCCGTATCCGGGATCTGGAGAACGGGTTGAAGCTTTTTACAGTCGGATTAGGGCTTAAGGTGCTGCTGGCAAATCAGATCGGCACACTATGGAATACGATTATGTCAGCGGGAGCGGGAAACTTACATATTACGGTGGCATGGCTGGGAGCGATCGCTTATTCATTCCAGATCTATTTTGATTTCTGGGGATATTCCGTAATGGCCATGGGGCTTGGCAAGATGCTGGGGTTCAGGATTCCGCGCAATTTTGATGATCCTTACGTATCGAGGTCGATTTCGGAATTCTGGCGCAGGTGGCATATAACGCTGGGCAGATGGTTTCGTGAGTATGTCTATTTTCCGATGGGCGGCAGCCGCAAGGGCAGCCTTAAAACGGTGGTCAATCTCTTTGTTGTATGGGCGTGTACCGGACTGTGGCACGGAGCAGATTGGAACTTCTTACTCTGGGGAATGTTGTTATTCCTGATTCTCACAGTGGAGAAGAACAGTTACGGCAGGAAGCTGGAGCAGTCTAAGGTGGTCGGACATATTTATACGCTGCTGATCATACCGATCACATGGGTGGTGTTTGCGATCACGGACTTAGGACAGCTTGTGGCATACTTGGGAAATTTGTTCGGCATTCACAGGGCGGCAGTTATGGTAGGCATGCAGCATCTGGAACGGTATCTGCAACAATATTGGGTGTTATTGATTGCCTGTATATTGTTTGCCACCCCCTATCCGAGACAGTGGTATCAGCGGTGGAAAGACAGATGGTTTATGGTAGTGGTACTGCTTTTGATCTTCTGGTTTTCAGTGCGTGAGATCATGGTGGGAAGTAATAATCCTTTCTTGTATTTCCGGTTTTAATAAATAATGTTCCGATAATAGCGATAGCAATAATGGGATACAGATTTTAAACATATAATCTACAGACTGAGCGATGGTGAGATGAATAACATATGAAAAAGAAGAAAGCGACAGCGCAGAAAAAGCGTGTAAAGCACGGACAACAGAGGAAAAATAATGTAAAGCGGGCACAAAACAGTGCAAAACAGCAGAAGAAGAGCAGTAGTGCAGCACAGCAGAAGAAGAATACGGTACAGCAAAAGAAAAGTAACGCGGAACAGCCGAAAAAGAGCAGTAGTGTAGCACAGCAGAAGAAGAATACAGGACAGCAAAAGAAAAGTAATGTAGAACAACCGAAGAAAAGCAACGCGGAACAACCGAAGAAAAGTAATGCAGGACAGGCAAAGGGAAATAGCAGTTCTGTGCAGAAGAAAGTCAGTGCAGAGCGGAGAAAGGGGAAGCCGGAACAGAAAAGGAGCGAATGGAAAGAGATTCTGTATAATTGTCCTTACGTACTGGGAATCGTGTTTACGTCCTTGCTGGTGATGTTATGGTCTGATGAAATCGGTTTCAAAGCGATTGCCAGAGAGGCTCAGACTGTGATGGTGCAGAGCGGAATGTTCGGAAACTCCGGGCAGACGGAGCTCGAAAAACATCTGTTATTAGAAGCGGATGATGAGCTTTCGGCTGATAAGTCTGAGAGTAAAGCCGGAAATGAAGATGTCCTGGAAAATAATTCCGAAATTGATGACAATCCGGAAGAAAATGCAGGGACACGCAAGGATGAATCTAACGATAAAGAGTATGATAATAATTTAGAAAACGACATAAACAGCGAAGAAAATATTGAAAATACAGAAGAATCGCGAGGAATCGGAAAAGGAATCACAAAATTTGAAATTTATGATCCGCAGGAAATTGATTCCATATATTATTCTGATGCAGGAAAAGTTGCATTGACGACGGAGTATCCATATACCAAAGAAAACATTGGTTATTTTCATGATGCAGCTTTCCTTGGGGACTCCAGAACTTTAGGAATATCAGATTATGCGGGATTGGAGGAAGCCGATTTCTATTGTGACAGCGGTATGATGATTTTTAAGCTGCTGGAGGAGAAGGTCACTTACCAGAAAACGGGGGACAAGGTTGATCTGAATCAGGTGCTTCAGGAGAAACAGTACGGTAAGATTTACATTATGCTGGGGATGAATGAACTGGGGTACGGTAATACTGAAATGTATCTGGAGCAGTACCGTAAGGTATTGAATCAGATCAAAGAGTGGCAGCCCCAGGCGATTATCTATGTTATGGCGAATCTTCATGTCAGCAGAGAAAAGAACAATATGGAGACAGAGTTTAACAATATCAATATCAACGATAAAAATGCGGCATCAGCGCAACTGGCCAACGGAATGGATATTTTCTATCTGGATGTCAATCCGCTGTTTACAGACAGCGATGGTTTCTTAAATGCAGATTTAAGTTTTGATGGTGTGCACCTTTATGCGCAGCATTATGATGTGTGGAGGGAGTTCCTCTTGGAACATGCCGTGGAACCTGCGGAGGTCGCGGAAGAGTAGGAGAATTGACATGGAAGAAGTCCGTCTGAATAAATATCTGGCATCCTGCGGAATCTGTTCCAGACGGGATGCGGACAAATTAATTGAGCAGGGTGCTGTAACGGTAAACGGAGAGACGGCCATGCAGGGTATTAAGGTGACCAGTCGGGATGAGGTGTGCGTCCGCGGCAAGAAAGTCTCCGGCCCCGACAGCAAAGTTGTGCTTGCATATTATAAGCCGATGGGGGTTGTATGTACGGAACGGGATGCCCATGCAAAGAAGATTGTGGCGGAGGAGATTCGATATCCCGTGCGGGTCACCTATGCGGGAAGGCTTGATAAGGATTCGGAAGGACTCCTGCTCATGACAAATGACGGGGATCTCATAGAAGCCATGATGCGCGGAGCTAACCGCCATGAGAAAGAGTACATTGTCAAAGTAAAGCAGGAGTGGACCGAAGATGCGCTTTCCCATATGCGTCAGGGGATATATTTAGAGGAACTTGAAGTTACGACACGACCCTGCGAAATAGAGCAACTGGGTCCTAAGACGATCCGCATGGTGCTGACGCAAGGATTGAACAGACAGATTCGGCGCATGTGTAAGGCGCAGGGGTTTGAAGTGAATTCTCTTAAGAGAACGCGCGTTATCAATGTAGGGCTTGACAGTCTGAAACCCGGAGAGTATCGGGAACTGACAAGGGATGAAATGAGAAGCCTGTATCAGAAATGCGGGCTCAAGATTGCAGAATAAAAGGAATGGCAGGTATTTCTAAGTGGATGAGAAGACAAGAAACCGAATGAAAGAGTTAGTCTCAGTTTTGAATAAAGCGTCTGAGGCATATTATGCCGAGGACACAGAGATTATGAGTAACTTTGAGTATGACCGGTTATATGATGAACTGACACGGCTAGAAGAAGTAACGGGTGTTACACTTGCGGACAGTCCCACGGTGCATGTAGGATATGAGGCAGTGGAGGAGCTGCCAAAGGAAAGGCATGAAAGGCCGATGCTGTCTCTTGCCAAAACAAAGAGCAGAGAAGAACTGCGCGACTGGCTGAACGGTAAAGAAGCATTGCTGTCATGGAAATTGGACGGGCTTACGATTGTGTTGACGTATATTGACGGAAAACTCGCCAAGGCCGTTACCAGAGGAAACGGCGAGGTGGGCGAGGTGGTCACGAACAATGCCAGAGTGTTTCGCAATGTGCCGGTATCAATTCCTTATCAGGGAGAACTGGTGGTGCGGGGAGAGGCCGTAATCAGTTACAGCGAGTTTGAGAAGATTAACAGTCGCATCGATGAGGCGGAGGCGAAGTATAAGAATCCCCGTAATCTGTGCAGCGGGTCTGTCAGGCAGCTCAATAACGAGATCACGGCGGCACGTAATGTCAATCTGTATGTTTTCAGTCTCGTTAAGGCGGATGGTGTTGATTTTCATAATTCCCGTTCGGCACAGTTTGACTTTCTGACAGAGCAGGGATTTGATATAGTGGAAAACAGACTGGTGAATCCGGATACGATTGAGGAGGAGATAGCTTATTTTGAGAATAAGATTCAGTCATATGATATTCCTTCTGATGGACTTGTACTGATTTATGAAGATATCGCATATGGACAGTCACTAGGCAGAACAGCGAAATTCCCCAGAGATGCCATTGCTTTTAAATGGGCGGATGAACTGCGGGAAACAGTGCTTCAGGAGATGGAGTGGAGCGCCAGCAGGACGGGGCTAATTAATCCGGTGGCTATTTTTGAGCCGGTCGAGTTGGAGGGAACGACCGTCAGCCGCGCTTCGGTGCATAATGTCAGTATAGTGCGCGGACTTAAGCTGGGTATCGGTGATCACATTACTGTCTATAAGGCCAATATGATTATTCCGCAGATTGCGGAGAATCTGACGCAGAGTGATACGTTGGAGATTCCGAAGGTGTGTCCGGTGTGCGGACAGCCTACGGAGATTCGCCGGGTCAATGACGTACAGTCATTGTATTGCGCGAATCCTTCCTGTGATGCGAAGAAGATCAAGGCATTTACACTGTTTGTGAGTCGGGATGCCATGAATGTGGACGGACTTTCGGAGTCCACGTTGGAAAAATTTCTGGCGAGAGGCTTTCTGCATGAATTTGCCGATATTTTCCATTTACAGCGGTATCAACAGGAAATTACACAGATGGAGGGTTTCGGTGAGAAATCCTACAATAATCTGATAGAGAGTATAGAGAAGTCCAGAGATACCACGCTGCCCAGAGTGATATACGGACTCGGAATCGAGAATGTAGGGGTGGCAAACGCCAAATTGCTGTGCCGTCATTTCCGGTTCTCCATTGAGACGCTGCGGGCGGCGGATGTGGAAGAGCTGAGCGCGATTGACGGGATCGGAGAGGTGATTGCCGGCAGTATCTATGACTTTTTCCATAATGATGAGCGGATGGAACAGCTTAATCATTTGCTGCAGGAAGTGCGTATTGCCGTAGAAACTGTGGAAGCGGAAGGAGCGCAGACCTTGTCAGGGATGAGCTTTGTCATCACGGGCAGCTTGGAGCACTACGAGAACCGAAATGCGCTTAAGGAGGAGATTGAGGCAAAGGGTGGCAAAGTGACAGGTAGCGTTACCGGTAAGACAACGTGCCTGATCAACAATGACACAGCCTCTCAGTCCTCCAAAAATAAGAAGGCCAAGGATATGGGCATTCGTATTATATCGGAAGAAGAGTTTATAGAGGANTATTTGTANNAAATTATTTATAAAGAACCGGCATTCGTCATTGCGGCAGAGATTGAAATGGGNTTTTCCAAAATCNTATAAAAAAATCCCAAACAATTGCGGCATCTCATATTGAGATGCCGTTCTTATACTATATATCCCGCACATCATAAGGCGTCGTCTGGTACACATAGAAATTCAGCCAATTGGAATACAGAAGCTGTCCTGTGGAACGCCAGTTGACGATGGGCGGATTTTCCGGATTGTCATCAGGAAAATAGTTTGCCGGTATTGTCGGATTCATGCCTTTATTCAGATCCCTGAAATACTCCTGTGCCAGTGTGTCGGAATCATATTCCGGATGACAGGTGATGAAGAAATGCCGGCTGTCGGTGGTTTTGACAATGGTGACACCGGCTTCATCGGAGACGGCCATCAGTTCCAGCTCCGGCACGGAGGCGATTTTTTCCGCAGCTATCCCCATGGCACGGGATTGCGGTGCATAGAAAATATCATCGAATCCCCGAAACAGAGGAGAATTTTTCTTTACGATCCTGTGGGCATAGACACCGGACAGCTTCGTCTCCATATCATAACGGTCTAAGCCATAGAGATAGTAGAGTCCCGCAAAAGCGCCCCAGCATAGGTGCAGGGTGCAGTGGACGTGGGTCTTGCCCCAATCCATGATGGCGCACAGTTCCTTCCAGTAAGTAACATCCTCAAATTTGACATAATCCAGAGGTGCACCGGTGATGATCATACCATCGTACTTGCGGTCTTTAACCTGATCGAAGGTGGTATAGAAAGATTCCAGATGATTGGAATCTATATGCTGCGGTGTGTAGCTGGCTGTCTGCAGGAATTCCACATTGACCTGAAGCGGTGTATTGGACAATTTGCGCAGGAGCTGTGTCTCGGTCACGATTTTCGTGGGCATGAGATTTAAGATCAGCACGTTTAGGGGACGGATGTCCTGATGTAACGCGCGATACTCCGTCATGACAAATATATTTTCATTTTCCAGAATGCTGGTTGCCGGTAAAGAATCCGCTACTCTGATAGGCATAACATAACCTCGACTTTCCTGCACCGCCATGAAGTATTTGTATCGGTCGGTGCTAAACGATTTTATAATAGTTATTTTCCAGATTTTTAACACAGATGACATCTGAGATAATCTGTGAATAATAACATATAATAGATTAACATAAAAAAATGATTCTTGCAATAATTGCACATTTGAATAAAATGCGATATAATCTAAGAGCTGGGCAACTATACAGCATGGCAGAGGGGGACAAAACGGCATGGAGACAGCCTATCAGAAAGTGAAAGTGCATAATGAACTGGAATGGTGTCAGGTAACGGACCTGGAAACCAAAGAAAGAATTGAGAAGGCGCTGCTTAAGAACAGGGTATCCTATTTCGTGAAGTGGGAGAAACCGAAACTTTTTTCCGGCGAGAAATTCGGCACATGTATTTTTTGTGTAAATCAGCTGCAAAAAGAGATTGCCGATGAGGCGATTCATGGACTGGAAGAGGAAATCAAGGGGAAGATTAAATTTGTCAATCGTAAGGTAGATAAAACCTTCTATTAATTATAAGTTCTATTGAATAAAACATTCTATATAGATTTAACTGAAAACAGGAATGTAATGAAGCAGGAAGCGCAGCAACGAAAAATTTTGTATGCGGTTTCGGAATAGAGGAAACAATGAGCAGTTGTGATACCTGTAGCAATTACCAATATGATGAAGATTACGAGTGTTATGTATGCATGGTAGATCTGGATGAGGACGATATGAGCCGATTCCTGAGAGGCGGTAATTTTGAGTGCTCATTTTATCAACTGGATAATGAATATCTGATCGTAAGAAAGCAGATGTAGGATTCTACATCTGCTTTTATAACGATTGTTATGCATTCTTTTTCAAATTTTTCTGTGCTGTTGACAGCATCAGTTTGATTCTGTTAAGCTGGTTGACTTCGCTGGCACCCGGGTCGTAGTCTATCGCTACGATGTTGGACAGCGGGAAGCGCTTGCGCAGTTCCTTGATGACGCCTTTGCCTACCACGTGATTGGGCAGGCAGCCGAAGGGCTGTGTGCAGACAATATTGTTTACACCGCTATGAATTAGCTCAACCATCTCGCCGGTCAAAAACCACCCCTCACCGGTCTGATTGCCGATATTGACGATGGGCTTGGCATATTCTACCAGTTTATAGATACTTACCGGCGGTGTAAAATGCCGGCTTTTTTTGAATTCTTTAGCCGCTGTTTCACGTAGCTTCTCGAGAGCCCAGATTCCCAGCTTGGATACTGCAGCGGCCTTGCGGGATGTGCCCAGATAGTCCGCCTTGTAGATCTGGTTATAGAAGCAGTAGAGCATGAAATCCAGAAGATCGGGTACGACAGCCTCCGCACCTTCCGATTCCAGCAGTTCCACCAGATGGTTATTGGCCGCAGGAGCGAATTTTACAAGGATCTCACCCACGATGCCGACTCTCGGTTTGTGCAGGTCCTCATGAATCGGGACGGCGTCAAATTCCCGTATGATCTGCCGGCACATCTTCCGAAACGTCATAAGATTCATATGCTTACGAGATACGAATTCCCGGCATTTTTCCACCCATTTCGCATGGAGGGCATCTACGGATCCGGGCGTCTTCTCATAAGGCCGCATACGGTAGACACAGCGCATGAAAATGTCCCCGAAGAGTGCGCTGTAAGCAGCGCGCATGAGAAGTTCGGCATTGAGATGGAAACCGGGATTACTCTCGATGCCGGCAAGATTCAGTGAGATAACGGGAATCTGTTCCATGCCTGCTTTCTCCAGAGCGCGTCTGATGAAACCTACATAGTTGGTGGCACGGCAGCCTCCGCCTGTCTGGGTCATGATAATTGCCACTTTGTTCAGGTCATATTTGCCGGAAAGAAGGGCATCCATGATTTGTCCTACCACCATCAGTGAAGGATAACATGCGTCATTATTTACATATTTTAATCCCACATCTACGGCATGTCGGTTGTCATTGTTAAGTACCTCGAAGTGATAACCGCAGGCTTCGAATCCTGATTGCATGATCTCGAAATGGATCGGAGACATCTGCGGGCACAGGATCGTGTATTCTTTCCGCATTTCTTCCGTGAACGGCACCTTGTTGATGGCGCTGGAACGGATGATACGGGATTTTTTCTTCTGTTCTCTGACTTTGATGGCGGAGAGCAGGGAGCGGATGCGGATTCTGGCGGCGCCTAGGTTATTGACTTCATCAATTTTCAGGCAGGTATAGATCTTGTCAGAGCCGGAAAGGATATCGTTTACCTGATCGGTGGTCACGGCATCCAGCCCGCAGCCGAAAGAGTTTAACTGAATCAGATCCAAGTCTTCTCTTGTCTTTACATAGCTTGCGGCAGCATACAGTCTGGAATGGTACATCCACTGGTCGGACACGATCAACGGCCGTTCCGGTTTCGCCAGATGAGAGACGGAGTCCTCCGTCAGCACCGCAATATCGTAGGAGTTGATCAGCTCCGGAATTCCGTGATTAATCTCCGGATCGATATGGTAAGGACGACCTGCCAGTACAATGCCTCGTTTGTGGTTTGCTTCCATGAAGCGGAGTACTTCTTCTCCCTTGTCGCGCATATCCTGTCTGGCGGCAGCCTGCTCTTCCCATGCGGCATTTGCGGCATCCATTACCTCTGTAACAGGAAGCTCTTGAAATTCTTTAGTGAGGGCGGAGGTGACTGTCTGCAGATCCCTAAAGGACATAAAGGGGTTGCGGAAGACTACCTCGCCGCGGCCGATCTCCTCCACGTTGTTCTTAATATTTTCCGAGTAGGAAGTGACGATCGGGCAGTTGTAGTGATTGTTCGCCTCGTGAAATTCGTCTCTCTCATAGAACAGTGCGGGGTAGAAGATAAAGTCAACCTTTTGACTGATCAGCCACGCAACATGTCCATGGGCGAGTTTCGCGGGATAACATTCCGATTCACTGGGGATGGACTCGATTCCGAGCTCATAGATCTTGCGGTTTGAGCTGGGAGAGAGTACCACGCGGTATCCGAGTTTTGTGAAAAAAGTGAACCAGAACGGATAATTTTCATACATATTGAGGACTCTCGGAATTCCCACCGTACCGCGGACTGCTTTGTCGGCAGACAGAGGCTCGTAGGAGAAGAGTCTTTTTAACTTATAATCATAGAGATTGGGTATGCCGTTTTCGTTTTTCGTACGACCAAGGCCGCGCTCGCATCGGTTGCCGGAGATGTACTGACGTCCACCCGTGAATTTGTTGATGGTGAGTCGGCAGTTGTTGGTGCAGCCTTTGCACTTAGCCATGCTTGTCTCGAACTGCAGATTGGTGATCTGCTCGATCGTAAGCATAGAAGTCTGATAGCCTTCTTCGTAGTGCTCCCTGGCGATCAGAGCAGCGCCGAAAGCGCCCATGATGCCGGCAATATCGGGACGGATTGCGTTGCAGTCGGCGATCTTTTCGAAGCTGCGAAGTACGGCGTCATTATAGAATGTGCCGCCCTGTACTACGATATTTTTGCCCAGTTCCGAGGCGTCGGAGACTTTGATAACCTTAAACAGTGCATTTTTGATGACGGAGTAGGCAAGTCCGGCGGATATGTCGGAGACGGAAGCCCCTTCCTTCTGCGCCTGTTTTACCTTGGAATTCATGAAAACTGTACAGCGCGTGCCCAGATCAATGGGATGCTCGGCAAACAGCGCCGCTTTGGCAAAGTCCTCTACGCTGTAATTCAGGGATTTGGCAAATGTCTCAATAAAAGAACCGCAGCCTGATGAACATGCCTCATTGAGCTGTACGCTGTCCACTGTTTGATTCTTGATCTTGATGCACTTCATGTCCTGTCCGCCGATGTCTAAGATACAATCTACCTGCGGATCAAAGAATGCGGCAGCATAGTAATGCGCCACGGTCTCCACCTCACCGTCGTCCAACAGAAAAGCGGCCTTCATGAGCGCTTCGCCGTAGCCGGTGGAGCAGGAACGAACGATTTTCACGCCTGCGGGAAGCAGGGCATGGATTTCCTTCAGGGAACGGATCGCGGTCTTAAGCGGGCTGCCGTCGTTACTGCTGTAAAACGAATAGAGCAGCGAGCCGTCTTCGCCCACCAATGCCACTTTCGTGGTGGTGGAACCGGCATCTATGCCTAAGAAACAATTACCCTTATAAGAAGCCAGATCGGCGGTCGTCACATGATGGACGGCATGTCTGGAACAGAAATCATGATATTCGTCCTTGGAAGAAAACAGCGGCTCCATTCGTTCCACTTCAAATTCCATCTTAATATCGGAAGAAAGCTTGCCTACCATTTCTTCCATAGTAAAGAAGGTGTCTTCCTTGGCATTCAGCGCAGAACCGATGGCGGCGAACAGATGGGAGTTGTCCGTGTCGATGATATGCTCGTCGTCCAGCTTCAGCGTACGGATGAAGGACTGCTTTAACTCTGACAGAAAGTGCAGCGGTCCGCCTAAGAACGCCACATGTCCTCTGATCGGTTTACCGCAGGCCAGACCGCTGATCGTCTGGTTGACCACCGCCTGGAAAATGGAGGCGGACAGATCTTCTTTGGTAGCGCCCTCATTGATAAGCGGCTGTATATCGGATTTGGCGAAGACACCGCACCTCGCCGCAATCGTATAGAGGGAATGGTAATTTTTTGCATACTCATTCAGCCCTGACGCATCGGTCTGCAGCAGGGAGGCCATCTGGTCGATGAAAGATCCGGTACCGCCCGCGCAGATGCCGTTCATGCGCTGCTCTACATTACCACCTTCAAAATAAATGATCTTAGCGTCCTCACCGCCCAGCTCAATCGCGACATCGGTAATCGGCGCAAGGGTTTGAAGAGATGTGGATACGGCGATAACTTCCTGCACGAATGGAACCTGAAGATGGTTGGCAAGCGTCAGACCGCCCGAACCGGTAATCATCGGATGTAATGTTATATTTCCGAGCTTTTCATAGGCTTTCTTAAGCAGGTCGGAAAGGGTTTCTCTTATGTTTGCAAAATGTCTTTGATAGTCGGAAAAGAGTATCTGCTGCTTTTCGTCAAGAACGGCGATTTTTACAGTGGTAGAACCAATGTCAATGCCGAGGGTATATTGCATTTTACTCATTTCGTATATCACTCCTTACTTTATTAAATGCTTTTCTGACAGACCTAGTCATTATACGACAGTGTTTTGCAAAAAGCAATCGGCTAATTGTTGGTAATGTGTTAAGATTTTGAAATGTATTTATAAAATTTTTATGACTTATCTGTTTTTGAAATCAGCGGCGTTTACTTTTAAAAAAAGGAATGTTAAAATGTATTCATCTTGAGATTCGAAAATACATTGTAATGCAAGGAGAATGAAAATGAGTCCATTTGAACGTAAGTTTGGGAAATATGCGGTCAGGAATCTGTCCTTCGTGCTGGTGGCCTGCTATGCGGTGGGATATCTGATCGAGATGCTCGACAGAGGGGGAATGCTGATCCAGTATCTGACACTGGATCCTTACGCGATACTGCACGGGCAGATATGGCGGCTTGTCACCTGGGTTTTGATTCCTCCGCCGACAGGTAATATCTTTTTCCTGTTGATCATGATGTATTTCTATTGTTCCATCGGGACGACGCTGGAGCGGACTTGGGGAACTTACCGGTATAATGTGTATCTGTTCTCGGGAATGCTCTTTACCATTGCAGGCAGTTTTCTGCTGATGGGGTATCAATATCTCTTTCACGGAGAAAGTTTTGCGATAGCGGGAGCGGCGGAATACTATTTCAGTATTGCTTCGGTTTTTTTCAGTACCTACTATATTAATATGTCGATTTTTCTTGCTTTTGCGGCGACGTTTCCGGATGTGCAGGTACTGCTTATGTTCATTATTCCGATTAAGGTGAAATGGCTGGGAGTCATTTACGGCATCATGCTCGTATTCGATTTCTTTCAGTCAGGAGTGGTGGGCAGGTTCGCGATCGCCGCATCATTGTTTAACTTCGTTGTGTTCTTTATCACATCGCGCAATATGATGCACTTGAATCCGAAGCAGATTCACAGGCGGCAGGAATTTAAGCGGGATGTACGCCGGAATACGGGAATCACGAAACACAAGTGTGCGATCTGCGGCAGGACTGAAGTGGACAGCCCGGAATTGCAGTTCAGATTCTGCTCTAAATGCGACGGAAATTATGAGTACTGCGAAGAACATCTGTATACGCATACGCATGTGAAAAGATCGTAGAAAATATAGGGATAGACATGATGAATAAAGAAGTTTTGTTTGCAAAGACATTAGAACAGGTGAAGAAGACCGCGAAAGAGCAGGGAAACTGCATTACCAAGGAGCAGGTTGAGGAGGCTTTTGCACCGCTTGGGCTCGGTGGAGAGCAGATGGAGATGGTTTACGGCTATCTGCACCAGCATAAGATCGGTATTGGAGAGCCTGTAGATCCGGATGCATATCTGGCAGAGGAAGAGAAGGATTATCTGGAAACTTACCTGGACGAACTTCGGGTATTGCCGAAGCTTTCACAGGGAGAGCGGGAGGCCGTCACGCTGTCTGCCATGGCGGGAGACGGAGATGCCCAGGGCCGGCTGGCGCAGGCGTATCTGCCTGAAGTAGTGGAGATCGCAAAGCTTTATGCCGGACAGGGGGTCTATCTGGAGGACTTGATCGGAGAAGGTAATGTGGCATTGACGATGGGTGTCACCATGCTGGGAGCGCTGGAACACGCATCCGAGGCACAGGGGATGCTGGGCAGGATGATTATGGATGCCATGGAAGAATATATTGCCCGGAACGCTGAGGAAGAGAAGAAGGACAAGAAAATTGCTGGTAAGGTCAATCAGGTGGCGGATGCAGCCCGTGAACTGGCACAGGAACTTCACAGAAAGGTGACGGTGGAAGAGGTAATGGAGGAGTCGGGACTTAGCAGAAAATTCATCGAGGATGCAGTCCGTATAAGCGGTGGGAAAATAGAAGATCTGGAATACGGCAGAACGAGTTAGGAAGAGCGGACCGGACAAAGAAATTTGCGCCCGAAGACCGGCAGGCGATGGAAAGGCACAGGTACAAAAGTGAATTATCAGGACAACGATTTTAAGTATTTTATGCAGGATGCGGGGACCATCTATCTGGGTGCCAGATTCAGTTATGCGGAGATTCTGGAGCAGGAGATGGTTTCTTTTAAATATAAGAGTATTGTGCAGCATTATATTTTGAAGGATACCGACCCGGAGACTACACTGGAGAGTCAGCTTTATTACATGACTTCGGATCAGTTCTCGTACAAGACTTATTTACAGCTTAAGGCAAAGGTTAAAGTCAGTATGCTGACACAGAAGAAAAGCTTGTTCGGCAAGGAGAAGGTTGCGTATGAAAACAAAGTAATGAAGCTGGATGAGATTGTCGGCATGAACTTGGCACAGAAGAAGAAATGCGGCATAATTATACATGAATTGGTGCTATCAAAATTGGCGCTTATGGGATTTAGTGTATAATAAGGCAATAAAATGTAGAAAAACGCGATAAATGACATCCTAAATGCGGAAAATAATCTTGCTTATCGCAGCATTATTTGATAAACTGACATTGTCGGACAAGATAAACGACAAAGTGACAACATTGTGACAGAAATTTCTGTCACAATGTTGCGGTAAAATTCCCTTTTTACACTGGACAGGCAGAGATGAACCGAGCGTCTCTGCCTGTCCTTTTATACGCAGAACTGTGCAAAGAAAGTATGCCTCTAAAGCGGCGTGCGGTTCGCGCGGCGAGTAGGTAAATCTCGCAATTAATTCCAAAGGAATTAATTTTTGCTAAGTTTCGGCAAGCGTGGTATACTATATGACAAATGATTTCGTGAAACGGAAAGGAGCTTAAACGAAAATGCAGATTGAACAGTTACAGGCGTACACGCTATTGGAGAAAAAAGAGATTAAGGAATTGAATTCGGTCAGCTTCTTATTAAAACATAATAAGACGGGAGCGCGGGTTGCGCTTTTATCTAATGATGATGATAATAAAGTATTTTATATCGGTTTCCGTACCCCGCCTAAGGACAGCACCGGTGTGGCGCATATCGTGGAGCATACTGTACTTTGCGGTTCCGATAAGTTCCCGGTGAAGGATCCCTTTATCGAATTGGCCAAGGGGTCGCTTAACACATTCTTAAATGCCATGACTTATCCGGATAAGACGGTGTATCCCGTGGCAAGCTGTAATGATAAAGATTTCCGGAATCTGATGGATGTCTATCTGGATGCAGTATTTCACCCGAATATCTATCATGAGGAGAAGATCTTCCGGCAGGAGGGCTGGCATTACGAGATGGAGAGTCCGGAGGACGATCTGACTATCAATGGCGTTGTTTACAGTGAGATGAAGGGAGCCTATTCCTCGCCCGACGATGTGCTATGGCGGGAGATCATGAATTCGCTCTATCCGCATACGGCATACTCCGTGGAGTCCGGCGGTGATCCGGACGTAATCCCTCAGCTTACCTATGAAGAGTTTCTTGCTTTTCACAGGAAATATTATCATCCGTCCAACAGCTATATCTATTTGTACGGAGATATGGATATGGCTGAAAGATTACAATATATTGACGAGGAATATCTTTCCAAATACGAGGCGCTGGAAGTAGATTCAGGGCTGGAGACGGAGCCGCCTTTTACGGAGACGTTGACGATTGAGAAAGAATATCCGATTATGGAGAGCGAATCGGAGCAGGATAATACCTATATTGCATACAATATTTCTCTGGGAGAACAGCCGGACAGGAAGTTCTGTTATGCCGCCTCGACTCTCGTGGATGTACTGTGCATGATGCCCGGTGCGCCCATCAAGCAGGCGCTTTTAGATGCAGGGATCGGTACGGATTTGAATTATGCATTTGACACGAGCGTGAAGCAGCCGTATTTTTCAATGGTTGCCAAGAATGCTAATGCGGAGCAGAAAGACGAGATGATCCGCGTAGTGGATGAGACGCTGGCACATTTATGTGAGAAAGGTTTGGACAAAAAGGCGATTAAAGCCAGCCTGAACAACAGTGAATTTAGATACAGAGAAGCGGATTTCGGTTCTTATCCGAAAGGGCTGATGTATGGGCTGCAGATGCTGGACACATGGCTCTATGATGATACCAAGCCTTTTGTAAACGTGGAATTGTTAGATACCTATAAAGAACTGAAGCAGGCGGTTGACACATCTTATTATGAGGATCTGGTGAAAGAGCATCTGCTTCATAATCCTCACAAGAGCGTAGTGGTGGTGAAGCCCGTAAAGGGATTGACCGGCAGAAAAGAAAAGAAATTGGCGGAAGAACTGGCGAAGAAGAAAGCCGCTATGAGTAAGGAAGAGATCGAGAGTATCGTTAGGGAGACAGAAGCCTTAAAGCAGTATCAGGAAGAACCGAGCAGACGGGAAGACTTAGAGAAGATTCCGCTGCTTTCCAGAGAGGATATGAAGAAGGAGGCAGCGCCTTATTATAACGAGGAGAAGAAAGTAGACGATACAGTGCTGTTATATCATGATGTTTTTACCAACGGCATCGGTTATCTGCGATTTATGTTTGATTTGAGGCAGGTACCGGAGGAGTTGTTCCCTTATGTGGGAATCCTGAAGACGATTCTCGGGCTGGTAAGTACGGAAAACTACAGTTACAGCGAGCTGTACAGTGAGATCAATCTGCTGACCGGTGGGGTTGCGCCTGCGGTCAATACCTATACGGACGCAGAGGATCTGTCAAAGTATACGGCGACGCTTGATTTAAAAGTCAAGGTGCTGTACGAAAATCTTCCCCAGGCATTTGCACTGGCACAGGAGATTCTGACACGCTCCGATTACACGGACACGAAGCGGCTCTATGAACTGGTGGCGGAAGGACGTTCCTGCAAACAGGCGGATATGATGTCGGCAGGTCATACGCTGGCGGCCGGCAGGGCGTTGTCGTATCTGTCGAAACCGGCTATGCTGCTGGAGCATATCAACGGCATTCCGTTTTATCAGCTTTTGGAAGATTTGGAGAACCATTTTGATGAGCGTAAGGAAGAGCTGAGTGATAAGTTGCAGCAGGTGATCCGATATATTTTCCGGCCGGAGAATCTGTTGGTGGATTATACGGCAGAGAAAGATGGGCTTAACGGGATCGAGACGCTTATTAGACAGTTAAAGAACAGTCTCTACAGTGACACGGTGGAGTCTGCAGGGTATGATCCACAGCCCGTGCGAAAGAACGAGGGATTCATGACTTCCGCGCAGATTCAGTATGTATGCCGTGCAGGTAACTTCGAGAAGAAAGGTCTGCCTTATACCGGTGCGCTGAAAGTGCTTCGTGTATTGCTCGGATACGATTATCTTTGGACGCAGGTGCGTGTAAAAGGCGGCGCTTACGGTTGTATGTGCAGTTTCGGCAGATCCGGGGACAGCTATTTCGTATCCTACAGGGATCCGAATCTGAAAAATACGATCGATGTCTACGAGAAAGCAGCGGATTATATCGCCGGGTTTGAGGCGGACGAGCGGACGATAACCCAGTATATTATCGGCGCGGTGAGTGAAATGGATATGCCCATGACACCGGCGATGAAAGGCACTTATTCTCTTGCCGGCTATATGACCCATTATCCTTACGAGAAAGTGCAGCAGAACAGGGATGAACTGTTAGCCGTAGATACAGATACGATCCGCGGATTGTCCGAGTATATCCGGGCTTTCATAGATGAGGACTGTCTGTGTGTAGTGGGCAATGAGGAGCGCATTAAGGAGAACGGCGAGTTGTTTGCGCAGACAGAGTATTTATTCCATTAAGTGAAATTTATGCAACTTTTTCTTCCTGTGAAAGGTATTATAAGCAGAAACAGTTATGTGAGACGGCGTGTGATAAGCGAACGTCCATATGCGAAGGAAACAGATTGCAGATTACTGCAGGAAGCGGGAGGATGAGTATGAAGAAAAGATGTGTAATGATAGTGTTACCAGTAGTGGCTATGATGTCGGTGTTACTGTCCGGATGTGGCAACAGCGGTACAAAGTTTGCTGCGGTGGCAAACGACACGGCTGCTGCCGAGACGGCGGCTTATGATTATGACGGCGGCTATATGCTAAGCAGCGGTGCGGTGGCAATGGCGGATGAAGCCGTTGAGTATGAGTATGATGATATGGCCGAACCGGCAGAGGAACCTGCAGAGTTGCAAAATGACGCGCTGGCAGGCAGGAAACTGATCAAGAATGTCAATATGAACGTGGAGACGGAACAGTTTGATGCACTGGTGCCGAACCTGCAGAATCAGGTTGCGGCGCTGGGCGGCTACATAGAAGATATGTCCAGCTACAGCAGGAACGGAAATTATTCTTCAGACTATATCGGAACAAAGTATCTGCGTTACGCCAACATGACGGTGCGTATACCGCAGCAGAATCTGGACGCGTTCTTAAATGAGGTGGGCGAGCAGTCTAATATTGTGAGCCGTTCGGAGAGTGTAACCGATGTGACACTGCAATATGTAGACTTAGAGAGCCACAAGAAAGCGCTTACCACGGAGCAGAACAGGCTGCTGGAATTGATGGAGCAGGCGCAGAGCGTGGAGGATATCATAACCATAGAGGGAAGACTTTCGGAAGTGCGCTACCAGATTGAGAGTATGGAGTCTCAGCTTCGCACCTATGATAATAAGATTGACTACAGCACCGTATATTTGTCAATTGATGAGGTAGAACGGTATACGCCTACTGAGGAGATTACTACAGGCGAGCGTGTGCGGACCGGCTTTATGGACAGCGTGAAGGGTGTCGGCAGAGGAATCGGCAACTTTGCGATTTGGTTTGTGATCAATCTGCCGTATCTGATCGTCTGGGCGATCGTTATCGTTATCATCCTGCTTGTCGCGCGTATCGTGATTAGAAAGATCGCAAAACGCCGGGCGAAAAAGGCGGCAGCAGAACAGAAAGAGGATATTACAGAATGAGTGAACAGAAAAAAATACAGGACAACGCACAGTTTAAATCCGGTTTTGCCACGCTCATCGGCAGGCCGAACGTAGGGAAATCTACGCTGATGAATGCGCTGATCGGACAGAAGATTGCCATTACTTCCAATAGACCGCAGACAACCCGCAATAAGATTCAGACGGTATATACCTCCGGGGAGGGGCAGATCGTGTTTCTGGATACGCCGGGCATACATAAGGCGAAGAATAAACTGGGAAACTATATGGTAAGTGTGGCGGAGCGCACCATGTCGGATGTGGATGTGATCCTGTGGCTGGTGGAGCCCACCGACTATATAGGCGCGGGGGAGCAGCATATCATTGAGCAGCTTAAGAAGACGAGAACGCCGGTCATACTGGTCATTAATAAGATCGATACCGTGAAGAAGGAACTGATTCTTACTTTTATCGATGCTTACAGAAAGCAGCTTGATTTTGCGGAGATCGTTCCGGTGTCAGCGCTTAAGAAAGACGGACTGGACACTCTCATCGGATGTATTATGAAGTATCTGCCTTATGGAGAGCCCTTTTATGACGAAGATACGGTGACGGATCAGCCCATGAGACAGATCGTGGCGGAACTGATCAGGGAGAAGGCACTGAAATGTCTGGAAGAGGAGATCCCCCATGGTATTGCTGTCACCATAGAGGTGATGAAATTCAGGAAACGAATCGTGGATATTGAGGCTACTATTGTCTGCGAACGGGAGTCTCACAAGGGGATCATCATCGGCAAGCAGGGCAGTATGCTCAAGAAGATTGGTTCCATGGCAAGACCGGATATAGAAGAACTGGTGGAATGCCAAGTTAATTTGAAGCTCTGGGTCAAGGTGAAGAAGGACTGGAGAGACAGCGATTATCTGTTGAAAAATTTCGGTTACAATCCGAAAGAAACAGAATAGAAAAAGATAAATCTGCGAACCCTAGACATTAGTATAGAGTCGGCTCGTCCGAATATGTACTGATGACTGATTGATAAGAGAGGATTAGGGGCGTAAGATGAATGAAACGGATTACTGGGCAAAGTTTATGGCGACCGGAAAAATAGATGATTTTCTGGCGTATAGAAATGCGGAAGATGCGCAGGCACAGGTCCGCAAGAGTAAGGAAGCAGCAGGAGAGTATTCTCATGCAGGAATATACACAGATTACAGGAATGGTTTTAAAGGCTGAGCCAATCGGCGAATACGATAGAAGAATTGTAATATTAACGAAGGAGAAAGGTAAAATTTCGGCATTTGCGAGAGGAGCGCGCAAACAGGGCAGCAGGCTTCTCGCAGCGACGAACCCTTTCTCCTTTGGGGAGTTTAAGCTATATGCGGGCAGGAGTTCCTACAACGTTATGGAAGCATCGATCAGCAATTATTTTGAGGGACTGCGGGAAGATTTCGAAGGTGCATATTACGGAATGTACTTTTTGGAACTGATGGATTATTATACGAGAGAGAATAACGATGAGAAGGAGATGCTGAGACTGCTTTATCAGTCGCTGCGGGCGTTATTGCATGAGGGACTGCCTAACCGGTTGATCCGCTACATATTTGAGTTGAAAGCGATGGTGATAAACGGCGAATTCCCGGGGGTGCCTACGGACAAGGTCTGGGATCAGTCCACCGAGTACGCTGTGTCCTATATCGTAGATTCGAGTATTGAGAGACTGTATACCTTTACTGTGACCCCGGAGGTTTTGAAGCAGCTGCAGGAGATTGCGGACGATTATCGCAGACGATATCTTGACAGAACGTTTAAAAGTCTTGAAATTGTGGATAATCTTTAATATAATGTAATGCAGTATGTTAGCGGTTTAGAATCGACCGGAGGAGAAAGCGTATGCGAAGAGGGAGAACGGTTCTGCTTATGATAGGGATTGTCTGTGGGCTTGCGGGCTGCGGACAGGATAAATTACCGGAAGTAAGTTCTGTTTCAATCGGTAAAGACGGAGGAATCGTCCAGCAGATCGTGGGCAGTTTTGAACAAGATTATTATGATATGGACAGTCTTAAGGCACTGGCCTCGCAGAGAGTGACGGAATATTGTGCCGACAGCGGCGCGGACAGTGTGACACTTTCGTCTGTCGAGCAGAAGGACGGAAGTGTCCTGATTTGTTTCAATTATGCCACAGACCGGGATTACAAGGATTTCAATAACAGGGAATTGTTTGTTGGGACGCTTTCAGAGGCGGGCAATCAGGGTTACGGACTGGAAGGCGTCGCCTTTGTCTCGTCAGACGGTAAGCCGATGGAACTGGGGTATATGGAAGACCATGATACGACGCAGATCGTGATTATAGGCACTAAGCCGGCGGAAGACTTGGTGGTAAATACTTACGGGAAGGTACTCTATATCAACCAGACCGCCACAAGTGATCTGGATGTTTCCTTTGCCGGTAAAAAGGGTGTGCGCATTACACATCCGGCAAAAGAAGACAGCGATGAGAGCGTTTTATCTTATATTGTATTCCAGTAGCGTAATTTTTGGATGTAATAATATAGAACAATGAAAGAATCAGAATGGAGGAAATTATGGAAAAAACAATGGAGAAGATCGTGGCTTTATCGAAGGCGAGAGGGTTTGTATATCCCGGATCGGAGATTTACGGCGGTCTGGCAAACACATGGGATTTCGGGAATCTGGGCGTGGAGCTTAAGAACAATATCAAGAAGGCATGGTGGCAGAAATTTGTGATGGAAAGCCCTTACAATGTAGGTGTGGACTGTGCCATCTTAATGAATCCGCAGACTTGGGTGGCAAGCGGACATCTGGGAAGCTTTTCCGATCCGCTGATGGATTGTAAGGAATGTCACGAGAGATTCCGTGCGGATAAGATCATAGAGGACTATGTAGCGGAGCAGGGCATGACGCTGGACAGTTCCGTGGACGGCTGGAGCCAGCAGGAAATGAAAGATTTTATCGAAGAACATAATATTCCCTGTCCGACTTGCGGCAAACATAACTTTACGGATATCAGACAGTTCAATCTCATGTTTAAGACGTTTCAGGGTGTTACGGAGGATGCAAAGAACACTGTATATCTGCGTCCGGAGACCGCACAGGGCATTTTTGTTAACTTCAAAAATGTGCAGAGAACTTCACGTAAGAAGATTCCTTTCGGTATCTGTCAGGTGGGTAAGTCCTTCAGAAACGAGATCACACCGGGCAACTTTATTTTCCGTGTGAGAGAGTTTGAGCAGATGGAAATGGAATTCTTCTGCGAGCCGGATACGGATCTGGAATGGTTTGCGTATTGGAAACAGTATTGTATTGACTTCCTGAAGAGCCTCGGAATGAAGGAGGAAGAGATGCGTGTCCGTGATCACGATCCTGAGGAGCTTTCTTTCTACTCCAAGGCGACCACGGATATCGAGTTCCTTTTCCCCTTCGGCTGGGGCGAACTCTGGGGCATCGCCGACCGGACGAACTATGATCTGACACAGCATCAGAATACATCCGGTGAAGATATGTCTTACTTTGATGATACTAAGAATGAGAAATATATTCCTTATGTTATCGAGCCGTCGCTGGGCGTGGAGAGACTATTCCTTGCAGTACTTTGCGGCGCTTACGATGAAGAGGAGATCGGTGAGGGGGACGTGCGTACCGTACTGCATTTTCACCCGGCACTTGCGCCGGTTAAGATCGGCGTGCTTCCGCTGTCCAAGAAACTCAACGAGGGCGCGGAGAAAATCTTTGCGGAATTGTCTAAGAAATATAACTGTGAGTTTGATGACAGAGGTAACATCGGTAAGAGATACCGCAGACAGGATGAGATCGGTACACCTTTCTGTGTTACATACGATTTTGATTCCGAGACGGACGGCTGTGTGACCGTGAGATTCCGTGATTCCATGGAACAGGAGCGCATCGAGATCGCAAAGCTGGATGCCTATTTTGCTGATAAATTTACATTTTGATATTGGGCTCAGATGAAAGAAGGCTATTCTTTTGTCTGAGCAGTTGTATGATAAAGGACGACTATTAATGTTAAGAAAGGACAGAGAACTACGATGAAACCATATGGTGTGAATGAGTTACGAAGAATGTTTCTTGAGTTTTTCGAGAGCAAGGATCATTTGAAGATGAAAAGCTTTTCCCTGGTGCCCCACAATGACAACAGTTTGTTATTGATTAATTCCGGTATGGCACCGCTGAAACCTTATTTTACGGGACAGGAGATTCCGCCCAGACGGCGTGTTACGACATGTCAGAAGTGTATTCGGACAGGCGATCTGGAAAATGTGGGTAAGACAGCCAGACACGGTACCTTCTTTGAGATGTTGGGAAACTTTTCTTTCGGTGATTATTTTAAGCATGAAGCCATTGCGTGGAGTTGGGAGTTTCTCACCGAAGTAGTAGGTCTGGAGGAGGACAGGCTCTATCCGTCCATCTACGAGAATGATGAGGAAGCATTTGAAATATGGAATAAGGAGATCGGAATTGCGCCGGAACGGATTTTCCGCTTCGGAAAAGAAGATAATTTCTGGGAGCATGGTTCCGGTCCCTGCGGCCCCTGTTCCGAGATTTATTATGACAGAGGAGAGAAATACGGCTGCGGTAAGCCCGGCTGTACGGTAGGCTGTGACTGCGATCGCTATATGGAGATCTGGAACAATGTGTTCACGCAGTTTGACAATGACGGTAAGGGTAACTACACGGAGCTTGTGCAGAAGAATATCGATACCGGTATGGGACTTGAGAGACTGGCATCTGTGGTACAGGATGTGGATTCCATATTTGATGTGGATACAGTGCTGGCGCTGCGCACCAGAGTGTGTGAGATTGCGGGTGTGGAATATAAGAAAGACTATGACACGGACGTGTCCATCCGTATCATCACAGATCATATCCGTTCCGCTACTTTTATGATTTCGGACGGTATTATGCCTTCCAATGAGGGCAGAGGATATGTGCTTCGCCGCATCATTCGTCGTGCGGCACGTCAGGGCAGGAAGTTAGGAATTAAGGATACATTCCTTTCCAATCTGGCAGGCACGGTGATTGAAGGATCCAAGGACGGATATCCGGAATTGGAGGAGAAGAAAGAATTTATTTTCAATGTATTGATGCAGGAGGAGAATAAATTCAATAAGACGATCGATCAGGGACTTACCATCTTAAATGAGATGACGGAGGCTGTGGCGGCGCAGGGCGGCAAGGAGCTGGCCGGTGCCGACGCGTTCAAATTATATGATACTTACGGATTCCCGCTGGATCTGACGAAAGAGATTCTGGAAGAAAAAGAGTTTACGGTGGATGAAGACGGATTCAGGGCATGTATGCAGGAGCAGAAGGATAAAGCCCGCAAGGCACGTAAGGTGACCAACTATATGGGCGCCGATGTGACCGTGTATGAATCCATAGATCCTTCCATCACTACGGAATTTGTAGGGTATGACAATCTGACTTATGACTCGAAAGTGACGGTACTTACCACGGAGACAGAGCTTGTGGAAGCGTTGACGGACGGTGAAGTAGGTACGATTATCGTGGAAAAAACACCTTTTTATGCCACCATGGGCGGACAGGAAGGCGACACCGGTATGATTACCACGGCGGACGGAACGTTTCAGGTGGAGAACACCATCAAACTGTTGGGCGGCAAAGTGGGACATATCGGCAAGGTGACAAAAGGTATGTTTAAAGTCGGCGATGCCGTGACGCTTTCAGTGGATACCGTAAGGAGAGGCAATACCTGTAAGAACCACAGTGCGACCCATCTGCTCCAGAAGGCGTTGCGCGAAGTACTGGGTAATCATGTGGAGCAGGCAGGTTCCTATCAGGATGGTGAGAGAACCCGTTTCGATTTCTCACATTCTGCGGCGATGACACCGGAAGAAATCCGAAAAGTTGAGCAGATTGTAAGCGAACAGATTGTAAATAATCTGCCGGTCGAGACGAAAATTATGACGATAGAGGAAGCCAAGAAGTCCGGTGCGATGGCGCTCTTTGGAGAGAAATACGGAGAGACGGTGCGTGTCGTACAGATGGGAGACTTCTCTAAAGAACTGTGTGGCGGTACCCATGTGAAATCTACCGGCACGATCGGCTCCTTCAAGATTCTGTCCGAGTCCGGTGTTGCAGCAGGTGTGCGTCGTATTGAAGCGGTGACGGGCAGCAACGTAACGGCATACTATCAGAAATTGGAAGAGCAGCTTCAGGAGGCGGCTAAGGTGTTAAAGACTTCACCCTCCAATCTGGTGGAGCGCTGCGAGCATCTGATGGCGGAGATGAAAACATTACAGAGTGAGAATGAGTCATTAAAGAGTAAGGCAGCTAAGGATGCGCTTGGTGATGTTATGGACCAGGTACAGGAAGTGAAGGGAGTGAAACTGTTGGCAGCTAAGGTTGCCGGTGTGGATATGAACGGTCTGCGCGAGCTGGGCGACCAGTTGAAAGAGAAGCTGGGCGAAGGTGTAGTTGTGTTGATCTCCGACAGTGACGGCAAGGTTAATATGATTGCCATGGCGACGGACGGCGCAATGGGACAGGGCGCTCATGCAGGTAATCTGATCAAAGGTATCGCGGCACTCGTAGGCGGTGGCGGCGGCGGACGCCCCAACATGGCGCAGGCGGGCGGTAAGAATCCGGCCGGAATTGAAGCGGCGATCACGGAGTGTGCGAAAGTGCTGGAGGGACAGATTCAGTAAATTTCGAAATAGTAGTTGACTCATAACCAAAATGTGGTATAATTTGTGTTGTGTGTAGAAACACGGAGCATGTAAGCTCATAAATAACCCAATCAGTCGAAATGCTTGTTCGGGACTGAAGGGAGGTCAGGTGCGAGAATGTCAAACGTAATCGTTAAAGAGAACGAAACTTTGGATAGCGCATTGCGTCGTTTCAAGAGAAGCTGTGCGAAAGCAGGCATCCAGCAGGAGATTCGTAAGAGAGAGCATTACGAGAAACCCAGCGTAAGACGTAAGAAGAAGTCCGAAGCAGCCAGAAAACGTAAATACAACTAAGTAAAAGCATGGAGCAGACTCAGAAGCGATTTTGAGTCTGTTTTTCTTTGGTGGAATATCCGTTGTCCCATTACAATATGTATAGTACATAACAGAGTATTTGGGAGTGACAGCGTTGCGAAAAAAAGGGAAGCGTATTGTAATATGGCTGATATTGGGATGCCTTATATTTCACGCGGGATTTATGTGCATGTCGATGGGAGCATGGGCAGCACCGGATGTTACCGCACCGTCTTATATTGTGATGGAAGCAGACACCGGGCAGGTGATCTGCGAACAGGATGCGGATACGAGAAGAAGTCCTGCGAGCATTACGAAGATCATGACGTTATTGATTATTTTTGAACATCTGAAAAGCGGAAGGATACATCTGGAGGATCAGGTTACCACCAGCGCGTATGCAAAGTCCATGGGTGGATCACAGGTCTTTTTGGAGGAGGGCGAGACACAGACGTTAAAGACAATGATTAAGTGTATCGCCGTTGCATCGGGAAATGATGCCAGCGTGGCGGTGGCAGAGTACATAGCAGGCAGTGAAGGTGAGTTTGTCAAACTGATGAATGAGAAAGCGGAGGAATTGGGAATGCAGAATACGCATTTCGAGGACTGCTGCGGGCTGTCGGATTCCGACAACCATTATTCCTCTGCCAAGGATGTGGCGATCATGTCGCGAGAGCTGATCACCAAATATCCGGAGGTGTTCGAGTATACGAAGATCTGGATGGAAGATATCGAGCATATAACACCCCAGAGCACTTCCACGTTTACCCTATCCAGTACGAACAAATTGCTCAAGCAGTATGAGTGGACGACGGGGTTAAAGACCGGTTCCACTTCGAAAGCGTTGTACTGCCTGTCGGCGACGGCGGACAGAGACGGCATGGAGCTGATCGCAGTGGTGATGGCAGCGCCTGATCCCAAGAGCCGCTTTCAGGATGCCATAACGCTGCTAAACTATGGCTACAGTGTGAGCCGTATGTATACGGATGAAAATAAGGATCCGCTGCCGGAGCAAAAGATAGAGGGTGGCATCGAAGATGTCCTGTATCTGACTTATGCCGGCCCGTTCGAGTATCTGGATACGAAGGGAAGCAATCTAAGCGAGATACAAAAGGAGATCAGTCTGCCCGATTGCGTGCAGGCACCTGTGGCGGAAGGAGAGGCTGTCGGGGAAGCAGTATACAAACTGGATGGCGTTCGTATCGGTAGTGTGTCGATCTTAGCGGCGAAAGGCGTAGAGAAGGCGGAATACAAGGATTACTGGAAAAAGGTATGGATTCGGTATCTGATGAAGCGGTAGCGCCGTGCACAGGCTTAGCCTTTTATATATGCAGACAATGCAGAACACAAGTTCACAGATTGCGGTAACGGACCGGTTTATGATATAATTTATAAGTTGTGTAGGCACGGCGGAAGTGAAAGTGCCGTACCGTTTCGGGCGGCGGACACTTAGAAGTGGAGAAAACATATATGATAGAGGGAATATTGATCTGCATGGCGTTTATGATTATTCTGTGCCTGCTCATATCGGCATATGACTGCAACAGATTTGTCACGGTGCGATATGAGATCAGATCGGATAAGATCACCAAACCCTGCAAGCTTGTTCTGCTTTCCGACCTACATAACAAATCATACGGCAAGGATCATGAAAAACTGATCAGAGAAATAGACGCGATATCTCCTGATGTGATTCTAACCGCGGGAGATATGCTGACAGCAGAACAGGAAACACCATACGGGAAGGCGCTGTCACTGATGCGGCAGTTGTCTTCCCGCTATAAGATATATTACGGTTTGGGAAATCACGAGTGCCGTCTGCAGCTTTATCCTGAGCAGTACGGTACAATATATGAAGATTATATAAAAGGTCTGACAGACTGCGGAATCTCGCTGTTAGTCAATGAGAATACCTATCTGCCGGAGTACAATGTGGCGGTGTGCGGTTCCCGGATCGACGGATGCTACTATAAGAAATTCCGAAAGTATCCCATGAAGGATAGCTATCTCCCCCAAATATTAGGGAAGCCGCACAGGGAAGCGTGTCAGATATTGATCGCCCACACGCCGCAGTATTTTGAGGAGTATGCGGCATGGGGAGCCGATGTGGTGGTGTCGGGACATGTGCATGGCGGTATCATGAAGCTGCCTGTGCTGGGAGGAGTTCTGTCACCGAATCTGACCCTTTTTCCCAAGTATGACGGCGGGCGGTTTGAACACGGAAGATCAGTGATGATCCTAAGCAGAGGATTGGGCACCCATACGATTCCTGTCAGGGTTTTCAATCCGGCGGAGCTTGTGGTGATCGATCTTGTACCTGGGAAGAACGGCAAAGAGAATATCGGAACCGATAAGGCATATATGCATGTAAAAGGACATACAGGCAAACAGAAAGGACAGGCTCAAGATGGCGATCCCTGTTAAATTAGAGGTGTTTGAAGGACCGTTAGATCTGCTTCTGCACCTGATTGATAAGAATAAAGTTGATATTTATGATATTCCGATCGTGGAGATCACAGAGCAGTATCTGGATTATATCAAGCAGATGCCGACGGAAGACATGAATGTGGTGAGTGAGTTTCTCGTTATGGCGGCTACCCTGATCGACATCAAGTGCAGGATGCTTCTGCCCAAGGAAGTGAATGAAGAGGGAGAAGAGGAAGATCCGAGAGCGGAGTTGGTAGAGAAACTGCTGGAATATAAGATGTGCAAATATATGTCATATGAACTGCGTGACAGGATGGTGGATGCGGAGCGCAGTCTCTACAAGAAGCCCACGCTTCCCAAGGAAATTGCCGATTACAGACAGCCGGTGGATTATGAGGAATTGATCGGTGATATGACGCTGCAGAAACTGCACGAGATATTCAAGCAGATCATGAAACGACAGGAGGACAAGATCGATCCGGTCAGAAGCACCTTCGGAAATATCGAGAAGGACGAGATTGATATGGACTTGAAGACCACTTTTGTGGAAGCGTATGTGCGCAGTCATAAGACTTTCAGTTTCCGAAAGCTTCTGGAGAAGCAGAACAGCAAGATGGAAGTCATCGTTACGTTTCTGGTAATTCTGGAGATGATCAAGACGGGCAGGATCGGCATAGAGCAGGAGGACACATTCTCAGATATTATCATTACGACGAAAGATGTGAGTGACACCGCACCGATGCAGCTTACATCGGTGGCGGAATAGAGGGAAGAAAGATGGAGAGAGCGAAGGCAAAAGCAGTACTGGAGGCAATTCTTTTTACAATGGGCGATTCGGTCAGTATCGACAGTCTTGCGGCGGTGATCGAGGAGGATAAGGCGGTGACGCAGGAGATTCTGGAGGAACTGGCACAGGACTACAGTGCACAGGACAGAGGCATCGGTCTGACGACGCTGGATGGTTCCGTGCAGATGTGTACCAAGGGAGAACTGTATGAGTATCTCATCAAAATCGCTAAGACACCGAAAAAATTCGTGCTGACGGATACACTTCTGGAAACGCTTTCTATCATTGCATATAAGCAGCCGGTTACCAGGCTGGAAATTGAGAAGGTCAGAGGCGTGAGCTGCGATCATGCAGTGAATAAGCTTCTGGAATACGATCTGATCACTGAAGTGGGCCGGTTGGATGCACCGGGAAGACCGCTTCTTTTCGGTACCACGGAGCAGTTCCTTCGAAGTTTCGGGGTGAAGTCTCTGGAAGATCTGCCGGAGTTAAATGCGGTACAGATCGAGGAATTTAAGCAGCAGGCAGAGTCGGAGGTACAGTTGCAGCTTGATATTTAGAAACTATGTCATATGAAAGCTGTACTCGCATATATATTAACGAAGAAGCATAAAGGTCAGTATATATATGCGTATTTTTCACAATAGAAATTTTGGCAGTATTAGGGGGCATTTTAAAACTCCGGCAATACGATGTATTCATGGATATATTCACGGCAGGGTGATCGCCATAGCATTGGCGATTGCCTTGTTTTGTTGTCAGACGATTACGATTCGGGCGCAGGACGGCGCGCGGGAGGAAGACGAGGATCTGCAGCTCTATGCCCAGGCTGCGGTTCTCATGGATGCGGATTCGGGGCGTGTACTGTATGGCAAGAACGAAAAAGATGTACTGCCGATGGCAAGTACCACCAAGATCATGACCTGTATTCTGGCACTGGAGTACGGTAATCCGGATCAGATCGCGGAAGTATCATCTTACGCGGCAAGTATGCCGAAAGTCAAACTTTATGTGAAGTCGGGGGAACGGTACCGGCTGGGAGATCTGTTATATTCACTTATGCTGGAATCCCATAACGACTCGGCGGTGGTGATCGCAGAAGCGGTGGGAGGAAGCGTGGAAAAATTTGCCTCTATGATGAATCAAAAGGCGAGAGATATCGGCTGTTATGACACTTATTTTATCACGCCCAACGGACTGGATGCGACAGTGAATGACAGCGGCAGGGTTCACTCAACTACAGCTGCGGATCTGGCCAGAATCATGGCTTACTGTGTGACGGATTCGCCGGCCAGAGAGCAGTTTCTTCAGATCACGCAGACTCTGGGATATGATTTTACCGATGCGGACGGAAAGAGAAGCTTCCATTGCAATAATCACAATGCTTTTCTGGGAATGATGAAAGAAGCGATTTCGGGAAAGACGGGATTTACCAATAATGCGGGCTATTGCTATGTAGGTGCGGTGGAGAGTGAGGGCAGGATATTTACGGTAGCGCTGCTTGCCTGCGGATGGCCGAATAACAGGACGTATAAATGGAGCGATATGAAGAAACTGACTGCTTACGGGATGGAGCGGTATCAATACAGGGATATCTATGAACCCCAGGAATTTCGTGATATACGGGTGCAAAACGGCATCGACGAGGAGGGCAAACCATACGGTGAAATGTATGTGCCGGTGCGTCTGGAAGACGGCGGAGAGAACAGCATTTCTTATCTGCTCTGTGAAGATGACGAGATCGAGGTCAGGACGAAGATTGCAGATGTGTTACAGGCACCGGTCGGGGAGAGAGAACAGATCGGAACAGTCAGCTATTACCTGAATGATACATTAATCAAATGTTACCCGATTGTCACTGCGGCAGCCGTGGAAGAACGCACTTTCGGACGAATATGTACATATCTTCTTCATGTTTTTCTGCTTTAGGTTTTTTCTTAACAATTTTTTGACGTTTTTGATGAAAAATTTTGGAAAATAAGCTGGTAGAGCCGCCGAATCTATGTTATACTACGTTCGTGTGCTATGCACATAATGATAATGTTCTAATTATTTATTATTATGATAAATGGAGGGCTGAAAAAATGAGTACTACTTCTCAAGCGAGTCAAAGAATCAATGCTTTGCTCGATGAAAACAGTTTCGTTGAGATCGGTGCGCTTGTAACGGCGAGAGCTACGGATTTCAATCTGAAACAGGCGGAAACTCCTTCGGACGGCGTTGTGACCGGCTACGGAGTGATCGACGGTAATCTTGTGTATGTATATAGCCAGGATGCGTCCGTTTTAAACGGCACAGTCGGCGAGATGCATGCTAAGAAAATTGCAAACCTCTATGATCTGGCGCTTAAGACAGGTGCACCTGTGATCGGACTGATCGATTCCGCCGGACTTAGACTGCAGGAGGCGACAGATGCCTTAAACGGTTTTGGTGAGATCTACATGAAGCAGACACTTGCTTCCGGTGTGATTCCCCAGATTACGGCGGTGTTCGGAAACTGCGGCGGCGGACTTGCGCTTATTCCCGCAATGGCGGACTTTGCTTTTATGGAGGAGAAGAAAGCAAAATTATTCGTTAACTCGCCCAATGCGTTGGAGGGTAATGAGATTTCCAGATGCGACACCTCTTCCGCGTCATTCCAGAGCGAAGAGACAGGACTTGTGGATGCAGTCGGCGATGAGGCATCCATCATGGCACAGATCAGACAGCTTGTATCCATGCTGCCTGCCAACAATGCGGAGATCGCGGTAGGCGACTGCACGGATGACCTGAACAGGGCATGTGCCGAGATCGTGAACTGTGTGGGCGATACGTCCATTGCTTTGTCACAGATTGCGGATGACGGCATTTTTGTGGAAGTAAAGCAGAACTATGCGAAGGATATGGTTGCAGGATTTATCAGATTAAACGGTGCGACCATCGGTGCAGTTGCTAACCGCACGCAGGTATATAATGCCGACGGTGAAGTGACTGATAAATTTGATGCGGCATTATCTGTAAGAGGAGCAGAGAAAGCGGCTGAATTCATTAATTTCTGTGATGCCTTTGATATTCCGGTACTTTCTCTGACTAACGTTGCGGGATTTGCGGCGACCAAGTGTTCTGAGCGGAGAATTGCGAAAGCTGTAGGGAAACTTACATATGCTTTTGCCAATGCAACAGTTCCGAAGGTGAACGTGATTATCGGCAAGGCATACGGAAGCGCTTATGTGGCAATGAATTCCAAGGCAATCGGTGCAGATATTACGATCGCATGGCCTGATGCCGAGATCGGAATGATGGATGCGAGCCTTGCGGCGAAGATCATATGTGACGGACAAGGCTCCGCAGCTATCGACGCATGTGCGAAAGAATATGCTGCACTGCAGAACAATGTGACAAGTGCGGCGAAGAGAGGATATGTAGACCAGATCGTAGAGCCTGTTGACACGAGAAAATATGTGATTGGCGCTTTCGAGATGTTAGCTACTAAGAGTGAAGGACGTCCGGATAGAAAACACGGTACAGTCTAGAAAGGATGATGCTTAATATGAAAAAATTATTAGCAATATTAGGTGTGATTACCTGTATGATCGGATTGTGTGCATGCGGACAGGATGAAGCAGGGGCAGGAGATGCCAACACGGAAAGTATGGTGCAGTTTGGTGAGACGACAGTACAGCAGATGGACGAGATCGTTAAACAGGGTGCCGTAGAGCAGTATGCATCACAGCCGGAAATTTATGCCGGACTTCTCGGATGGCAGGATGCATTGGATGATATCGGTACCTTTGAGGGAACGAACGGCGGTACGGCTGTTGTCACCGATGAGGAAATGATCGTTACTGTCAATGTGTTAGGATCCAGCCATAATGCTACGGTAGAGATTATCTTTGACGCTGCTACGGGAGGTTATGCGGGTATTACGACCAATGTGGCATATTCCCTTGGCGAGACCATGGTCAAGGCTGCAATGAATACGGTAATCGGGATGGGAACCGTATTTGCTGTACTGATTTTGATCAGTCTGATTATTTCCTGCTTTACACTGATTTCCAAGTTGGAAACTAATAAGCAGAAACCTGAAGCGAGCGCGTCAGCCGGCAGTGTGCAGGCTGATCCTGTAGTGACGCAGATTGCGCAGAAAGAGGAGCTGTCTGATGATTCAGAGCTGGTGGCAGTGATTGCGGCGGCGATTGCGGCATATGAAGGTTCCGGTTCCACAGACGGATTTGTAGTACGATCCATCAGAAAATCTAATAAGAGTAAATGGCAGAATGCCTAAGAGTCATAGGAGGATATTAAAATGAAAAATTATACAATCACCGTAAACGGAAGCGTATATGATGTAGTAGTGGAAGAGGGCGCTACAAGCGGCGCACCTGTGGCGGCTGCACCTGCAGCACCGAAGGCAGCTCCCAAGGCGGCTCCGGCTCCCGCAGCAGCACCGGCAGCAAGCGGCGCAGCAGGCAGTGTTAAGATCGAGGCCGGCGCGGCAGGTAAAGTGTTTAAGATTGAGGCAAACGTAGGACAGGCAGTGAAGAAAGGTGACGCTGTCGTGATCGTGGAAGCCATGAAGATGGAGATCCCTGTAGTTGCTCCGCAGGACGGTACTGTAGCAAGTATTAATGTGGCAGTAGGTGACGCCGTGGAAGCTGGCGCTTTACTCGCAACATTGAACTAGGAGGGTGTGCGCACAATGCGATGAAGCCGCATTTGGGTGCATCTGAAACTAAAACTACAGGAGGTTAATAAAATGTATATAGTTGAGACGCTTAGCAATCTGATACATCAGACCGCTTTCTTTAATCTGGAAGTGGGCAATTATATCATGATTGTTGTAGCACTTATATTTCTATATCTGGCCATCGCCAAGGGATTTGAACCGCTTCTGCTGGTTCCGATCGCATTCGGTATGCTGCTCGTGAATATCTATCCTGATATCATGGCACCGTACGGAGAAGGCGGTGCCGGTGGTGGTTTGCTGTATTATTTCTATAAGTTAGACGAATGGGCGATTCTGCCGTCCCTGATCTTCATGGGCGTCGGCGCCATGACGGATTTCGGTCCGCTGATTGCTAATCCGAAGAGCTTTCTTCTCGGTGCGGCAGCGCAGTTCGGTATTTTTGCAGCATACTTCGGAGCTATTTTCCTTGGCTTCAATGATAAAGCAGCGGCAGCTATTTCCATTATCGGTGGTGCGGATGGTCCTACATCGATCTTCCTTGCAGGTAAGCTGGGACAGACCACTCTGATGGGACCGATCGCCGTGGCGGCGTATTCCTATATGGCGCTTGTGCCGATTATCCAGCCGCCGATCATGAAACTCTTTACGACAGAGAAGGAGAGAAAGATTAAGATGGGGCAACTTCGTCCTGTCAGCAAATTAGAGAAGATCCTGTTCCCGATCGTAGTTACGATCGTTGTATCTCTGATCCTTCCTACCACGGCACCGCTCGTAGGTATGCTGATGTTAGGTAACCTGTTCAGAGAGTCAGGCGTGGTAAGACAGTTGACAGATACGGCTTCCAATGCACTGATGTATATTGTGGTAATCATCCTCGGTACGTCCGTAGGCGCTACCACCAGTGCTGAAGCATTCCTTAACTGGGATACCATCAAGATCGTTATCTTAGGTCTGATCGCTTTTGCATTCGGTACTGCCGCAGGTGTGCTGTTCGGCAAACTGATGTGTGTAATGACAAAGGGCAAGGTAAATCCGCTGATCGGTTCTGCAGGTGTGTCCGCTGTACCTATGGCGGCGAGAGTATCTCAGAAGGTTGGTGCAGAGTCAGACCCGACCAACTTCCTGTTAATGCATGCTATGGGTCCTAATGTAGCAGGCGTTATTGGTACTGCTGTTGCAGCCGGTACCTTTATGGCAGTGTTCGGCGTGTTCTAAAATCGAGTGCCCGCGCATTCGATTAAGAGAATGCTTAGCATTCTCCCAAAATGTTTTACCCTGTGGCAACTTTTGATATAACCATTAAAAAAGAGAAAGGAATGAAAATATAATGGCAGAACAGATTAAAAAGCCGGTTGGAATCATGGAAACCGTTCTTCGTGACGCACATCAGTCTCTGATCGCGACCAGAATGCCTACCGAGAAAATGCTTCCAATCGTAGATA
>JAAUZT010000017.1 GCA_014804485.1 Lachnospiraceae bacterium
TTCACGGTCACCTTCGGATTGGTTACTTTGCCCTTGTTATTGATGATCGCATAGACATTCGCTACGCTGATATCCTCAGCATCGATATCTTTCTTCTCAATGGTAAAGGTCGTCGTATCCTTATCCTTGAAGTTACCCTTACCGGTAACCGTTACCGTAGCCTCTCCGGCATTGGTGTTGTTCTTATAGGCTACCGTGTAATCTTTCTTGATCGTCAACAGCACACCATCGTGGTAAACTTCGATCTCAGGCTTGATCGCTGCACCGGTGTAAGTCTGAGCAGGAATCGGCCTGATCCAGAGTCCTGGATGGTCCTCCGGTGTCGGATCTTCCGGTTTAGAATTCTGATACGCTTCTTCTAAGGCTGCTAATGCATCGTCGATCTCTTTCTGAGTTGCCTCGGGATCGCTCAGGATTTCCTGCGCATATGCATAGGCTTCCTTAAAGGCCTCATCACCTTCCACATCCTTATATTTCTCTAATAATTTCTTCAGCTGCGTCTTATCCGTCGGCTTCGTCAACTTCTCTGCCGCACGTTTCAGATTGTTAATCGCTGTTGTGATATCTGTCGTGGTAGCATTTCCGTCTGCTGCCGTAGCCTTAGCCGCTTCCAGTGCCGCTGTAAACGCTGCCCAACTTTCATCCGAGTACTCGCCCTGTGTTAAGTCCTTGTACTCTGCAATACATGCCTGCAGTTCAGCTTTAGCTGCTGCCGCATCTTCTGATGTCGGTCTGAGTGTTACATTGTCAATCTTTACAGTATGTGGTACTTCACCATCTACCTGAAGCTTCTCGCCAACTGGTCCTAACAGGAAATTAATATAATAATCATCGACCGAATCAACTGGTGTAATCTCTAATTCATATACACTTAAATCTCCTTGGTGCACTGTAAGCGTGACTTTATTATTACTGTTACCGTACTCAATAATAATATCCCTACCGTCAGCAAGATCAGTAGCCGCCTCAAAACGAAGCACATATGTGGTTCCAGCTTCAACAGAAATGTTCTCCTTCTTTAACTGAGACGACCATGTTACCCAGCCATTATTATTATAACCTTTCTTATAATTTAGCGTATAGATACCTCTTGCAATACCACCTTTGCTCAAGTTCTCTGCGTCTTCATTATAAACTATCCACTGGGACGGATCGTTCATGTCACCACCAAAAATCAGGTTGCCATCCGTTCCAATCATATTCTTGAAGATCTTATTAGTTTCCTCGAAACCTTCTGCCACAACATAAATCGAATATCTTCCGCTGTTCGCAAAAACAGACTTATCAATCACAATACTGGTCTTATTGTCTGTTACCTTGTCAGCGCTCAATACTTCATCATTTACATATACTGTCTTAGCCGCATTCTGCCACTTATCATTTGCATCAATGCAGACTATGGTCACATCATCTGCTCCCGCTTTACCTGCCCCCGCAGATGCAATCGTAGCAGGTATTGAATTCTCATCATCTGCTGTCAGCGGACGGAATACGATGTTGTCCAGATAGATGTTGTATGGCTCATTACCATTATTCGGAGCTGAAACTCCATCATAAGTCATCGAGCCCATTGCAATATCAAATCTGTTCTCGCTACCTGCAGCTAATCCCTTCCACATGATCTTATAAGTTTTCTTTTCCGTCGAAAGGACGACATGGCTATTCGCATTGTCAAATGCCGGACTACTGCCATCAGGTTGCAGACGTACAGCAATAGGTCTCTCTACATCCGCCCATGCATCGAACGTAACAATGTAATCTCCAGCTGCATAATCCAGATCTTGATGAAGTTGGAAATGCCAATCTGCCCCGCTATCCCATATATGGTTAATAACTGCTACACCTTCATCATTTACATCAAACGATCCACCAGCTCCCCCTTCCCAATCCGCCATATAGAAAGTCCATCCGGCTGTGCCGCTCGAGAAGTTTCCATTGACCAATAAATTACCAGATGCATCCAGAACTGACAAACTGATTGCCTTAGTTGTAACAAATCCTTCCGCCTCTACATAGAAGCTATATTCTCCGTCTTCCGCAAACAATGAACTATCTAACGTAATCGTCTTCTTTGCCGGGTCAAGGCTGACCTTATTTGCGTCAATCTCTACATTATCCAGATAATATGTCTTATCTGCCTTTCCCCACGCTTCTTCTCTCTCCGCCGTGTCTCCGGAATAAGCAACGATTACATCAGAACCAAACTTCGCCCTACCATCCTGTGCAAGACTTACTGGTTTCTTATAACCCTCCTTCTCCGGGAGATCTGCATAAACTACAATATTATCCAGCAGCAATGTATACTCAGCCGTTTGATTCGGACCTAGATATAAAGTAAATGTGCCACCGCCGTTGCCCGGAAAGGCATCACTCTCATATTTATGCGTTCCTGCCGCGAGTGTTACTTCTCTCTGTATACCGCACAACTCTAACGTATAGGTCTTCTCTGCAGGTAATGTATAGTCAAATTCTACCTTATAATTGACTCCTCTGGTGAAAGTCATACTACGTGATTGAATACCAACTTCGTAGAATGCTGCACCCTGCCCAATTACAATATTGCTTACTTCAAGCTGTCCTTTATCGTTTACCTTGTGTTCTTCCCAGCCGGTATCCTGTTTCCAGATATTCCATCCGTCCAGACCGTTACTGAAATCACCATTATAAAGAGGATATAAATCTACCTCATCATAATTCACATTATTATAAGTTGTACGAATCAATTTGACATTGTCAATCTTCGCATTGCCAGCAAACGTAAGCATAAGCTTACCGCTCGTATCCGTCTTACCTTCCGGTTGAGTAAACTCGAACTTAGCTGGGGATTCTCCTGCCACAACGTTAATCGTACCAGTTGCATAAGTCTCTGTCCCTTCATTGTTCGTTACATTCAACACAATATCCTGCGCTGCCTCACTGTCTACATCAAAGGTCAGAACATACGCATCCTTTTGAAGCAGATTCATACCATACTGCCACATCGAAACAGGCGCACTTGCGCTTGCCGTGATTTGAGCCTTACGCTCCTTGTTTTCTCTTACAGTAGAAACCTTCGCCGGCTCATCTGCTGTACCCCAATGCCAGTAGAGCAGACCATCGTCACCATTGTTGAATCCGCCGTTATATACATGGTTACCGTCATTGAGTGGCTCTTTATCATCATCCTCGCCCTCATCTTCCGATATTCCACCGCTCAGTATCTTTACGCAGACATCACTCAGATAAACATTACCTGCCGAAGTGGCCAGATTAAACTCAAACCGCGCCGTAGGGTCTGTATCTGCGGACATCGTAAATTTATGTGTATAAGTGGTAGGTGTAGTGGTGAGTATATCCGTATAGTTACCGGAATAAACCGCATAATCCCTATCCGCGTCCCCACCAATCTTCAAGGATACATCTGCCTTCTGCTTCACCGTATCTGTATACGCTTTATAAGAAATCTCATAGGAATATCCTTTTACCACTGGGAAATACTGCAACATCTGCGAGGAATAAGTCTGAGTACCCACATCAGTTACCGAAACTTTCAGGTAATTTTTACCGTCTAATTTTACCGTATTATCCCACGTTGCTTTACCGTTTCCGTTACCGGGAATCAGAAGAGGCACCCAATAGCCGCCTTCCATTTCCCAAGAGCCGCCGGTCGTATAAGGCGTTGTCGTCATTGCTGAGAAATCGCTGTCCTTAATGAAGTTGCCGTTCTCATCGACCATTGCCAGAAGCGCCTCAGCCTCAGCGCTTTCATCCGGCTCTATCTCTGGCTTCTTGATTTCCCAATCCTTATACTCTTCTTCCGGTCTCTGATACCATCTGACATAGTCAACATCCATGTCAACGCCGATCTCATCCACATCGATTTCTTTGGTGCCACTGTCAAAAGTACCACCTAACGCCAGATTCAAAAGAACATAGAAATCCTCATCAAAAGGCGCGGGATACGGATAATTACCACTCTCACTCTGCACGCTATACCAGTTAGAATATGAACTGTATAATTCTCCATCCACATACCATTTCATCACGGTCGGATCCCATTCGATTGTATAGACATGGTACTGATCGATAGAACCACCATCTGTAAATTGATAGGTCTTGCCATAGGAAGCATTATTTGGCCATGTGGCACCATAGTGAATCGTTCCGCAGACTTCACCCGGAAGACGACCTCTCGCCTCCATGATATCGATCTCGCCGCTGGCAGCCCATGTGCCATACTCGGAATCATGAGGTAGCATCCAGAATGCAGGCCAGATTCCATTACCTGTCGGCATCTTGATCTTCGCTTCAACCTTACCGTATGCATCAACCTGTAACTTTTTACCAACATCCGCCTTACCGTTGGCTCCGATCTCCTCCGTTACGGTACGAAGTCTTGCTGAAGTATAACTGCCATCCGCTTCTTTCTTCGCCGTAATGGTGAGTTTACCATCACCCACCGTAGTATTTGTTTTGGTATAAATCTGTTGCTCTTTATTTCCCCATCCGGCTTCAACATATGCCGAACCGTTACCGGTCTGGTAATCCCACTTCGTGGTATCCAGCGATGTGCCGCTGAACTCGTCGTTCCAGATCAGATTCCAGTTGTCTGTCGTACCCGTAGCATACACTACCTGATAAACAGGCGCAAATTTATATCCCTCTTTCTCGAACTGAATCTTATAAACTCCAGCACTCGGAAAGAAACTTGCATCCATCTCGATAGAATCTGCTCCGACCTTTATCTTTGACAGATCATCTTCTGCAACTGTCGTTCCGTTGATTTTTACGGAATAATCTTCAAATTTAAATTCTTCATTATCGGCTACGTAAGAAAGTGTAATCTTCTCATTCACTTTAGCCTGATCCAACTGCTCGGAAATAACAATATTATTCTTCACCTTCGGCTCTTTAAGACCTGCTTGGTCTGCAGTCAGCGTAAAGTCTTTAGTCGCCGCTTCGCTCTCTCCGTAACTGTTAATCGCCACAAGAGTAACCGTATGTTCTCCTGCCGCATAAACATTGGTTGCAAAATAAGTCGATGTTTGAGGATTATTACTTAATGTAATAAGTTCCTTCCCATCAATCGAAATTTTCCATTTTTGAATCTGATCTCCCGCGTTAGGACTGACACCTGCCCATGCAATATAAATTTTTCCATGGTTAGCACTACCCGGCTCCTCCCAATATTTTGCATCCAGACCATCCGGTTTTTTCGGAGCCGTCGTTGGCTCTTCCGGCTCTTCCGGCTCGCTGGGTTCCGCATTGGGATCAATCACAATTATGTGTTCGTAATCCGGTCTTGCATGAGTGGGACCTGCATAAATATAATACAAGATCGCGCCAGTTTTCTCTTTCACCTCTACAGTAACAGATTTTTGTGTGTGCTCATCATTTTCAGTAAAATTATGTGCCGGAGTACCTACAATAAAATCTGGACCACCCTCACTTACGTGATTTTTAAGCGCTGTTGCATAGCTGTCATATTCTTTATACCAAACATGGGTGCTTGCTTCATAGTTTGTATCACCCGAATTCACAAAGAACTTAACCTGATTTGTCTTCTCATCATACTCTGCGCCATGCGTGCCCGTCGCTTCATATTTATTGTCCACCGCCGTAACATCTTCATCTTCCTTCGGTTCCGCCGGTTTATCATCTTTCGGATCCTCAGGCTTCACTGTCCCGTCCGGACCTTCCGTATCCTCAGGTGCATTCACATCTTCTCCCGAATCGTCTAAATTCCCCTCTTCCGGGTCTTCTGATGTATTCGAGTCATCAGGTGTATTCACCTCATCGCTCGGATTTATACCCCCCCCCACAGGGTTTTGGACATCTTCGGACGTCCCATCATCCTCCGTCGGTGTCGTCAGATCACTACTTTCGCCATCCGTCGGCGTCGTCAACATTTCGCTACTGCCGTTCTCGATCGGCGTCTCTTCTTCCGCCCATACAGTAAGCATCGGCACATTCACGGAAGTGAGTACCATTGCCAGACTGAGCAGGAACGTAAGACAACGCTTACGAAACGTTTTGCCATGCCTCATAATAAATTTCCTCCTTCTTTGATAATAGATTATATTTCATATCACTTATGGTTTTGTGCATTTTGACCACAAGCGACACCCCTACCCCATTTATTATAGTTACTTTTCTATTTATTTCAAGATTACATAACACTATTTCGTAGATTTTCGAAGCAATATGTCGAAATCCGTAATTAAATCATTATAGCAATCGGCACCTTGCACAAATCTACTCTGTAATCCCCATTCCCAATACACAGTAAATATAAAAACAGGTAGTTAATTTATTATAAAATATTTTGCCCCTATACTTTAAGTGTCCATTTTTCATGGAGGTATCATTTTTTGAATAATACACCTTATTAATTAATAAACTATAAATATAATTATTATGTGCGGAAAATTGTATTGTTTTTCCGATATAGCCCCTTATACTAAAAGAAAATGTTGACCATCATTGTTTCGGAGGAAAAGCAACAATATGTACCACACAAAGAAAATCGGTGTTTTTGTATCACATATTGTCGGGGAATACCAGCGCCGTATCTGTCAGGGTATTATCGATCAGGCTTCGGAGTCCGGGTATTGTGTGGAGATTTTTTCATCCACAGACGAAAAGATTTCGGGTAATTACAGGCTGGGAGAGGAAAGCATCCTGCGCATTCCGAATTTCGACAATTTTTTACGGACACAACGAAGGCGATTTCGATATCTGGATAACTATAATAAGCTGCACACTAAGAAATATATCGTCTCCGCCAGCATTGGCGTGGCCTCTGAGACGATCAGTCCGAACTTTGACTTAAGGCTGCTTATCGAGAAGGCTGACCAGGCTATGTATGAGCAGAAGCGGTCTAAGCCGAAACACAGGAAATAGACATAAAAAGACTCAGGAAATGCTTAACCAACATTCCTGAGTCTTTATTCATCGGTAGATATAACGGAGAAAGAGGGATTTGAACCCTCGCGCCGCGCAAGCGACCTACACCCTTAGCAGGGGCGCCTCTTCAGCCTCTTGAGTATTTCTCCACAGTCTGAACTATCCTCTACCAATATGAAGTTCTGCGCTCAACCACAACGCACATGTTATTATACCTAAGCTGTTCTCGTTTGTCAACGCTTTCACGTGATTTTTCTCAATGCCAGTATCGCGTTATATATTCCTCTGCCACGCTATGGGGAATCTGCAGCTTCTCCATGAGTCTGCCTGTCGTTTCTTCCTTTGTGCTCTTAAATTCAAGGCTGGTCTCAATCAAAGCTCTTGCACCCTGTTCTATTCCCTGTTCTATTCCCTCCGTTATCCCCTGCCGTCTTCCAATCTCCATCCCTTCCATCCGCAATGTCTTTTCATACTTGTCCACATCAAACTCTTCCAGTAACATTCCCAACACCTCCGCCCGATGTTCTCTCAAAGTCTCATTCAAAATGCCTTGCTCTATGCAATAGTCGATCGCCTCGTTTAGTGCTTTCTGTAGCTGCATGCCCTCAGCAATATATTGCCTGGATAGCGCTACAAACTGCGCATACTCTCTCAATGTCCGGCATTGTTCCATCAAGGCGCTATTATGTCCATAATTAATATTGAGCATTCGCACTTTCAGTTCCACATCTGCCGGTTTCTCGCGATTCATAAAGGAGTCTGACAGTCTAAGAATCTTCTCCTCCGGTTCGTCTTGCTTCCCATTATAGAAAACTACGCACTGTGGTGCAGGCAACGCAATCCGCGCAGAGCCGTAAAAACTTGTCTCCGCCTGTTCAATCAGTTTCTGGTACTCCTCTGCCAGATAAATCAGAAACCTCACCGGCAAGTTGGGGCTGTAGGTACTCTGGTGCTCATACAGATTCAGCGTCCCCGCCAGCACAAAAGCAAGGTCATTCTTCATGACCACATAGACCGCACTCTCAATAGTCACCACCTGCAGTTCAGACGCATCGCTGTAATTCGTTCCATTTAAGGCATTATACAGTTGTAGCAGTGCCTCTTTATCTTTCTCGAATAAGAAACGGAAAAGTCTGTCCTTCACATTACGCTGCACTTTTCTCCGCCACGGCAGCCTAAACTCTCTGAAACGTTTGTTTCCCTTCATAATCTTATCCTCCCGTATTCCGGCAGGATTCAGATATTGTACATCACGCACCCGTCTCAATTCCTGCCTTGTTTAATTAATATCTCGAAAATCTGACAGAAACTGTCTGAATGTGCGAATGCACACTGTGTAGAATTTCTTTGATGCATTTATCATAGTATAATTTTAATTATTTGTCAATTATTTATTCTCGGAATTATAGTAATTATATGGTATTTCCATTATTCAGCCATCACCGCCTCATACAGATCCGTCCCCTCAGAGTCAATCACTACAATAACCGGAAAATCCTTGACTTCAAGCTTGCGAATCGCCTCCGTTCCGAGATCATCGTACGCGATCACTTCCGACTTAGTGATAGATTTAGACAACAACGCACCCGCACCGCCGACCGCAGCAAAATAAACAGCTCCGTTTCTGACGATCGCTTCTTTCACCGCCTGCGACCTCTTACCTTTACCGATCATACCAATCAAGCCCAAATCCAACAGATCCGGCGCATACTTATCCATGCGGCTGGCAGTGGTCGGACCGGCAGAACCGATCGGTCTGCCCTCTCTTGCCGGAGACGGTCCCATATAATATATCACATTATTCTCCATCTCAAGAGGAAGCTCTCCGCCCTGAGCCAGTGTCTCATACATTCTCTTATGCGCCGCATCTCTTGCAGTATAGATGGTGCCGCTTATGTACACATAATCTCCTGCCCGCAGCACTGCCGCCTCTTCTTTATTTATAGGTGCCTGTATATGTCTTTCCATTTTTCCTCCATGCTGTATACATATAAAAAATTGAGCTTCGCTCAATTGCGAGATTTGTTCGCTTACGCTTCACAAACTCGTGGCTATCCGAGCAATTTCCTATAGAATAAATTATAACGACCTTACCGCATGTCTGTTCACATGACAACAGATATTGACCGCTACCGGCAGTCCCGCGATATGCGTTGGGTAAGTATTAATATTAACCGCCAGCGCCGTAGTCGTTCCGCCAAGCCCTCCGGGCCCGATCCCTGTCTCGTTAATCTTCAGAAGCAGCTCTTCTTCCAGTTCTTTTACATAAGGGATCTCTGAATGTTCGTTCACCGGTCTGGTGAGCGCTTTCTTCGCCATCAGGGCGCATTTCTCAAAAGTACCGCCTACACCCACACCCACAACCATCGGCGGGCACGCATTCGGACCGGCATCCTTGACTGCAGTCAGAATCGCATTCTTAACACCATCTATTCCATCCGCGGGCTTAAGCATAAACACTCTGCTCATATTCTCACTCCCGAATCCCTTCGGTGCCACGGTGATCTTAACACTGTCCCCGACTACCAACTCATAATGAATGACCGCCGGTGTATTATCCTTCGTATTCTCACGGATTATAGGATCGTCAACCACGGATTTCCGCAAATATCCCTCTACATATCCCTGTCTGACACCCTCATTAACCGCTTCTTCCAGAGAACCGCCCGTAAAGTGTACATCCTGTCCGATCTCCATGAAGATTACCGCCATACCGGTATCCTGACAGATGGGGATCATATCTTCTCCGGCAATTTTCAGGTTATCCTGAAGCTGGCACAGAATCTGCCTTCCCAACGGCGCTTTCTCTTCCTGTAATGCATGCTTCATTGCCTCGTCCATATCTTCCGCGAGGAAATGATTCGCTTCAATACACATTTCTTTAATATTTCTTGTGACATCCGCCACATCTACCATCCGCATTGACTTACTCTGCCCTTTCCTGTTTCAACTGCCGCCATACTGACCACAGCATAATCCGTTTATTCCCGGCATATCTGATCCTTAACCGCTTTCAGTTCCTCCTGCGATACTTCCTGCGGCTTCCATCCGATCTTCTGTCCGTCCGCTCGATATCTCGGAATCAGGTGCATATGAAAATGGAAGACTGTCTGTCCTGCCAGATCTCCGTTATTCTGCACCAGATTGAATCCCTCACATCCCAGACGCTCTGTCATCATAGCTGCCATCTTCTTAGCCAGTTTCATGACCTCTCCGGCAATCGTCTCCGGCAGTTCATACAGATTTGCATAATGTTCTTTGGGCAGAATCAGCGCATGCCCTTTCGTCGCCGGTCCCAGATCAAGAATCACACGGAAGGTTTCATCTTCAAACAATGTCTGGGACGGAATCTCTCCGTTTGCAATTTTACAAAAAATACAATTAGCGTCTTTCATTATTACAATCCTCTCCTATCTCACTCACATTTATTATAATCCGGTCGGTCTGGCGCCGAATATAAGTGCCTGGTCCAATATGCGGAGCGCCTTGAAGTCACCCTTCATCTTCATATCGCCTGCCATAAACGAAGCCTGAAACGTAGACTTGCCGGCCACAATACCAATCATAACCTCTCTGGGCATCTGCACCTCCACATCTGCATGGCTGCCCTCACCGTAGAAGCATCGAAGATCGCCCCCGCTTATTCCGATAAATAGCGGTGTCTTCTTCTCCTCTATCACGATCTTAAAGTCCCCTGCCAATCCGGGCTGCGGTTTGAAATGTTCCTGAATCTCTTTCAAAAATTCCGTAGTGTCTTCTTTCTCGCTGCTTCCCATCATATCCCTGAACATGCTGGCCAGTTCCTGAATATCCGCTTTCTGCCTCTGCACATAAGTATCATCGGCAACATACTGGGAAAGCTGTTCTGACTCCTGCGGTGTAAAGTTAATATTTTTTGTAATTGCCACCTTCTGTTTTACTGCCTGATTGCTCGCCGGCAGACATGCCATCTTCTGGTTGATCGTACGATACAGGTTTTCCGCCTTTTTCTCTATGATGCGAATATATTCTTCATTCTCTTCCAGAATAGATGTGTCCGTAATGTATCCGCAGATACCGTCGCAGGGAAGTCCGCCCAGAATCTCCCATGCCGTTACCAGATCAAGCATACCGCCCCGCTCTCCGTATGTGGTTGACATGACGATCGGGCTCATATAGATCTCACTGATCCGTTCCTTATCTCCGTACAGCCAGCAGGAATCAAGGAACTGCTGCATATATCCGCCTATGCCGTACCACTCCACCGTCGTCGCAAGAATAACACCGTCAGCAGTCTTTAAACTCTGCGGAAGGGTCGTGATACTGTTCTTCAACTCATAGAGCTGGAAATACTCCACCGTAACACGAAGCTCTTCCAGCACTTCCTTCATTTTATTGATTACGAAGAGTGTGGGATCATCCATCAATCCCCGTCCGCCATAATAGATATTAATCTTCATTGATATTCTTGTCCTTTCCTGCCCGGATCTGCGGGCACAGCATCGCAATGACCGCCATCGCGGCAAATCCCATGAGAATACCACCTATATGTGCCGCGTTATTGACATTCGTACCGGTAAAGCCGCAATAAAGTGAAAATACAATGGCAAAGGCAAGCCTGCCTATTGTCATATACTCTAATTTACCGTGATACAGAATAACCAACATAAGCAAAGCGCCTTCCACACCAAAGACCGCACCGCTGGCTCCCACGGAGGTATAATAGTCCCTCATCAGAAGCTCATATCCCATGGATAAAACCGCACCTGCCGTTCCTGAGAGAAAATAAATCACCGCATATAGAATATGCCCTGTTTTCTTCTCCACAATCTCCCCAATATAATACAAAATGATCATATTGCTGAAAAGGTGCTGTGTACTCGAATGCAGAAACATCGAAGTAATTATCCGGTAATACGAACCGTCCTTCGCAATCTCCTTTACACCGAGCGCACCTTTATTATATAGCAGATCATCGGTAAATGTACATATCAGAAATACGATCACATTGGCTGCCACCAGACAAATATTCACCCACGGCAGTTTCGCGATCTGCTCCCGACTCCACTTCTCCCGATAAAATCTCCCTTCTCCCTGCGCTGCTTCCTTACGTCCGCCTTCATGATATACCGGTCTGGACAGAAAATCCTCTAAAACCGCCCTCCATCCATAGAAATCCGACACTTGATTCTCATATATGATCAATTTGTCAGCACTGGTGTCAACGATCCAGCAGAAACTATCCTCACTGCACAGTTTCTTCGCCCACTCCGCATCCTTACATAAAATCAAGGTCATCATATGAATCTCTATCTCACCTCTGCTGTGAAAATACCCGGCTCCGCGCTCTTTCATCCGTGTATACCACTCCGGTGAGATTTCTGTACTCTCCCGATAATCCATCACAAATATAACCGTACACCCCTGATTTTCTTCGTGACAATAAAATGCATATTCCGGGGAATTAGTCGGAATTTTAATATATCCTTTTGCATAAAACAAGGGCTCTATCTGCTCCAAGACCATGACACACTCCAAATGTACTTCCGCATAAATTAACTATTTCTATGAGATTATCATTTTCAGTTTATCATGTCAAATCACGGCTGCTACCAGCTTTGAAATGTAAAACCGGAAATACTCAATATTTCCAGATACCGCAGTGCCACACAATCTGCATCGGCATCAATGCCACAGCCCTTGAATCATTTCAAGCATCATCGACGCATTCATCCAAGTCGCAAAGAGATAGAAATAGCGGTTGAACTGATACTCCGCCGTGTTCTCTTCCTCTGGTTTACACTCGTTTTGAGTTAGTTTTGCCCGGTAAATATATTTTAAAATACTGCTCAATACAAAACCAAGCGGGAAAAGAAGCGGCACAAAATATCTGCCCTGTATTCCTTCAACAAGCGGTGCTTTAAGCGCATTATACTGTACATAAATCGCCGTAAAAGTAAGTGCTGTTACAGACAGGGCAATCAGTGTATATACCACGTTTGCCTTTACATCTTGATGTAGAGAAGATTTTGGATGAAATATCAGCATGATCACCGTGCAAACAATGCAGACAATCGGGAAAAAGGAATTGACCGCAACGTTCTGCGCCCATCCCGCGATTCCGCCGAACATACCCTTCAAATACAGTTCAAACCACGTGTGAAGCGTATTTCTGAGCACATTCAGATAGGACATTGGGTTCGTGAGAATAAAACGAATCTGTTCACTTGAATTTCCATTCATCTTAGCTGCATAACGATTTACAAAGCCAAATGTAACGGCGGACCACGCAAAATATGCTGCCAGCGCTGCGGCAAAAGAAGAGAAAATAAAAATTCCTTTTTTTCGTCCACCACCAAAGTTCTCCTTGGGAATCAGGAACAGCAACAGGGAAAACGGAACATAAACAACCTTGCACAAAGAAAAGACCAGCGGTAACACCCACAACAGAGCGGCCGCTGCCTTTGTCAGCCTGCATTTCCTCTCACATAAAATCAAAAGATAAACCTGCCCCAGAAGCAGAATGGAAATCATAACTCCGTCCAGAGAAGTGGATCCTGCCTCAATGAGAGTAATAGGCAGTAATGCACTCACAGCAATCATTCCCCTGTTGACCGGACACATCCGATAGGCACAACTTACCATCGCCACAAACGCAGCAAGCGAAAATGCTCTCGCAAAAAATATAAGAACGAGTGTTTTGTGAGTAAATTGCTTCCCAATAAGTATTCCCAGAATATGGGGGAGATAGGCAAGTGGTGTATACAGCGCGGTATTATCATGTACGTAATACCGTTTTGCCTCATCATCCAACTGTATATTTCGATGCAGATAAATATGTGAATAGTCCGCCTGAAAGTCCAAATCCGCTGTCAGATGTTCCGGCAGCCAGGCTTTTTCGTCCTGTTGATCGTGCGTATAAAAATTTCCTTCCGTCACTTCATAAGCCCTGATAAAATGATTGAAAGAATCAGGAATATTCGAAAACGGCACAACACAAATATAACAGACCCCCGTTATCGCCAAAAATACTGCAAATTTGAGAGTCTCATTTTTGACTGCATTCACTGCAAAAATGCTCGCTAGAAGAAATAACATGATCACCACAGAGATTAGGAGCAGACTCCATTTAGAACCGATCGAACCATAGATCAATCTGATACATGGCTGCATATTCTCATCAAAGGCCAGAGCAATGTGAGATGCGCCAGCCGCTTGATCGGACGCAATCGCCACTGTCGCTTCGTTTTCGGTCAAGGTATATTTTTGATCAGTCATAAGCTGTATATATTGATCGTCCGGTATTTCATCCGATTTAATCCGCCATCGGGCAACTTCTCCCTGCTCCGCAGAAAGAGTAACAGTCACCGTTTCGTCACCCTTTAATTGAGAATTTGTATCGATAAGCCGGATCTGAATTCCCGTAATGGTTTGGTCTTGCAGCAGGAGTTGATAGCTGTTTATTTCTTTGGCACCAATCGCCGTGAGCGGCGCGGTTTCATCCATATCCTTATAGTCATCCTGAATAAACAGGGCATTCGGATGAATATTGTAGATTTGAAAACCGAGGAACATAGTGACGACGAAGGTACATATAATATAAAGCCAATGATTTTGGACAGTTCTTTTTATTTCTTCTTTTAACATCTTTTTCCCTACCTTTCATCTTAGCAGACCACATTCTCCGGCGCACTTCGCCGCCAAAAAAATCTCTATTTTTCTACAGCCACAGCAGAACTGGAATATCCAGTTAAAACACGGCTGTTGTGCAGCTTACAACCGTATTTACCAAGATTCGGTGAATAATTCAAGGCTAATTATAACAGATTTGGCTATGAAATTAAAGGGGACTTAACCAGCCATTGCACATCTATCGGTAACAATAATTAAGATTCCCAAAACGTATTTCATCTCCCGCCTCGATCTCCACAGTCTCTTGCGGCTGCATACGCAGACCGTTCCTATATGTCCCGTTGGTAGAGTTCATATCCGTCAACAAGACTCTTTCTCCCTCTCTGTCAAATCTGGCGTGAATCCTGCTGACAGAGTTATCCGCAAGCACATAATCCACGCAGCCCGCCATCTTACCGATCGTGCACGGAAATTTTTTTAATTCAATGTGTTGTTTATTTTTCCGATCCATTGCATATAGTTTGCACTCTGTAAATTTACTCTCATCATAGAAAACCGTATTGCCGTAGCCGTCTTCAGGCTGTCCTGCCGCTGTTGGCCCGGTCTGAAACGACACATCCCGACTGCGGTTCATTCGTCCTGATGCCAAGTCCACAGCACCGTATCCTACCGGATTCAGATCCATATCTCTGCTGATTACATGCTCTAACGACACAGGGGTCGTCTCCTGTAAATACCCCTCTTCCGATCCCCATTCCATATCCGGGTAAGTTTTGTTCTCTACTTCTCTTCCGGCCTTCTTTGTTTCTGCCGGCTTCTTACTGCTTTTGACGATCCGTGACAGGCACATCAAAAAACAGATGCCCATCGCCGCCGCGGAAGCGCCGAGTATGATTTCCTCCCGCTGTGTTAATTCATACAGATACCAAACTGCCGCCGCCCCTGCAATACTAAGCATTGACAGAATAGCAAATACAGGATAAAACAACCCGATTCTGCGGGGCATCTCATTACCGGATACGACCGGCTGTACACTCTCTGTCACATCAAATATCGGTGTTACATCATCTGATTGCCCCATCGGTTCGTATACCGGCTGCAGATCGGGCTCACTCTTCTGTTCCTGCAAAGTCTCCGCCTCCTCCTCCAGTATCTGCAATGCGTCTTCCAGCGAAAAACAGCCTTCCTCCGACATTTCATATATCCGATACATATCTTCCGTAAGCTTCTGATCCTCCGGATCAATATGCTCCAGCAGGAAATCCATAAGCGGTCTGCAGGCTTCCTCCGCTGTCGCCGCATATTCCGGATAGTATAAACCTATGTACTTCTTGTCGCTAATATCATAGTAGATATGTTCCGGCTGCAGAACCAGCCCTGTCTCATCCATAAAATAGCCTGACAACCTGTCGCATATTGCATGAAGCTGCCACAAAATGTCCTTCACCTGCTCATAAGACATCTTTCTGCCCTTGTACAGACCCTCCAGCGTTGTCTTGGAACTGATATCATAATAGTAATAAACCATTCCGTTTATATGGCGTACGGAACACCTTAGAATCTCGTCAATTTTACCTGACATGAGTATCTTATGCTGATAGCTCCCGGCCGCCTGCCTCCGACTGCATTGCAGTATCATATAATTGTGTCGGTAATCTTTATAATATTTTGCATCTAACATACTGATTCTCCTTTTTACGCTATTTCACATTCTCCAGCACATTCCCAATCCATCTGCTTTTACGTATTATATGCGTCGGATTGATGATCTGCGCCCTTGCACGGGTCCGAATCTTCCACCCGGTCGCATCATGCATGGTAAAAGCTGCACGAATCGGCACCTTAACCTGACACTCTCCCGTCACATCCGCAACATTGCCCTTACGATCCACACTCCCGTGCACTTCTCCCGTCCCGAAATATTTCTCCCCGAATTGTTCCTTCATATGCGCGGTGATATAAGGCACAATATTATCCTCCTGCTTCTGGATGCTCCCCCGGAAGCAGACCGCATAGGCATCCTGAAAGAGTACACATTTATCATAAGAATAGAAAGACAGATAGATCAGAAAGACAAAGAGAAAGAGCGTCCACGTAATGATAAAGGATGCCTCTACCGTCATATACCCTCCCGCTTTTTTTCTCAGAAACATATCACAACCCCCATTCCCAACAATAAAAATGGTGCAAATGGAATCTCCCGATCCCCCGTCGCTTTCCCGATTAATAACAGAATAAGCGCCACTATCGACTCTGCTGCCAGCCCCGCCAACAGGATCAGGAAACAGTTCTGCAGTCCCGTAAACAGACCGATCATAACAAGGACCCATCCGTCCCCGTATCCCACCCTCTCACCGGTAATATAACTGAGCAGCCAGAAGGCGGCTCCGGGGAGGACTGACAACAGCCCTGACATCCATGCTTCTTCTCCCATCGCGCCCCGCATGCGCAGAATCAACGCCGTTATAATTCCGATCCATACAACCACCAGCGGAATCTCTTTGCGGATACCGTCGCACACCGCGCAGATTCCCAGCAGAATAAACAACAATATTTCTACCCACATTTAGAACACCTTCCTCTCCCACCGACTTGGGACAACGGCACCGTATAGATCGTCCGCTTCAATCCCGAACAATTGATCTGACTGTGATAGCTGCTGCCCTGCCTCGTAATATAGACCTGTCCCTGCGTTTTGCTCCCACCGCATATTTCGCAGGGATAATATTTGCCGCCCGCCTGATTTCGCATATCATCGACCGCAGTTGCCGCAACTGACTCAACAGAAGGGTTTAGATAAGTGCAGTTGCGATCTATATGATATACGGTCCCCGTTTTGGTAATATACACCATCGGGTCTTCCTGACTCAGATCACTGACATGCTGCGTCACGTCATACCCCGTCCACGCCTTTCCGTAATACCGCTGTGACATAGCGAACCCATCAAATCCCATGACAGAGATCAACGGCTTGACTCGGTAAGATACCCGAAGATCAATGATATCGCCTTCCCCCATAACAGTGGATCCCGCAAGGGAAACTCCGGCAGCTCCGCCCGTAACACAAGAATGATCCAGATCGCTCCTGCCGATATATTCCAGTATCTGCCCTCTGGCATAAAGTTGTGTCATTGCCACCCCGGCTACACTCTCCGGAATCGCGCTTCCCACTGTCCGGTCATAGACGTATCCTGCAAACGCCATCTTATTGCCCGTCTGATGCAGCGCCGCATTGATCCTGCTCTGTGTTCCGATGATATTGACTGCATACAGAATATTAATCACCGCAAACAGAAAAAACGGCAGAGCAAACGCCGCTTCCAGCGTCATGGAACCTTTCCTGCACAGAATCCTTCCTCTGCGGAAGGCGATAAAAGATGCCCTTTTTAGCGATCTGTAGATTAATAGAATTAATTGACTAACTTGATCGGCATCAAGATATGTCCGGAGAGAATGTGCTGTCGTTTTATCAGTATTTTGTTTCAATCGTAAAAAGGACATCTTTTATCACCTCCCGCATCTAATAGAATCCATAGCATCTGGTCATCTCATAGGAATAACCGAAACGGCTTGACACAGACAAATCCGCCTGATAGGTATCGAAGCAGGCATCCAGCCGAAATCCCGCATTACCCGCTGTCCTGCGGATATCCATCTCCATAATATCCATGGCGCGAAAAGTCCTTTTCTCCTTATTTTCCAGGAACAGCATAATCTGCAGATATTCCTTGTAGTTAAGACCCCTGCCGCCGCTCTCCTGTGTCAGGCTTCCCCTGACATTGAGCAGACTGTCAATCCCCGTTTTCCAGTCCGACGCTGTCTTAACAATCGGCACCCTGCCGCCCGCAAGCAGTGTCTTTACATCCTGCAGGCTTTCCACATACGCCCATGCAAGCAGGATCGTATACTTGACGGGCTCGGCCAGTTCAGGGCACATACATACTGCCGTCAGTGACAACGCCAGCGTTTCCGCTGCGGAAACCTTCGATGCATCTGTCAGGATATATAGAAAATTCGCTACTTCCCGCCATCTGAGCAGTCTTTTTGCCACATACTCCAGATTCTGCCAGTCCGTATCCTTGCCTGCCAAAATATACTCGATCTGATATTTTAACAGGGACTTCTCTAATTCCTGCCCGTAATACCCGCATTTCTCAAATAGATACGCTTCAAACACAAGCTCATTCGGCTCTCCGGACACGGCGGCCGCATCCGCACACATACCGGTTCCCTGCATAAGCGGACGATGAGATATGTAATCGTCTAAGGATACTTTGACTGCAGATACCTGCGTCGGATCCTCTAATACCAGATTGAGCACACCACTGCTTCTTGTGGAGTTAGCTGCATCCGCCGGATTATTTAACGGTATTTCTTCATAAACCCCTTCCTCCACCTCCTGCTGAGGCAGTCCGATTTCCTGTATTTGCGCTTCATATTTACTCAGCTCTGCTTCAGGATCTTTCGTCTCTAAACCGTATTGCTCCACTTGCGACACTCCCAGATTAATTTGGTCGAGAAGTGCACCAAGCGGATAATCCGCCATATAATCCGTGATCTGACGTTTGAGTACGCGCCCCTGCTCATCGGAAGCGATAGAGTATCGTCCGATGTCTGTCTTACCCGCTTCCATAGCAAGAAAATCTCTGACGCCGTAATTTCCGCCGCTCTCCGACTGTAGATTCCTCTGTATGTAGTTCTTCAAATGCGCTTCCGTATTCCCGATGTCTGCCCGGTTTCCTCCGTACGACATATCCACAAACAGCAGATCATACTGCTCCAGAAGCTCCCTGTGGTACTCCGCAAGAATCGAATTCATGCCGATGTCCGCAACACATTCAAACTTCATGCGTATGGCACTGATTCGTGCCCCTTCTATTACCGTGAATACAAGGGACAGAATCAATGTAAGGGATAATGTAAGGAATACGGTGATATACCCTTTCCTCATGACATTACCGTATTGCTGTCTTTGGTAATCTTCTCAAAGACCGTCTCCACCAAGGTGCGGAGCTGTGTTTTAAAGATAATGACAAGTCCGATCAGCACCACGATGATCAGTATGATCTCTACCGTTCCCATTCCCTCCTCTTCCTTAAGAAATGCCCGCAATCCTTTCAGTCTTCCTGTCTCCATATCTGTTTTTTTGTCTCTTCTTGTTCTTCCTATTCTGTTCATCTTTTCCTCCGTTCCGAAGTATTTTACGTTGAGGATTCCGCACTGTGCTCAACTTTACTTCTCTGATTGTCATGTTTTGGTTTACATAATCTTTTACCTCTTGCCGACGTTTGTCACATCATAAAGGAAAAATATGCCGGTATCATAATGACTACCATGACAATGCACAACATCATCATCATGGGAAGCAGCAGCTTCGTGCCCGCTTCCTCACCCAGCTTTTTTGCCAGTGCCTTTCTCTCGGTGAAAGCATTATCCGCCTCCTGTCGCAGCATATCCAGCAGATCATTGCTTCCCTTCCTGATATTCTGCGATAACAGTGTACTTAACTTCATATACGCCTGCACCTGGCATCTCCTGCCGAAATGGTCGTAGGCTTCCCTCTCTGATCTGCCGCTTTGCAGCTCATGGCATGTTATCAGTATTTCTTCATAGACATATCGCCTCCTTTCCTTCTGCTGCTTCTTATAGTCCTCGCCCATTTTAGCGAAAGCGTTTCTGATCGTCATTCCCGCACCCATATAGAGCGCCAGCTTGTTGACGATCTCCGGATAGTCCAGCGTAAGTTCCCGCTTTCGCTTTTCCAGCTGTCGATCCAGCTCCCTGCCACGCCCCCAATACAAGATTCCGGCGGCGATCAGAATCAGGCACATAAGATACCCGCTGCCGTCCTCCACGATTTCTCTCCATATGATAGGCTTAGACTCCACACTGTCCGGCAGGATCATAGCCTCCGTGCTCCCGGTGCGCTGCTCCTGCATATGCAGCAGTTCCTCGATTTGCCTGCGCATAAGTTCTCTCTGAGTATAGGTGATGGGATTTACCTGCACATGGATCTGTTCATCCCAATTCCATTCCTCATACCGGACGTGTGCCGTCAATGTGACAATCTCTCCTTTTTCCAGTTCGGTATTATCGATCGCGCCATCCGTATTTACGAGGGCATAACTGTCGCTCTCCCAAGATATTTCAAAGGGATATCCGTCAATCCGCGTTACCAGAGCCAGATCGTACCGCACATCTTCCAGACTTTCATTCTGCCCGCAAATTACCTCCGGTATGGCCTCTGCCATTTTTTGATACAACGCCTCTGCCTCTTCCTTCGTATACTTGCGCTCCTCCACGGTGTACCGGAATATTTCTTCTTCCCCATCCATAATCTGCGCCGCCAGTTCCACGGGTATGTCTCCCTCACCGTAAGCATTCCGCCATATGTAGCTGCCGTCCACCAGAAGCGAACTGCTATGCGCACTTAACCATACTGCCATACAGACTGACACGCCTGCAAAAATCACCGTGAGTATCATACTGTATTGCGACAGATAATATTCCCTGACCTGTATCTGTACCGCCTTGTCCGGCTGTAATGCCTTCAGTTTATCTCCCAACTGCCGCCTGGATATATCTTTCCGCCAGCCGCGCTTTGCGCCCGCCTTCCCTGACGAATTCTGCTGTCTGCGCAGAAGATAAGAAGCCATCCTGCGAAACGGACCCCGGCATTCCTCCCGCCACGACACAATATAGAGCAGCACATATACCGCCAATACCGCTATGTATATATAAATCATTTTTATGCCGACTCCTTTCTTACACTTCGATCTCCACAATTCGTCTGGATAGCAGATACGCTGCCATGTAGAATCCCAGACACACGGTCATGATCATGATGCCGATCACATTGTGATACAGAACGTCAAAGAATCCTCTGGATGTGCTGCTCACATAGAAGATAATCAGGAACGGAACCATATTCATGATTTTCTGTTCCATCTTCCTTGCACTGATCATCACCTGAATCTCCTTGTCCGTCTCCGTCTTCTGCTCGATCACTGCTGCCGTCTTAGCCAGAATATCTGTCATATTGCCGCCGCTTCGCTTCGCAATGTAGAAAACATCCGCAAACTGTATAATATCCGGCAGATTGCTACGCTGTCCGAGACTATATATAAGCTTCTCAAGCACCACATTATTATCCAGTCCGGCAATAACATATCTCATCTCCAGACAAATAACCGCCTCCGCTCCATAGAGCATCTCCATATCCCTGTAAGATTCCCGAAAAGCGTTTTCAATCGAATACCCTGCCTTCTGATTGGCCGAAACGGCAAGAATCATGTCCTTAAACTCTATACCCAGCTCCTGCCGACGCTTTCCGGCCAGATCCTTCTTCTTCTCTTTCAGAAAAAGGAACAACACAGGTGTAAGACACAGACATGCGACCCATGACCGGTAGAAGAAATATCCTACTATAGCGATGAGCAGTATGCCTTCTGAAATATACAAAATCCATTCCTTCGGACGCAGCCGGTATTCACCATAATCCGGCATACTGTAATTTTTCGACATAAGACAACTCTCCCTTCTTCTGCAGGTTTCCGCATACTCTGCCTTCCTCATCCGTTCCCGTCTCTGCGAATTGATACAGCGGCTTCAAGGCAATCTCATCCGCCTCATAACCTAAGACCTCCACAATTTCCAGCACTTTTCTTGAACCGTCCCTAAGCCGCCCCAGATGAATGATAATATCAATACCGGAGGCAATCTGCTGCCTGATCGCTGTAAGCGGAATATCCATGCCCATTAATATCATGTTTTCCAGCCGGCTCAACATATCCTCGGAGCTGTTGGCATGTCCTGTCGACATGGAACCGTCGTGCCCTGTATTTAAACACTGCATCATATCAAAAGCTTCCCCGCCTCTGACTTCGCCCACGATAATACGATCCGGACGCATCCGAAGCGATGTCCTGATCAGATCTCTGATAGTGATCTCCCTGCAGCCCTCCACATTGGCGTTGCGCGTTTCCATGCGCACCAGATTCGGAATGCTCCTGATCTGCAGCTCCGCGCTGTCCTCAATCGTGATAATTCTCTCCTGCGCCGGAATATAGTAGGACAGTGCATTTAAAAATGTGGTCTTGCCGGAACCCGTGCCACCGCTGATAAAAATGTTGTACTTCGCCCGCACCAGCTTATGAAGCCATTCACATACTTCCGCACTGACGGACCCATAAGCGATCAGATCTTCCATCATAATCGGTTGATCCGGAAATCGCCTGATCGTTACAATCGGCCCGTTTAATGCCACCGGGTCGAGAACCACATTGACACGTGCGCCGCCCTGCAGCCTGGCATCCACAATGGGAGAAGCCTCGTTCACCACCCTGTTGCAATCCGCCACGATCTGCTGTATGACATTCTGTAATTTTTCCCGGCTCTCGAACCGCAGCTCACTCCTGTACAGATGCCCGTCCCGCTCTATGAAAATACAATCGGGGCCGTTAATCATAATCTCCGTAATATGCGTATCATCAACCAATTCCTGCAGCACATCCAGTTTTCGAATCGCATGGAACAGTTCCCTGCGAAGCTGTCTGCGTTCCGTCAGCGTCATGGGCGTTTCCCTGCTTTCCCTGATCAACATCTCGTCGATGAGCTGCTGTATCTCCTCATCCGAGCTTTCCATGGAATAGTCAATGCTCTCCGCAAGCTTTTCCTTCAGTTTCCTCTTGCGCTCTTCCTTACTTTCCATACAGATCCTCTCTTATAATTGCTTTTACATATCCTGCCAGCTCCCCATGAGTCATCAGATTCAGATCCACGGTAATATCCCTGAAAACCGGAAACCGGCATTTCACGGTTTTCTCCACGATCTCTTCCATCTCATTAAAATGCAGAATCTGTTCATACTGATTGATCTTAGCTACCGCAAAGCTGTCCTCCTTCGTGATGGTGTATATCTTATAGCAGCTGCGCAGCAGATCGAATAATCCGTCCATGCAATCGTCCAAATCCAAAATAATATACTCATACTGTCCGATTCCGGCAATGCACCTGCAAAGTTCCAGCCACTCTTCTCCCGTCACTTCCCGCCGCCCCGCATAGGACTGCATCGGCGGTATATAATCTAACCCGTTCATGTTCTGCGTGACCGCAGGCAGTCGCAGTGCCATTTTCTCCCGATCGCATCGGAAATAATACATAAGGTCCATCATATCCATGGCAAAATCCCGTTTCAGCATCTGCCCGAATCCCGAATAATTCTCAAAGTTGAAATATAAAACCCTGTGCTCCTTCGCCAAAATCTGCCCCATCGTGAGGGCAAAAGACGTCTGCAGACATCTCTTGACGGGGGAATAGATACCAATCAGCTTCATCTCTGTGTCTTCTGTTACTGCTCTGAGCTTCCAATCCGAGAGATCGGTGATTGATTCGGTGAGTATGGCTACGATATTCTCCGGGCTCTGGAATTTACTGATATATTGCAGCTTGTTTTCGACAGCGGCACAATTTATTTCCACACCCACGGATGTGTTATCTTGTAACCCATGGTCTGTTTCCGTCTCCTCTGACATCTCGTCTTCACGCAGCACAAACATCCGGGCTATCTGCCTTCTCACATATTCCTCCCGCAATAGCTTCAGAGCGCTTTCGGCAATAACTAACACCGCAATCTCTTCCTGTCCTGCGAACTTCTGCAGTTCCTCCACTTTCGTAAATAAATGCAGCGTGTACGGAAGTCTGACCTTATCCAGTATGTACTCCGAAAGCCTGAGTGCATAAGCTTCCTCCGTATCGCATATTGCAAAAACCTTTCGTTTCAAGTTACTCCTCCTAATTTCATCACCACGCCGAACAAAATCGGAACCGTAAAATGTATTTTGTTCTTGCGGTACAACTGATAATCCTGTAACATATGCTCTCCGTATATTTTCCAGTGCCCTGTCCTTGCCACTTCCGATATATAAGACAGAAAATATTCTATTCTTTCTCTTCCGTTATGCTCCGTAAGCAGCTTGATCAGAGAAAATACCGCCCCGATTATGAATGTCGATACCATAACAGCAAGAAGCTCTTTCTTATTCATGAAACTGCCGATCATCATAAACACCTTTACATCGCCGGCACCGAGCGCACCGATTTTAAACAATGGGTACATAAGCAGAAATGCAAGAAGCATAGAGAAGACAGGCTGCAGCAAATCGGTATGATACCGTAATCCGCCCAATATCCCGATCCCGGTTCCGAGTATAATAAAGCCGTTAGGGATACGATCTGTCTTAAGATCTGCTAACGCTGCAAGAAACAGCAAAAGAAGCAACAGAGATTGATAGTAACTCAGTCCAATAAGATCACCTCCATAGAATAAAATAAATGTGACTCAATGAAATCATAGTGGGATGAAACTCCCGATGCCGTACCGGCAAGATAAGTAGTACATAGAATTTCTTGAGTTGTAAAATGAATTATAAACACAAAACAGTATCCTGTCCAGACCCATTTTGCAGAAAAAAATTTTTTGTGAAAAGTCTACAATATTTTAAAAAAGTGAATGCCATAAAGTACGGCAATCCCCGGAAATCCAAGGATTCCGGATGTCAAAATCGTAAGCGGATTAATACCTACCGCAACCGCAATCTGCCTGGATGCCAACAGGTAATTAAGGCAGTAAATTCCGATCGTACCCATGACCGCCCGCAAAATAAAATTAACCAGCCACTCCACTTTTCTTCCCATCGCACCTATAATAAGCACGATCAGACATACACCCAAAATCGCCAGTACTCCGCCTGCATTTCCCATCTCCATATCCCTTCACTTTCTTCATTAAGTCTTGTCTGTCTCCGGTACTCTTTCGATTCCGCAACCATAATTTAACAGTTTAAACGCCTTTACACTGGTAACATATGCTTCCTGTCCCTCAAATATTACATGAATATTTTTCCAAATATTACCTATACTTAAACAAAAGTAAATTCCTTCGGACATTAACAAATCGAGCAAACTCGAAATGAGCCGGAAACATCTATATTCAGAAAGGTTTGGTGGGTGTATGAAAATGTTTTTTCATCAGAGCGCTAACGGTATGGCAGGTGCAGATATCATCGTGGACTGTCAGAAAATGACGATACGTGAAGAATTGGCACAGACAAGGTATGCGCTGGAAATTGCCTATTCGAATTTTGACAATGTAACCGATCCCGACCTGATCGACTGTTATATCTATGAAGTGAATGCAACGCTTAAGCGTTATAAGTATCTATTAGAACAGGCAGCAGATATGAACCTGCTGCCTGAAGAAAACCATCAAGAAATATACCGTGCGCTGTCTCTGTTCTCATAAGCGCACATATTTATGCCCTGCCGCCTATACGCAGAATCCTCTGTTAGTTACAGAATCCGCTATATTCTCTGTCAGCGTATTCCTGCCATAGGTAAGCCCTGCATAGACGGTCTGCGTATTGCCCATAACAGGACCTGACGTATCCTGATCTTCAATTGCCTGATATGCCTTATGCAGCTCACCGATAATCAGACGGACATGCTCTAAGTTCTCTCTCTCATAATGCGTAGAAGCCTTAACAAGCTCCCTGCTGATATAGAGATAGAGCTGTAGCAGATTATGCGCCAATTCATAATCAAGGTTAAGCGATGCTGTCAATTCGTCTATGCACCCGCGGATCTTGCGAATCGCACTCTTATACTCCATCTTCTGTCCGGCATCAAGCGCTTCCTGTGCCTCATCTACATAGAGCAGAACCATCTCATAGAGAATCGTGATCAACTGGGTCTTATTCGCCTGCGTAATTCGCAGGGTATACTCCTGTTTCAATTCCTTGGTCATATAACTCTCTCCTTAATATCCCATCAAGTTAGCACGGAGAATACCTGTTTTTTGGCATTCTCCTGCGTGAGACTTAGAACTTCTTAGCGAAACAGCCCTTGCTGTGAGCTTTAGAAGTTCTTCTCACGCTATTATTGGAGAAGCTGAAGCACCTGAGAAGGTCTCTCGTTGGCCTGTGCAAGCATGGAAACCGCTGCCTGAGATATTACCTGCTCTGTTGTGTAAGTTGTCATCTCCTCCGCCATATCCACATCCATGATACGGGAGTAAGAACTCGTCATGTTCTCGTTAGTGATGTCCAGACTGCTTACCGTATGCTCCAGACGGTTCTGGTAAGCTCCCAGTCTGCTTCGTGCATCGGATACATAGAGTATTGCACCCTTGATCTCATCAATCGCCTTCGAGCTGTTATCCTGTGTATCCACCTCTGTTCTCTCGATGCCGAGTCTGTCCAGAGAAATCTTGGGAATCCTGATATTTAACTGCTGTCCTTCGTTAGCACCGATCTGCATATCCATGGAACCGAAGCCGGTCACATTGATTTCCAACTCATTACCTATCGCCGCACATGTTACCGGAGTATAGCCAGTAATATTACCTTGTGCATCATAAGTGGGATCCGGTTTCACCGCAATCGTCATCTCGAAATCCTGATTGCCCGTAATCGTTACTTTATCCTGTCCTACCTCAGTAATTGACACGCCCTGTGGAAATCCCTCCCCCGGTGTAAAACTGTTCTTCGTCTGATCCAAATCTATTGTTCCATCCGCATTATAGAATACTGTAAGCGCATCAATCGTATACTGCTTCGCCAGCACCTCATCGCTGTAATAATCTACCGTCGCAATCTGGCTGTTCGTATAACCTCTTAAATCAAAGCTGCCGTCCAACAGTGGCTGACCGTTGAATTCCGTATCCGTAGCAATTCTGGTAACTTCTTCCTTCAACTGCTTCATTTCCTGATTCAGCATTTCTCTGTCAGTTGTTGTAAGTGTTCCTGTAGCGCCCTTTACCGCCAGCTCATTCATTCGCTGCAGCATGTCATGTACTTCTGTTAAAGCACCGTCTGCCGTCTCGATAATGGAAGTGCCTCTGTTGGCATTCTCGGTTGCAACGGATACACCGGTAATCTGTGCATTCATTCTGCGGCCGATCGCATATCCTGACGGATTATCTTTCGCTGCCGTAACCTTTAACCCGGAAGACAATCTCTTAAGTGACTGTGAGACTCTCTTATCCGATGCATTAAGTGCGTTGTTAGCGTGCATTGCCGCTGAATTGTAACTGATTTTCATAAAAAGTTCCTCCTATCTCGTAACTGCTATTCTCTATGCTGTGAACACTGTAATAAATGCTTTTGCTACCTGATACAAATCTGCGGTCTGTACCGATGACCCGTTCTGGGTTTCCTCTGCCGTATAGGCGTTCAGATCCAGTTCTTCGCTGCATACGATTCCGATATTGCCAAGCTCCAGTTCATTATGCGCCAACGCTTCAACCGTGGTCCGCAGACATTTCTGCAGGCTGTCTTTCTTTCCCTGAATATTATCGGCGCCCTCCTGCGTGGAACATGCGATATAGCCGGATACTTTCCCGTTGCGAATCGTAAATTCCGCGGCCACTTTACCGTGGCTTTCCGTCTCAAATGTCGCCTTAACCTTACCGCCATCCTGTTTATCATGCAGCACCCTTAGATGGATTGCTGTCGTCTCCCCGTTAATCTCTACGGGAATCTGATAATTTTCCTCTTTCGCAAGACCGGCTGCCAGCGTGAGCTGCTTTCGGCAGCTCTGAATCGCCTTCAGGTCAATATAACTTATATCAGGATTATACTGCGCCTCTTCCAGCACTTCCCCGAAGACCTGTTCCATCTCTTCAAAGGCTTCCTGCGCGCTTTTCTCATCTGTCAATGCATCATGCAGACGGGAAACGACGTCTTTTACATTTTCCTCATTCTCAGGTGAGGTATACTCTTTCATCTTCTTATAAAGAGCACCTCTGCTGTTCATCAGCATATCCGCCGCCGCCAGATTATTGATCGTCACCGGCTGCTTACTGTGTAACAGTTCCTCGATCACGGAATCTTCCACTTCACATGCCTGCTGTACTTCCCGCATTTGTTCCTGTCGGTATTCTTTCTCTGTAGAAGCGTCCTGTTTTGCCATGCGGTCTGCAATGTTTCCGACAATATCGCGATAGGTCTTGTTAAACCCGCTCTCGATCTGCCTGCTGATCGACATGCCTTTCTCAATGGCCTCAACACCGGCAAATGCGTCATCCACCATAAAGTCCATACCGGCTTTCTTCCGGCTTCGTACCGCACTCAGCATATTTTTAAAGGAGACCTCCGCTCCCATATTGACAAGTGCACCGACCGCAGCGTCATCCGTCTTTTCAAACTGTCTGAGCATACGGTAGATACCGATATATGCCGTCCGCTCCTGTTTGTCAATAGCGTTGCTCTTATCCAGCTTATATAAAAATTTGCTGTATTTCTCGCTCGCCTGCTCTTTACTGTACGGTATGGAATCCAGATATTCATTTAACTCCGGCAGGGTCATTTCCAGCGGATTCTTGCCGTCCCGAATCGCCTGCAGGACTGCCGCCGGTGTCATTTTATCTATCACACGGTGAAGCTCTGCATCCGTATCCCGCACCGTTTCTATGTTTTCCTGTGTCAGCTCCATCTGATTGTAGCCCAGAATACGAACCGCCCGACGGTTCTCCTCATTGAGCTCAAATCCCAGATCTTCCAATGTGCTGTCCACATTCCGGAATGCTTTCTGGATAGAATCACCAAATTCTTCTTTTGTGGATGTCATCCATGTCTCGTATTTTTCTCTCGCCTCATTATACTGATTTCGCAAAGCAGTGCCGTCTATGTGCACTTGATCCAACGTGAAATCCTTATCCGTCACCTTAAACCGACCGGCAATATCGATCGGCAGATAAGGAATCTCCGCCACTTTACTGCGGGCTTCCACATAGAGAGAAGCTTTCTCGGCCGCCCGCATCTCATCAGTCTCCCCGAACAGAAGCTGCCTTTGCTGCGACTCAATCTGTCTTAAAGCATTCACGAGCTGTTCCAGTTCCGTGGTATCAATAGCATAACCGCTTTCCAGCAGTTTACGGTTCACCTCCACCGTCATCATCAGGCGAATCTCTTCCAACTGTCTTCTCGCCGTAATATTCTCCGTAAGCGGCGCGTTTGTGCTTTCTGCAGCAGTATTTCCTGTATATCCGGCAGTGCTGCTGTCTGCGGTATTCCCCGCACGTCTTGCGCTGTTATTGTCTGTGGCATTCTCTGCGGCTCTCTTATCCGCAACTTGCTGCTGCGCTTCTATCTCATTCTCTGCCGCTTCCAGATTCACCAGCGTCAGCTCTTTATCTTCGGCTGCCGCCTGATCCACTGCCTCGTCGGAAATCTTTGCAAAGCGCTCCACATATTCAGCCGCTTTCTCCAGATTACTTCGGCCGTCTGCCAGATTAGCCGCACCGGCTTCCTTTCCGTCCGCAATCGCCGCTGCAATCGCCGAGAGAACCTGCCTGCTTTCCTGCGGAAGCGTCAGATGATTCAAGCTATGAAGATCCGCTGCCGCTTCTGCCGTAAGAGGAATTCCCTTTTCAATCAGCCACTTTGCTTCGTCCAGAGTTTCTTCATTGACTTCCAGTCCAGCTTCTGTAAGGATCTTCTCCATTTGTGGCTGGAGATTGGACCAGTCATACTCTTCCGCTTTCTTCGCATAGTATCCGGAACCGTCGGAATAATATCCTCTGCCCTGTCTGCTTCCATCCGCTGTGGAACTGTAGCCCGCCCGATACAAATTATCAATCGTCGGCTCCATATGGTTTTCCACCATATATTTCGCCGCGCCTTCCGTCATCTCCTGCAGTTCCGATACCTTGGCATATGCCTTCATAGCTTCCCTGATATTCTCTTCCGTTAAAGGCACGTCATGTTCCGCAAACTGCCGGCTTAACTCCTGTGCAAAAGCTTCGCTGCCTGTAATCTCCCGTAGCGTTTCCGCATCGATCTGATCCGTATATCCGACCACCTGCGTACCGCCTTTGATCAGTTCCGCCTTAATCTTATCGACAATCGTGACAACTTCTTCAATATCCATGTCCCCGACATGATAGCCGTCTTCCATCATTCGGTTAAAATCTTTCTCAGACATAGTATTAGACATAACTGTCATATAGTCTCTCTGCGTGGCAACGTCGATCTGCCCCGCATCCTGCATAACGTCTTCTGCGGTCTTTCCCTGACCTTTGTAAGCTGAGTTATCCATAACTGTGCCAGAAATGTCTAATGCGTATGCACCCGCATGGTTTGTCTTCTCTGTGCGAGTGTCTCTGTATGTAGTTGTCGCCACCTTGTCTACATTTTGATTTGTGCTGTTATTGTCAAATGTTATCTTCATACACACACTCCATGTAGTAGGTTTTCATTTTATTTGAAAAGAAAAGATTCTTTCCGCTTGCCTTTTATTTCGACATAGATAACCGTTTTCTTAACCCCTCGAACAAAATACATGGTCTGCCTGTGCTCCGGAATATCTGCATGATCCGGCAGACAAAGCATCCATTTAACCGTAAGCACTCTTATAATCAGCCTAATAGCTGCAACATGGATTGATTTGCCTGATTTGCCTGCGCGAGCATGGATGTTCCTGCCTGTGCCAATATGTTGTTGACGGAGTATTCCAGCATCGCATCCGCTATATCAGTATCACGAATCAAGGATTCTGCCGTCTGCGTATTTTCTACTATGTTATCCAGATTAGTCCCTGTATGCTCCAGACGATTCTGCACAGCGCCATATTCCGAACGCATAGCCGATACACATTCGATCGCTTTCTTATACTTATCAATGGCGTTTCCAGCATTTTCCATGGAGTCCACTTTAACATCCGCAACTCCCAGGTCGTTTGCCGACAGTTTAAATGTACTGAAAGATATATGCTGCCCTGACTCCGCGCCGACATGTACGAACATACTTCCTGACCGCTGCACTGTGCCACGCTTGGCATCCGTAGAGCTTCCCCACTTTTTTTCGGCATCCGGATTACTATTTCCATCCCTGTCCAAACCACTCGTAGTGGTGGCTCCGCCTCCGGTATATGTATTTTTTCCACCTAAATTGTTAACATAGTGATCGCTCTGATCTACATTAAGGACAAAATAATCGCTGCGCTGCCCACCATTTAAAAGAGACGCTTTATCTCCGCTAAGACCGTTCGGGGATGCAATGGAGCCTGTGCCGTTTCCAATCGCCGCAACCAGATCCTTCGTAAATCCCACTGCCTCCTTCGGAAAACTCTCCTCGAAATCCGACAAGTCTTCATATTTTCCATTGGTCTGCCTTGAAATGGCCTGTCCGAGAGAATAGCCGTTCTCAATATCTTTCAGAATATTATCCAGACCTTTCGCTATAGTGGCAGACGTAACTGCACCTCCGCCTCCCGCAACATAACCTAAATACATACTGGCAATATATCCTTGGGCATAAGCATTGTAGTCATTGGAAGTGTCTGTCAGTTTCGTCAGCCAATTCTGAATCGCTTTATCACCCTGCGGCATCACTCTGTTTGTAAGCTCCTGACAGTAATTGATCGCTCCGCCCACTGCCTGCGCTGTGCCCTCCACAAACCATGACGGGAACTTATCTCCTCCGCCCGATCCCAACATACCGTTAGTCACGGCATCAAACATAACCGCATGTGTCATCTCATGAGCGATCGTAGTGGCAAGATCATCCGTCATTTCGATCTTACCGTTTACCTCCGTTAAATATTTCATGTTGACTCCCAACTGAAAAGAAACTCCGTTGGAAGACACATACGCCAACGTGGAGTTATTCTCATAGCACATATTCAAGCTGATCTGCAGTCCCGAAACCGTAGGTATCGCAGACTGAGGCAGCGCGGACACAATGCTGCCCAGCAATGTTGGCATATACTTATCTCTGATCTCCTCTGCAAAGGCTGCCAGTCCCTCCTGTGTAAATGCCTTTCCCGCCGCTTTGGCCTGGTTAATCGCACTTGCAAAATCCTGCATGTCGTATGACATATAATCTGCATCAAGATAAACAATATCCGATAAATCTCCCGGCAGATGGCTGGCGTTCTGCGTAGAGGAAGAGGCATTGGAAGCATCAAAAATATTGCGCTCATTGAACCTCGAATCCCTTGCGATTCTGTCTATCTCATTGTTGAGCTGTTTAATCTCCGCATAGATCGCTTCCCGGTCTTCTGACATATTCGTATCGTTCGCCGCTTTTACTGCCAGCTCATTACCTCTTTGAAGAAGAGCGTGAACTTCATTCAGCGCACCTTCCGCGCTCTGCACAAAAGAAATACCGTCACGTGAATTCAGAGAAGCCTGCGAAAGACCCCTGACCTGTCTGCGCATCTTCTCCGATATGGAAAGACCTGCGGCATCATCCGCCGCACGGTTGATCTTATATCCGGAAGAAAGTTTTTCTGTATTCTTGGCCTGCTTTCCGGTCACTGTATTTAAATTTCTATTGGCGTTCATAGCCATCAGATTGTGTTGTAGGATCATCCGATGTCCCTCCCAGACCAAATAATAATCATTCCATTGCTACTTTCCGCTTGGATCCCCTTATTTTAATCCCACAAACCAATATTTTTCCGGATTAAAATACCACTGTGGCAAATCGGACACATTGGACTTGCCTGCGTATCTATTTCCTGCAATTTGTTATGGCATACCTGACATTTATTACCAAATGTAAGTTCTCTCCCATCCGTAAGCGTCACGTCTACGGAAAGTTGGCAGAACAGATCATTGCAGTGGTCACAGTAAAAGGCTTCCTGCTGTGCCTGAAAAAAACTGACCTGGTTACTATGGAACAACCGTTGCCATTCTTTCGCATCATCCGCCTCCAAACAGGAGGCTATAACATCGGGATTATTGCACATAAGTCCAACACCGACTGACATTTCTTTCTTAAGATTGCACTGTGTGCATGATAATAGTATTCTTTGTCCCATGAACTGAGTTCCTCTCTTATTATTCAGTCTGTCACAGTAAATCCTTCTTCCTTCTTGCTTACATGACATACGATGGTGCAAACGTAGGCCACTGGATTACTGTAACAGCTCTAAAATTGACTGGCTGCTCTGGTTCGCCTGCGTTAGCATACTGATGCCAGCTTGCATCAGAATGTTATTGATAGAATATTCCATCATTGTATCTGCTATGTCAGTATCACGGATCAGCGATTCGGCTGACTGTGTGTTTTCTTCTACATTAGAATTAATATTTTGGGCATGCTCTATACGGTTCTGATAAGCGCCAAAAGTTGAACGCTGCTCGCTAACCATCTGTAATGCGCCTTTGACCTCGTTGATTGCTCTCTGTGCGCTTTCTGCGGTACGCACATTGGTATACCTCATCCCCAACGCAATGGTACTGAGAGCTTCGTATTTGACCTCAATATGCTGACCGCCCTCTGTGCCCGCCTGTACGTAAAAGCCGCACATACCGCCATAGATGGGGACATCAATCTTATGGGTTATTTCATCCGCACTCCAAATATGATGATTATCACTCGTAGCACTATTCTTATCAAAATCCAAAATAGTATTTGCATTCAACGCTGCCGTTATCTTATCTAAAACATCTTGTTCCGTTTTATCGTTCTGATCTACGGTGATACTAATCCAAAAGTCTCCTACATCCTTACTTGACTGATTATCCTTACCATAAGTATATGCCTGCTCTGATGTCAAAGCAAAATGCATGGATATCGTTCCGCCATACGGTGTCGCCCCCGTACCATTAGTAAGCAAACCCGGCGTCGAATCAATACCATTTCTCTTCTCTTCTTTAGTACCTGTCAGCGCAGACATTACTCCCTGCAGGTTTGTTGCAGTGGAATAGCCCACAGTTGTTTTGTCCTCATAAGGAGTTCCTTTATTTATCCATTGCCACCAAATATTAAAATCGTCTTCTTGGTAATATTCTTGTGAATACTTATATGAACGGGAATAACTAATTGAGTTCAAAGTTCCTTTAACGATTCCGGTACCGCCGCCCACTCCGATTCCTTTCATTTGAAATGAAAATTCCCATCCCTCTGTACTATTTTTAGCATCCGGCGTTTTCGTCGCGCTAGGGTATTTGGTCAGATTACTTTTATTTCCGTTTGCAATCAGATTAGGTTCCAAAAATTGCTTATCCCCATCATCAAAATTCTGTCCGCCTACATTATCATGTAAATGCGACGCATATGCTGCCGAATAATTTATATATGCAGAAACAGAAACTCCTTTAAGGTTGTTTTTGCTGGTTCCATCAGCATTTTCAAACTGACTGTTAATACTTACACTTGAAGACGATGACATTACTGTCGTATCAATACATGCTACAATATCCTCAATTGTCGCCAACTCATGTACAGAAAATGACACCGTATGCATAAACTGCGGTACAATTTTCCCATTAGCATCTGTCGTATAGAGATTGTTGGTCTTAGGATCTTCTACCCCAAAATATTTACTCATTTCAAAGCTATAATTGGCATCCTTCAGGTCCTGCCAAGAGATTTTTTCTGTAGAATAATCTTCGCCATCCCAGCCCTTCCATGTAATCCATACTCCGTCGTCCACACTCGCATGAATTGTATAACCGCTTCTTGCTATCACACCACAGTTCTTATTTGTCACTGTACCTTTTATGTATGAACCTGTATTAGGGAACCAAGCTGCCTGTGCCTTATCATACCCTAGCAGCTTCCGGTCTCCCGGATACCAGATCTTCCGCTCATTGAACGTAGTCTCACTAAAGATCCGATTCATCTCATTCTTCAACTGCTGTACTTCCCTGTCAATAGCCGCCCGATCTTCTACCGTATTCGTACCGTTAGCCGCCTTCACCGCAAGTTCATTGATTCGCTGCAGCATATCCTGCACTTCATTCAGCGCACCTTCCGCTGTCTGAACATAGCCTACCCCTTCTGAAATATTATCCACAGTCTGGTGCAGCCCACGCACCTGTCTGCGCATTTTCTCAGAAATAGACAGTCCTGCCGCGTCATCAGCCGCTCTGTTAATCTTGTATCCGGAAGAAAGTTTTTCTGTTGTCTTTGCATTCTTATCAGTACTTGCCTTTAATTGACGATTCGCATTCTGTGCAAGCAGATTATGTTGTACAAATAGCATTTCCGCCTCCTGTTTTTATTCTGATATAATCTGTATCGGAATATCTTCCTAGATGCTTAGTTTTTATTTTATTTATTATACACGATACTGTCGAATATAAGCAACCAAAAAACAAGCTCCGAAGAGCTTGCACTTCATAAAATTAATTATTCATCCAACAATAAAGGGGCTGCTTAATACAGCCCCTTTTTAACACTATATTTAGAAAATGAACACCGCTGCCGTATACGGCGGCAAATCAAAAGAAATATTATAATCCTTGTAATTGCAGACTCCCTTGACCGCGTTAATCTCCGCCGGAATCTCGTGTCCGTTGCCGCCGAAGCGCTTGTCATCGCTGTTCAGCAATAATTTATATTTCTTCTTCTTCGGCACACCCACCATATAATTCTCCCACATCATAGGAGTCATATTGATCACGAACATGATGTTATTCTTGCCCGTCTCGTCTTTTCTGTAAAAGCTGTACACACTGCGGTCGCTGTCGTCTGCATTGAGCCACTCAAATCCATTCCAGTCGTTGTCTATGGAATAGAGCGCCGGATATTTATGGTACAGGTTCAGCAGTTCTTTCACATACTCATGCATGCCCCTGTTCTGTTCCTCACCTAACAGGAACCAATCAAGCTCTCTCTCTTCGCTCCACTCTCTTTCCTGTCCGAAATCCTGTCCCATAAACAGAAGCTTCTTTCCGGAATGCCCGAACATATATGTGTAGCCGAGACGCAGGTTCGCGTATTTATCCACCGGATAGCCCGGCATCTTATTGACCATAGAACATTTCAGATGCACAACCTCATCATGTGACAGCGGCAGAATATAATTTTCGCTGTGATTATAGGTCATCGCAAAAGTCATGGCATAATGATTGTTCTTACGGAAATACGGATCCAGTTTCATGTATTCGCAGAAATCATGCATCCATCCCATATTCCACTTAAAGCTGAATCCCAGACCGTCGTCTTCTACCTTGCCGGTAACCTTCGGCCATGCGGTAGACTCCTCCGCGATCGTCAGAAATCCCGGATACGTGCCAAGTACAACAGAATTTAAATGCTTGAAAAACTCTATTGCTTCCAGATTCTGGTTACCGCCGTATTTATTGGCAACCCACTGGCCATCCCGCTTGCCGTAATCCAGATACAGCATGGAAGCAACCGCATCTACGCGGATACCGTCAATATGATATTCCTTGATCCAAAACAGCGCATTGGCGATCAGGAAGTTCTTAACTTCATTTTTTCCATAATTAAAAATCTTCGTACCCCAGTCCGGATGCTCACCGATTCTCGGATCCGGATGCTCGAAGATACACTGCCCGTCAAATCTGCCCAGTCCATGGGCGTCCGTAGCAAAATGTGCCGGCACCCAATCAAGGATCACGCCGATCTTATTGCGGTGCAGCGTATTGACCAGATACATAAAATCATCCGGCGTGCCGTGTCTGGATGTGGGAGCATAATAACCGGTCACCTGATATCCCCAGGAACCGTCGAACGGATATTCCGCAATTCCCATCAATTCGATATGCGTGTACTTCATCTCTTTCAGATATTCCACGATCCTGTCTGCAAACTCTCTGTAATTATAAAAACCTTCCGACGTACCGTCGGGATGTTTCATCCACGACCCGATATGACACTCATAAATCGCCAACGGCTCTTTGTTATAGTCCTTACCGTCCCTGTTGGTCATCCAGGCACTGTCTGTCCATTTGAACTTACTGATATCATATGTTTTGGAAGCATTCCCCGGCCGCATCTCAGTATAATTGGCGAAGGGATCCGCCTTATACAGTTTCTCGCCCCAAGGCGTATGGATTAGGAATTTGTATAATTCGTTCTCGCCCACTTCGGGAATGAACCGCGTATAGATACCGGAGGGCCCGATCTTCTCCATCTGGTGCATTTCCTCGTTCCAGTTATTGAACGTACCAATCACATGCACACTTGCCGCATTCGGCGCCCACACCGCAAAGAACATGCCCTTTACGCCGTTTTCCACAGAAGGATGTGCCCCCAGCTTCTTGTAGATGTCATAATGTGAGCCTTGTCCGAATAAATACTGGTCAGCCTCCGAAATAAATACCTGAGTCTCTTCCGCCTTCTGTACTGCCGTTTCCTTTTTTACCGTTTTTTCTTTTTTCTCTTTTTTTGCCGCCATATTCTATGCCCCCATTACTTTTGTTTTAATAATGCATGAAATCCTTCTCACGCAGTATGATCATATCCTCATCATCATATCGTTTCGCCAGCAGAATGTCCATAAAATGTTTCGGTGTCTTCTTGTTGGCATAGCTGATCGCCTCATCGACCAACTCTCTGACCTCAGACATGCTCACCTCATGATCACTTGTCTGTCTGTCCGCAATTCTTGTATGAAGCGCCAGAATACCGAATTCATCAATAGAATATTCCAGTTCCTCTGCATACTGCTTCGCATAAGCCACCAGAGCTTCATTATCTAAAGGCTCTATATCTACACGCAGATTGAAATTATTATGCAGCACGGCATTCTCGTCAAAAAGCCTGTTCATACTCTGCTTCTTGTCAACCATGAGGAGCAAAAGTCCCGTATTGTCGCGCTCTAAGAACTTATTCATCTTTATGATCGTGGACGGTTTCAAGCGCGATGCTTTCTCGATGATCAATGCGCCGTTATCTAACCTGGCAAAAGTCTCTGCCACATCCTTCTTATTCAGAACGTTACCGGATATCTTAGCCACCTTGCCGGAAAAGTTGTTGTCGTTATACTGCATCTCTTTGATTAGATCCTTCGCAAGTGTCAGAGCGGCAGCCTCTTCCTCTCCGGTAATGACTACATTGCCCGTGCAGGACGCAAGACTCATATTATCCAGTGTATGGACTAATTGTTTCTTAGATCTGCGGTGATGTGCAAACTGTGCAAAGAGCTCCGCCTCTTCCTCCGTCAGGTCACGATCCTGTCTTACCTCTTCCGCAGGTTCATGTTCTGTAAGTATCGTCTCTGTTTGAGTTTGCGGCTCCTCCGCAGCTTCTTCCTGATCCTGCGGGATCTGTTCCTGTACCTCTACGGTTTCGGATTCTTCGATCTCCTCCAGCTCCTCCACTTCATCTTCGATTTCGGCCGCAAGAAGCTCTTTCTCGGAATCCTTCACTGCCGCTTCAACGATCTTTTCCATTTCCGGAGTCAGCTTCTTAGGTGCCGGTACTTCTTCCGCCGCATCTTCCGGACTGATCACTTTCTTTATTGCCGGCTTTTTGTCCGAATCCTTCATAATCGCCGCAACAAATGCCCGCTCCAGCTCCTCCAGAAGACCATTCTTCGTCGCTTCGTCAAAGTCCGCAAAAATATTGCCGGTATGCGCCAGAATACGTTGTCTGACTTCTTCCATCTGCTTCTGCTTCGTGGTTTTCTTCATTTCTTCCCACTCAGCCATAATATCTTCAATACTGAGCTGACCGGTGATCTGCTTCTCCACCCGTTCTGCTTCCGGCACCACCAGACTGATCTGTCCGTCATATTCCTGAGACAGGAGACTGTCATATTTAGACGGCTTCCTCATCTGTTCCAATATCTGCTGCGCATCGAAAGCCGCCGTATCTTCCTGTGCGATCTGTGCACCGATCTTCCGCAGCTCGTCAGTATCCATCGTCATCTTCTTCGGCTCCGGATCCTCTTTCGCCGTCTTCTCCGCAATCGGCTCTTCGGCAGCCGCTTCCGTCTGCTTCGGGAACGCAATGACAGGCGTTTTCCGCATCTGTTCCTCGATCTCCTCCGGCGCAGGCATTTCGACCGTCTCTTCCAGCAACGGAGCTATCAGCGTCTCTGCGATAGAGTCTTTCTTCGAAGCTTCTTCTTCCGCTTCCTCATCCTCGCTGTTTTCCTGTTCTGCCGTATCTTCTATCATCTCCGAAGACTCTGTATTTTCCGTGATTTCTGCGATTTCCTCTTCTTCTGTATCTTCTGTCGCTTCCGCCTCTTCTATGCCTTCGATGTCTGTGCCTTCGGTTTCTGTATCTTCGATTTCTGTCTCTTCAATTTCTATATCTTCTGCATTTTCCGCATCATCCGAATCGAAGCCTTGCATCGGGAAGGCCATCTCTTCTTCCGGCGCTGCCTGTGCTCCGTTGTCCTCCAGAATCTCTTTCATACTCTCGGCCAGAGCCATTTGCAGATTGATCGTATTATACTGACCTACGTCAACCGTCTTTACCTCCGGAAGCTCCATCGTGGGTGCGGCAAACACATTCTCTTCCGCTTCTTCCCCGGAATGCCTGATCTTACCGGCCACCCGCGTGTCTCCCGGTATGTCAATATCTTCATCTTCGTCCGGTTCATCTTCCGGCAGATCAACTGCATTTCTCTCCCGGATCCATGCATCATATTTTGCCTGTTGATCCGCGCTGAGGGGTTCATGCAGTGCTTTAAGCTCCAAAGCCTTGATTACATATTTGCCCTCGCCGAACATAAAGAACATCTCATCACAGATTTCGATACACTTGGTGGTTAAACCGATTCTGTGATACAGATAGGCCAGCTCATACTCCCATTTTTCTCTGGGATCACGTCTCTTAAATTCCTCTAAAACCGCTATCCTTTCTTCCAGGCTGACATCCTGCGCCTCATACAGACGATATTGCAGAATATATCTCCCCGTATCCTTCGGCGCGATCTGTGCAAATTCTTTATAATATTCTATCGCCTGCACATACTCTTCCAGTTTGATGGAAAGCTCGCACAGAGAGTACACGATTGATCTGCTCGATGGATGTCTCTCATAGGCCAACAGCAGAATCTCTTTACTCTCCTGATATCTCCTGTTGATTTTATACAGATCACTGATCGTACAGAGCATCATGGCGCTCTTAACCCTGCGCCAATCAATGGTGTCGGCAATGTTGACCGCCTCCGCAAATTCTCCCTCTGCAATCAATGACTTAATCTCATCCGATCGTATTTTATATTCATATTTATCCAAGGTGCCCACCTCATTAACGTATTCCCGCGGCGAACCGGAATCCTAATCCTATCGCCACGTTTTTCCACATAGTAACCCTATTTTCATTGTTTAAGTTTACCATAGCCTTTTATCAATGTAAATAAAATATGTAGAAAAATAGCACCTCCATTTTAGTATCTTTTTATTAATATATACCAATATATGGAGATGCCACAATATACAATCACTTTATATTGTATTTAGAGAAAGGAATCCGTCTTATTTGCAGTCAACCGGAAGCAAGTTGGATAATTCGGCAAATCGTTCTAATGTAAGCGTTTCTCCGCGTGTCGTCACTGGGAGTCCCATCTGCACCAATGCCTCCTCTACCTGTGCCCTGCTGATGCCCAGACCGCCCGCGTTCGCCAACCCGTTTGCCAGCGTCTTTCTTCTCTGATTAAATGATGCCCGAATAATGGCAAAAAGCCTGTCTTCATCCTTCACTTCCACCGGCGGCTTCTCGTAGCGCGTCAGACGGATCACCGTACTGTCCACATTGGGCCGGGGCATGAAACAGGCGGCAGGTACCCTGGTAATAATTTCCGGTTTAGCATAATACTGCACCGCCAATGACAGCGCGCCGTAATCCTTCGTCCCCGGTCCTACCCGCATCCGATCGGCCACTTCCTTCTGCACCATAATCGTCACACTATATAGAGGCACATGTTTCTCAAACAACGCCATGATAATCGGCGTAGTAATATAATATGGAAGATTCGCCACCACTTTAATAGGTTTTCCGCCGTTTCGCTCCTCCACCATTCTGTTGATATCCATTTTCAGAATATCCTCGTTAATAACCGTCACATTATTATAATCAGATAAAGTATCCTGCAGAATCGGTATCAGATTCCTGTCGATCTCCACCGCCACAACCTCGCCCGCCTCTTCTGCCAGGCGCTGTGTCATGGTACCGATGCCCGGTCCGATCTCCAGCACACAATCCTGTCTCGTGATGTCCGCCGATTCTATGATCTTATCCAATATACTGCTGTCAATCAGAAAATTCTGTCCGAATTTCTTCTGGAAAGCGAACTGATATTTCTGTATGATCTCCGTAGTACCTCTCCTGTTTCCCAGTTCTGTCATGCCACTCTTATCTCTCCATATTCCTCTGCTTGCCCGTAACTGTTCAGAACCCTGTTCCTCACAGCTACACTTGTCCTTCCGTCCCAAACCTGCAGACGGCGCACTGAACGAGTTTATCTCCGCTGCATCTATTCCCTGATACGAAACAGTCTCATCGCATTCTCCTGTGTTACCTCTACGACTTTTTCATAGGAGCTGCCTTTAAGATCCGCAATTGCCTGTGCCACCAAGGGGAGATTCAAGGAGGAATTCCTCTTGCCGCGATGGGGTTCCGGTGCCAGATACGGGCTGTCCGTCTCCAGCAATATCCTGTCAAGCGGTATGTACTCTACCGCCTCTTTCAGTTTCTTACTATTCTGAAAAGTGATCACGCCGCCGATTCCGAAATAATAATCCATCTCCAGATATTCCCGCGCCATCTCTTTCGTATAAGAATAACAATGTATCACACCGCCGATCTCTCCGGCGCGCAGCGCCTGCATCATATCCAGCGTATCCTTTGCCGCATCCCTGGAATGAATGATCACCGGCAGACCAGTCTCGCGTGCCAGAATAAGCTGTCTCTCGAACCACTCCTTCTGTACATGCGGCTCCGGCTCCTTCCAATGATAATCCAGACCGATTTCTCCCACTGCCACCACTTTATCTACGGCACACTGCTCCCGCAGCCATGCGAAATTATCTTCATTCAATTCGGCAGTTTCGCCGGGGTGAACACCCATAGCCCCATAAATAAAAGGATACTTCTTCATCAATTCCAGCGTGATCCGACAGCTTTCAAGACTCGCACCGACATTAACCACCTTATCTATACCGTGCTCCCGCAGGGAAGCTAACAGCTCCTCCCTATCCTCATCAAATGCTTCATCATCATAGTGCGCATGACTTTCAAATATCATTTTCATCTCTCCTCGTATAATATTTAAAAATTTTGTAAAAAATACTTGCAATGCAGGAAACATTATACTATAATAACTCTTGCGTGTTGAGAAACCCGCATTATATCGGACATGCACCGCTAGCTCAGTTGGTAGAGCACCTGACTCTTAATCAGGGTGTCCAGGGTTCGAGCCCCTGGCGGTGCACTGTGAGAACTGGTTTTGGAGTCATAGAACTCTGGGGTCGGTTCTTTTTTTGTCCTCGTATATCAAAATGTGATTCCTGACAGTTCGATCACGATTCCCGATGCCACACCGATCGCATATAATAATCCTACTACCCGCAAATTCTCTTTCCAATCATCATTTACCTTAAGAAGCACCAGTAGTCCTACGCCGCTGCCCGACAATAAACCCGCAAGCATACCGCCGGCCCCCAGCACACCGTCCAGATATAGCTGTGTAACGGCAACGGATGCTGCGCAGTTCGGAATCAATCCCACAAGCCCTGCAAGCAGTGTTCCCGCGATCGGACGGTCAAGTATGATACTGCCCAGTGTCTCCTCGCCGATCCACGCGATGAGGAGGTTCAGCACCAATGAAATAATCAGAATATACATAAAAATTTCCACCGTATGGTGCAGCGCCGACTTCCAAATCCCGTTCTCACAGTGGCAGTGATGCTGCTCACACAGATGCTCGATCTGCATATCCTTCTTATTCGCACGAAAGATCAGATCAATCACAAAACCCGCCGCAACGGCCACAGCCAGTTTGACAGCCAGAACCTTAATAATCATCGCTGCCCCTGCATTCCGGGATATCATAATAGGAAGCATCTCGTCAGAGGTGGACAGAAAAACCGCGACCAAAGTACCCAGCGTAATGATCCTGCCCGCATACAGATTAGAGGCCGCCGCCGAAAAACCGCACTGGGGAAAGATTCCCAGCATGCCGCCGATCATCGGTCCGCCCTTCCCTGCCCTGCGTATCGCCTGCTGCATCTTATCGCCCGTCTTATGCTCCAGATACTCCATAATGAGATAAGTCACGAATAAAAAAGGCAGAAGCCGCACGCTGTCTATGAAGCTGTCCAATATTATATCTATGATCATTCTCTGCTTCTTTCTGTGGTTTCAAATCACTTTACACACTAGAATACCGTTTCTATGTGGAAAATGCAAGTCAAAAGGAACCCTCCGTACAAAAGTACCAATTATACTAAAATTAAGGATTGATTATTGCACCAAAATATACTAATATAGTATGTGTGGGTTTTGTCGATATATGGCAAACCGGAAGGGGTTTTCATATGGAAGGTTTAAGAAATGTAATGGAGGATGCAGTAGAATATCAGCTTGACAAGATATTACCTACCATGCCTAATGTTTGTTCCTGCGAGAAATGTCGTCTGGATATGGCATCGTTTGCGCTTAACAGGCTGTCTCCACAATATACGAGAACGGATACCGGTGCTCTTTTCCAGAAACTGAACAATTCATCCCAGCAGGCCGAGGTCGAGGTCCTGACTGCTGTGATGAATGCGATTAATATTATCAGCGCGCATCCGAAACATGACTGAATGATGAAAGCGAAATACAAAGCCGGGCAATTATGCCCGGCTTTTTTCTCTGTTAACTTCTTTCTTGACGTAAGCTTCCACCGTCTCTTTCGGAAGAGAAAGCGCTAACGACATTTCACTGTAGAGCAGCTCCTCCGCTTTATGCAGATACTGCTCATCGGAGGAAAGCACTTTCTTACCCTCATCCAGCCGGCTCTGCCTGCGCAGGTAAAGCGTCTTGACGATCCGCGCAAGGCTGTGGCTGTCATAAGTGCGAATCGCATCCTTATACATCTGCTCCCTGCCTTTCTCCTCTTGAATCCAAACGATCTCCATGTTGCTGACCTGTCGTATCAGATCATTTGCCTCTTTTTTGTTCATGATCTTACGCATGACTACCTTGCTGTTGTCCACAGGCGTATAGACCGTGCTTCCTTTCTCGAAGACAGGCTCTAACACATAATATTTACGTACCTTATCCAATCTGTCGATGGGATTTCCCGTAATGTTGACAACACGGCAGACGCCATGTCCGCCGCACATAATTAATTCATCTTTCTCAAACATAATGCCCTCCGATATCCGTGTCCCGTAACGCTTGCTGCTAACCCTTTCCGAACATTCATAACTTCCCCTATTAATAGTTTAACACTAATTTGGGGAATTAGTAAGTATTATCTGAAAATTTTAAGGATTTTCGGCACATTTCTGACATATGTTTGAGAATATTTTGTTTAATTTGCTCACTCCGCTTCTCTGAGCCGCTCCACAACCGACTTCTTTGCCACATAACGATATGCGGCAAGCGGNAGAGAAGCGCCAAGCAGCGCAAAGANCGGTGCAATCGCCGCAATCGGCACAACCGTAAAACGGTAATTGAAAAACCAGAACATCTCTTCCAGAACNTTACGCACAAGCGGTGCCAGCACAATCGACAGAAGCAGCGTAATGACCACGGAACTCCCAGCAAATATTACCCCTTCTATCATCAGCATCGTATTAAGCTGTCTTCCGGTCATTCCCACGGACTGCAATACCGCAAACTCTTTCCTTCGTGTCAGGATTCCGGTNAGAATTGCATTCAGGAAATTCAGAATCCCGATCAACCCCACGATAAAACCAAGCGCCGTTCCGACAAAGACAAACATATTCCTCATCCCATAGAAGCGCTCCGCNTAAGACTGTTTACTCTCATAGTCATACCAGTCATTACGCTCCGTAAACTCTTCCATATATTTCTCCATGTCATCGATCTTATCATCATCACAGTCAAATGCATAATATAGAATCGCATCCGTTCCCGTCTCCTCCCGGAAAGTGTCGGCTCCCATCACGAACTCGTCAGCGCCGTAGAAACGGTAATTCAGCGTATTCGGAATTGCCACACGCGCACAGACCTCATACTCTGCATCCTTGTATTCTATTGCCCTGTACGCCACTGCTTTCATGCGAAAATCCTCATTGCCTGCATACACTTCTCCTGTCTCCGGGTCATAATATTCGATTTTATCCACATATCGAAAGGAGATCTTATCACCCACCTTTGCCCAATGGCTATCAGTCTCCACATTATAGTAGTCGTCCATCTGGCACACTGCCGCAACATAGTTTCCCCCTTCCTTCAATTTACTGATATCACCGTCCACCACGATCAACTTATCCAGCACAAAGTCGTCCATACCATACAGATGTATCTCCGTCATCAGCTTATCTCCCGTCTTCTCTCTATAGCTGATATAGGCATCCATCGCCTTACCGCTGCCGCTATCGCGCTTCAAAAACCGCAGCCAGTCTTCCGTCACAAACTCCTGTATGACCGAAGTCATACCATAAGTTCTGCCACCCGTCACGCCTTCCATTGACTCAATCTGTGCAACCACATCTTCCGATACTGCCGTATCCGCTCCCCACCTGGTACTTGCCTGAAAATGCGAGGCTTCCGCCAGAACAAAATCCTGTGTCATTCGCCGAAGGTACTTATCCATACTAAAACCGCTGCTCAGAATATAAGTCAGTTCCAGAATNACGATTGCTAACGACAGAGAAATTATTGTAACTGCCGTTTTTTTCCTGTTTCTTCCAAGATTCGCCCACGCCATCTTCAGGACAGAAGCACCCTTCTTCGCTTTCCTGACAGTCTTCCTGCTCTGGCTGCCTTCCGTATACCGCAGCGCCTCGATCGGAGAAACCTTTGCCGCCATTTTGCGAGGCTTCCNGCAGGATAAAAGCACTGTAATCAGGGAAAAAACTGCCGCGCCCGCAAAAATGAATGGACTGACAGAATACACCTCCATCACGCCGCCACCAGCCATCTCCGCAACCACAACATGGGTCACTGCCCTGCCAAGTGCATATCCAAACGCCAACCCAACCGGAATACCGACTGCGGATAACACACATGCCTGTATCAATATGATCCGTTTGATCTGCCGCCCCGTGGTTCCGATCGTCTTAAGCAGTCCATAGAACCGGACATCATTCGACACCGCAATCTGAAAAATATTATAGATAATCAGATAACCGGTAAAGATAATGAGTATCACTGCCGCAGCCAGCGCCAGAACCGTTGTCATATCAAACCCGTCATCAAGCTGCGCCGCAATATATCCCCAATTGATGCCGATACTGACATAGTNATCTTTTNCCNCATCTTCACTCTGATAACCATGNCTCTCCAAAATTGTCTTCAGATTTTCCTCAATCGCATTGGCACTGCGAAACATNACATTCAGACCCCAGTATCCTGCCAAATGGTCATATCCCTGTGTGCCCAGTTTGTCAAGAATGCTTTCCACGCGGCTTCTCGGCAGCAGCACATGATTCGCCNNGNCTGCCGGATCATACTCCCAGTAACCGCATAACGTGAAAGTCTCCGTCGTCTCCACACCATCCACCATAAAAGTCATTGTGAACTCNTTNCCGATCACCGGCTCCACACCCAGCAGACTAAGCACCATCATATCCGTTGCCGCCTCATTCGTCCCCTCTTCGGGGAGCCTCCCCTCTANTGGCTTTATAAACATCCATTTCGCGNTGTTTGCGTCGCAATAACTCATCTCCACATGGNTTTTATGAAAAGGNGCCTCCACCGGCATGCCAAGAAACAGTCTTTCCCCGTATTCCTTAATCAAGGGATCGTCTTTTAGTTCATCCACCTTATCCCTCGTAATGTCCTTAAATCCACCATGACTATAACCACCCACCTGACGGAAATTAGATTGCTCGTAGCCGTATTTCATCGACATCCCTGCCGTGAAAAGCGCCGTGAAAAGAACCGTCGTCAACACAATCGCCAGTATGGTAATGATATTTCTCGTCCTTGCAGATTTCATATGCTGTATGCTAATCCTGCGGATACATTTTCTGTTTGCTACTCTCATTATTATCACCCCCATTTCCGCTAATCTTACCGTCCTCAATACGAATAATCCGATCTGCGAGCTGTGCGATCTCCTCGTTATGCGTGATCATGACAATCGTCTGGGCAAACCTCTGGCTGCTCACTTTCAAAAGACTCAATACATCCTGACTTGTCTTGGAGTCCAGATTGCCCGTCGGCTCATCCGCCAGTACAATCGCCGGTTTTGCGGCAAGTGCGCGGGCAATAGCGACCCTTTGCTGCTGTCCGCCGGACAGATTATTCGGAAGATTCTGTAATTTCGATGACAATCCCAGCATGTCAATGATCTGATCCACATACTTACCATCCGGNTCATTGCCGTCNAGCTGNACCGGNAGCAGAATATTTTCATACACGTTGAGCACCGGCACCANATTGTAATTCTGGAATACAAATCCGATTTTCCTGCGCCGGAAAATTGTAAGTTCCTCATCCTTCAAGGCAAAAATATCTTTGCCGTCCACAGTAACAGTNCCCGATGTCGGCCGNTCCAGCCCGCCTAACATATGAAGCAGTGTGCTCTTGCCGCTGCCGCTNGTTCCCACCACAGCAACAAACTCTCCTTTCTCCACTTTTAAATCCACACCGTCCAGCGCATGTACCTCATTTTCTCCCGCGCCGTATATTTTCCTNAGATTACTGGTTGATAATATGGTCATGACTTTCCTCCTATAGAATAAAGAAATCTGCATTATGAAGGATATCCCTTCACAATACAGATTATCGCATAACATTCTTTCCATAATCTTTCCGCATAGAAAAAANTTCTAACAGTTCTGTAAGAATTAAACAGGCAGGTACATAGAGAAAACCGCGCCTTTGCCTTCCTCCGACNCAAGNTTCATATAGCCNGACTGCTGCCGTAAAATNTCGCGCGCAANGTAAAGNCCGATGCCTACGCCTGTCTGGTCGGAAACCTGTGGCGAACGATAAAAACGACCGAAAATTTTGGCGTGTTCTTCCTCCGCGATACCGACTCCTGTNTCCGCTACCTCTATACAGACAAACAGCCCGTAAGGTTTGACTCTGACCGTAACACCGCCCGTCTGTGTATATTTGATCGCATTATCTATGAGATTACCGAGAGCTTCTAATGTCCATTTCTTATCAAAACAGGCCATGACATTCTGCGTATCCTCTGATAAAACATGCAGATACAGTCCCTTTTCANGAGCTTTATTCACATACTGCAGCTCCGCCTCCTCAAGCAGTTCTGCAACTGAAGAATTCCTTGGATTCAGAACCAGAATCCCTGTTTCCAGTCTGGACATTTTAACAAGCGATTGGATCAGGAAATTTAATTTCTCGGCCTGTGTCTCCAGCAANGCTATTATCTCACAAACCTCTCCCGATTCTACTGCCTGCCTGCTTTGCCCGTTATGCTTCTCCNGTTCTTCNATCCTTGCCGGGCNCACATGCTCTTTTAACAGTTCGGTATAGAGCAGAATATTGGAGAGCGGAGTTTTCGTCTGATGGGAAATATCCGCAATCAGCCTNTCGATCTGCTCCTTCTCCTTAGCNGTCTTTCCTGCCGATGTCTCTGAGGCGTCAATGTACTCTGCCAATTTATTTTCTACAGCCGCATACAAAGATTCATCAAAATTGTGTGCCCGAAAAGTTCCATCCATGGCTCTCTGTATCATGTCATACATTCGATTAAGACTGCGCTTTCTGGCACAGTAATCANCATACACGATTAGTGCAGCGCAGATTATGCATAAAATGCCGGCTAATAAAATTATGAGCGCTATTTTNTCTGCTGACATTTCAATGCCCANGCTCTTTCTTCATATCCATGTATCGCATTTTCTACTCCCACCGATATCCAATTCCATATACCGTCTTGATCCGCTCCTGTGCGCCCAGCTTATCCCGCAGTCTCTTCACCGTAACGGACAGCGCATTCTCGTCCACAAATTCCGTCTCCGACCAGATACGGCCAAGCAGTTGTTCTCTCGTTAATGTAATCCCTTGATTCTCTACAAGAAGATACAACAATTTCTGCTCGGTCTTACTCAGTTCAATCCGTTCCTCTCTACACGTAAAAAGCATCTGCGTAAAGTTGAAACAATAATCGTCAATCACAACGATCTCTTCCGCATTCCGTGAAGTCCGGTCTGCCTGTACACGTCGCAACTGTGTTTCTACCCTTGCCCTCAGTACCGCCAGGCTGAACGGCTTCGTGATATAGTCNTCTGCACCCAATTCCAGCCCTGCTACAATATCCGTTTCCATATCATTGGCCGTCAGCATTATGACGCATGTGTCATATTCTTTTTTTATCTNTTGCAAAAAATCAAACCCGCTTCCGTCAGGCAGATTCACATCCAATAACACGAGAGAGTGCTGCTTTCCCACCGTCTGCTGTTCTTCCAGCAGTTTCCTCGCCTCACGCAGGGTTGTGCAGTACAGCGTTTCTGTTCCCTCGTTCTGNAGGGCTCTGCATAAGCCNCNTGCCAGTGTGACATCGTCCTCTATGATCAATATATGATGTACTGTTTGAGTGTTCTGTTTGCTGCTCTGCTTCATTGCATTATTCCGATCTATTCTTTTATGGTTGTTTTCATAATGTTANACCCTCTCTANTTCAACTCATTNGCCGTCACATAGAAGTGGTGATAAATGCCGCCAAGCTCAAGNAGACTCTCATGNGTTCCTTCCTCCACGATCCCTTCCTCTGTNANNACCANAATTCTGTCAGAATTNCGGATACTGGACAACCTGTGAGCAATCGTGATCGTTGTTCTTCCCTTTGCAAGCGCCTCCAACGATTTNGCNACTTGAAATTCACTTTCATTATCCAGCGCNGAAGTCGCNTCATCCATAATAAGAATCGGCGGATTTTTCAGGAATACTCTGGCAATGCTGATCCGCTGCTTCTGTCCGCCGGATAATTTCACGCCTCGTTCTCCCACATAAGTATCATANCCGTCTTTCAATGCCGTNATAAACTCATGTGCNCCCGCACGCTTCGCCGCTTCGACCACTTCTTCTATGGAAGCGTTTTCTTTGCCGTAGGCGATATTCTCATACACCGTCCCGGAGAAAAGATACACATCCTGCTGAACCATACCGATATTCTTCCGCAGACTTTTCAATGTATAATGATGAATATTCTCACCATCCAGCAGGATCTCACCTTCATTAATATCGTAAAAGCGCGGAATCAAATTACACAGAGTCGTTTTGCCTCCTCCGGAGGGACCCACAATGGCAATCTTCTCCCCCGACCGGATGTTCAGATTCAATCCCCTGAACACAACATTGTGGTCGTCCGGATACTCGAAGCTGACATTATGNAATGCAATATTGCCCTGCGGACGCACACACTCCACCGCACCCGGCTCATCAAAAATCTCAATATCGCTGTCCATGATCTGTACAAATCTCTCAATGCCTGTCATACCGCGCTGGAACTGTTCCGCAAACTCGATAATTCTGCGAATCGTAGTAATCAGCGTACTCACATACATTACATAGGCGACCAGATCCGCGGGCGCAATCTTTCCGTTTACCATAAAAATACCACCCGCCACCAGAAGCACCAGATACATCAGCCCGTCAAAAGCTCTCGTAGTAGTCTGGAAAAAGGCCATGAACTTGTAAGTTTCTTTCTTAATATANAAGAAATTGATATTGTCCTCCTCAAATTTCTCTTTTTCCTTCTCCTCATTAGTAAACGCCTTGACCACCTTCTGCCCGAGAAGACTGTCCTCGATACGGGCATTCAGTTCCCCGATCTGTACACGCTGCTTGCGAAACGCCTCACGCATGCGCAGATTAATAATGGTACAGGTCACCGCCATGACCGGAACTACCGCAAAGAGAATCAGCGTCAGAGACAGGCTGATCCTGGCCAATATCACGAAAGAAATCACTGCCTTGATTCCCGCGATAAAAAATTCTTCCGGACAGTGATGGGAGAATTCCGTCACGTCAAACAGATCATTCGTAATCCGACCCATAATCTGCCCGACTTTCGTATTGTTGTAATAAGTATCCGATAACTGCTGCAGATGGGCGTAGGCATCCCGCCGCATATCCGTCTCAATNCGCGTGCCCATCACATGTCCCGTGTANGCCATGTAGAAATTCGCCATAGTATCTACAACNCGCAGGCACAGATACAGCGTTCCCAGCCGCAGGATAACTGTCACCGTAAGGGATGCCAGATCATTCATNCCCGCGTTGGTGATATAACGGATNATCATAGGNAGNACCAGCTCGCAGATCGTTGTCAGTCCGGCNCAGAGCAGNTCAATAATGACAATTCTCCAGTATTTCTTATAATATGGAAGAAACCGCTGCAGCAGCTCCTTCGCCTTGTAGTTTTTCGTAGTGGTCTGTGTGTCCATGTGAATACTCCTGTCTGAAAAGTGTCCTCATATTATCTCTTTTATAATAATTTGTCAAATNTTTCCACCCTCGTCATGTATTGGTGTTACCGATAATGTATAACCTAATGGATGCAAGATTTTCAACAAAGTATCTATTCTTGGCGTACTCTTCATGCTTTCCAGTCTGGCTATTGCCGGCTGTTTTACCCCGCTCAGTTCAGCCAGTTCTCTTTGCGAATAGCCTTTCTGTTCTCTCGCTTTTATTATTTTACCGATTAACTCCACCTCAAAGTTAATTTTCTGACGTTCAACACGNCTGACTCTTGTCTCATCTGAAATGTANTCTGCAAATGTATTAATCTCTTTCATTTGAGTTGATTCCTTTCTATATAATCATCCAAGTTTCTTCGTGCTTGCTGTATCTCCCGTTTGGGTAATTTCTGTGATTTCTTAATATAAGATCATCCAAGTATTCAACAATCCTTGATCTTCCGCTCTTATCCTTATAGAAGATAATTTCAAACACTTTTTCCTCCTTTATGATAACCTATATGTTATCAAAAATCAACTCTTACTTTGTTGCTTTCCAGTCATATTTTTTTACAAAATAACAAACCGCCAAACGCAAAAACAATTGGAATCCCGGCAGAGAATGCCGCCCGTGCGAAACGCACAAATGATATAACAATAAGAATAAATCTAATATAATAATAAGTTAGCGCTTACAAAGTAATTTGTCAAGTTTTTCGTGTGCGCTGTCAGAATTATATATAACATTTCAGCTCAGACAAAACAAGTTGTTTCGCCTGAGCTATATATACAATTTATTTAGAACGTAAAGCCCTCATTTCCTCATTACGCTTCTCAATCCTCTNTAACCCGCTTGAAGACACATAATCCGCGAGTTTCTGTAACTGCGACTCTGTCAGTGTATTCCCCAGATCAAGATAATGCATGATACATGTCTCGCTCTGACTTTTATTTAGGAATGACAAGCCGCCGAAATACAATGTATTATAAGATAACCTCTGCATGGAGGTAACAATCTCTACCCAGTCATCACCGTTCACATGTATCGCAACCTCACGAAATCCATTGCTGTAGAAACTGTCCGCNTTGCCATCCTTCAAAGCCGCCGCAAGATATTCCGCTGACAGATGTTGGTCTGAATAAGTAAAAACAGCCTGCCAATCCTCGGCATACAATGTCACGTCCTGTTCCAAGAGATACTTGAACAGTTCACTCACTTCTTCCGTCTCCATATCCGTAAAGGATTCNNGTAACTGCGACCGATCCAGATTTCCTGATTTAATATCCTCCGTCAGATTATATTTACATTCCTCCTCTTCATTAGAGAAAATTCTGTCGAAATCTTTTTCCCTAACCCGATCATATGAGAACAGCAGATTCTCAACTCTTGCCTCCTGCCCTACCATCTTGAGTACATTTTTTCCCTGCGGGAGCGTGATCGTCTCTGTTACACTCTCTCCGCTTTCATTTAAAATATTTACTTTTCCCTCCGGGGTAACATGCACAAATTTCAATCTGCCGTCCTGCAAGTCAAATAAGGATTGTACTTCTATCGTTGTGTCTTTATTAGCATACAGAATACTCAGTGTATCGCTGCCGTTTAAGATTAATCCCTTACAGTCTGTGCTTCTTTCGTTGCCACTGTAAATCCATGCTCTCCACACATCATGCTCATCCTTATCTGCGATCAATTCATCGTCATCATACATGCGATATGCCGATCCGTCACGATCAATCTGAATATCCTGCTTGATAAAATTACTTCCATCCCCGAACACCGCGGACAAAACTGACATAACCAGACTTCCCCGGCTCTCTTTCGCAGAGACTACACCACCCATCAGTGCCACGGCAAATAACACGACAACTNCTGTCACAGAACATAACACAGTTATTGCTCCCCGCTTGTGATAACGGGCAATTCCCTCTAATCTTTCTTTCAAAGTACTCTTNTCTTCCAGCAAAGTCATCGCCAGCACATTCTTGTGGAAAGTAATACTGTGCTCNGCCGCATCCAGAAGCACATTGCCGTACCTCTTGCGCCCATCATCTGTCAAAANCTTCATCACTTCCTCATCGCAGGCAAGTTCACAATCCAGATTAAATTTACGGTTAAAAAGATAAATAAAAGGATTAAACCAGTGTACGCAAAGCGCCAACTGAAACAGCCATTTATAACCGATATCCCGCCTTCTACAGTGTATCAGCTCGTGATGCAGGATCATCATGGTATCAGCCGGCATATCCTTCGGCATTACGATACATGAACCGAAAAATCCTATCAGCATCGGACAGCTTATTTCCGTACTCACATAGACGGGAACGAGGCGCTTTATTCCGAGTCTTGCCCGGCATTCTTCCCGCTGCGCCAGAATTCGTGAATCTGTAGTTAAAACGGCGCTTCTATATATCATCCTCATAAATCTGCGATAATCATATATCTTCCACAGAGCGCAAACCATAACACCAAGCAGCCAGATAATAGCAGCGGCCTTTAGCAAAACGGATGTATTCATGATTGTACTTGTATCTAAACCTTCACCACTACTTGTGCCTGAATTTCTGTCTTCACTGTTAATACCAAAATCGCTGCCCTTACTACCCGGCGCATCTACATTACCCTCTGCTGTCTTACCAACTTTTTCTGATTCCCCTGTTTCTTTTGCATTATCATTACCTGAGCCATGTGNCGCCTCACTCCTATCCGGAACATTTGTTTCTTCACGCATCCACTCGGTTCTCCACTCCGGCAGTCTTATATAAAGGCTATTCATAAGATTTACACCCGTATGCACCGGAAGCAGCAGTCGGAATAACACCAGCAGCCAAAGATAATAACTCCACCTCCTCGAAAAGCACTTCTTCGTTACAGGCCGGATTAACAGAATGATCCCNCCTACTAAAGTGCCGGATATGGATAATGACAATATCATCTTAAATAATTGTTCCATATGATAACCTCCTCATTTAGGCGCCTATTTGAAATTCTCCTGAAAATACGCCCGCAGTTCCTCNATATCTTCTCTGCTCAAATCCTCATCCTCAATAAGCGCTGCCGCCAGATTCTTAGCATTTCCTTTAAAAAATTTGTTCAGGAAACTCTTCGTCTCCCCTTTCACGTANTCACTCCGCTCCACACAGGGCGCATAATAGTAGACCTCTCTCTTCTCNTGNCCNATCACACCCTTATCAAGCAGCCTGCGNATCAACGTCAGCACCGTAGTGCGCTCCCAATCCTTCTTNTCATTNAGNCGNGTNCGAATCTCATTCGCATTNANNGCCTCNCCNGCNGCCCANANCACNTCCAATATTTCCAANTCCGCATCCGATATTTTCTTGTCTGCCATAACTCCTCCGTTCTCGTACATTACGCATTCCATNGTTGTTTACNCCTGTAGACTTTATATATAGTTTACATGCGTAGACACACAATGTCAACCCTCTTTTTACCACAAAAAACAGAACCACCCTTCCGCCGGCAATCTCTCGCCCGCTTCGTGGCAGTTCTGTCTCTCATTCTTTCACCTGTGACCGTAATCTACACCGTATAACTGTTCAAATACTTCTCCTGCTCCGGCGTCAGCACATCAATCTCTTTCCCTAAGAATGCAAGCTTCCTCTTCGCNACATCCTTATCTACCTCTTCCGGTACGTCAATCAATTTCTCCTGCAATTCACTGCCGTGCTCCACGAGATACTTCGCAGATAACGCCTGAATCGCAAANCTCATATCCATGATCTCCGCCGGATGTCCGTCGCCTGCTGCCAGATTCACAAGACGACCTTCCGCCAGCACNAAAATCCACTGACCGGTAGGCAGCTTATATCCCATAATNTTNTTACGCTGTTCCTTCTTCTCCACCGCATTCGCCTTGAGCCATGCCATGTCGATCTCACAGTCGAAGTGTCCCGCATTACAGAGGATCGCGCCTTCTTTCATCTCCGCAAAATCTTCTTTATCAATAACGCCGTCACATCCTGTTACCGTNATGAAGAAATCGCCGACCTTTGCTGCTTCTTTCATCGGCATTACATCGAATCCNTCCATCACTGCCTCGATCGCCTTGATGGGATCGATTTCCGTAACGATAACACGTGCGCCCAAGCCTTTCGCTCTCATTGCCGTACCTTTACCGCACCAGCCGTANCCCGCAACGACCACGATCTTACCTGCAACGATCAGGTTCGTCGTTCTGTTGATACCGTCCCATACGGACTGTCCCGTACCGTATCTGTTATCGAAGAAATGCTTACATGCCGCATTGTTGACACGCACCATGGGGAACTTCAATTCTCCCGCCTTATTCATAGCTTCCAGACGGATAATACCTGTAGTCGTCTCCTCACAGCCACCGATAATATTCGGAATCAGATGNGGCATCTCTTTATGCACCATGGTAACCAGATCNCCGCCGTCATCGATAATAATATTTGGGCCCGCTTCCAGCACGTGACGGATATGTGTCTCATATTCTTCCTGCGTGGCATCATACCATGCGTGAACTTCCAGCCCTGCTTTCACAAGCGCTGCCGCCACATCATCCTGNGTGGACAGCGGATTAGAACCCGTCACATACATCTCGGCGCCGCCTGCTGCCAGCACCAGACACAGATACGCTGTCTTCGCCTCCAAATGCACCGACAAGGTNATTTTCTTGCCCGCAAAGGGCTTGCTCTCGGAGAACTCCTTCTCCAATGTCCGGAGCAGATCACAATTTCTCTTGACCCACTCGATCTTTCTCTCACCGGATTCGGCAAGATTAATGTCTCTGATTTCGCTACTCATTGATAGTTTCCTCCTTAAAATTAATCAGCCGAATTTTTATTATAGTGATGGTCGTCTGTCCTATCATCACTTGATTGATCTATCTAACTACCCGTCAGAATCTCCTCCGGGTAATTATGACTCCANAAAACTAGAAGAACACTTCCCGATACCAGCATACCGCCTCTATGTACGCCTGATATACCGTATCCATACTGATATTCTTCACAACCAGCCATCTGCATGCTTCCTGCCAATCCGCATTCTCATAGGCAAGTATAAAATCATACACATCNGCCAGATCACCCTTATGACTNACCAGCGCNTCCGANATATCTTTNGANACATTTACCCGGGCAAGTCCTTCCTCNAACGGTACATTCAGAATAATATCCAGAACCGAGAATAACCCCATTAAGAATAATTCCGAGGCTTTCAGCTCCAGCCCAAAGGACGGTGCCAGACACTCTGCGAATTTCGCCCTAAGCAGGGAAATTCTGGTGATCTCATTAGGTCTGTCCGCACACAATTCTTTCGTGATCACGGTATTGATCCATTTCTTCAGCTCTTTCTGTCCGAGGATCGCAGCCGCATGACGGATAGAAGTAATCTGTGAATTAACGGAAATACGGTTCACCATCTCCAACAAGGACAGAACAAGCGCCGTATCACGGCCGATGATATCCGCCGCCTGTGTCAATTCATAATCCTCATCATTCACCGTGTTCATTAACTCCAGATAATTAACCTTAAGCGGCTCGATCGCCGTCTTTCCTTTGGTAACCGGAATACGATAGAATCTGCCTTCAAAGAGATGGAATGCCTTATCCTGTTTCACCCGGTCGAACAACTCCTGATTTTCCACATTACCGACACAGATCTTAAGCTTCGGATACTGGTGTGCAAAATAGATCTTCGCTTTCATTACATCTATTTTCTTGCAGTCCAGAATAATGTAATCCATCAACTTCAAAATCTCTTTATAATTCTCAAACTGCGCTACCGGAAGCTTAAAGATTGCCAGTTTATAACCGCCCTGTTTAAGCTGTTTAAGCCTTTTGCGATACGCATCCGTGTTGGTAATGGTATTATCACACAGAAGCACCAGTCTGTCCCGCATCTCAGCCGACTGCCCTTCAATATCTGCAAATATATTGATCGGTCCCACAGGAAGGAAAACCTTCGTCCCCGGCGAAAGTGTGTCGATACCGATATTCTCTATGATCTCAAGACCGCTCACCCTGCCTGAACCGTTCAGTATAGCCGATCCCTGCAGTTCCGGGTTGAGCAGGTAATTCTCCTTCTGTGAAAACAACGAATAGGCACATACCTTCATGTCTTTATCAAAAAATGGTATCAATGTTGCAAGCATTATTGTCGTCTCCTTTCGGATTTTTCACGGTTATTGCCGTATCTTAATGTAATCTGCTTCTATTATATCAAATTATGTTCCATAATTCCATGATAAAATACTATTAGATTCTTTTATCCCAAAATGCTGGGAAAACCCCTGCTGCTATGTTACAATAATCGTAACTGTTCAGAACCCTGTTCCTCGCGGGAACACCTTCTGAACAGTTACCAATAAGCTCATATTTCAAGAAACTTGGTCTTTTTTTCTCCTAAACGTAGAATTTGAGGATAAACAGAGGCCGGAAACGGAGGACAGATATGAAACTGGTCGTTTTAGAAAGAAACAGTGTGGGAACCGATATTGACGTATCCTGCTTTGAAAAATTCGGAGAGGTGACCTATTACCCGAATACGGTCGCGGAAAACACCGCTGAGCGCGTAAAGGACGCGGACATCATCATCGCAAACAAGGCGCCTCTGAACGAAACTACCTTAAAAGATGCCCCCAACGTAAAACTGATCTGCCTGTTCGCGACAGGCTTCGACAATGTAGATCTGGTCTACTGCAAAAGCCGCGGAATCAAGGTTGCTAATGTGGTAAATTACTGTACTCCGGCAGTTGCACAGCATACTCTTTTGCTGGCGCTTATGCTAACCGAGAAAATCGCTTTCTACGACAGCTATGTCAAGTCGGGAACCTACAGCGCACAGGATCGTTTCTCTAACTTCGACAGACCTTTTAATGATCTGGCAGGAAAGACATGGGGCATCGTCGGCATGGGCACGATCGGCCGCAGAGTAGCACAGCTGGCGCAGGCATTCGGCTGCAAAATAATCTTCTACTCCGCATCCGGCAAGAGCGTCTGCACTGATTATGAACGTGTAGAATTTGATACCTTATTAAAAGAATCTGACATTCTTTCCCTGCACTGCCCTCTCAGCGACAGGACAAGAGGACTGATGAATAAAGAAGCGTTCGGACAAATGAAAAAAACCGCAATTCTGATCAACGTCGCAAGAGGTCCCGTAGTAGATACCCAGGCACTCTACGATGCCCTGATAACCGATCAGATCGCGGCTGCCGGACTGGATGTGCTGGAAAAAGAACCTATGACAAGAGACAATCCGTTGGGCAAAATTCAGGACAGCACGAAACTGATCATTACGCCTCACATGTCATGGGCCAGCACGGAATCACGGATGAACCTCGTAGAAGAAGTGTGTAAGAATATAGCGGCCTATCTGGACGGAGAAGAACGAAATGTTGTGAATCCGTAAAATTTAACTGACATATGATGAGTCCTGCCCGCAACCGGACAGGACTCATTTTTACTGCCTGTGCGGCAGGCACCATCGTCTGCCGCCGCATATACTTCCCGCTGCCGCCACAAGAAGCGCCAGAAAAATATGATGCCCATACAGCGACCAGTCTTCATATAGATATCTCACTATAACGAGGTAAATTGGTTGTCCCGTTACCAGCAGGAAACCGATCCCCCTCGGATTTAGGCCGCTCTCCAGCATAACCGGAAACCAGAATATGCCGGAAACCGCAATCAGAGAGTGTACCGTTTTGCTGCTCTTCGCAGAAACCCACACGATGATTCCGGTCAGCATAAGAACCGCGCACAACACAAGAATCAGGTAATATCTTATAAAAGCATATATACTGCCATCTAACAGCACAGATGCTGTCTCATCTATCCAGAAATATATTTCTCTCGCCGAGGCATTTCCGCCAGGATACCCGTACAAGACATAGCAGCCCCAATAAGCTGCCCCCAACGCAAGAACAATTACGGCCACCGCCAATGTAAACGCCACGGCAAGTCTTGCGGCGAAATCGGAAATTTTACCTTTGGCTGATGTCATAATTAACACATCCGTCCTGCTCTGCCTGTCCTCACAATAGAAAGGGGTCAGCACGGCCGTCAGCCAGATCATCCCGTACAAGACATAATACTGTAACAAATCTATAAACCGCACATATCCGATTAACTGCCCGAAATCATTTTCCGCTTTCCATGCGACTGCCTGCGTGCTCTCCACCCATAGTTGAAGCACCAACATCGCCAGAAGCAGTCCGGTCATAATCTGTGTAAATCTTCTCCCTGTCAATTTTAACAGCTCCAGCTTGTATAATCTCATGCCTGCCCTCCACGTTGCATACTGTTCACGTAATCTGTCTTTATATAAGAAATAACAGATTTGAGGCAGGAAAAGATCAATCCAGATCCTGCAGCTCCCACATTTCTTCCTGCGGATCGACAAACTCTCCATGTGAACTGATTGCGAAATGCAGATGCGCTCCTGTGGACATGCCGGTACTGCCTACCGTGGCGATGGTGCTGCCCCGCTCCACTTGGTCATCTTTCTCCACGAGTATCTTCTGGCAGTGGCAGTAATATGTCATCTCACCGTTTATGTGAAGCAGTACCACATAATTACCGTATTTTGCCGAATATCCCGTCTCATATACAATACCCGCTGCCGCCGCATAGACATCCGATCCTTCCTCTGCCACATAATCGATACCTTCATGCCATATCACTTCCTGTGTGACGGGGTGTACTCTGCTGGTATAAGTATCGGAAATACGGGAATAGTTGCATGGCTTATCGAAAATAATCTGCACCTCATTTACGATTCCGTCATAACGATAGGGGAACACAACATTTTCCACCGCCAGAGCGTCCAATTCGTCAGAATGGTTCCACTCTAAAATAAAAACCATATCATCCCATGTACATTGCACATTTCCCAGCTTCACTTCCTCTGAATTAGGAACATAGAGATAGATATACGTCCTCTGCAGTCCCCGTTCGTCCTTATAGTCCTCATACAGATAATTAGAACGCCAACCCACATACTTCTGAGTAGTATCTTCCGTCACCAAGTATCGGTTAAAAAGATCCTCGCCCTCTAAATCTATATCAAAAGTCTTGACCAGAGGTTCCTGCCAGAGCAGGTTGTTCTCCACATCATAGCGGTATTTATACTGCTTCGATCTCGGATGCAGCCACACGGTATTGCCGTCCGCTGATACTGCCACTTGGCAGACATCATCCCCCTGTGTCATATGGCAGCCTATCGGCTCAAGAGCAAGACTTCTCACAACCTTCCTGTTCATCAGATCATATACAATCAGTCCGAAATAATCATGGAAAATAATGACATTCTCTTTCCCCGTTCCGAGACCCCCTGCATAATCCAGCGTCGGTCCATCTGCGCCAAAAATCATCTCTCCCGACAACTCCGCAGCCTGCGCCTCGATCTGTCCGTCCTCGCGAATCGCCTCGCCGGAATTATCTTTTTCTGCAGAATTTTCATCCTGAGATAGCTCGTCGGATATTCCATCACCTGACTTGTCATTCACTTCATCGGCTTTTATTTCAGTCAGATCGCCGGTTCCGTTCTCTCCGGAACTATCCTCCCTGTCTTCGGCAGAATCTGCAGATGTCTGACTATCGTTTGCGCTGTCCCCAACAGAATCCACAGATTCCCTGCGATCCTGTCCCTCCGCATTTTCCGTCGATGCGCCAGTCAGTGCACACCCTGCTATGAGGATCATGCATGCGACTGCCAGAATACCTGCCCATGCTCTGCTATGCTTTGCTTCCGTCAACCGTAGGATTCTTTCCTTTAACTCAGATTTTCCCGGTCGAAGCATCGTTCCGTAGGAGTATACTCTTTTTCCCCCTTTTATTTGGGAAAATGTCAACAACATTTCACTGTAGGCAAACCGTTCTTCCTGCCCGATCTTCCGTGTCGTCCCATAATCGCAGGCAATCTCGCCATCCCTTGCAGAAGCTGCCGCCGCAATCCACACGAAAGGGTGAAACCAATACATGCTGACAAACACCATTCTCAGCAGAGCCCACAGGTGATCTCCGTGCAGATAATGCACTTGTTCATGAATCACGGCATATCGGAATGTATCTGAATCCGTACCCACCTCAGTCCCGATGTAAACCGCCGGCCGGAAAAATCCTGCAAGACAGGGGGATTCCAGACCTTTTACCAGATAAACCGGAACGCGCCTTTTCTGTGGCGCTACCTCACAGTCCCCCCGATAAGCTGTCCGCGTCTTACGCAGCCTGCGCCGGAACAGCAAGTATGACAAGCCAAAGAACCCTCCTGTAAGCAGACTGCCTATAAGCCAGACCGTATGTACTATGTTTGCGAAAGATGCTGATAAGCGATGCACTATACCCACATTGCTGTCCGTCTGTCCCTCTAAACTGTTTTCATCCGTCATTGCGCTGTACACACCATGTGTTTTATCGGTCTGCGCTGCATCGAGTTCACCTTTTTCTTGATTGTGCACATATCTCTCATTCATATCTGTTATATTATTTTTGTTTATTCCGGTATTTTCATCTGCTTGCAATCCAAAATCAGCACGTTCCTCATCACCGTTCTGCTCATTCTCTATCCTTGATGCATTCGCGGTCTGCTCCGCATTATCTATCTCTGATACATTCTCAGTTTTCCCTGTATCATATATATAAGGCGCGTCTTCATCTGCCCGCACGTACCGCGCCATCACTTTATCCGCGATACGCAGCATACTGAACGGACTCTGTATTAAATTGACCGGAATCATGAGCCGTATCACAACGATCAGCCATAATCCGTATCGCACGTATGCGTGTAATTTCTCTCCAAGCAATTTCTGCACCGCAAGTATCGCAATCACCAGAAATGCCGCCTGTATCATAACACCTACCATAACAGTCCCTCCTTCAGAGCCGGTTCATTGCACGCTCACCGCAGCTCTGGACCAAATTACCAATCATTATTTCTTTATTTATCATTTCTTCTTTCTTGCGTCCTTGATGATCCGATAGAGCTCTTCCATCTCTTCATCCGAAATTTCCTGTTTCTTAACCAGTGTATTTACCATCAGTCCCAGACTCCCGTTATAGATTCGGTTGATAAAGCTGCTCGTCTCTGACTCCACCACTTCATCCCGTTTCAGAAGCGGATAATATTCCCGTGCTTTTGCTCCTTCCCGATACGCGATACAGCCCTTCTGCTCCATCCGTTTCAGAACAGTCTTCGTGGTGCTCTTCGCCCACCCTGTCTCTTCCTCCATCGCCTTTATAAGCTGTGTCGCTGTCTTCGGAGACTGCTCCCACAGATTCTCCATGATATGCCATTCACTGTTTGATAAACTGATTGCTTTTTCTTCCATAGCTTTCTCCGTTCTGAAATGTTTTACGCTGAGGACAAGAATAAAATCTCAAATCCTGCCTATGCATATAAAAAGGTGACTCATGTAACCCTGATTCCAATATATCATTAGGGGTTACATATGTCAACCTTATATGCAAAAATTAATCTAGGCAGTACAGTTTTGGTCACTTTTCACGCCCACGCCACAGCCTAAGCTCAGAGTGGAGTTAATATCTGAAGGAACCCCTCAAAAAGCGTCGGCACTTGACGAGGTATTTCACGAGTCTAGTGTCCGCTACGCTTTTTGCGGAGCGAGAGCGCGGTGACGCAGATATTAACTCTACTCTGAGCGACCGTTTCTTCCATCTCCCCTTTATACCAACACAATAATGATGTATAATAAGACTTGAAGATTCTCTAAGGCTGCATAATACGCAGCCTAAGTGAATCTAATCAAGTCTGGAAGAATGCATAAAGCGCATTCTTC
>JAAUZT010000018.1 GCA_014804485.1 Lachnospiraceae bacterium
ATCCATTCCCGAAAGTGCATAAAGCAGGGTGGATTTGCCCGAACCCGATGCACCCATTATAATAGTGAAGTCCTTTTCCCTGATCTCAAGATCAAGATTCTTGATGATATGCTGCTGCAAGCCGCCGCTTGAGAATGATTTGCACAATTTATCGGTATGAAGAATTGTACTCATGTTTATTCCTCCATAGTAATCGAAAAGAAGTTTGTGTTTCTATGGTATTATTATACATAATATTTCGAAAAGGTCTTTATCTGTTTACTATTTGTTTCTTATCTGTTTATTAAATGGACAGTAAGGAACAATAAAAAAGCATTGCCATCCGTTATGGAAAACAATGCTCATATCATGTTTCTGTTCCTGAACCTCTCTCATCAGAGCCACGCTGTCTTTGAAGCCTTCCTTGTATGCAGCTCTCCTTCATTAAATACTGCCATAATCTTTCTCTGTAATTTTATCTTTTTGTCTAGCTATCACAAACCATCATTTCATTCTTATCTACTCTGAGTACCATAAGCATCATCAGCCCTATAATCCATCCATTCCACTCTCAATACTTCTGAAACACATCACTCAAAGCATACACCGTATCATTCTCTCCCATCACAGATAAAATCACATTCCCCCTGCTCTCGATCAGCATCGTCTCCGCGCTGACGCATACCCACTTATTCAGGTCTGCATTGTCTTTCAACTGCTGTTTGACAGTATCAACCTGATCCTCGTCCACCCGAAGCAGTACACACTGATACGCAACCGATGACATCCTGGGCATGGACACAACGCCTTCCGTATACTCAATCTCATCTGTTCCTAAAATAGATATTTCAATATCTTCTGTCAATTCGTAAGTCTCGAAGCTGGCCATGCCTGCCCTAAAATCTTCCGATAAATCCGCATTCTCATAAAGCCCTGACATTATATCACCCAGATTTCCCTCCAGCTGATCCCCATCCTCTTTTTTACCGCAGGCAGCACAGAGAAATACCGTAAAAATACATATACTGCACAACATCATCTTCTTCATTGATTTCATACAACTTGTACCTCTCTTCCATACTAATATAAAAAATCTAAAAACTACCATTCAATAAGAGTAGTATTACCAAAATTTTTCATAAAATATATCCATAGCCAATTATGTATAATACTCTCGCATACGTTCCTCAAATTGCACATAAAAATCTTCTTCTGTATCATAAGGCTTCTGATAGAATACTTTCAACATTTTTATATTGTTACTCTGCGTATATTCATCTGATTTTTGTTCTATAATCCGCGCCTGTATATCTTTTCGCAGATCATGCCAATCGATCAGAAATTTCTCATATTGATGTAACGGGCTTATTTCCAGCCACTTTTTAATTTTTATTTTTGTCCGGTTCTGCACCTGACAAGCATCTTCCAGCAAAAAATACCGCAATCCTTTTTCATCATAATTTCTACCCAACGGAAATAATCTGCACAGCCCGGGTCTGTAATCATGAATATTACATCGTCCGCTCTGATTTAAAAAGCCACAGGCATCTGTACCGCTCTGCATCTTAAGTGACGGCAGAATAAGCCCGTCCTCCACATGCAGTTCAATCTTTTCCTGCATAAGCTGTGCAAAATTTAATTCTGTCGCCTTCTGCAGTTGACAAAGATCATAGGGGTCTAATACGATCGACTGTCCCATCCCACGACAGCATTCACTACATCCGCTGCACTCATTACAGCCCAATTTTGCCAGATCATTGCTATTGTATAAAATCATATTCTTCACCATGTTATATATAACCTACCTGGCATACCCTAACTTCTCATGGAAAAAGTTAATTATACGCCGCCACGTCTCTCTCTGGAAAAACTGATAGTCAGCATGGTTAGCTCCCTCGATTGCGATCAGCTTCACATCACAGCCGGCTTCCTCCAACTTATCATGCAACAATTCTCCCTGCATAAACGGCACTGTATCGTCTTTAGTCCCATGCATGATCATAAACGGAGGTGCATCCTTTGACACATAAGCAACAGGACATATCCTAATCGCATCCTCCTTGTAAAGCATCACATTCTTACCCAGAAGCAGTGATTCCATGGATGCTGCCGCTTCGGCTGCCGATTCATATGGAAATGCCGAAACGTCAGTAGGCGGATACCACGGACACGCCGCCTGCACTTTACTGGAATATTCCAGATACTCTCCAACATCAAATGCAGAATCATTAGCTAATGCCGCCATTGCCGTCAGATAACCGCCAGCCGATTCTCCCATCACTCCGAAATGCTCTGTGTCAATATTATATCGCTTACTGTGCGCACGCAGATACCGTATCCCTGCTTTTACATCCGTCAGCTGAGCCGGATAGATTTCTTCATTAGTTGTACGATACTCCACGCTTGCAACTACGAATCCGCTCCGTGCAAGCTCCGACAGATATGCAAGATGTGCCGATCTGTCCATCACTCTCCATGCACCACCACAGATCCAAACAATACAAGGATAGACCTTTTCACTGTCCTCCGGATAGATGATATCCATCTTCAAGTCTCTGATTGTGTGTCCGAACCATGCATCTACCTGTGCAAAGGTTACACCGGCCGCAACGGAATACTGCGGCTCTTCTTTATTGATCCTCACTGTTTCACGCATATATTTTTCTCCTTTATTTATCCGCATATCTCAATGTAAATTATTGTATCAAAAACGGATTAGGTTGTAAATCTTCGCATTGTTTGCATATGGTAATCTTTATGTGATAAACCCTATATGTAATAAGATCATGTTATGAAATTGAAATACCCCTTTTGCCGAAGCATTTTGTCACTCTGACAAAAGGGGGGATTGTTTGGCTAAACAGCCATTTTATTTATAGTGATTTTACAGTATATGGCATGCGGTCCGATTATGGATTACATCTCTTACACGGAACATACCCTGCAGCAATTACATCATCCCTGGACATCGTTGTATCTTCTCTGTTCTTCGGTTTGATTGTATCTACGCTGCTACAGCTCGGCATATGGAATTTATGCGTATTCTTATTCAAAACATACGTAATTCCGGCAGGCTGTGAAGAGGCAGTATCCTTTTGTGACTCTTGCACTGCCGCCGTGTCATTCGAGGCATTCTGCTTATCCGTTGATGAATCGCCTGTCCCTTTAGCAGAATCATCTGCCTTCTGTGTTGTTGTCGCTTTATTCTTCGCTGATTGTGATGTTTCAGATGTGGTTGAATTTTGGGTTGGTTCTCCGGCTTTCCATGTCTCTGACGCCGGTACGTTAAAGGTAATCTTCTTGCCATCCGCTGTGGCAACAATCGTCCCCTCTTCGTCAGTTCTGTACACCTTTACGCCATTTGTCCTTAGTATATTCAATGTCTCAGCGTGAGGATGCCCGTAGGAATTGTCTTCGCCGCAGCTTATCACCGCATAAGTCGGTTTTACAGCTTTGAAAAAATCTTTGGATGTAGAATACCTGCTTCCGTGATGTCCTACTTTATATACATCCGCAGCAATACTGATTCCATTATCCAGTATATCTTTCTCGGCATCCTCTCCCGCATCGCCGGTAAACAGGAACTTATTACTTCCGTTTTTGACAAGCAAGGCAATTGATGCATCGTTCGAATTATCATATTTGTCATTAGGCGCAAGTATAGTGATGGAGGCTGCTCCCAAAGTGTACTGTGAACCGACACCCGGCGTAGTATACTTGAGTCTCTTATCATCCAATGCCTGTATCACTTTTTGATAGGTTTTCGTATCTTTTTCATAATTGGATACAAACACTTTATCAATATCAAATTTCGTAATAATAACCGGAGCACCGCCGATATGGTCAGCATCAGGGTGGGTGAGAATCAGGTAATCCAGTTTCTTGATCTTACGCTTTTGAAGATAATTCTGGATGGCAGTACCTTTTGTATCATCTCCCGCATCGATCAGCATGGCATGTTCTCCACAGGTAATCAAAGTCGAATCTCCATGTCCCACATCAATGAAATGTACTTCCATTGTGTCAGGATTCGCAGCCTCTGCCGGTGTGGAAGCAGATAACAATCCTCCTACGGCAACTGCGACGACCAGAAACAGATTTATTATTCGCTTATATATTTTTTTCATATCGCTCTCTCCTGTATTATTTTAATAGTTCTATTATACCAAAAAATCTGTTAAAACCTATTACTTTCTATAAATAACACTCTATTTTTTCACAATAAAACTCACATGTTATTTATTTCCTTACTTTATGTACCACTAAAAAACTGAACATAACTCTCCATCCTTAGCTTTCCACTATTTAGTTTATACCTCTGCAGATTTTTATTTAGTCATTTTCATAAGTAATCATTATCTCATTTTTACAATTTCATAAATATCACTTCCGAATTTCTGTTCAAAATGCCTTTTCAATTCCATATTTTTGTCCCACTTCGACTGCGGGTAATGCCCATATCTTATTTTAACATCATTCATACGCTCCTCCATGTCAACTACGCCTTCTGCGGCAGCTATGGAATCACAAAGCTGAATCAACTTATCATACTCATCAAACTCTATCCCATCTAATGCCTGTCTGATCTCTTCTATCTGCTGTTCCGATATATCAAAGTTTCCAATATAATCTTCCAGTTTTCCTTCATTAAAAGAATGTGTCAGGCATATTCTGGCTACTTCATCATAACCACATTCAAGCATATACTTCCATCCATCATACACATGCCCCAAATGCTTTACACCGAACTTTCTTCCGATATCATGCATAAGCCCTAAAACATATGCCTTCTCCGGGTTCATCCCCATACATTTTTCTGCAATTTTCTTCGCGCATTGCGCCGCCACACGACTATGATTCTCCCATGGTCCCGGATTACACTGCGCTGCTTCTTTCAGCAGCCTCTCTGCTTCCTGTATTGTCGGATACATAATTTCCCTCTTTTTTCTTATATATAAATTATTTATATATAGTATATCACAATTCCCATCTATTGTATAAAAGATTCGTAGGGCCGGAAATACATTTATTTAATGATAGCACACACTTTATAACATACGATATTATAACGTTCGGTATTGTATCGCCCGACATCGTAACTCTTGTTATTATAACAGGTGGTGTCGCTTTAATGTATTTATATAACAACAGATATCGTAAGCATTGTTATCATAACGATTGCACTTTATCACTATCCTATTACACAAAAAAGCACTGTAACTTAATAAAATCACAGTGCTTTTTATCTTTACATCTTATTTTCTAATGGAATATAACTCTATTAGAACTTCCCAGCCTTAGCAGCCTCCTCAATCGAAACCGCAACAGCAACCGTTGCGCCGACCATCGGGTTGTTACCCATACCGATCAGACCCATCATCTCAACGTGAGCCGGAACGGAGGAAGAACCTGCGAACTGTGCATCGGAGTGCATACGTCCTAATGTATCCGTGAAACCATAGGAAGCAGGACCTGCAGCCATGTTATCGGGATGAAGTGTACGTCCCGTACCACCGCCGGAAGCAACGGAGAAATACTTCTTGCCGGCTTCGGTTCTCTCTTTCTTATATGTACCCGCAACAGGATGCTGGAATCTTGTAGGGTTGGTAGAGTTACCTGTGATGGAAACATCTACATTCTCCTTCCACATGATCGCAACACCTTCCGGAACAGAGTTAGCGCCATAGCAGTTTACTTTGGAACGAAGACCATCGGAGTAAGCGATTCTTTCAATCTCTTTTACTTCATTTGTATAAGGATCATACTCTGTCTCAACGAATGTGAATCCGTTAATTCTGGAGATAATCTTCGCAGCGTCTTTACCAAGACCGTTCAGGATAACACGAAGGGGTTTCTGGCGAACCTTGTTAGCCTTCTCAGCGATACCGATCGCACCTTCTGCTGCTGCAAAGGATTCATGACCTGCTAAGAATGCGAAGCAGTCTGTCTCCTCTTCCAGTAACATCTTACCAAGATTACCGTGTCCAAGACCAACCTTTCGGGTATCGGCAACAGAACCGGGGATACAGAATGCCTGAAGTCCTTCACCGATTGCTGCGGCAGCGTCAGCCGCCTTCTTGCAGTCTTTTTTGATTGCAATTGCAGCGCCTACCGTGTAAGCCCAGCATGCGTTCTCAAAACAGATCGGCTGGATTTTCTTTACCTGCTCATATACGTCTAAGCCGGCATCTTTTGTGATTTTCTCAGCTTCTTCGATAGAAGAAATACCATAACTGTTTAATACGGAATTGATCTTATCAATTCTTCTCTCATATGATTCAAATAAAGCCATCTTATCTTAATCCTCCTTCTATTCGCATCTGGGGTCAATAATCTTAACAGCATCATCAACGCGTCCGTACTGTCCACATGCTTTCTCATAAGCAGTATTCGGGTCATCACCCTTCTTGATGAAGTCTGTCATCTTACCGAGACTTACAAACTTATAACCGATGATCTCATCATTTGCATCCAGTGCAATACCTGTTACATAACCTTCAGCCATTTCAAGGTAACGAGGACCTTTCTTCAATGTACCGTACATCGTTCCGACCTGACTTCTTAAACCTTTACCCAAATCCTCCAGACCTGCGCCTACCGGAAGACCTTCCTCTGAGAATGCGGACTGTGTACGACCGTATACGATCTGTAAGAACAGCTCTCTCATAGCCGTATTAATGGCATCACATACAAGGTCAGTATTGAGTGCTTCCATAACCGTTAAGCCCGGCAGAATCTCAGACGCCATAGCAGCGGAATGTGTCATACCGGAACATCCGATAGTCTCAACGAGAGCCTCCTGAATGATTCCCTCTTTCACATTCAGAGTCAGCTTACATGCACCCTGCTGGGGAGCACACCAGCCTACACCGTGTGTCAAACCGGAAATATCCTTTACTTCTTTCGCCTGAACCCATTTTGCTTCTTCCGGGATCGGCGCACAGCCATGATGAACGCCCTGTGCCACTGTACACATTTCTTCAACTTCTTTTGAATAAATCATGTGATAACTCCTTTCGATTATGTATAATTATTTCATAACAGGCCTGCTCGCCTGTCATAACCGCTAGTCCTATTTTCGCATATTACGAGTAAAAAATCCAGTCATTTCTATGAATTATATGCAGATTTTTACAAAATAATGACAACCCGAATCTCAGAATCTGATCGCCGCCCTACGATAGTATCATTCTGTCATTGGCAAACTCTCCTCCGCTGGCTTCCTCAAACTTCGACAAAAGATCTGACACATGGAGACTTTTCTTCTCCTCCCCACGCACATCGTAGATAATCCTGCCCTCATGCATCATGATAAGGCGGTTGCCGTGGGTAATCGCATCTTTCATATTATGTGTAACCATCATTGCCGTCAAATGATTCTCCTCTATGATTTTATCAGACAATGCCAATACTTTCGCCGCCGTCTTCGGATCCAATGCTGCCGTGTGCTCGTCAAGAAGCAGCAGATTCGGTTTCTGCAAAGATGCCATAAGCAGGGTCACGGCTTGACGCTGTCCTCCGGAAAGAAGTCCGACCTTAGAGGTCAGCCGGTCTTCCAGTCCAAGATCTAAAGTCTTAAGCATCCCCATATACCGCTCTTTCTCTTCCTTAGTCACGCCCCACTTTAAAGTACGCCTTTTGCCACGTCTTGCGGCAAGAGCCATATTTTCCTCTATGGACATAGTCGCCGCCGTACCGGTCATCGGATCCTGAAAAACGCGTCCGAGGTATTTCGCCCTCTTATGCTCGGGCAGGGATGTCACATCCGTACCTCCGATGATGATGGAACCGCAGTCTACCGGCCACACACCGGCAATTGCATTAAGCGCAGTGGATTTGCCTGCACCGTTACCGCCGATAATGGTCACAAAATCACCATCCTCAAGCTGCAGATTCAGCCCGTCCAGAGCCGTCTTTTCGTTGATCGTTCCCGAATTGAAAGTCTTATGAATATCTCTTAATTCCAATGCATACGTCTTTGCTCCGTTACTCATTGCCTTGTCACCCCTTTCTTTCCGTATTTACTCTTCAGATAAGGGATCGACAGGAAGATTGCCACGACGATCGCCGAAAACAGTTTCATATCATCCGAAGGCATCTTCAGCCACAGTACAAATGCAATTACAATATAGTAAAGCACAGCCCCCAGTATGACGGAAATCATCGTAAAGGCAAAAGCCGATTTTCTTCTCACACAGAACTTGCCGAAGAGCACTTCTCCGATAATCACGGCAGCAAGACCGATGACGATGGCTCCGCGTCCCATATTGACATCGGCAGCCCCCTGATATTGCGCATACAGACCGCCGCATAAACCTACCAGACCATTGGAGATCATGAGCGCCAGAACGGTATGAAAGTTTGTATTGATTCCCTGCGCCTTCGCCATGCTCATATTGCATCCCGTAGCGCGGATCGCCTGCCCCTGCTCTGTCCCGAAGTAACAGTACATGATCATAACCAGAATAAGACATCCCAAGGTCACTCCGCCGTAGAATTTAAATTTCGTCAGCGCATCTCCCGATATATAGCGAAGGGAAACCACCAGCTTATACTGATCTACATTGATCGCCTGGTTGGATTTACCCATAATATTCAAATTAATGGAATACAGTGATATCTGCGTCAGAATACTGGACAAAATACCCGGAATTCCAAGACCCGTATGCAGTAATCCCGTGATCATACCCGCAAGCATACCTACCGCAAAAGACACGATCAATGACACCCACGGATTTACCCCCGCACGAATCAGCATAACTGCCACCGCACCACCCGTCGCCAGCGTTCCGTCCACCGTAAGATCCGGAAAATCAAGAAGTCTGAAAGTAATATAGACGCCCAGTGCCATAATACCCCAGATCAGTCCCTGTGCACATGCCCCCGGCATCGCCCTAAGCAGTGCCATAGGATTAAGTGATAGTAAAATCATTTTGTAACCTCCGTAAAAAATCCGACCGGACAGTCCGTATTCCATATGTAACAACTGCCCGATCACTGTTCTGCTCTATATAAGGATAAGGGGATGGCAATTGTGTCATCCCCACCCACATCATTATAATAGCCGAAATTATTCAGCAGAGATCGCCTCGTAATCATCAGGGATCGTAATGCCTAATTGTTCGCAGATAGAAGCATTATACTTCTTCGTAACCTGAGGTGCATATTTTACATCCATTGTAGTGATATCCGCACCGTTTACCAGAATGTCATAAGCCATTTCTCCTGCCGTATAACCGATATCATAGTAGCTGATCGATAAAGTTGCGACACCGCAGCCCGAACAGATACCTTCTTCGCCCGCAATGATCGGTACACCTGCGGGAAGAGCCACATTGTTGACAGCTTCTGTTGCGGCTGCCAGTGTATTATCAGTCGGGATATACAGGACATCACATGACTCGCATGCGCTGGTAACTACAGACTGGATTTCATTGGAATCAGCTGCCGTATACTCCTCGTATGCAATTCCGTCTGCCTCCAGACATCCTTTGACCACATCAGCCTGATACTTGGAATTTGCTTCCGCAGAGCAATATAAAATTCCCACTTTCTGTACATCTGGGAACAGCTCTACCAGCATCTTCTCCTGTTCCTCAAGCGGAGCAAGGTCTGATGTCCCGGATACATTCGTACCGGTTGCACCAGTCCAGTCAGCAATGTCAAGCGCCGTTGCATAGTCCGTGATGGATGTGCCGAGAATCGGAATCGTGTTGGTCGCCGCCGCTGCAGCCTGTAAAGGCGATGTAGCGTTGGCAAGAATCAGATCTACGTCGTCTGTGACAAACTGTGTACAGATCGTTGCACAGTTGGTCTGCTCACCCTGTGCATTCTGAAAACTGATATTTACATTTCCCTCACCTAAGAGATCTGTCAGCGCCTGCTCAAATCCACGTGTCGCCTCGTCGAGCGCCGGATGCTCTAATAACTGACAGATACCGATATTATATACCTTATCCGCCGCAGGAGCTTCTGCTCCGTCATCCGTTGCGTCCTGTGCCGCACCGTCGTCCGTAGCTGTCGTACTGTCATCTGTGGATGCTGCATTGTCTGCCGTCGTATTGCCGCCGTCAGAGCCACATCCTGCAAGCATGGTGGCTGACATTGCCGTTGCCATAAGTAATGCTAATGCTTTCTTTTTCATAATTATCCTCCTAAATTAGTACTCATACACTTTAAAGTGCTAAAGTGCACTGCTTCCTAAGAAAATATACACGAAAAAGTCGCATTCGTCAACCTAGCCCATGAAATATTCTGAAATATCAATGCTGTTTAAAAGTACAAGTCCATTCTCTTCTTTGCATTCAAGCCAGCTCGCACTGCATCTGCTCCAGCACCTCAGAGAATAGTTAAAGAGTTCTTCCGTACATCTGCAGTGGGGATCGTCCTTTTTTAAACGCTTCGCAATACAATTTTCGCACGGAGTATCTCTATGCTGTAACGCCTTATAACATATATCGCCGATCTTGACTTCCGGAGAAGTCATCAACACCTTTTTATTGATAAAGCTGAGTTCATATGTATCCGGATTTACAATATATACAAAGCTGTCCATATTGTCAAAAATAGCGATCTGCGTAGCGAAATCCTGAAGACGATCCATAAAACCGATCTGTAAGATATGTGCCTCCAGAATACGCATCAGAGAGCGGAGCTCTTCCATCTCACTTTTTTTGAATTCAAGCTGAACATCCTCGTGGTTTTCAAAGATAATTGCCCCTTGAAAATCTCCGTGGGATGTGATCGGATAGTAGAACATACTCTTAATACCTTCCGCTTGAAAATAATCGTGCATCTCCACTGCGGTCAAATCATAGTCGTGAATAATCGTCGCTTTGCGGAAAATCTCATACAGAATCTCACTGACCACTCTATTCAGCTCATAGTGCTCCTTTGTCTCGCGGCCGATCTCATAACCTGTAGCGGCAAACTGTACGGTCGCCGATATAGGAAGCCCCTCACTACCGCAAACATATCCTCTGTGAAAATGGTACTTCGACGTAATCAGCTCAATGGCCGACTTAAGCGCCGACTCCATCACTTTATCCTCAAACAGAACCTGCATCACCATATCTTCGATGTCATGGTTCATCTCCATACCTTTCTCCGGATTATACGCCGTATTCTTCCTGGTCGCATGATATGCCATAGTCGTAGCAGCATCATAGATACGATATCCGCACTTACCATTTGCTTTCGCCGTATATACGGCCTTATCCGCTTTCTTAAAAAGTTCTTCATAATCGTTGCCGTGATACGGGGAAATTGCCACACCCACACTGCAGGTCACCCGGATCACTTGGTCCTCATGCTCAAATGAGAAATCAACCCCCTTCACAACCTCACCTGCCAGAATATCAGCGGTGGAAATGCTATCTATATTTTTCATATATACCATAAACTCATCGCCGCCGATACGGCCGACAATATCTCCGCCCTTGAAGATATCATTCAGCACATTGGCAGTATCCACAATCACCTGATCTCCCTGCGCATGTCCCATAATATCATTAATCTCTTTAAAACTATCCAGATCAATGATCATCAAAGCATTCAGCATACCGTTATCCTTATTCTCGTGAAGCGAATTCTGGATCAACTCCATCGTAGCGCCCTGATTATATAACCCGGTCAGTGCATCCTTCTCGGCGCGCAGGAGCAGTTCCAGCTCTTTCAGCTTCTTCTCATGAATATTGATCAAACGGCCTACAACCCTTGTCACATAGCCCTCCGGTCCCAACAAAGAAGTAAGATTTGCCTGATACCATGTATAATCATCGTCAAAACGCCTGGTTCGATATTCAACCGTCTCATGCTTAGGCGATGTCAACAGACCTCTAAAGATCGACCTATAATACGGCATATCCTCTTCATGGATCGTAGAATCAGCAAAATGTTCCATCCATCTATTCTGGATCTGCTCTCCCGCTAAATCATATTCACTGGATGACTTAAACACCATAACATCCGTCTTGGCATTATAGTCTATGATCTGCTCTCCCTCCGCCTCTGAGAGAATATGTAATCTTTCCGCCTGCCGGTGCAGCTCTAACTCAATATTTTTACGTTCGGTAATATCCTCGATAATTGTCAAAATCGTATACTTGTTCTCTTTCCTGGAGTACAAGTTCCCCCTGACATGCAGCCAGCGTAGCCCGCCGCTTCCTGTTACCGTACGGAACTCCACATCTACGGCACCGTCGTCCTTGAGCACATCCACAATTCCTTGTTTATAAATCCGCAGATCCTCTGGAATAATGTTCATCTCGATCTTCTTCATCAACCTCATGCCTTGTATTCTCGAATATCCGAGCATACGAAACATGCCCTCATTGATGAATAAAGGCGTCATTGTCTCATTCCCGCCGTCATACTCAAAGAAACATATGCCTGCGATCACGTTATCAATCATTGATCCGAAATTTTCCATGCTTAACTCTGTAGCCATCCCTTTATCCCCACATACTTTATCGTAATTACCATCTAATATTTCTCTGCAATCTCACCCTGCCGCTTATAAATACTGCAAGCCGGTATAAATCCCCTCACCATAGAAGTCGGATAGATATTCGCCTGTCTTCCTATAACAGTTCCCGGATTCAACACCGAGTTGCACCCCACTTCCACATTGTCACCGAGCATTGCGCCGAATTTCTTAAGTCCCGTCTCCAGAGACTCCTCTCCTGCACGCACAACCACTAAAGTTTTATCACTCTTAACGTTGGATGTGATGGAACCGGCCCCCATATGTGCCTTGTATCCTAATATACTGTCTCCCACGTAATTATAATGAGGTACCTGAACCTTATTGAACAGAATCACATTCTTAAGCTCGGTGGAATTACCTACTACTGCTCCTTTACCGACAATGGCGTTGCCCCTGATAAAAGCGCAATGCCTTACTTCCGCTTCCTCATCAATGATCGCCGGTCCGTTGATACAGGCACTCGGATAGACCTTCGCATTTCTGGCTATCCATACGTTGTCCCCCCTCTTTTCATAAAGCTCTTCCGGAAGCGTATTACCCAGTGCCACAATGAAATCACCTATTTTGGAAAGCACCTCCCACGGATAAGTCACTCCCTGAAAAATCTCTCCCGCAATCGTCTCCTCAAGCGTATAGAGTTCACCGATTTCAGTATCATGTAAACATGCCATCTTCCTCACCTGCCTTCTGTCAGTCTTCTATAATAATATCCCGCTGCTTCATTACACAGCGCTCTCCGTATTGCCACATTACGTCCGTTTACTATAAAACTGTTCCACATACCGGAATCTGTTATAAAGTAAGGACTGATTGTTCATCTGCTTCACGGTGTTGGTTCTTCTCGTGACAAAATCATCCAGTTTCACCATATACTCATTTTCCGTGATCTCTCCGTCAGCCACCAGCGTCAGCCCTTTCTCCCAGCTTGCAGTCAGTCTCGGATCGAGCAGCGGCTTAATCGCTCCCGCCACCACTTCATATATCATCTCGCCAAGCTGCGTCGGCGTAATGATCTGGGTCTTCTTATTTAACGCCAGATACTTGATATTCACCAGTTTTTTGAGAATCTCGGCTCTTGTGGCCGAGGTGCCGATCCCGCTACCCTTGATCTGTGCACGCAGTTCTTCATCCTCTATAAACTGTCCCGCATTCTCCATCGTCAGGATCATCGTACCTGAATTATAACGTTTGGGAGGAGAAGTCTCCCCCTCCTTCTTATCCAGACCGATCAGCTCTAATTGTCTGCCCTTCTTTAATGTATTCAGAGTTTTCAAAAAAGAATCGTCACAGGAAGCTTCCTGCTCTTCTTCCTTCTTCTCCCCGTTATCATCCCCATCCGCCTTCTTTCCGGCGAAAGAATTCCGGCTTACCGCTAAATATCCCTCCTGTGCCAGCACCTTAAAGCCGGTGGAAAAAAATTCTCCCTTCATCATAACACCCAGCGTAACTTTCTGGTAGATCGCCGCCGGATAAAAAATACTTAAAAAGCGTCTGACGATAATCTCATATACCTTCGCCGATGTAGGGTGTAGTCCGCGTAATGCGCCAAGTCCCTGTCCCGTTGGAATGATCGCGTAATGATCCGTAATCTGCTTATCGTTGACATATCTTGTCTTCGCGATAGATTTATAACTGCCGCCGCTTAATATTTCCGCCGCATAGGGCGCTGCAATTTCATAGTTTCTCAAACCGCCGATATTCTTATGTATCTCCTTTGCCACCGCACTCGACAGCACTCTGGCATCCGTACGGGGGTATGTCGTCAGCTTCTTTTCATAGAGTTCCTGCGCGATCCGCAACGTCTCATCGGGACTGATCTTAAAAAGTTTGGAACAGTCGTTCTGCAGCTCCGCCAGATTATACAAAAGCGGCGGATTCTTGGTCTCTTTTTTCTTCTCTACCTTTTCTACTACGGGCATGGCCGCCGGAGTTTCCTCCAGATATTGTATGAAAGCATCGGCTTCCTTTTCTTCCAGAAAACCGTTGTCCTTATAGAGTAGGGGCGACTGATAGTATTTGGAACCTTCTATCGCTTTCCACTCACAACTGCACTCCCGTCCTTCTATGGAGAGCCGTGATAGAATCCTGTAAAAAGGGATCTTCACAAACTCTCTGATCTCTCTCTCTCTGTTGACCACCATACCAAGCACGCAGGTCATCACACGTCCCACGGACACCACTGCCCTGTCCGCCTTCAGATAAGATTTGATCGGATTACTGTACTTCAAAGTCAGCACCCTGGAAAAATTAATTCCCATAAGATAATCTTCCTTGGCACGCAGATAGGCTGCGTTCGACAGATTATCATATGCCGACAGATCTTTAGCTTCCCTGATTCCGCGCAGGATCTCCTCTTCTGTCTGGGAATCGATCCAGACTCGTTTCCTTAATTTCCCCTGCACATGCGCCTGCTGTTCTACCAGACGGTATATATATTCTCCCTCTCGTCCCGAGTCGGTGCAGACATAGATTGTCTCCACATCCTCACGGTTCAGCAGCCCGCTCACGATCTGGAACTGCTTCTTCACACTCTCGATCACCTCATATTTAAACTCTTCCGGAATAAAGGGGATCGTGTCAAGCGACCAGCGCTTATATTTCTCATCATATGCTTCCGGATAACTCATCGTCACAAGGTGCCCTACACACCATGTCACAACCGCCTCTTCGGACTCCATATAACCGTCACGGTTTTTCATATTATATTTTAATGCTTTGGCAAATTCCTTTGCCACGCTGGGTTTCTCTGCTATATAAATACTTTTTCCCATATATCAGATTGTGTCCTTTACAGGCTTAGAATAACTTCATGTTTTTATCACATATCCGAAATCTGCACAAGTTTCAGATTCGGCTTGACCTTTGCTTCCAGATTCAGCTTCTCGTCAAATCGAAACGCCGTATACATATAGACATAATCCGCATTGATCTTTGCCTTCTTCGCGTATCCCAGAAGTTCCTCATAATCTTCATAGGTCATCGGTCTCTCCCAATTACACAGCCCAATCAGAGTCCGACCATCCTCATCACGCGCTATAATGTCCAGTTCACCCGCCTTACCGATCCACTCGCCTACGATGTCGAAATCAATCGGGAGTTTATGTCTGTTGTTCATTTTCGTCAGGTGCTGTCTGCACACTCTTTTAAAATATCCTGTCACATACCGCCTGAAATCCGGCATAATATAACGGTTGTAGAATTCTCCTACAGACAACGCTTGCAGATCACTCAGATAGGGATACATATACGTATAATAAAACTCAACGAAAGGATGGCTGATCCGGTAAATTCCTTTCTGCACATTCTCCCGGCCTTCCGTATCATAGGAGAAGACTTTCTCAACCAGCTCTAATTCTATCAGATTCTTAAGATACACACTGATTTTGGCACGGGAAAACTCCGTATGCAGATACAGATTGTTCAGCTTATGGCTGCCCGCCGCGATAGAGGCCATAATCGTATTGTACACTCCCGGCTCCCGCAGTTGATCCGTCAACATACGCTCCCCTTCCTCAAACAGAAAACTGTTCGGGTCCAGGATATTGCGACAAATATTCTGCTGTATTGTCAATCTGTCATCAAACTGATTCCAAAGCCCCGGGAATCCTCCCAAAATAGCATATGCCTCAACGCATTCCTCAATACGGAAGTTCGGAAATTTCTGAATTATATCCTCAAACAGCAGTTCCCGTATTTTCAGAAAACCTGACAACTCATAGGCCGCTTCCCCGATCCGTGTAATCATACTGTTCTCGATCCAGCCGATAGACGAACTGCATAAAACAACCATCACTTCATCCCGGTTCCACTGACTGTGCACAAAGGATACCAACTCTTTCATAAACCGTTCGCTTGCCCTGACAATATTCTGAAACTCATCTATAACCAAAACCTTCTTACCACTGCTGCGGCGGGTTATCTTGGCAAAAATATCATGAAAAGACATAAACTGCTCTGTCTCATATCCGTCACGCTGAAGCTGGCTGCACCATTGATAGCTCTGCTCCCTCTCGGAACACGCCCTGGCAAGATAATAATACCCCGGCTTATCATCCATAAACTCTCTGACAAGGGCTGTCTTGCCAATATGCTTCTGTCCATACACGACCAGAATCTGGCTGCCGTCTCTGTCATAATAACTATTCAGATACTTTAATTCAGATGTTCTGCCAAATAACATAGGTCTCCTCACATACTATGCAGTCATATCAGCCAACAGATTTTCTATCTTATCTGACGGCATTGGTTTGCCCAGAAAATATCCCTGGATATTGTCGCAGTCAATCTCATTTAAATAGCGGTACTGCTCTTCCGTTTCAACGCCCTCGGCAATCGTCTCAAATCCTAATTTCTTGACCATATAGATGATCGATTCCGTAATGATCCGCGTATTCTCATCCGTAATCACAGTATCAATAAACGATTTATCAATCTTAAGCGTATCAATGGGCAGCCCCTTCAAATATGACAAAGATGAATACCCTGTACCAAAATCATCAAGAGATATCTTGATACCGATATCCCGTAATGTAACCAGCTTCTCCGTAATATCGGTAAAATCATCAATCAAAACAGACTCCGTGATCTCCAGTTCGATCTCGGAAGGCTCGATATCATATTTCTCCATAAACCGGAGCACCTTTTCAATAAAATCCGGCTGCCTATACTGGATTGCCGAGACATTGAGAGACATGATCATCGGATAATGATACTTTCTTTTCCATCCTGCAAAAGCACGCAGACTCTCCTCGATCACCCATGTGCCGATAGGCACGATCGCACCGTTCTTCTCCGCAATCGGAATAAACACTGCCGGACTGATCATCTTACCGTTATCGTCCCGCCAGCGGATCAGCGCTTCCACACCCCGCAGCACCTTGTCCGTCGTGTGAAACTGCGGCTGATAATACATGGTAAAATTCTGCTCGAAAACAGCATCCTTTAGCTTATTTTCAATTTTAACTTTTTTGAGAAAATCGTCCAGAATTGTGCCGTCAAAATACAGTATCTTATCCTTACCCATGTTTTTGGCTTTAAACATGACGATCTCTGCACAGTTAATCAATTCCAGCGTCTTAGCTGCCGCTTCGGGATACTCCGCAACCCCCACGCTGATTGTAAGAAATATCTCCTGTCCCTCGGACAGTTTAAACGGTTTCTTAAGCCTCTCTCTGATCGTTCTGTAGATCGTCTCCACGCTTCTCGCCCCGCACGGGCTGTAGATACCGATACAAAAGATATCACTGTTGAAATGGGAAATGATGACATTATCCCCTATCAAATCCGATAGAAACTGCCCAAACATCTGCACAAGCTCATCACCGCTGATAATGCCCATGCCGTCATTGATCCTGCGAAAATCATCAAAATCCATGAACATGACCGCCACCGTCTCGTTCTCTTCTTCCGCACGCCTGATATACTCTCCCAACAGCCTTACAAAATAATTGCGGTTATAAAGCCCTGTCAACATATCATAATAAGCCATATAAGTCAGCTCATCATTCTGGGAATTAAACTTTGTCACATCTTTAAAACGGATGACCTTATCAGTCGGATTATCCATGGTATCATAGACCACACTGACTTCCACCTCAATACAGAGGCGTCTGTCCTTTAGCTTCACTTCAATGACCTGACTCTTCAGTTTCTGCTCATCAATAAACAGTACTTCTTTCAGGGGAATGACATACTTTTCCTCCACGCAGTCATACAGCCTGCCCAGATCATGCATGTCTGTAACTGTGAAATCAAAGAAATGATCCCAGTTTGCGATCGTCCGGAGCTGCTGTTCCTCATAATTATAATATAGGAATGCGCTGTTTGATGTCTCGCAAATCAATCGAAGCATTTTCCCTTCTCTCGCCAGCTTCTCGTTCATCGCATTTAACAAATCAACCTGATACTTTAATCCTTCCATAATGCTATACCCTTATATCCCGCCGCATTCCCCAATACGACGGGTGACCCTCGATCCTATATATTTTTGGTTAAGCAATCCCTCTCACAACTTATTTTGCACTGATATATCCCTTGGCCTTCAATGTTTCGGCACACAGAACCGCTCCACCGGCCGCACCACGTACCGTATTATGGGAAAGTCCCACAAATTTCCAATCGTATACACTGTCCTGTCTGATCCGTCCCACGCTGATCCCCATACCGTTCTCAAAGTCTACATCCAGTTTAACCTGCGGGCGATTATCCTCCTCCATCACCTGGATAAACTGCTTCGGCGCGCTGGGCAGCTCCAGCTCCTGCGGAATCCCCTTAAAATTCACGAGTTTTTCCACAAGCTGCTCCTTCGTAGGCTGCTTTCTGAACTTCACAAATACTGCCGCGGTATGACCATTCAGAACCGGAACACGAATACACTGACAGGTAATCACCGGGCTTACTGCCGGAATGATTTCTCCGTTCTCCACTTTACCCCATATTCTGAGCGGCTCTTTCTCACTTTTTTCCTCCTCACCGCCGATATACGGAATAACGTTTTCAACCATCTCCGGCCAATCCTTAAAGGTTTTGCCCGCACCCGAGATTGCCTGATAAGTCGTAGCAACTACTTCATACGGCTCAAATTCCTGCCATGCGGTGAGAACCGGAGCATAACTCTGGATAGAACAGTTCGGTTTCACCGCAATGAAGCCTCTGGTCGTACCCAGACGTTTCTTTTGCGCCTCAATCACTTCGAAATGCTCCGGATTGATCTCCGGAATAACCATCGGTACATCCGGTGTCCAGCGGTGCGCACTGTTATTAGACACTACCGGTGTCTCTGCCTTCGCATATTCTTCCTCGATTTTCTTAATCTCATCCTTGGTCATATCAACCGCGGAAAAAACAAAATCCACTTCTGCTGCTACTTCCGCTACTTCGTTGACATTCTTTACAATAATATTTTTTACCGCCTCAGGCATGGGGGTCGTCATTTTCCACCTGTCCCCTACCGCCTCAGCATATGTCTTACCCGCAGAACGTGGACTCGCTGCAATAGTCGTAACCTCAAACCACGGGTGATTCTCCAACAGTGCGATAAACCGCTGCCCTACCATACCTGTTCCGCCTAAAATTCCTACCTTTAATCTCTCGCTCATAATATATACTCCTCCTTTGATTATACCGTATTCGCAATTCAATCCCTATTACTTAGGAATATTAATCTCATCTTCCTCGTGCCAGTCCTTTGCGAGATACTCTTTCGCCGTGTCGATCACCACACCCATCACCGCCGGTCCGGGTGCTCCCACGGTAAGCCGCTTCTCCACACATGTCTTTAAGCTGATAGCTTTATAGATATCCTCCTCAAAAACAGGACTGATCGTTTTCAGTTCGTCAATCGTCAAATCCTCAATACTGCACTGTTTATCAATACAGTATAGCACAAGTTTTCCGATAATGCCATGGGCATCTCTGAACGGGACACCGTGCCCCACAAGATAATCCGCCGCATCGGTCGCATTGGCGAAACCTTTCATCGCACTCTTCTCCATCCGGTCCTTCCGGAACTTCATCGTGCGCAGCATCCCTTCAAACAGCACCAGGCATCCCTTCACCGTGTCTATGGCATCAAAAGTCAATTCCTTATCTTCCTGCATGTCTTTATTGTAAGCAAGGGGAAGTCCTTTCATTGTAGTGAGAATCGAAATCAGTGCACCATAAACCCGACCGGTCTTACCCCGCACCAGTTCGGCGATATCCGGATTCTTCTTCTGCGGCATAATGCTGCTTCCCGTGGAATACGCATCATCGATCTCAACGAAACGATATTCGTCCGAATTCCAGAGAATAATTTCCTCACAAAACCGACTCAGGTGCATCATAATCGTTGCCAGTGCCGATAAAAATTCTATCACATAATCCCGATCCGACACGGAATCCATACTGTTGAGGGTAGGACCCTCAAAACCCAGAACCGAGGCCGTATAAGTTCTGTCAAGCGGATATGTTGTCCCCGCCAGCGCACCGGCGCCGAGCGGACAATAATTCATACGATGGTATATATCCTTAAGCCGTGACCTGTCCCGCTTAAACATCTCAAAATAAGCGCCCAGATGGTGCGCCAGCGTTACCGGCTGCGCCTTCTGTAAATGGGTAAATCCCGGCATGTAAGTCTCCGTATTATCTTCCATGATGTGTAACAGCGTACAGAGCAGTTCCTTGAGCAGTTCATCCGTATGGAGCACTTCTGCCCTCGTATACAGCCGCATGTCCAGCGCAACCTGATCATTCCGGCTTCTGCCTGTATGCAGTTTCTTACCTGCATCTCCGATTCTCTCGATCAGCTTCGCCTCCACGAAACTGTGAATATCCTCATACTCCTCTGTTATCTCAAGCCTGCCCGCTTCCACATCCCTGCGGATACCGGTAAGTCCCTTTAAAATCGCATCCTTCTCATCCTTCGTCAGAATACCCTGTTTCGCCAGCATGATCACATGCGCGATACTTCCCTCAATATCCTGTCCGAAGAATTTCCGGTCAAAAGAAATCGATGCGTTAAAGTTATATACAAGTTTGTCCGTTTCCTTCGTAAAACGTCCGCCCCACAGCTGTGCCATGCGATAGTCCTCCACTTTATTAAATGCAAATTTAATGATAACACAAAAAACTTTCCTTTTCAATCAAAATACTTTTCTTTTAAGTTAAAAAACACATATTTTCTTATTACTCATAGAATATCGTATAACGATAAGGAGTTGTTATTCTATGCAGCCAATATTATCATTACAGGGTATCTCCTATGCATATCACAATCTGAAAGGAGAAACACCTGCTCTATCGGATATTTCTTTTGATGTATCTCAGGGAGAATTTCTGGCGATCGTAGGTCCCAGCGGTTGTGGCAAATCCACGCTTCTGTCCATCATAGCCGGTCTGCTGTCTCCGGAAGAAGGCACCGTATATTACAGAGGTAAATGCGTCGCGGACTGCGGTTTGAATGATACCGTGAAAATCGGCTATATGCTGCAGCGGGATCATCTGTTCGAGTGGCGCACTATCTACCAGAATGTTATCCTCGGTCTGGAACTTAATCATACACTGACACCGGAAAACTGCAATTATGTTCTGAAACTGTTAAGAGACTATGATCTCTACGCGTTTAAAGATAAGAAACCTTCCGAACTTTCCGGCGGAATGCGGCAGCGCGCCGCTCTGATCCGCACTATGGCGATTCATCCCGATCTGCTTTTGCTGGATGAACCATTCAGTGCACTGGATTCCCAGACAAGGCTGAATGTCTCTGCCGATATCGCCCAGATCATCCGACAGACGAACAAAACAGCGATTCTCATTACCCATGATCTGTCTGAGGCAGTCACGCTGGCGGACCGTGTTCTTGTCCTGTCCAGAAGACCCGCCTGTATTAAATGTGAAATGCCGATCTGTTTCGACATCGACCGGCATGATCCTATGGCAATCAGGAATACTGCGGAATACCAGCTCTATTTCAATCATTTGTGGGAGGTGTTGACGAATGAACAGTCTTCTCTCCGGTCAACCTGACAGCATATCCGCCAATCAGTATTTGTTCCTGAAAGCGCACAGGCGCCACCATCATCAGGTAGGCTTTGCAAGATTTCTTCTGATTGTCGCATTCTTAAGTCTGTGGGAACTGGCCGCAAGCCGGCAATGGATTGATGTTTTCTTCTTTAGCAGCCCCAGCGGTATCGTGACTTATCTGTATCAGATGTTTCTGGATCATTCCTTTTTCACCCATACGGGAATTACATTATTAGAAACCATCGCAAGTTTCCTGTTAGTCACACTGATCAGTCTGCTTACCGCGACGCTTCTATGGTATGTGAACAGTCTTGCCGAAGTTTTAGAACCTTATCTGGTTATCCTCAATTCCCTGCCAAAGTCAGCGCTGGCACCGCTTTTGATTGTCTGGCTCGGCACCGGAACAAACACCATCATCGTCGCCGGAATCTCTGTTGCCGTATTCGGTTCCATTATTAATCTCTACACGGGATTCGGTCAGGCAGATCCGGAAATGCTCAAGCTGATTTATACGCTGGGCGGTACAAAGCGGGATGCGCTCTTTAAGGTTATTCTTCCCTCCTCCGTCCCGCTTATTTTGAGTAATATGAAGGTCAACATCGGACTTTCCCTCGTCGGTGTGATCATCGGAGAATTCCTTGCCGCAAGGCGCGGTCTCGGCTATCTGATCATTTACGGTTCTCAGGTATTCCAGCTTAATATGGTGATCACCTCGATCATCATTCTCTGTGCCATCGCCATGGCATTTTATAAGCTGATCCAGAGTTTGGAACATCATTACCGCAAGAAATATTAAAAAGAAGAGCAGGCGTACATACCCTGCTCTTCTTCAATCCGTCCACAAGACGGTTTCTCCTTTTTCTAAAGACTCCTGCACCAAAATGATCCGCTGATTGTCAGATCCCCTGAACTTCAGACTGATATCCTTCCTTGCCAAAATGAATTCACCGTCCACAAGCACATCTATGTAGGACAGGAATTCCATCATATCCGGCCATTGTGCACAGAATTTATTCAAAATATCTTCCTCAAAGCGATACCCCGTATAGCACCAGATATCCTTCCCGGGATACTTCTCCTTCACTGTTCTTATAAACGGCAAAAGTTCTCTCCAATTCGCATACTCAAGCGGCTCACCGCCAAGCAGCGTAAGTCCGGCGATATACTCCGGCGCCAGATATGCGAGAATCTGTTCTCTGACAGTTTCCTCAAAAGGATGTCCGTACTTAAAGTCCCATGTCATCTCATTAAAGCAGCCTTCACAATGATGTGTGCACCCGCTCACAAAGAGCGTTACCCGGACTCCGGTCCCGTTGGCGATGTCACAGTTTTTGATCTCCGAATAATACATATGTGTCTCCCAAATTAGAGATGCAGCACCCGCTCCTTAATCTCCTGTGTGCGCCCCTGATTCCAGAACTGCGTACCGATGTAGCCGCAGGTACGTCTCGCGACATTCATCTTATCCTGATCCGTATTACCGCAGTTAGGGCAGCGCCAAATCAGCTTACCGTCCGTGTCCGCAACGATTTCGATCTCTCCATGATAATCACACGCCTGGCAATAATCGCTTTTTGTGTTTAACTCCGCATACATAATATTCTCGTAAATGTACTGCATGACGGAAAGCACTGCCTCCAGATTATTTTCCATATTCGGCACTTCAACATAGCTGATTGCACCGCCCGGCGACAGCTCTTGAAACTGTGATTCAAATTTCAGTTTATCAAACGCATTAATTTCTTCCGTCACATGCACGTGATAACTGTTGGTGATATAATTCTTGTCCGTCACCCCTTCAATCACGCCAAACCGCTTCTGCAGACATTTGGCAAACTTATAGGTGGTGGATTCCAACGGTGTACCATAGAGACTGAAATCTATGTTTGTCTCCTCCCGCCATTCTTTGCAGGCATTATTAAGATACTGCATGACTTTCAGCGCAAAGGGAGTCCCTTCGGGGTCCGTATGACTCTTACCCGTCATGTATCTGGTACACTCACACAGTCCCGCATAACCAAGCGATATGGTAGAATAACCGCCATATAACAGTTTGTCGATCTTTTCCCCCTTCTTAAGCCTCGCCAGCGCCCCGTTCTGCCACAGGATCGGCGCCACGTCGGAAGGTGTTCCTTTCAGCCTGTTGTGCCGGCACATAAGCGCTCTTCTGCACATATCCAGACGCTCGTCCATGATCTCCCAGAATCTCTTCATATCTTTGCCGGAGGAACATGCCACGTCCACCAGATTTAAGGTAACGACACCCTGATTGAATCTGCCGTAAAATTTCGGTTTATCCTCCTCATCGTGATACACCGTAAGGAAAGAACGGCATCCCATACAGGTATAACAATTACCGTCTTTTAGCTTTTTCATGATCTTTTCGGATATATAATCCGGCACCATGCGCTTCGCCGTGCACTGTGCCGCCAGCTTCGTCAGATACCAGTACTTGCTGTCCTCGTGAATATTATCTTCTTCCAGCACATAGATCAGTTTCGGAAACGCCGGTGTGATATAGACGCCTTTCTCATTCTTGACCCCCTTAATGCGCTGATGAAGCATTTCTTCGATGATCATAACCAGATCATCCCGAAGCTGTCCTTCCGGCACCTCGTCAATATACATGAACACCGTAATAAAAGGCGCCTGTCCGTTCGTCGTCATCAGGGTAATAACCTGATACTGTATAATCTGGACACCGCGCTTAATCTCATCCTTCACACGGCTTTCCGCAATCCGGTTGACCTGTTCATCACTCGCCTCCAGACCGCTCTCTGTAAGTTCTCTTCTGATTTCCTTACGGAATTTCTCACGACTCACCTGTACAAAAGGCGCCAGATGAGACAGTGATATACTCTGCCCGCCATATTGACAGCTCGCGATCTGCGCGATACTCTGTGTAGCAACGTTACACGCCGTAGCAAAACTCTTAGGTCTGTCGATCATGGTCTCGCTGACCACCGTACCGTTTTGCAGCATATCTTCCAAGTTAACCAGACAGCAGTTGTGCATGTGCTGTGCAAAATAATCCGCATCATGAAAATGCAGGATTCCCTGCTCGTGTGCCTCTACAATATCAGGAGGCAGCAGAAATCGCTTGGTAATATCCTTACTGACCTCACCCGCCATGTAATCACGCTGTACACTGTTGACCGTAGGATTTTTGTTGGAATTTTCCTGTTTTGCTTCCTCGTTGTTACACTCCAACAGACTTAAAATCTGCTCGTCCGTAGAATTCGATTTTCTGACAAGCGCTCTCTTATATCGATACGTAATATAATTTCTCGCCATCGTGTATGCGCGATACTTCATGAGCTGGTTCTCCACCATGTCCTGAATCTCCTCCACACTTGGCGAACGCTTCATTTCTTCACAGTTTCTCGCTACTACCTCAGCAATCTCGTCGATCTCTTCCTCGGACAATTTTTCTTCTTCTTTGACACTGTTGTTTGCCTTACAGATTGCCGCCACGATTTTCTTCAAGTCAAAGGTTACTTCAGCACCGCTTCTCTTAATGATCTTCATACTGCAATACCCACCAATCTCTTCTCACTGATACCCTCTGTCGTATACACACAATATATGATACCTCTTATTTGCGTATACCATATATTGTACCACCGAAAAATTTACTGTCAAGGTATTGTGTATTTTATTTTTATATTTTAATAGTTTAAATATCAGGTTTGTTTTGACCGACCTGGTCGGTTAAATCCAATCATAACAGACGCATGGCATTTCTCCAGCTCGGACAACACTTCTCTCACATATGCTTCCCTCTCCATTCGCAGCTTAATCACCGCTCCGCTCTTCATGTTCATCATAAGATAGTTCTCCATCAAAAGAAACTCTCCGCTCTCACCGCTCTCCTGCCGCAAATAGGCGCCTGTAATCTCGCTGTAAGATACGTATCTGATCCGAATGAAATAGCGGTAGAATAAATGTGATGTTCCGAGTCTTACTTCTCCGAATCTCCTCGCCGACTTAAATTCTTTCCGTAACGTTTCCTGATCCGTTTCCTCACCTGTCATGCAGACTAATTTCATAGATTTTTCTCCCGCTTCCTGTAATCTGAACACATATGAAAAACAGCACGCATGCATAAGCACGGTGCTGTCTGTCCTTCAAGCTGGAAAAGGGACTCGAACCCTCGACCTACTGATTACGAATCAGTTGCGCTACCGACTGCGCTATTCCAGCATATTACTGCAACAAAAATTATTATACTTGCTTACCGCAGATTTTGCAAGCAGAATTTCCTAAATAAAATTATAATTTATGATTCTCCCGCATTCCCGTCTATGTGCACATCCATCTGCGGATACGGTATCGAAATACCAGCCTCGTCCAAGGCATACTTGATCTGCTCCGTAATGCGCCATCTGCACTCCCAATAATCTTCATTTAATGCAAAACAGCGTACATTCAGATTCACGCCGCTGTCCGCAAGCTCCTGTACAAATACCCGTCGGTCTTTCTCCTTAAGCACCGCCGCATCATCCTCAAGTACCTGCAAAATCACTTCTCTGGCCCTGCGTATATCGGCATCATAAGAGATTCCGACAGGAATATCCATCCGCCGGTCCCCTAACATGCTTGTATTCAAAATACTTGAGTTTGTCAGCGTTCCGTTAGGGATAATGACTACGTGATTATCCGGCGTAGCAAGTTTCGTGTAGAATAGCTGAATTTCTTTAACCGTACCCTCATGTCCGTCACTGTCCACCTTGATATAATCATCAACACGAAAAGGTTTGAGCAACAGAATCAGAACCCCTCCGGCAAAATTGGACAGACTTCCCTGCACGGCCAGTCCGATTGCCACTCCCGCAGAACCTAAAAGCGCCACAACACTGGCGGCATCCAGACCAAATCCCGATGCAATCATGAAGATCAGCACAATGTACATCGTCACTTTAATAAAGGAATCCAGAAACTGTGCAACCCCCACATCGGCATTGGCTTTCTTTAATGAACGGCGAACGATCCTGCGCACCAGTTTGATGACCTGCATACCGATCAGCAGAAAAACCAGTGCCAGAACTACGCGCATACCAAACCGCAGTGCTTTATCCGGAAGCTGCTCCAAATATGTCTGTATCAATCCCATATCAATTTCATCAGGTGTGATCTGCACTAATTCCGCCGCTTGCTTTTCCATAACAATCTATACCTCTTACTTCTTCCGGCTGCCTGCCGGCTTCCTTCCGCTCCGCTTAGGTTTAACATCGTCCTGTTTATTCTCAGGCTTCTTATCCGCTGTCTTATCCTCCGCCTGTCTGCGTTCCTGATCCGCTTCGATCTTGTGCAGTTTCGCCTCCGCTTCCTGTGCCTTCTTGATCATTTCCTCTGCTATTTTGGCCCGTTCTTTGGCTTCTGCCGCCGCAATCTTGGCTAACCGCTTCGCCTCTTCCGCTTCTTTAGCAATCGCATCTGCAATCTCCTTAGCTGCCCTGCGTTCTTCCGCCTCTTTCGCTCTGCGGATTTCTTCGGCACGCACTCTCTCTATCTCCTTTTTCTCCTCCGTTGTGTATGGCGTATAGGAGAAAATACTGATGGAAAGCGGTGCACTCACCATGTCGATGGCATAAGGTTTACCGTCCCACTCTGTCTCTACGGTGCTGCAAACTTTCTTATTTACAATATCCTGACCGCCATAGATTCTGGCATCGGTATTCAGAATCTCCTTATATTTACCTTCATAGGGCACACCTACACGAAATTCCTGCTTCACATCGGCGAAGTTCGCCACCACAACTAACGCCTCTTCCGGTTTGTCGGTCTTTCTGATATAGGACAGCATACATGCATTGGGCGTAATGCAGTTAATCCACTCAAACCCTTCCCAGGAAGTATCTTTCGCATACAAAGCCGGTTTTGTCGTGTACAGTTTATTCATATCCGCAACGAGACGGTTCAGTTTTGCATGTTCCTCGTTTTGAAGCAGCTCCCACTCTACAGCTCTCGCTTCATTAAACTCATCATATTCACCGATATCCTGACCCATAAAGATCAGCTTTTTGCCCGGATGTGTCATATGATAAGCGTAAGTCAGCCTCATGTTTGCAAACTGTTTCGCCCGTTCTCCGGGCATTTTACCAAGAAGTGTCGCCTTGCCGTGCACCACCTCATCGTGGGAGAATACCAGCATAAATCTCTCGCTGTAAGCATAAATCATGCTGAACGTCAGGTCATTATGGCAGCCCGAGCGGAAATAAGGGTCTGTCTTAATATAACTCAGATAATCGTTCATAAATCCCATATTCCATTTCAGGTCAAATCCCAGACCGTCATCATCAAGCGCACCGGTAACCTTAGGCCATGCCGTTGATTCCTCCGCGATCATAAGCACGCCTTCGTTACGCTTCTTCATAATGGAATTCAAATGCTTGAGAAATTCTACCGCTTCCAGATTCTCATTGCCGCCGTATATATTAGCAACCCACTGTCCGTCACTCTTGCCATAATCCAGGTACAACATGGAGGCTACGGCATCGATCCGTATGCCGTCGGCGTGATACTGTTCTACCCAATAAAGCGCATTCGCAATCAAATAGTTGCGCACTTCCGGTCTGCCGTAATTATAGATCAACGTGCCCCAATGCGGGTGCGATCCCTGTCTCGGATCCTGATGTTCATACAGGCAGGTACCGTCAAAACCTGCAAGTCCGTAAGTATCCCGCGGGAAATGCGCCGGAACCCAGTCTAAGATCACTCCGATTCCCGCCTTATGCATCTCGTTCATAAAAAACATAAAATCTTCCGCATTGCCGTAACGGGAAGTAGGCGCATAGTATCCGATCACCTGATATCCCCACGATGCATCAAGCGGATGTTCCATCACCGGCATAAGCTCCACATGAGTATATCCCATTTTCTGCACATATTCGATAATCTTAGGCGCCAGCTCACGATAATTATAAAAATCTCTGCCATCCTCGGGCTTCGCGAAAGAACCAAGATAAATCTCATACACATTGATCGGTTCGTCTTCCGCCTGCACCTTCGCACGGTTCTTCATCCACTTGCTGTCTTCCCATTTAAAACCGTTGATATCCCTGACAACGGAAGCACTGTCCGGTCTAAACTGCTGTCCGAATGCATACGGATCGGCTTTTAAGAATGTCAGTCCCCCCTTCGCCTTGACCTCAAACTTGTAGCAGTCTCCCGCTTTCACCCCTGGTATAAAGAGTTCAAAGATACCGGAGTCCCAGAGTCTCCTCATCTGGTGTGTCCTGCCGTCCCAACCGTTAAAATCACCTACCACGCTGACCCGCATGGCATTCGGTGCCCACACGGCAAACACAACGCCCTCGGTATCATCTATTTTCTCCGGATGCGCCCCAAGCTTCTCATAAATCATGTAGTGAATACCTGCATTGAATTTCTCGGTATCCTCCTTTGTGAGCAGGGGCGGATAATTATAGGCATCTTTCACCTTCTTAAGTGTCCCGTCCTGTGCCTCCACGATATATTCATAATCGGGAATCTTCTTACCCGGAAGAAGTACTGCAAAGTATCCTTCCTCATCCGCCATCTCCATCTTATAACTCTTATCACCTTCTACGGGCTGCAGGCGAACGCTCTTTGCCCCGGGCTGGAAAGTCTGTACAAGCACGGAGCTGCCTGTCACATGAGCACCGAGAAGTTCATGCGGATTATCGGATTCGGAATAAACAATCTCCTCTATCTGTGCCCAGTTCATCAGTTTATACAATCTTTTATTCATATTACACTCGTATGATCACTTCCACCGTAATGATCATTTTCCCCTTTCCTGAATTCAACTCTCATGATTCATTAAGTTCTGAATGCTAAACCTTATTCCTCTATCCTGTGGATCAACAGTCCGCTGCGCAGTTTCGGCTCGAACCATGTGGACTTCGGAGGCATTAAATTACCGGCATCGGCCACGTCAAACAGTTCGTGAATATCCGTCGGGTACATGGCAAAAGCCACTTTCGAATCCTTATGTACCCTTCTTTCCAGTTCCTCCAATCCTCTGATTCCGCCTACAAAATCAATCCGGTCGTCCACCTTGGGATCTGATATCCCAAGCACAGGCTCCAGAAGATCCCGTTGTAAAACCGCCACATCCAGGTTCTCCACCGCATCCCCAAAGTACTGCTGTTCCCTGATTTTCATACGGTACCATGTATCGCGAAGATACATACCGATCTCACCCTTACACTTGGGTTTATAAGGCACCTCTCCTATCCTTTCCACGTCGAAATCCTGCCCGATACGCTCCAGAAACGCCTCCTCTGTATATCCGTTAAGCGACTTAACCACACGATTATAGTCCATAATCATCAACTGATCATCAGGAAAGAGCACTGACAGGAAATAATTAAACTGCTCCTCTCCGGTATATTCCGGATGTGATTGCCTGCGCCTCTGCGATACCCGTACCGCCGAGGCACATCTGTGGTGTCCGTCCGCGATATAGATCGACTCCACCTGTTCAAACTCCCGCCTAATCTGCTCCACATCGCCTATATCATCGATCACCCAAAGTCTGTGGATAATACCGTCCTCTGCCGTAAAATCATATACCGGACAACTGCTCATCACCTTGCGAACCTGCCGCTCTATGCCCTCCCGTCCGCGGTATGCCAGAAAAATAGGGCCGGTCTGGGCGCTGCACACGTCCACATGACGGATACGGTCCGCTTCCTTGTCCGCTCTCGTATTCTCATGCTTCTTTATAACCTGATTTTCATAGTCTTCCACAGAGGCACAGGCGCCGATTCCTACCTGCGAACGCCCGTTCATCACCAGCTCATAGACATAATATGCCTCCCGGTCTTCCTCGATCAGCAATCCGTCCCGAAGCATATCATTCAACATATTCCTCGCCTTATCATACACTTCCGGCGCATACATGTCATAGTCCTGCGGAAACTGTGTCTCCGGTCTGTCAATCCGCAGAAACGTATAGGGATCGCCCTGTACTTTCTCATAAGCCTCCTGCCTGCTGTATACATCATAAGGCAGAGCTGCGATCCGATCCGCCAGATCCTCTCTCGGCCGCACGGCACGAAATGGGTTCACTTTCGCCATCTTATCTCCTATTCTGATTTCCGACCGGTCTTTTGCGGTTACCCGTCATTTCGGTCGGTTTGATCTACTAATATAATTTTATATTCTTATCGAAATCTGCATATGCTATATAGATTCATTTTATCAAATAAGCCTATACAGCACAAGCACGAAGTGCTAAAATGTGTTTAGCAGTTCAGCCATGATTATTGTTCAAGCACAATCAATATCTAAGCGCAGATGGAAGTTAATATCTTAAGGAGCCCCTTAAAAAGCGTCGGCACTTAGTGAGGTATTTCACGAACTTAGTGCCCGCTACGCTTTTTACGGAGCGAGAGCGCGGCGACGAAGATATTAACTTTCATCTGCGCGAACGGCCTAGATAACCTGTGGACATTAGTCTGTCATACGCAGTAACTTATGAATGGTATAGCAACCATACCGGCAGTCGTCAAATATCCATGCATGCATGTCTACTTGGCGCATTACTGTCGAGAATAAAATAAAGAAAAAGGATGTGTATCATATGACCCCAGAAAACAAAGAAATCTTAGACCGTATTAACGCCTACGCCGAGGAGGCATTGGCAGACATTGATCCTCAGAAGACGCGGATCTCATTCCAATTAGAGACGCTGAAACCCGTTATGCAGGAAATTGCCGACGAGAAAGGCATGTCCATCGAAGATGTGTTTATCCTCTATATGGATCTGGCAAGCGAATCCTCTGTGGAAGCGGAAAATCAACTGCAGGCGACACTTGACGAAGAAGAAACAGCCAATTTTTCTAAAATTGCAAACCGGCTGAATTAAAGCTTCAAACTGCCACCTGAAAAGGGGCAGACTCTGCAGTCTGCCCCGATTTATGATTGTTCTTTTCTATTTTACGACTCTCACTCTGAACACGCCGCCTATAGACTGCAATTTCTGAATGATATCATCAGAAGCGGGAGACTCGATATCAAGCATGGTATATGCAACTTCACCCTTGGATTTATTGGTCATATCCGTAATATTGATATTGTTATCTCCGAAACATGCAGTAAATTTCGTGATCATATTGGCAATATTTTTATGAAAAATTGCCACACGTCCCGCCTGTGCGCAGACACCCATATCGCATTTCGGATAATTGACACTGTTAACGATATTACCGTTTTCCAGATAATCCTTTAATTCCTTAACCGCCATCACCGCACAGTTATCCTCTGATTCTTCCGTAGAAGCACCCAGATGCGGAATCACGATACAGCCGTCCTGTCCCGCCGTGGTACTGTTCGGGAAATCAGACACATATTTTCGAATCTTACCGGATTTAATTCCCTCCAGTACCGCTTTCTCATCCACAAGAAGATCTCTGGCAAAATTCAGCAGAATCACACCATCTTTCATCTTACCGATTGCTTCTTCATTTATCATCCCTTTTGTGGCATCCATCAAAGGCACATGGATCGTAACTAAATCACACTCCTCATAGATTTCCTCCACATTCAGCACATGCTTTACATCACGGCTTAAGTTCCATGCCGCATCTACGGACACATAAGGATCATAACCGTACACTTCCATCCCTAAATGTTTTGCTACATTAGCGACTCTGACACCAATCGCGCCAAGTCCGATAATTCCCAGCTTTTTACCCTCAATCTCCGTACCAGCAAAATTCTTCTTCGCTTTCTCGGCGGACTTCCCTACGTTTTCATCGGACTGATTGTCCTTGACCCACTCGATACCGCCCACTACATCACGGGAAGCAAGTAGCATACCCGCAATCACAAGCTCTTTCACTCCGTTGGCATTTGCCCCAGGCGTATTAAATACTACGATACCCTTCTCCGCACACTTATCCAGCGGAATATTATTGACACCCGCTCCGGCTCTCGCAATGGCAAGCAGATTATCCGACAGCTCCATATCATGCATAGCGGCACTTCTCACCAAGATTCCGTCAGCCTCATCCATGTTATCTGTCTTCACATATTGATCGTTGAATTTCTCCAAACCGACCCCTGCGATGGGATTTAAACAATGATACTTAAACATTCGTATATCCTCTTTTCTATTTTTCAGTCTTTTCTTCGAACTCCCTCATAAATGCGACCAGCTTCTCCACACCTTCTATCGGCATAGCATTATATATGCTCGCCCGCATACCACCCACGGTACGGTGTCCCTTCAGATTCACGAAGCCCGCTTCTGTCGCAGCCTTAATAAACTTCGCATCCAATTCCTCATTACCGGTTACAAACGGCACGTTCATAAGGGAACGATCCTCTTTTCTGACGGTCCCTTTAAACATCTTGCTCTCATCCAGAAAATCATACAGGATCTTCGCTTTCTTCTCATTCAGCTCCTTCATGGCTTCCAGTCCGCCGTTTTTCAAGAGCCACTTAAACACCTTGCCGCAGATATAGATACCGTAGCATGGCGGTGTATTATACAAAGAATCGTTATCCGCGTGAACCTTATATTTCATCATGGTAGGTGTACCCGGAAGCACATCATCCGTAAGCAAATCTTCTCTGATAATCACAATCTGCGTCCCCGCAGGTCCTACGTTCTTCTGCACACCCGCATAGACCATGCCGTACTTGGATATATCCATAGGCTCAGACAGGAAACAGGATGACACATCCGAGACAAGGATCTTGCCTTTCGTATCAGGCAGTTTATGGAATTTTGTACCATAGATCGTGTTATTCTCGCATATGTACACATAATCCATATCGTCTGTAATCGGCAGATCGCAACAATCCGGAATATAGGAAAAAGTCTGATCCGCTGAGGATGCCAGCTCCACCGCTTCACCGTAAATCTTCGCCTCGGCAAAGGCTTTCTTCGCCCACTGTCCCGTCAGGATATAGCCCGCCTTGCGGTTTTTCATAAGGTTCATAGGAACAGAGGCAAAAATCAGGCTTGCACCGCCCTGCAAAAACAATACTTTATAGTTGTCGGGAATATTCAGAAGCGTTCTTAAATCTGCCTCCGCCTCTTTGATAATCGTATCATATGCCTTAGATCGATGGCTCATCTCCATGACCGACATGCCGGTTCCCTTATAGTCTAACATTTCCTCCGCCGCTTCCCGTAAGACCTCCTCCGGCAAAACAGCAGGGCCTGCTGAAAAATTGTACACTCTAGCCACTTTTATCTCCTCCAATTGAATAAACATAATTTATAGACCAACAAACATTTTACCTTTTTCCCATACTTTAGTCAATTACAACGTGAAATTTTTTAGTAGAACATTACCACCGGCGTTCCGACTTCCACACTCTCATACAACTGTACCATGGTCTCTCTGGGTGTGTTAATACATCCGTGGGAGCCGTTCGTCTGATAAATCGTTCCGCCGAACCTGCTGCGCCAGGCCGCATCGTGAATGCCGATATTACCCTTCACCGGCATCCAGAAATCCACGTGTGAAGCATACCCCGGTCCTCTTAAAATACGATTCGTCTGTTTCAAATACACATAATTGACTCCGGCGGGAGTTCCCATTTTACGGGAAGTATTACCGGTCACAATGGGAGTCGCGATCTGTTGTACCCCTTTTACATAATAGTACATCATCTGTTCTCCCATATCCACTTCTACATATGTGTCCCCGATATCATCTTTCCCCTGCTGCAATGCCGTCTGTATATACTCCGGCTCATGAACCTCTTTCCTGTGATTCATGAAGGCTTCCGTCAGATAAGCCACCTCTGCTTCACGATCGATCTTATTGCCGTAAGTACCGCCCTCAACAGTTACCAACTCTCCTCTGGTTGCCCGAAACTGTCTGCTTCCTCCGACCGTATCATACCGTGCTGCAAGTGCATCAACAAACTCCTCTATCGCACCTTCGCGCAGTTTAAGATTACCACTGTCGTCCATGGCAAAACTGCCGTCCTCCGCAAGCTCTATCCACTCACAGACTACCGATCCGTCAACGGCAATCTGCTCTTCTCCCATCTGATAGACGATGCCGCACTCCTGAAAACTTTTCACCTGTTCCCACATTCCGAGTGTATCCTGCATCTGGGACGTCAATGCCAGATCATGATAACATCCTGCCTCTTCCAGAGAAAGCTCCTTTTCGGACTGCTCTATGGCTCTTGTGACCGCTTCTGCCGCCTCATCTGCCAACAGAACTCCCTGCCTCTCATTTATAAGTTCATATCCCTGATTTGTCTTAATAATGGCAACTTTACGCTCTTCCTCCGGGTGCTCTCTCACCGGCAGCATAAAAGGCATCTGATCCAGAACATCGGCAAGCGCCTGACCGTCATAGGACACGATCGGAATAAGATCTACACTGTCACCATAAAACAGACTCTCAATCCACATCCATGGATTCTGCTGTTTCCGGTATACCTCCAACGCTTTCATAAAATCAAATTGATAGTCGATCTCCTCTGCGGATATGAAGTAGGAATTGCCTTCCATGTCATAAACCGTAAGTCCCTCATATGCAAAACCGGGCACGAGTTCATCATTTACATCCTGAATGCTTTTTCCTGTGCAGTATACGCCGTTAATCCACGTTCCGTAAGCAAACGCATTGTGGTAGTAAATGGCCAGTCCGATGTATGTTCCCATCAGACTGACCAGAATGATACATAATATGATCATCAAATGTTTCAATAATCTTTTCATAAAGATGTTTCCAGTCAACTTTAATTCAAGCCATCTTCCGTATTGCTTCCGGTGGCCGCCCTTAATGTTCCTTCTTTAATAGGTCCTCTGCATCAAACGCCTCACTAATCGGCGCCCCCGCCGGAACCATCGGAAATACCTTGTCATCTTCCGGAATGATACAGTCTAACAATACCGGTTTATTCAAAGCGATCGCACGCTCGATGGAAGGTGCCACTTCCTCTTTCTTCGTCACTCTGATTGCCTCACATCCCAGACCTTCCGCTACCTTGCAGAAATCCACACCGTCATTTAAGACTGTCTGGGAATAACGTTTACCGTAGAAAAGTGTCTGCCACTGCCTCACCATGCCAAGCACGTGATTGTTGATCACCACCTGAATAATCGGAATATTGTAGCGGCTTGCCGTGGCAAGTTCATTCATATTCATGCGGAAGCAGCCGTCCCCTGCAATGTTAATACAGATCTTATCCGGCTGTCCCATCTTAGCGCCTATGCATGCACCCAGACCATATCCCATGGTGCCCAGTCCGCCTGATGTAAGCAATGTGCGGGGCATGGAATATTTATAGTACTGCGCTGCCCACATCTGATGTTGTCCCACATCCGTGGTAATCACCGCACTGCCCTTTGTCACTCTGTCGATCTCTTCAATAATATATGGACATGACAATGCGGATTCATCATAACTCAACGGATATTGCTCCTTTAATTGTGTAATATGCTGCATCCACTCCGTATGTTCCTGCTGTTCCAGCTGCGCATTGATTCTGCCCAGCACTTCTTTCAAATCTCCCACAAGAGAAACGTCTGTCTTAATATTCTTATTAATCTCCGCGGCATCAATATCAACGTGCAATACCTTGGCATTCTCCGCAAACTTGTTCGGATTGCCCACCACGCGATCAGAGAATCTGGCTCCCAATGCAATCAGCAGGTCACACTCACTGACTCCAAAATTGGAAGTTTTCGTGCCATGCATACCGATCATACCCGTATAACGCGCCTCATGCCCATCGCAGACACCTTTGCCCATCAGTGTGTCACAAACCGGTGCATCCATTCTCTGCGCAAAATCTCTTACCTCTCGATATGCACCGGAGATAACCGCTCCGCCGCCCACATAAATATATGGTTTTTTCGATTCTTTTAAAAGTGTCAGCGCTGCCTGCAGTTCCTCCTCCGTATAACCGGAACAAGGCTTTACCGCCTCCGGTGTCTCGGGCTCAAACTCACAGCTGTTAGATGTCACGTCTTTCGTGATATCCACCAACACCGGACCCGGTCTTCCACTGCCCGCTATGGCAAAAGCTTTACGAAGCGTTTGCGCCAGAATATTGATATCCTTCACAATATAATTATGCTTGGTGATCGGCAGGGTCACACCGGCGATATCAACTTCCTGGAAAGAATCCTTTCCAAGAGAGGGCAATACCACGTTACATGTGATCGCTACCATTGGCACGGAGTCCATATATGCCGTAGCAATACCCGTCACCAGATTAGTAGCGCCCGGACCGCTGGTCGCCAGACACACGCCTACCTTGCCTGTGGCTCTGGCATATCCATCCGCGGCATGTGCGGCTCCCTGTTCATGGGAAGTCAAAATATGGTTTATTTCATTACTATGTTGATACAATGCGTCGTATACATTCAGGATCGTCCCGCCCGGATATCCGAACACGGTGTCCACACCCTGCTCTTTCAGACACTCTACAACGATCTCTGCACCGGTTAATTTCATGATCTATACTCCTCCTACTGTTTTCTTATTACTTATTCCGCCGTCCGGCTCTGCACAATGTCACAAATCTCAATGATTTGCGGGTATTTCCAAAATAGCGCCTCTGTTACCGCTCGTAACCATCTCACGGTATCTTGCCAGATACCCGCTCGTCACTTTCGGTTCTCTGGGCTGCCACTTTGCTCTTCTGGCCGCCAGTTCCTCATCGGATACTTTCACATCCAGCTTCATATTCGGAATATCTATACTGATAATATCCCCCTCTTCCACAAACGCGATCGGTCCGCCGACCGCCGCTTCCGGAGATACATGTCCGATGGAAGCGCCGCGAGATGCGCCGGAGAATCTTCCGTCCGTAATCAGCGCCACGCTGGACCCAAGCCCCATTCCTGCAATTGCGGAAGTTGGATTCAACATCTCACGCATACCGGGACCACCCTTTGGTCCTTCATAGCGGATGACTACCACATCCCCCGGTACGATTTTGCCACCCTTAATGGCCGCTATGGCATCTTCTTCGCACTCAAATACTCTTGCCGGTCCTTCATGAACCATCATTTCTTCTACCACCGCGGAACGTTTGACTACACTGCCGTCCGGTGCCAGATTACCTTTCAGTACGGCGAGTCCGCCGGTCTTACTGTAAGGATTATCCACAGTCCTGATTACCTCCGGATTCTTATTAACCGCATCTTTAATGTTCTCACCGATGGTCTCACCGGTCACAGTCATACATTCTGTATGCAGAAGACCGATATCCGCCAGTTCTTTCATGACTGCATAGACACCGCCTGCCTCGTTTAAATCTTCCATATAAGTAGGTCCTGCCGGTGCCAGATGACACAGATTAGGGGTTTTCTCACTGATCTCATTGGCGTAAGAAATATCAAAATCAAAACCGACCTCATGCGCGATTGCAGGCAGATGCAACATGGAATTAGTGGAGCATCCCAAAGCCATATCCACCGTCAACGCATTCAGTATTGCATCTTTCGTCATAATATCTCTGGGACAGATATTCTCTTGCAACAGTTTCATAACAGCCATACCGGCATGCTTCGCCAGCTTAATTCGCTCGGAATAAACCGCGGGTATCGTACCGTTGCCGCCAAGTCCCATACCCAGCACTTCCGTCAGACAGTTCATGGAATTCGCTGTATACATACCGGAACAGGAACCGCAAGTAGGGCATGTCTTCTCCTCAAACTCTCTTAGTTCTTCGTCGTTCATGGTTCCCGCCGCATAGGAGCCCACAGCTTCAAACATGGAAGAAAGACTTCTCTTCTGCCCGTGCACATGACCCGCCAGCATGGGGCCGCCCGATACAAATACGGTCGGAACATTAATACGCGCCGCCGCCATAAGCAGGCCAGGCACATTCTTATCGCAGTTAGGCACCATCACAAGTGCGTCAAACTGATGTGCCAATGCCATGCACTCCGTAGAATCTGCAATCAGATCTCTTGTAACCAGAGAATATTTCATTCCGATATGTCCCATGGCAATACCATCGCAAACCGCAATTGCCGGAAATACAACCGGCACGCCTCCTGCCTCAGCCACACCAAGCTTTACGGCATTCACAATCTTATCCAGATTCATATGTCCCGGCACGATCTCATTATAAGAGCTGACAATACCTACCATAGGTTTTCTCATCTCCTCCTCCGTAAATCCCAAAGCATTAAATAAACTTCTGTGCGGTGCCTGCTGTACACCCGCCTTTACATTATCGCTTCTCATACTCATTCTCCTTTATCATTATTTTCCATGTATAGGATAAATCTATTATTTTCATAGACAGCTTCCATCCGTTCGACTATCCGCGCTGCTGCAAACTCTTCCTGTGTCAGATACAGCTTCCAATCATCGCCGCTCCAATCAATAACATCTGTATTGTAATCTAACAGCAGATACTTGTCCGCCAGCACGGCCTCCGCTTCTGTCAAATCACGTGTAATTCGCTCTTCATCTATGTCATATAAAAATAACAACAGATATTCCTGATCACAGTCCGTCACGGCGATCTTCTGCAGCCGGGACAACTCTGCCTGTTCATAAGCATCCTCTATTGCCGCCTCCCTGTCGCTGTACTGAGCCTGATAAGACGGAGTAAGCAGCATGACAATACACAGAATTCCTGCCGCCATGCTTCCGAATATCGGCATGTATTTCCCGCTCTGTCCGGAAATAAATCCTCTGACGACAGCCTGCCAAAGCCATGTGACTGCAAAAGCCACCAATGCACCTGCGAAAGAAAACACTCTGTAATATGGCAGCGAACACAAACAGATCTGCATAAGCGGAATCACAATCAGGCTGACTGCCAGATAGATCTCCACGAAGTAATCATAACGTTCGTTTTCTTCGGCAGGTTTGTTCCTATAACTATTGTTATTTATTCTCTTTATAATACAGTACACCACATGCATAATACAGAGAATCAACAGAACCGCCAGTATCACTGCACCACCCATGTAAAATTCATTTAGCATGCTGTGCAGCCAGCTTATAAATTTACCGGCAAATCCCTCTCTGCCCACGCTTTGGATATACGGCGTTGCCAGCATATATTCAATCCCGGTCCGCAGTGCCGCAAACGGCGCATGCAGGATAATTGCTCCATGCCCCATGCCGTAGTATGCACTGCCTTCTGTTTTCATAAGCAAATTGGAACCGATGGCAAGCCATACCACCCCATACAGACCTAGCGTACAGACCGCCCCGACCAGAGAAGTGAGAACCAATCGCCAAAAACCTCTGTACTCGCCGCATGCAAGCAGAACAATACCACCCACAAGACAAATCGGAATCACAACATACAGACTGCTGGGAATCGCATACAACGCGAGCGCCAAGCTTATGCCGAAACATATATAGTCCCGAATCCGTTCTTTATGCTCTACCGTAATGCACAGCAGTTCGTATATTGCCACAAAATAACAGAATGATACAAGTGCATATCCTCTTCCCTGCACCGCAAGCTGATTTACCAGTTTCATACCCGCATAGAGGAAAACAGGGATAAGCGCCAGTCCGCGCATAAAACATTTTCTGCCGATTCGAAAAATCAGAATCATACTTCCGAGACTGCACAGATAAGAGATACCTCGCAGCGCAATGGCAGAATTTCCGAAAATGCCAAGACAGGCCGACAATACCGAATACCCAATATGATTATTGGGCAGCGGCCAATGAATTGCCGCATAAACCGGCCCCCTGCTGATAAAAAAGTAGTATGTGTAGAGCTCATCATACCACGGCGTCAGCGCAAACATACGCCAGCCGTAATAGACTGTCAGCCCCATAAGAAACAGAATAAACACAGTTGTCTCAATATCAAGTTTCTTCCGCTTATTGTTCTGTTCCATAAAAGTTCCCTGCATTTTCCGTCTCGGTTCTTTTCTATTTGATCCGCTCAGCCAAAAGATCTCCCATCTGTCTGCACCCTACCTGAGTACATCCCTCAGCCATAATATCGCCCGTGCGGTAACCGCTCTGAAGGACCTCTCTTACCGCACTCTCGACCGCATCTGCTTCACGATCCAGATCGAAGCTGTAGCGCAGCATCATTGCTGCAGAAAGAACCGTGGCAATCGGATTCGCAATATCTTTTCCGGCAATGTCCGGTGCAGAACCATGGCTCGGCTCATACAGACCAAACTTCGTATCATTTAAGGAGGCCGAAGCCAGCATTCCGATAGATCCGGTCACCATGCTCGCCTCATCAGACAGGATATCGCCAAACATATTTTCTGTCAGAATGACATCAAACTGTGCGGGATCTTTGACAAGCTGCATCGCGCAGTTATCTACCAGCATATGTTCTAAAGTCACTTCCGGATACTTCTTTGCGACCTCATCCACCACGCTTCTCCACAATCTTGAAGAAGCCAGCACGTTGGCCTTATCCACGCTCGTCACTTTCTTTCGCCGTTTCATGGCGATATCAAATCCCTTCACGGCAATCCGCCTGATCTCATTCTCATCGTATACAAGCGTATCAACTGCCTTTCTCACTCCGTTCTCCTCAATCGTCCTCTTCTCTCCGAAGTAGAGTCCGCCGGTCAGCTCTCGCATAATTATCATATCAAATCCCGCGGCAGCTATCTCATCTTTTAACGGACAAGCCGCCACCAGTTCATCATACAATACCGCAGGTCTTAGATTCGCAAATAGACTCAGTTCCTTCCTGATTGCCAGTAGTCCGGCTTCCGGTCTTAAGGAAGGCTCCAGCCGATACCACGGAGAAGTCGTCGTGTCTCCGCCGATAGACCCCATCAATACGGCATCGCCGCTCTTCGCTGTTTCAACCGCTTCCTTTGTCAGGGGAACACCATGCACGTCAATAGACGCACCACCCATCAGAATATCCGTATAATGCATGGTATGCCCGTACCGCTTGGCCACAGCATCAAGAACTTTCTTTGCTTCCGCTATAATCTCCGGTCCAATCCCGTCCCCCGGAATGCACGTAATCCTCAAATCCATATCAATCCCTCATTTCCGTGTCATTTGTCGCAAAATATCACTTATATATCATAGTCTATTCTTCTATAAATTTCAAGAAGAGTTTGTCCGTGCCTTCTCTATGGTATCAAAAAACAAAAGAGACGAACAGTTAAGTCCGTCTCTTACTTTTCTTGTCTCAATCATAGTCTGCCGTAATCTCTTATGGCAACTACAATACGATATTCAGCTTTTAGTTTGCTGTAAAGGCTTTTTCTGCAAGTACGTTGTCATCAGGATCTGTATAACGCATAACAACCGTGCAGGCTCCGTCCTGTCCGATCACATCATCGAACTGCTTAACCTGTGCTTTGAATGTATCTGCCTGTGCATCTAATGCAGCGGAAAGAGCCTCACCCATACCGTCAACGATCATGGAGCTGTCCTCAATCTTGATGATTACGGTGAACTCATTGCCACTTACTTCACAATCTGCAGACATACCGTCACCTGCCATAGCATCAAAAGCGCTCTTCAAAGCTGCCGAAACGGTAGGATCATTGTAGTAATCCTCTAAGGTTGTATAATCACCCTCATCTGCAGCGTCTGCGTCATCCGCCTCATCTTCAACCTCTTCTGCTTCTGCATCATCTGCAGGCTCTTCTGTCTCAGGCTCTGTCTCCTCTTCCGTTTCCGGCTCAACTTCTGCAGATTCATCCGTGTCTGCAACCTCTGTCTCCGTTCCCGCTGTTGCAGCAGCATCATCACCGCCACAAGCGGTCATGGATAATGTAAGCGCCATGATTGCTGCACATGCAACTAATTTCACTGTTCTTATTTTCATAATATTCTCCTCCTTTTACTCGTCGCGAGTCATTGTGCTTTATCACACAACTTTGCATTCTACACGATGTGGAATACACTGTCAAGAGATAAACTTGCATTTTGTAGATGTTTACAAAAGAACCATATTGTGGAAATCGTTTTCCGTCCTTTCTCACAAATAAAAAATTGAGCTTCGCTCAATTGCGAGATTTGCTTCGCAAACTCGTGCATAAGCGAGAAATTTCCTATAGAATAAAAAACGAGCTACACTCGATTGTGAGTAAGCTCGTTTTATTATCTCTTATTCCGCATCTGCCTTCTCGATCTGTGCAACCGCAGACTTCTGCATAGGAATACGACAGTTCTTGTTGCTGCCGAATTCAACAATAATCGTATCCTCCGTGATATCGATCACAATGCCGTAGAAACCACTTGTCGTAAGCACACAATCGCCAACGCTCATCTCCGCTAACATCGCCGCCATTCTCTTCTGCTCTTTCTTCTGCGGACGAATCATAATAAAATACATGAATGCCACAATTACAACAATGTAAAGAATCATGACCATGCCGCCGCCTGTTGCCGCCGCTGCTGCTCCGTCACCTGTCAATAAAATACCCATATCTTTTTCCTCCATATATTCCTATATGACCCGGCAATAACTCTGCCATGTCATACGTCTAAGCGTTCAAAACATATCATACACAAAACAAGTTAAGAAAACAAGCTTTTTTAGATTCTTTTTAGATTTCCGCACTGTTTTCCCCACTCCGGCACATCCCATCCAGCTTACGCTTCTTGTATGCCGCAAAAACACCCTGTTCAAGCGCTTCTCTGATTTCCTCCATCATCGTATTATAGAAATAGAGATTATGCAGTACACACAGCCGCATGCCAAGCATCTCTTTTGCTTTTAACAGATGCCTGATATATGCTCTTGAGTATCTTCTGCAGGCCGGGCATTCACAGCCCACCTCGATCGGCCTCTCATCCAGCTCATATCGCGCGTTGAACAGATTGATCTTCCCTTGATTAGTATACAAGTGTCCATGTCTGCCGTTTCGTGTGGGATATACACAATCAAAGAAATCCACACCCCGTTCGACAGCCTCCAGAATATTGGCCGGCGTACCTACCCCCATAAGATAGGTAGGTTTATCCTGCGGAAGATACGGAACCGTCTCTTCTATTACATGATACATCTGCTCATGGCTCTCTCCCACTGCAAGCCCGCCGAGTGCGTAACCGTCGCATTCCATCTCTGCAATCCGCCTGGCGTGATCAATCCGGATATCATCAAATACGGCACCCTGATTGATTCCGAACAAAAGCTGCTTTTTATTGATCGTATCTTCCAGTCCGTTCAATCGATTCATTTCCGTCTTACAGCGTTCCAGCCATCTGGTGGTACGTGCCACGGAAGCCTCCACATAATGTCTGTCCGCCACACTGGAAGGACACTCGTCAAAAGCCATCGCCATGGTGGAGGCAAGATTGGACTGAATCCGCATGCTCTCCTCCGGCCCCATAAATATTTTCCTGCCGTCTACATGAGAATTAAAATAAACGCCCTCTTCCTTGATCTTTCGCAGGCTGGCTAATGAAAAAACCTGAAACCCGCCGGAATCCGTCAGAATCGGTTTGTTCCATGACATGAACTTATGTAAACCGCCCATTTTTTTAATGATCTCATCGCCGGGACGCACATGCAGATGATATGTGTTAGACAATTCCACCTGTGTCTTGATCCCCTCCAGGTCCTCCGTGGATACGGCACCCTTAATGGCCGCCACAGTACCCACATTCATAAATACGGGCGTCTGGATCGTCCCGTGTACCGTTTCCAGCTGCGCCCGTTTTGCTCTTCCTTCTGTTGTTAATATTCTGTACATTGCCTGTCTCCACTCTACAGATACTTATCCCAGAATTCTTCCAGACAGATATTCTCGTCATGCATGATCTTGGCCGCCTCTCTGCCCACATAACGAAAATGCCATGGTTCATATTCTATCCCGGTGATATATTCTTTACCGGAGGGATAACGCAGTATGAATCCGTACTCATGACCGTGCTCCGCAAGCCATTTACCTTCCTCTGTTTCAGCAAATCCCTGCAACAACTGTGTATACGTATCTGAAGTAATATCCAAAGCCATTCCGATCTCATGCTCACTGCAGCCAGGAACCGTGATTACCTGCGAGGTTTTCTTATAGGCATCCATATAAGATAGTCCTTGCTTCATATAATATTTGATTCTGTCATTAAAATTGGATTCCTGTCTGTCGAATGTCCTGTACGAGGACTGCACACCCAGATTAAAACCGTCCTTCTGGGCCGCCTGCAACATAAGCATCAGATCTTCAATGATCCTGTCATCACACCGTATCGTATCCTTGGTCCTGCCGAGGTTAAAATCATAGTTATCCGGTATGGGATGCTGTTTGTTGATCAGAACGAACCGCCAATCCGTACTATCAAATTCATAATCTTCCGGCACTTTCACCGCCTCGCTGCCTTCTTCGTTGTCATCGTCCGTCTGCTCATTCTCCGGCCGGTAATCTTCTCCACCCCCTAAAATATCATCAAGCGTATACACATCCACGTCCGTAATATCCGTTTCCGGATCATAATTCAAATCAATCTCCCCATCCTCCGGCAAATCCACTTCCTCCGAATCTGCCTCCGCTTCCACCGCAAGCGTAATATCCGAGTCCTCCACGATGGCGCTGTATGTTTCCTGTGCCTTGATAAAACCGGTTTTCTCAGCAAACACTGCAAAAGAAAAGCTACAGCTATTCATAAAGAAGAGTACAACAAACACGACTCCGGCATATCGTTTGGTATTCGTCACAAAATGTCTGCCGAGGTGATACCCTCCCAGAATAACGGAAAGCGCTGCAAGACACGGATAATACATAAATTTATTCTTTTTTGCAATACTCGTAAATTTTGAAATTATTTTTTCCCGAAATGTTTTTTTCATCAGATTCCTCAAACCCGTTATGGCTCTGTGTATTCAATCCACTGTGTATATATACTATGTCGTTTTGTTTTGTAATGTCATTTATATCGAAATACTATATATAGTTCTGATTAATATCATAACACATAAAATTTATTTGTACACCTTTTTTATGTAAATCAATCAATTTTTTGCAATTTTTTTATTATTTATTTCCATAAAGCGATGTGGTATACTCCGTATAGGCAGATTTAAAGCGACGGAAATTATCCAATTTAAACCATTATTTAACATACCATCCGTTATCATTTCCGTGCAAGTTATCCTTCATTTTATTTTCTGAAAACTTCACGCTTTTCTCTGTCTTTTCGGTCAACTACCATTATCACAATATTATTTCATTAAATGTAAAAGAAAGGATTATTATTATGGCTGGTTCATCTTTCGGAAATATCTTTCGGATTACCACATGGGGCGAATCCCATGGTGCAGCGCTCGGTGTTGTGTTAGACGGCTGTCCTGCCGGACTGCCCCTGACCACTAACGATATTCAGCCCTACCTGGACAGACGCAAGCCTGGACAGACCCGGATTGCCACTCCCCGAAAAGAAGCGGATGCCGTAGAGATTCTCTCAGGTATCTTCGAAGATCGTACTACAGGCACTCCGATCTCCATGCTGGTGCGCAATACATCACAACACTCCGCTGACTACAGTGAGATTGCAAATTACTATCGCCCTGGACACGCCGACTATACGTTTGACGCTAAATACGGATTCCGCGACTATCGCGGCGGCGGACGGTCTTCGGGGCGTGAAACCATCGGGCGTGTTGCCGCCGGAGCAGTTGCTGCAAAACTTCTGGCGGAATTTGGCATTAACGTGACAGCCTACACAGAGTCTATCGGTCCGATTCATATCAATATGGATAAATTTGATCGAGATGCCATCCTCTCAACTCCTACCTGCATGCCTGACAGAGACGCTTCGATTCAGGCGGAATCTTTTCTCGCCGACTGCATGAGAAGTTGTGACTCCGCCGGCGGTGTGGTTGAATGTATCATAGACGGTGTTCCTGCCGGCCTCGGCGACCCCGTCTTCGAGAAACTGGACGCAAACCTCTCAAAAGCAATTATGTCCATAGGTGCTGTCAAAGCCATAGAAATCGGAGCCGGGACTAAAGCTGCTTCTCGCCATGGTTCCGAAAACAACGATTTCTTCTATATGGACGACGGCAAAGTTACCAAGCGCACCAATCACGCGGGCGGCCTCTTGGGCGGGATTAGCGACGGATCCAGAATCCTTCTGCGTGCATACGTGAAACCCACACCATCGATCTTCTCACCACAGGAAACGGTCAATAAAAAAGGCGAAAACATAGAAATCTCTATTAAAGGGCGTCACGATCCTGTCATTGTCCCTCGCGCCGTAGTCGTCGTAGAAACGATGGCTGCACTCACGGTTGCGGATGCTCTGCTCATGAATGCAAGTGCAAAACTTACCAATTTAAAAAAGATATATGGCAGATAATCTCTGTCATATATCTTTTTTCGTAACTGTTCAGTACCTTCACAGTTACGATGCAAAATCCATCCTAAATTATCTTCGACAATGGGATTTTGCTTGCTGAATCATATTCTTACGGTCTCAGCAGTAAATGCTCCGACCTGTTCTGAATAGTTACCTTTTTTCTAAATTTTACCTAATTCATTAAATAACTGCTGATACAATACAATGTCTGTCCGTTATAATCCACTCTCGACCAGCCATACTCTTCATTGATACCCGTTCTGGTTACATACTCCCCGTTATGTAATACCGCAACCACCGTAGCATCCGGATTGGTTACACTTGGAAGGGCTCGCAGATTGACTTCAATTTTCGCCGTCACCCGATCGCTTCGATCTGCAAATTTCGTCTTAAGTCCGTCACCGCTGCCTGCTCCTTCCTGTACGGGTGCCTGATAGCCCAAATCTGTCGTCAGATAGCTTGATACCGCATAAACCGTCTGACCTTCATAAATGAGTCTCGACCAGCCACTGTCACTAACACCGGTTCTTGTCGCAGTCTCACCGTTTTTCAGCGTATACACTATGGCGCTTTCCTCTCCCTGGCTGGGAATGTTTCGCAGATTTGTGGAATCCTTAGCCGTTACCGTTTCATTTACTTCCGTAAAATTCATCAGCGCTTCCACGTCTGCATGGGCTTCCTCGGGAGTCTCTAAGCTATGCGCTTCGGCCGTACCTTCATACCCGAAATATGCCACATTCACATCTACGGGTCTGGAAATTCCCGCCACCGTACCACGATTCGTATACTGCCACATGGCATGAACACCGCCGTAGGATGACTTCTCCGTCTCCGGATAAGGTACCGCCGGATACTGTGATACCCATATTCGATAACTGCTCTCTATTCTCTCTGTATCCCATTTCGCACTGCCCGAGAGTTCTCCCATGGAAGCATAGAACATTGGTGTATAACCCCTGTTATATATTTCCTGCAAAAATGCAACTGCAATGTCGGTACGCTGTGTATTAGTCAGTCCGTACTGTGCACTGTCAGGCCGTTCAAATCCTTCGCAGTCATATGCCACCGGATAAGTAATCTGATACCCGGCAATATAATCCGCCACCCAATCGGCCTCCTCCACAGCCTCCTCTACAGTAACCGCCGTGGAGAAGAAATACGCCCCCAGTTTGATTCCGTTCTTCTGTGCCTCCTGCATATTATACTTTGCATTCGTATCGGCACAGATCTCTCTCGTGCCATCCGCGCGGTATCCTACCCGTACCATAGCAAAATCAATTCCTGAAGCCGCCGCCTGCGCCCAGTCTATAGTCCCCTGATATCTCGCCACGTCAATTCCGATGGTTACTTGATTCGTCTCGGCCACGCTGCCGGAAGATAACAGCGTCGTCACATCCACTTCCGTCCCCTGTTCGGCACTCATGGCATCGCCCTGCGGATCTTCGGATTCCTCATCCTCTGTCACATTTTCCTCCGAATCCTCCTCTACCGGCTGGATATTATCTTCTACGAGATTCTCTTCCTCCGCCTTAAAGCTCTCCTCCGACTGTGATAACTCCGCCTCCTGTTCCGGTGCCGTCTCTTCGGGAAGTTGATCAATCCTTGCAACAGGTTTTTCTTTATTTCCGGATGATAATATAAATGCCGCCACGATACCGACAATTATTACAATAATCAGAAGAGCCACCGCAACCACAGGTATCACGATATTCCTGTCCGGAAGCCGCATATACCCGTCTTCGTCCTCCTCCGCATAATCATCATACGCATCATCCGATTCGTCATCCAAATCTATAAATTCATCGTCCCAATCTCCCAGCTTCTTCATAGCATTCTCCTCCGTTTAGAAGCCTATACATCATTCCTCCCCAAAATATTCGCGTTATTCCGTGAAAGAATACTCTGGTTCTTTAGAAATTATCCAACAGCTCCAGATAGAAATCGTTATAATCCTGCCTCTTCTCCTTCATAAACTGAATCGCTGTCTTCGGATGCTGATTCAATATACCTGTCAGAAGGTACGGCACATCATACCCCCACACCACACCGGACTGTCTGAGCGGAATAATATGCTTTTCTACAAATTTCAGTATCGGATTGATCCTGTATTTCGGATTTTTTAAAAATCCCAGAAGCAGTTCGCTGGGACAATTTCCGCACCCACGTCCAAGGCCGCTCACCGTAGCGTCCAGATAACTGACTCCTTTAATAATTGCCTCCGTAGTATTGGCAAACGCCAGCTGCTGATTGTTATGAGCATGAATACCGACCTTTTTCCCATATTTGTCCGCCACATCCAGATATTTATCAGCCAGCCTTCTAACCTGCTCCGGGTAGAGAGAGCCGTAACTGTCCACCAGATATATCGTTCCTACGCTGCTCTGGCAGAGAAGCTCCAATGCCGCATCGATATCCACGTCATTGGATTTGGATATCGCCATAATATTAACGGTTGTCTCATATCCTTTTTTCGTACAGTCTTCGATCATTTCAACCGCCGCAGGAATCGTATTAATGTAGGTAGCAATCCGCACCAGATCTACCGGACTGTCCTTCTTGTTCAGAATATCCTTCTTGAAATCACAACGTCCCACATCCGCCATGATCGCGATCTTCATGTCTGTTTTATTGTCTCCCACTATAGCCCGGATATCCTTGTCATCACAGAATTTCCATTTTCCGAACTTGTTCACATCAAACATCTCCTTGGATGCCTTATATCCAAACTCCATATAATCCACACCCGCTTTGATATTCGCATTGTATAAGTCTTTCACAAATTCCTCATCGAAGAAGAAATCATTGACCAATCCTCCATCACGCAATGTACAGTCTACAACCTTAATATCCGGTGCGTAGGACATAAGTGTCCTCTCTTTTGCCTTCCTTTCCATCTTGTCTCTTCCTTTCTTTTTCTATTTTACAACAATTTTCTTGAAACTCTTTTTTCCTTTTTTTACTATAAATTCTTCGGCTGCAATCATCTCTTTCGTGTAGGATATCTTAATATCCCCCACTTTTTCTCCCTTTACGGAAACTCCGCCCTGCTCCACGGCACGGCGTGCCTCAGATCGGGATGCTGCCATGCCCGCTGCAACAAGAATTCCTAAAATATCAATATTTCCATCTATGAACTTATCGTCCGTCAGCGCCACCGTAGGCATATTTTCCGAGCTGCCGCCTCCGGCAAAAAGCGCCTTCGCCGCCTCTTCCGCTTTCTTCGCCTCTTCTTCTCCATGAACAAGATTCGTCAGTTCATAAGCCAGTATTTCTTTCGCTTTATTCAACTGGCTTCCTTCCCATTGATCCATCTCGTCAATTTGCTCTAACGGCAGGAACGTCAACATACGCAGACATTTCAGCACATCCGCATCCGCTACATTCCGCCAGTACTGATAGAACTCAAAAGGTGTCGTCTTATTCGGATCAAGCCATACCGCACCTTTCTGGGTCTTTCCCATCTTCTTACCCTCAGAGTTCAAAAGCAGCGTGATCGTCATGGCATACGCATCCTTGCCAAGCTTCCGGCGAATCAGATCTGTACCGCCCAGCATGTTGCTCCACTGGTCGTCACCGCCAAACTGCATGTTACACCCATATCTCTCATACAATTCCATGAAATCATAACTCTGCATGATCATATAGTTAAACTCAAGGAAGCTCAATCCTTTCTCCATTCTCTGTTTATAGCACTCCGCCCTGAGCATATTATTGACACTAAAACAAGCCCCGACATCGCGGATAAATTTCACATAATTTAAATTTAACAGCCAATCGGCATTGTTGACCATCAGTGCCTTACCATCTGAGAAGTCGATGAATCGGCTCATCTGTTTCTTAAAACATTCGCAGTTGTGATCGATCGTCTCCTTCGTCATCATAGTTCTCATATCGCTCCTGCCGGAAGGATCTCCAATCATCGCCGTACCGCCCCCGATCAGGGCAATAGGCTTATTTCCCGCCTCCTGCAAGCGCTTCATGAGGCACAGCGCCATGAAATGCCCTACATGCAGACTGTCCGCTGTCGGATCAAAACCGATATAAAAAACCGCTTTACCGCTGTTGATCAGATTCCTGATCTCATCTGCATCCGTAAGTTGTGCAAGTAATCCTCTTGCCTGAAGTTCCTCATAAATTCCCATTGTTCCCATTCCTTTCCATTCTTTCTTAATTCCGTGTATAAGCAGACTTGAAATGCTACGCATTCCGAGTTCGCGTTGCTCGCCGTAAGCTCTGTGAGACATGCTTATATGCAAGCGTAACGCCTGTCTCGCATAGCTTTTGGCTCATTCCATGAATAAGCAGACTCGTAATGCTTCGCATTCCGAGTTCGCGTTGCTCGCCGTAAGCTCTGTGAGACATGCTTATATGCAAGCATAACGCCTGTCTCGCATAGCTTCCGGCTCTGCTTATTCGCGCAAAAAACCTCGTCCCGTGTATATAAACACATAGGACGAGGTTACTCTCGTGGTACCACCTATTTTTACAGACAACTCGCATTGCCGGCCTCAATGAGTACGATTCCAAGATATATTCTTATACGAATCATCTCTTCCTGATACTCTCCTGCTATAACGTGCATTCCCCGTCACGACCTACTAAGACCCGCCATTCTGCCGTGAAGCTCCAAGATGTATTCATAAAAAACTTCCCGTGCGCCTCTCATCAACCGGCTGCTTTCTGTACGTTCCGTAATCTACTACTTGTTCTTATCATCGCCTGTATAATTATTTGTTATTAAATATAACTTAAACGAATCCCCCGACTTTGTCAACTCCTAATTCGTACTTTTACATATACAATACCCAGCACAGATGAAAGTTAATATCTTAAGGAGACCCTTAAAAAGCGTCAGTGCTTAACGAGGTTTCTCACGAGTTTAGCACCTGTTACGCTTTTTACGGAGCGAAAGCGCGGCTCCGTAGATATTAACTTTCATCTGTGCGTCCGATTTGCATCATTTCATTCAAAATCACCTTAACCTGATGGAAATCAAACATATCATATGCCTCTTTCAATTTCCTCATTCGTGCATTAACATCTGCCCCGAAATTTCTGGAAGCCATTTCCGGCACAAGCTTGTCCGTCACCTTCAGATTCATTTTATCCAGTTCCGTCTTGAGGTTTTGCAATATCTGTGCAGTCAATTCTTCTGCTTCCTTCTCCTCGGTATTCTGCTCTGTCTCCGCCTCATTGAAGCTTCCGATACTGATCAGATATTCTTTCACCTCACCGAGTATCTCTCTGAATTTTTCCAGACATGAGTCAAACTGCCTGTTGATCGTATCAGTATCACCCGCTTTACCCGCAAATTCCAGCTCTTTAAAAAGCGCGGACACTTCCATGGCGCCGATGGCGGCACTGGAGCTTTTGATTCCGTGCACGTCTGTGGTAAAAAGTTGGATATCTCCAACTTCCAGCAGATTCGGCAGAAGCTCCAGATATTTCAGACCTTCTGTATAATAGGTATTAAGAATTGCCGCGTACGCTTCCTGATTAAAACCGATATTTAAAAGACCTTTATCTTTGTTCAGCCCGCTCTCCGGTTTCTTTTCTCCGTTTTTTGATATAGACTTATTTTTACCTTGTCCATCCCTGTCGTCCTTTGCCTTGACATGCTCGATCAGCCTTTCCGGCAAAAACTCCAGCAGACATTTTTCAAGATATCTTCGCTTAACCGGCTTGGCAAGATATTCCTGAAATCCAAGTTCAAGCATCTCCTCCCTGACATTCGCACCATTCTGCGCAGTCAGCGCAACAAAAGGCAGCTCCTTGTAATAGTGATCTTCCTTAGCCCGGATCTGTCTGAGTACTTCATCACCGCCCAGATCCGGCATAACCATATCCATCAGTACCAGATCATACTTTTCGTTCTCCAATTTCCTAATGCCGTCCTGTCCACTGGTGGCTACTGCAATATCAATGCCATATTTGCTGAATATACCTGCCGCAACTTTCAGATTTACCGCATTATCATCCACGACGAGCACTCTGGCTTTCCTTGCCGTAAAGGTCTCCACCAGAGCACTCTTCTTATAATCTTCCTTGTTCCATCTGTTATTCAATACCATAGAGACCGTAATACACGAAAACGGCCGATATATAAGCCGGCACTTACCATAATCGCCGTAAACCGCATCATATCCCGAAGTCACATACGTATACTCCTGACACTGATACAGGGAAATAATATTGGACAAATTCTCATACACCGCATCCGGAACAAAAATAAAGTCGAAATGTTTCTCCTGAATGGCATGAGCGAACGAGTAATAATTGCGGCTGTATACAGGTCTGACATCGAATGTCTCCATGATATCCTGCCATCTTGCAATGCTGATATCATTATCCGCATAAATTAACACGCTTGGTTTCTTCTCATTCTCTAAACGAATCATAGGAGACGCATCGACGATCTCCTGCCGAAAAGTGAATGTGGTGGATAATCCGATCCCCTCAATACTTTCCACCTTGATATCGCCCTGCATCATGGCAAGCAGTTCCTTACAGATGGTAAACTTGAGGCCGACTCCTTTCAGATTGCTGGATTGCCTGGAGTCATAAGTTTCATACATGCCGAAAAGCGACTGTATGTCTATCTGAGACAATCCTTTTCCGGTATCCGCGACCATACAATAAAAAGTTGCTACTCCCGTCTCTATATCCTTCTCACATCTGACCTCCAGAACAATTCTTCCGCTCGCCGTAAAATCAATGGAGATAAAGAGCAGATACAGAAAGATCTGACGGATCGTGACACTGTCACCCAGAAGCTCTTTCGGTATATTTCCGTCTATCTTCATATCCAGATATAATTTCTTTTTCTGCAATTCCTCCGAGATTGTACGTATAATTCCCTTGATCAGTTTCTCAAAACTGTAAGTACTCTTGATCAGGTGCATATCTCCCGCATCGATTCTGGCATATGTAAGAACGTCGTCAATGATAGCCAGTAAATCATATGCCGCACTTCTGATCGTGTTGATACTACTCCGTGTCTCATCATCCTGTTCTCCCTTAAGCATAATCTCGGACAAGTTGATAATCGAATTCATAGGTGTTCTTATCTCGTAGGACATATTCTTCAGGAATTGTCTCTTGGCGGCGCCTGCCCGCTCTATCTTACGGCTGCTGCGCTTGATCTTCCACTGCTGATGCAGATAAAATTTCTCTTGAATATAGATCAACATAATAATGAAAAGCGCGGTCCCTATAAAGCTGATCGCCAAATCCGAAAAGTGGAAGTTCTCACTAATATGATATACATCATTTCCCTTAGAAAAAAACACATCACTATACAGATAACAATACTCAAATATAAACAAAACCAGAACCGGCAGAAACATAAAACCGTCAAAAACAGAATAAATGATAATCATGCTCGCTACAAACCACATAATTGCTATACAATATGCACCACTGCTGATTTTCAGAATCATTGGAATTGCAATACCATCCAGTATAACCAGCGTAAGTATCGCGGTCAGATTATGTTTTCTATATCGCAAATTCCAAATCAAAAGAAGACCGCAACCCAAAATGATCAAAAGAATGGGCTCCGCCATTCTGTCAAGATTACTGAACACTAATACAATCGGCAATATGATGGTGCTTTCCATAACAACCATAGCAAGAAACAAGTTTAGATTAAACTCCACAAGTCCCATGCTTGATATTTTTTCCCCGATGATCCGGTCTAATTTACAATCCATATTCTTCCCGTCCCAAAATTTTGTCGATCTACTGTGCTTTTTCCGCTTTATCATTTGTATAGATAATCTTCTCCTCCGGCAGGTACGACCGTAGAACCTTTTCGAATTTATCCCGCTCAATCGGCTTAGAAATATACTCATCAAATCCTGCTTCCAGAAACATTTCTCTGGCTCCGCTGACCGCATTGGCTGTAAGGGCGACAATAGGTATCTGATCCAATCGAGGCTCCTTCAGCGCCCTGATATTTTTCAATGTATCAATCCCATCCATCTCCGGCATCATATAATCTAAGAAGATGAAATCCACCGGTTCCTGCTGCAACATCTTCAGACATTCCCTTCCGCTTACCGCTACCGACACCTGTGCCTGATAACGGTTTAAAAGACTTGTGGCCACTTCCAGATTGACAATATTGTCATCCACTACCATAACATGAGCATCCGGGCAGATAAATCCGCCTCTGTATCCGATATGACGTATTGTACTGTTCTGTCTGCCGGTAAGAAGCGCATCCAGACTCAGACAATTAACCGGCCTGTCAAATGTTGCCCTGATCAGGGCATCCTCGTAAGCCAATACAGTAGAACCGATCAGAATAAGCGACTGTGGGGTAAGTAAACCGGCAAGTCTACCCTTGATACTTCCATATCTTTCCACGGCGATCATGATATGTGTATAGCTTTGTTCCACACACTCTCTTAAGAAACTCTCATCGTCAGCTGCCCGACAAAAATCAACTTCTATAGCACTCAGCGCTCCGGCAAGCATATTCCCCTGCTGTGCCGTATTCTCATAGAACAGAACACATGGATTCCCCGCCAAGGGTCTCTCCACAAGAGGCGTCTTCATCCGGTATTCCTGCCTGATATCAAAATAATACGTTCTCTTTGTCGGTTCTTCGTCCATGTTCAGCTCGCCACTCATGAGCTCTATGAGACGATTCGGAAGTGGCATAATCTCCTCATCGCAGTCCGGATTCTGCGTCTGTTCACGGTACAGCCAATCTCTGTAAGAATATTGAAATGATCCTTCCGCACATACCTCAACTTGCAGACGAATCTCCTGCTCTGTGGCATCTTCCTTTCGGATATTCAAATACACTTCTCCGCTGTCTATCGACTTCATGATGCCGAGCCCGATGCTTAACAGTATCTGTCGAACGATCGTTATATCTCCACATAGCTGGGCCGGAATGTCCGGATCAATATTCACATAGAATTCTATCTTACGATCCGCAAACCGCACGGAAATCACATTGATTAATTCGTCACAAATATCCCCTATATAATAAGGTCTGTCCGCAACGGCCAGATCGCTGTCATCCATCTTTGAGAAATCCATCAGTTCATTAGTAATTGATAAAAGAGCCTTGCTTGAGTTGGCCATATGAAAAGCATTCGCTTTCACTCCGTCCTCCACATCCAGATCAAGCAACAGCTCCGTGATTCCTAATATGGCATTGAGGGGTGTTCTGATCTCATGGGATACATTAACTAAGAACATGTTTTTCGCATAGCTCAACTGTTCCGCCTGCTGTTCCATCTTGGTGCTTCTGTCAACCTCTCTGCGCAGCAATCTGTTACGGTAAGAAATGAGCACGCCGCACACCGTGCCTGTCAGAAACAGCGCCGCAATGATCCTGAGCAGCAGAACCATTCTGTAAGGCGCATGCTCGCTCCATATTATTTCAGATTCTGATACCGTCCGAATCATATGATTGATACAACCCAGATCGATGACCGTATTGATCACAATGAAAACCGCTGCACATCTTTTTTTCAAAAGAATCGCCGTGAAGGTAATGCCCGTAAGAAAATAAACCGGAAAATCATAGACTGCGTACGGCACATAGAGCGATGCCATAGGCACAATGATAAAGTGCATCGCACAAAGATATCCCATGGAGATCTGCCTGATCCGACTTATTCTGCTCTCCATATAAATTGCTGCAACAGTAATGGCAATGCCTACCGTCATCAGAAGCGGTACGCGAATATCCAGCCGAAGGAGCAATGTAAAAAAAACTATCGCCGAACACTCCACCAGGCTCAACAACATAGCCACATGAAATAGCAGCTCCTCCGCCGGCAATTCTATATCAATATATTTCTCCAACCGTTGCTTTGCTGTCATACCGAACCCCTTTTGTTCAGTTTATCCTGCCACACTTTTAATCTCACTCTCCACGGAGAGAAAGAGATCCACAAGTGCAGGATCCAAACACGTAAATTTCATGAACTTAATCTTCATAATCGCCTCCTGATGGCTGAGCACTTTGCTCCCGGGCGCGATATTACGCAGGTTATCATATGTATTCACGATCGCAAGCGCCCTCGCTTCAATCGGAATATTCTCTCCATCCAGCCTGTCCGGATAGCCTTTGCCATCCCATCTTTCATGGTGGCTGCGGCACATATTAAAGGCATAATTCATAAAATTATTCTCTCCTGCACTAAGCTGTGTAACCTTAGAGAGCATATCCGCTCCCAATGTCGTATGCGTCTTAACTGCCTCGCGTTCAAATTCGCTCCCGTTGCCGTTTCTCGTGTTATTCAAATACTGATCGGCGATACACAGTTTACCCATATCATGGATCTGCGCTGCCACGCATATGGTTGTGCCGTCATCCGCAGTCAATCCATATTTACCGCTGCGCACCATAGCACTGACCAGTATATCCATATATCTCTCCACCCGTCTTGCATGGTCACCGCCGAAACCATCTCTCTTTGACAAAAGATCCACAAACATTGCAACAATAGAATACTGCAGTTCCAGATTCTTTTTATTCTTTTCCTGCACAAGGTTATTCAGAGATTTATTCATCTCCGCCAGCTTCCGCTGTTGTGTGAGAAGCTGAATCTGGATATCCACACGCTTCTTTAAAAGATTCGCTGTATAAGGCTTCCTGATATAATCCATGGCTCCCAGATTATAGCTTTCCAGCTCGGTAGTATCATCGTCCTGTGCCGTCAGAAAGATAATCGGAATATTCACCAGTTTCGGAACATTCTTCATTTCCGAAATAACCTGAAAACCATTTACATTAGGCATGTCAACGTCCAAAAGTACGAGATCCGGAAGTTCCGGCATATCGTTTAGACACTCCAGCGCAGATATCCCCGAAGACACCGGAATCACTTCATACTCCTCCTCCAATGTTTTCCTTGCCATAATCAGATTGGCCATATTATCATCTACAATCATTACACGATACATCTCTTCACCTCTTCTTATTATATTTTGACAATCTATGTCAGCGGTTTGTCATTAGTTTGACCATTGCCTGATTCAGTCCGTCCACCGTCAGTTTATACATCGGAAACAGTCCCTTGATCGCTGTCTCCGCTTCCCGCCACGGCGCATGACCCGGTGCCATTTTCGGATTGAGCCATACAATTTTCTTGTAATGCCTTTTCATTAACATCAGCCACTCCATGCCGGACAAACCGCCGTTAGGTCCTCTGTAATTACCCGTCGTAGAATACAATTCCTCCGGTGCCATCGCCGCGTCCCCCACGATAATGACCTTGTAATCACTGTCCAGATTACGAAACATCCACTCTGTCTCAATCCAATCTCCATTCTCACACTCCGGCGTATTGTACAGATTGGAGTAAATGCAGTTATGGAAAAAATAAGTCTTGACATCCTTATAGTGATTGGATTTATACACGGAATGAAACAACTCATTCAAGAGTGTCGTATACGGAATCATGGTTCCGCCGGAATCCATAAGGAGCAGCAGTTTCACTGCATTCTTGCGCGGTTTCTCCATCACGATCTGCAGACAGCCGCCATTATTGCAGGTGGCATCCACCGTACCGTTTATATCAAGCTCTGTCTTCGGAATATCTAGTTTTGCAGAAAACTGCCGCAGTTTCCTGAGTGCCATCTGAAACTGTCTGTTATCCAGGACCTTGTCATTACGGAAATCTCTGTATTTCCTCGCACCGACCACTTGAAATGCGGATTGATAGCCCGTCGTACCTCCTACTCTGATACCGCCCATGTTTCCGCCCATGTTTCCAAAGGCCGTTTTACCCATAGTGCCGATCCAGTAGCTGCCCCCATTGTGCTCCTCGTTCTGATCCCGCAGTCTGTCCTTAAATTTATTCTCGATGTCTTCCTGATCCATCGTGACTACTTCCTGATTCATCTCGTGGCGCATCTCCTCGAAGACTTCCTGCATCTCCGGTTTGTCCAGCCAGCGCATCATATTCTTGCTTATTTCGTTTTCCGACTGGATTCCTTTAAATACTTCATCAAAAGCCATGTCAAATTTATCGTACTCCGTCTCTGACTTGACCAGTATCATCCGCGATACATAATAAAATTCCGTCAGGCTGCTGTTACACAATCCCTGTTGAAGCGCATCCTGCAGAGTAAGCCATTCGCTTAAAGAAACTTCCAGCCCTTTATCCTTCAAAGTATAGAAAAACTTACTGAACATAGAACCCCCATAACCCATACAGTCCATAGTCACCTACGCTCTGCATGCATCGTTTCTGCCACATCAGAAATCTGTTTTGTTCTTAACTGTCTCTAAATCTTCGTCCTTCTTGACCACTACGCCGATAAAAGGAAGCTCCTGCCGAAGTCTGTCTGTAGGTATCCCACCGATCTGCAGTGCATTGATCCAGTCGATCAGTTCCGAAGTGCTGGGCTTCTTGCGAATGTCCTTCATGGAACGGATCCAATAGAAAACCTCCATTGCATCGTGTAACAGCTTATCCTCCACATCGGGATAATGTGTCCTGACGATCTCTTCCATCAACGTCTGATCAGGAAAATCAATATAGTGGAAAATACATCTTCTAAGGAAAGCATCCGGCAGTTCTTTCTCCGCATTTGACGTAATGATGACGATCGGTCTGTGCTTTGCCTTAACTGTCCGCTTCGTCTCATGAATATAGAATTCCATCTGATCCAACTCCCACAACAGGTCATTGGGAAATTCCAGATCCGCCTTATCGATCTCGTCAATCAGAAGAATCACCTGCTCGTCCGAATCAAAAGCCTCCCCAAGTTTACCCAGTTTGATATAGTGGGCGATATCATCAACCCCCTCTTCCCCGAACTGTCCGTCGTACAACCGTTGGATCGTATCATACATATATAAGCCGTCCTGTGCCTTAGTGGTGGACTTGATATTCCATATAATCAGCTTCTTCCCAAGAGAATCCGCCACCGCCTGCGCCAGCATAGTCTTGCCCGTCCCGGGCTCTCCCTTTACAAGCAGCGGTTTCTGGAGTGCAATCGCCACATTGACGCTTGCCAGTAATTGCTGCGATGCCACATAATCCGTGGTACTGTTAAAATTATTCTGCACACTCATATTTCTGGTCCTTTCCGCCGGATGATTTGTATTTTATCCGTTAACATTTCTTGCTTATCATATAAATTTATGTTACGATATTTCAAGTGTAAAAGCAAGAATTTATTAGGTATCCGAAAGAAAGGAAAATACATATGACACAGAATAATTCTACTCTTAAGAAATCGCAGCTGTCTTTCGAAATATTTCCCCCGAAGAAAGACGAAGAATTCGAGAACGTATATCAGATTCTGAGAGATCTTGGTAAGCTGAACCCGGATTTCATAAGCTGTACCTACGGAGCCGGCGGTTCCAGAGCCGGTAAGACAATAGAGATCACATCTTTTATTCAAAAAGAGCTTCATATAGACGCTATTGCACACATTACCTGTGTAGGATTTACCAAAGAGGATCTGGAACAAAACTGTGCTGCTCTGAAAACGGCGGATGTCAGCCATGTTCTGGCTCTTCGCGGGGACAGACCGCAGACCATGACCGATGAACAGTTTAATAACCGGGAATTTTATTATGCCGTCGATCTCATACGTTATCTGAAAGAGCATACCACTCTGGACATATTGGGAGCATGCTATCCGGAAAAGCATTTCGAGTCCCCCAGCTTTGAGGAAGATTTACGACATTTGAAGGAAAAGGTTGACACCGGTGTCAGTTCTTTGATCTCGCAAATGTTTTTTGACAATCAGTACTTCTATCGTTTTCTGGATAAAGCCCGTGCGCTGGATATAAACGTACCGATTCATGCGGGTATTATGCCGATCACTACAGCGAAGCAGCTCGGCACCACAGTATCCCTATCCGGCTCATCGGTTCCAAAGGAATTGGCAGATATCATTGCCACATACGGTGACGACAAGGAAGACATGCGCAAAGCCGGTATAGATTATGCGGTGCGCCAGATCCGTGACCTGCAGGAACACGGGGTAGACGGAATTCATATTTACTCCATGAACAAAGTAAAAACCACTACGGAAATCTGTAGTATGATCGGGTAAAAAATTGAGCTTTGCGGGGTTGCGAGATATTGCTTATGAGATGCTACGCATCTCCGCAAACTCATGCATGAACGCAGATTTTTCCTAAAAAAACAGAAGATACGGCACTTTGCCTTCTTCTGTTTTTCATTATTATTCAACTGATTCTTCGTCCCACGGAATAATCGGGTTCTCTATCTTCTTATCACGTAACATCAGATTTTTAACCGCCTCATCCGCAAGCTGTCCGTCAAAAAGCACTGAGTTTACCTGTTCGATAATGGGAAGCTGTACCCCGTATTTCTTAGCAAGACCCATGGCCGCCTTAGCGGAATAAACGCCCTCCACTACCATCTTAACCTCATCCATCGCCTGTCTGGCCGTGTATCCCTGTCCGATCAGCATGCCGGCCCGTCTGTTACGAGAATGCATGGAAGCACAGGTGACGATCAGATCTCCGATACCGGTCAGTCCGCAGAAAGTCTCAAACCTGCCGCCCATAGCCACCCCCAGTCTGGCAATCTCCGTAATCCCTCTGGTAATCAGCGCCGCCTTGGTGTTGTCCCCATATCCTAAACCGTCAGCGATACCCGCCGCCAGCGCCACCACATTCTTGAGTGCCGCCCCCAGCTCTATCCCTAACACGTCGGGACTGATATAGACACGAAACACCTCACTCATGAATATATTCTGTAAATACTCTGCCGTTGCCTTCTTCTTAGCACCAACCACAATGGTGGTCGGTATGCCGCGCCCTACTTCTTCCGCATGGGACGGTCCCGACAAAACAGCCACTTCCGCCTGTGGAATCTCCTCCTCGATAATCTGTGATAAAGTAAGCAGTGTATTCTCTTCGACACCCTTCGCAACATTCACGATAAGCTGCCCTTCCTTCACATAAGGCTGCATATTGTGCGACGTACTTCTCGTATAGGGAGACGGCACTGCCAGCACCAATACATCCCTGCCCGTCACGGCCGCCTCAAGATCGGTAGTAAACTCCATATCCTCGGGCAGTTTTACTCCCGGCAGCTTATCTTTGTGCTCATGTTCGGTCTGAAGCATCTTGATCTCCGCTTCCACGATCGACCATACCGTCACGTGATGTCCATTCTTATGTAGAAGAAGCGCCAACGCAGTTCCCCAGCTTCCTGCGCCGATGATACTGATATCAGCCATTTGTTTTTCCTCCCGTTTTTCTTTTCACATCAGCAATTACTATGATTTCTGTTCAGGTCGATCCGCTTTCCCGGCTTCATTCTGTGAGCCCTGCCCATCTCTATTCTTATGTGTCAGATAGGTCTTACGCTCCGTTCCGCTAAGCAGTCTCTTGATATTGTCTTTATGCTTATAATATGCCATGACCGTGAGTACCCCCGCTATGATGTACATCTCGATCAGCAGATTCTGCGGCATTCCGAAGATATCCATCTGCCCAAGCACGATCAGTTCAATAAAGAATCCCGCATATACTAACAGCGATCCCAACGATACATAATGCGTCGTGAAAAATGCTCCGAAGAACAGTATCACTCCCATCGGAATCAGGTACGGATGAAATGAGAGAATCATACCCGCCGTGGCCGCAATTCCCTTACCACCTTTGAAGTGCAGATAAAAAGGAAAGTTATGTCCTAAAATCGCGCCCGTAGCCGCATAGATTTTGAGCAGATACAGCATATCCGGATGCGACTCTCCAAAAATCAGGTCTGTCACTACCACCGCAAGAATACATTTCACAATGTCACAAAGCAGTACCAGTAATCCTGCCTTCGTCCCCAGAACCCGCATGGTGTTAGTCGTACCCGCATTGCCGCTTCCGTAGTCTCTGATATCAATTCCATGCAGTTTTCCGTAGATATACGCCGTCTGAAACAGTCCGAACACATATCCGATCACCAAACAAATTATCCGTTCCACTTTTACTTGTTTTCCTTTCTCTCTCTTATAATAAACTTAAACGGCGTTCCTCTGAATCCGAAAGTTTCTCTGATCTGATTCTCCAAATATCGCGTATAAGAGAAATGCATAAGTTCCTTATCATTGACGAAGATCACGAATGTGGGTGGTTTCACCGCCGCCTGCGTAATATAGTACAGGCGCAGGCGTTTCCCCTTATCGGATGGCGGCTGCTGCAAAGCTACCGCTTCCGCCATGATCTCATTGAGCACTCCCGTCGCCACGCGCATGGAATGATTTTCGTTTACCACGTCAATCATATCATACAGCTTCGGCAGCCGCTGTCCCGTCACAGCCGAGATAAACATGATCTCTGCGTAAGGCATGAAAGAAAGTACTTGTCTTACTTTCTGCGTAAACTCATTTACAGTCTTATTGTCCTTCTCGATGGCATCCCACTTATTCACCGCTATGATCGTCGCCTTGCCACGGTCATGCGCTATTCCGGCTATCTTGGCATCCTGCTCCGTCACACCCTCAGTAGCATCGATCACAAGCACAACGATATCAGCGCGTTCCACCGCCGCAACAGTGCGGATGATCATATACCGCTCCAGCTCTTCCTTGATTTTATTCTTCCTACGCAGCCCTGCCGTATCGATAAAGACATACTCCCTGCCGTTATGGGTGATCTCTGTGTCTATGGCATCCCGTGTGGTACCCGCAATATCTGATACGATCACGCGGTTTTCACCGATCAGTCGGTTGATAATCGAGGATTTCCCTACATTCGGTTTCCCTACGATAGCTATCTTGACACGTTCGTCTTCTTCCTCCGCCGCCGCTTCCCGGTCGAAATGAGAAGCCGCCTCATCCAGCAGCTCGCCGAAACCCAGTTTGTTGACGGAAGAGATCGGATACGGTTCTCCTATTCCAAGATTATAAAACTCGTATACATCCGCCATGTATTTGTTGAAATCATCTACTTTATTCACTGCCAGAATAACCGGTTTCTGCGATCGCCTAAGCATATCCGCCACTTTGGAGTCCGCATCCACCAGCCCCTGCTTCACATCCACCATAAAAATAATCACATCCGCCGTATCAATGGCGATCTGCGCCTGTTCCCTCATCTGTGAGAGAATGATATCTTTACTGTCCGGCTCAATACCGCCCGTATCGATCAATGTAAAATTCATATCCAGCCACGAGACATCCGCATAAATGCGATCCCTTGTAATACCCGGAGTATCTTTAACGATCGATATATTCTCACCTGCCAATGCATTGAACAGTGTGGATTTGCCCACATTCGGTCTGCCCACCACCGCCACGATCGGCTTTCTCTTCTTACTCATATGTCTGCTCCGTTTCACGCCATTGTCATAGCCAACAGCTTAACATACAATGTATCTCCATACACTTATTACGCTTTGTTATTTGCCAAGCACAGTATGCACAAACTCATACCCGCTTGATTTTACAATATCTACCTGTACTTGTAAAGCCTTTTCCATGTCTTGTACCGTAACATCATCCAAAAAATAATCCTCTCCGCTGCGCAGCACATTCTGCGGAAGCAGGATCCTGTCGCCCAGTTTCTTTCCTTGAAGCTGCCTGATCATGTCTTGTCCCGTTAAAAGCCCGGACACGGTAATCTGTTCTCCGAAGAAATCATTTGTTATCGCATAGACATGGATATGATACTGCGGAAAACATCCCATCATCTGCTCCGCCATAAATGAAATAAAGGGATACGCCAGCTTACCCGTCACTAACGACAGTTCCCCGCCGCATCCGGCATACTTTGACTTCTCACCAGCAACCTGCGCCATCGTCTCCTCAAATTCATCCAAGAGCAGTCTGAGCATGCCTACGCCATTTTCAAGCTGCGGATAACCGTCATAGTTCTCCGCCTGTGGCAGCTCTTCTTCCGCCAGTACATACCACTCATCGGATGCATGTATAAAATGTGTACCGTGTTCCCGATATAATCTCTGCTGCCATCCGTGAATGCAGCTTATAACCTGCTTGGCATCCTCTTTGCCAAAAGGCTTTAGCGGATAAAGTCCGTCCCGATACTTAGAAAGCCCTACCGGCACCACCGACACGCTCTCCAGATGCGGCAGGTATGCGGTCAGATCCGATATGCTTCGTTCCAGCTCCGCCCCGTCATTGATATCCTTACACAGCACGATCTGTCCGTTCATGGTAATGCCTGCATCGTACAGCTTCCGAACTTTCTCAAGCGCCTGTCCGGCGAATCGGTTATTTAACATCATACAACGCAGCTGTGGGTTCGTGGTCTGAAACGAAATATTGATAGGAGAAAGACGGTACCTGATAATTCGCTCAATATCCTCATCCGACATATTGGTCAATGTAACATAATTGCCCTGCAGAAAGGAAAGTCTGGAATCATCATCCTTGAAATAGAGTGTCTCTCTCATCCCCTTCGGCATCTGATCTATGAAGCAGAAAATACATTTATTGTGGCAGGATCGATACTCGTCCATCAATCCGTTCTCAAAAATAATACCCGGATCCTCATCATAATCTTTATCAATCTCGAGAAGCCACTCTTCCCCGCTCTTCTTGCGGATCAGCATCTCTATATATTCATCCTGTGTCAAATACTGATAGTCAAAAATGTCTTCGATCGCACTGCCATTGATGGCGAGCAGAACATCCCCCGACTCAATCCCCAGTTCCTCCGCGATGGAACCATTCTCTATACTCCGGATGACATGCTGTATTTCCTTCACTGCGCTTCTCCTTCAACCAGTCAAATTCACGCGGAGAAATGCCTGCATTTTGAGCATTTCTCCAGTATGAAGCTATAGATTTTCTTAGGCAGCGTTCTGCAGATGCCTTAGAAAATCTCTTCATACTATTTTACTAGAATTTCCTTGACGTGTCACTAGCATAATGTTATAAAATAAATGTCAGTATATGACCAATTAGCGTATAGGAGGATATCATGCCTAATACAGAAGAACTCAAACACGCCATGCCGGTGGCTCCGGTCAAACTGCTTACAACCCAGGCCGCCCTTCCGCTGGCGAATAAAGTCAATAGTCATCTGGTAGATTTCCGCAAGAGCCTGGATAACAGTTTCAAGAAAGACCCCGCTTTTCACGGGTATATGGAAGACAATTATCTTATGGAGGCGGAATGCCCCCGATTCGGAAGCGGAGAAGCCAAAGGCGTACTTACATCCTCCATCAGAGGTAAAGATATCTTCATTCTGACGGATGTCTGTAACCACAGTATTACATATAAAATGAACGGCTATGTAAATCATATGTCTCCTGACGATCATTATCAGGATCTCAAGAGAATCATCGCTGCAATCAACGGCAAAGCACACAGAATCAGTGTAATCATGCCCTTTCTCTATGAAGGAAGACAGCACAAAAGAAACGGCCGTGAATCCTTAGACTGTGCCTACGCGATCAAAGAACTGATGGATATGGGTGTATCTAATTTCATCACATTCGACGCACATGATCCCAGGGTACAGAATTCCGTTCCGATCAAGGGATTCGATAATTTCACCCCACCCTATCAGTTCATACGTTCTCTGCTCCGCACTGAGAAAGATCTCATTATCGACAAAGAACATACTATCGTGATCAGCCCGGATGAGGGAGCACTTGACCGCGCCGTATATTTTGCCAACGTACTCGGCGTAGATACAGGCATGTTCTATAAGCGTCGGGACTACTCCACAATCATTGACGGCAGGAACCCGATCGTAGCGCATGAATTCTTAGGCGACAACATAGACGGCAAGGATGCTATCATCATCGACGACATGATTTCCTCGGGTGGCAGCATGATCGATACTGCGAAACAGTTAAAGAAAATGAATGCTAAACGTGTCTTTATCTGTTGTACCTTCGGACTTTTTACAAACGGTCTGGACACTTTTGACGAAGCATATGAGAAGTGCTACTTTGACAGGATCGTCACCACGAATCTTTGCTATCAACCGCCCATGTTAAAGGACAAGACATACTATGTGGAAGCGGACATGAGCAAATTCATCGCTTCCATCATAGATTTCATGAATCATGATGCATCGATGGGCAACATCTATACACCTACCGATAAGATTCACAAGATTCTCGCCAAGTATAATAACCGCGAGATGAGCAGTCTGGATCTCTAGAAATTTACGAAAAAGCCCGGTTCCATATGGAGCCGGGCTTTTTTACAAAAATCTTACGTTTATTTCGAGTTTGCGAAGCAGATCTCGCTATCAAGCACAGTTCGATTTGTTATAATTTCAAGTTTACGTCTCCGCCAACGGGAATGTCAGTATTACCTTAAAAAGATCCCCGTCCAGTTGAATTTCAAAGGTGCCTCTCTGTGCCTCCGTCAGATTCTTCGCGATCGACAATCCCAAACCGCTTCCCTCTGTCGTTCTCGATTCATCTCCCCTGATAAACCGCTCCGTTAATTCCTCCGGATTACAGTTGAGGGGCGTGGCCGAGATATTCTTGATCGATACTTCTATATGCTCCTTATCAAGCGGTATTCCGGATATCGTCAGATAAACTCTGGTTCCCTCCATCGCATACTTATAGATATTGTTAAAGAGATTTTCAATCACCCTCCAGATTCTGCGGCTGTCCGCTTCAATCACGGCATTTGACACATTAACGTTCATAATTGTGGTTAAGTTTTTCTCCTCAAACTTCTCGGAAAACTCCCCTATCGTCTGATTCATCAGCTCCGTTAAATTGATCTTCTCAAAATGGAGGCTTATGTTGCCCGATGTGATCTTGCTCGCCTCTACCAGATCATCCGTCAACTGCTTCAGGCGCTGAGACTTTTCATCAAGTACTCTGATGTAATTCTGAACCTTCTCATTATCCACCTGCTCCCGTTTAATAAGATCCACGTAATTGATTATAGAGGTAAGCGGCGTCTTAATATCATGTGAGACGTTGGTGATCAGATCCGCTTTCATACGCTCATCTTTCATGCTGATCTCCACAGCTTCCTTGATCCCGTTACCGATACTGTTCACGGAATGTGCCAATGTCAGATTATCCCCGTGCAGATTATCCGTCCTCACTTGATGTTCCAGTTGTCCGCCCGCAATGGTCTCTATGCCTTTGACAATCTCCTGCTGTTCCTTAGCATTGTTATATAGCAGATTTCCAACAAGCATATCCAATATCACCGCGATAAGCAGCGCAATACCCCTGCTGAATCCCCTGCCTGAAAACGCCAATAGCAGCATTAGGAAATTGAATATAAGGAATATGCCGTAGGGAACCCATGTCCTGACCATGATATGCCCATTGTCGTACACTGTCCATGCAAACTGCTTTATCCTATGTATGATCCTGCGCAGGTAGCTGTTCTTCCACAGTGTTCTCGCCTTGATTCTTCTGACCAGACTGTAAAAGAAAAACATCGCAACAGCATCTACCGCAAACACCCCTGCCGCTATGATCCCCACGATCCACTGCTCCTCGTTCAGTCTGACAGCCATCTCCACCATGTCAGTAGGATCTATGTCAGTTAATTCCGCTGCAACGATCAAAACCCAGACCGCCAGAACAGCGACACCTCCGGCGATCAACAGCGCTGCTTCCGTAGGTGCTCTGTCAAAGGACTGCAGACGAATATACGGTTTTCCCTCTGCATCCACATCCTGCCCCGTCACGGATGTCAAATAAAACAATAGGATAAGATATAATACACATGCCGCAATAGCCGCCACAATACACTGCCCGAAATAAGGCAGATAATTTTCATATCCCGTCGCGCCTTGTTTAAATGCATCACTAACCGGATAAGCAGTATCTACACTCATCCAAATCTTGACCGTCTCAGGATAAGCATAATCGTAATCCTGCAGTATCTTACGAATCGTCTCTTCCGCGATCGTAGTGTTGGTCTGATAGATCATATCTGCCGGACTATAGTAAACATATTTGCCCACATTACGCAAAAGCTCGTCATCCGCATCACCGGCCAAACCCATATACTCTATAATATTCTCCGTCTCCTGTCCGTCATCCAGATTACTGTATATCTGCGTCTTGTCTCCTACAGTCTTCATGATCAGATAACGTACATTGGAGTTATTACGTCCGTAATACTCTTTATAATTCAAATATTCACTGTAATTATAAGAAAGACTTTTCGCGGCATTCTGTACATTATGGCAAAGATCATAGTAGATATCCCAGTCTGAAACGTACTCTTCCAGATTCTTCCCTTCTATCGTCTTATAACGATTGACCATAATATTATAGCTTCCCGTTCCGCTCTCTACATCTTGCACTTCGTATCTGCTTTCCGAATCAGATACTATAATATCCGTTGTGTTTACCGCGCCGTTTTGTGATTGATACTCATCTACAAAGCCGTCATATTCATCTGTTTCCACCCACAACCGATTTGCGGATACGTCATTCACATAAGTATAACTGTCTATATCTGATTTCAGATAACTGGCATCCGAAGTATTATAATATTTGCTTTTGGAATCCATAAGCGTCAACCGTGTCTTATCAGCCAGAAAATTCTTCGCCTGCTCTCTTGTCATCTCCGAAGATGACCATTCAAACCCGTAGTTCGCCCACTTCAACAGATCTTCCAGTCTGTAATCCGCCGTCACATACTGATCCGGCAGCCCGATATCACGATAATTGTATGCTGTGACATCTATCACTCTGCCGCCGTCAAACTCACCATCAGTCTCAAGTTGACTGCTGACGACTCCGCAACGGATAATATCCGCCGCCGCATATCCGAAAATGCTGTTAAAGATATCTGATTCCTCATATGCACGATTCTTGTCCTGCGCATATATACTGAACCTATAATTTCCCTTGAATCCCTGTACTCTGATTGTGGAACTGCATACCACCACGATCATGGAAAGAACCATGATCCCCAGACACAGGTGCTGTACGATGCACAGTACTGTTCTAAGTGCAAAGTTCGCCCTTTGAGGTGCCTTTTTCTTTTTTTCTTTTTTCTCTTTTCCCATCTTTACTCCATTTCACTAACCATATCTCATGCCGTCACACAGAATCTCAATTCATAAGCCTTTATTCTATTGCTTCTCAATCTTATAGCCGACTCCCCACACTACCTTAAGGTATCTCGGCTCCTTCGGATTGATTTCAATCTTCTCACGAATGTGTCTGATATGTACCGCCACCGTGTTATCGGCCCCGATCGCTTCCTCGTTCCATATACTTTCATAGATCTGGTCGATCGAGAATACCCTGCCGCAGTTCTTCACCAGCAGCAGAAGGATATTGTACTCAATCGGGGTCAGCTTAACATTCTCTCCATCCACCATCACTTCCTTGGTATCATCGTTGATACACAAACCGCCTACCTGGAAAAGAGCATTGTTATCCGTATTCAGATTACCAAGTGTCGTATATCTTCTTAAGTTAGACTTTACCCTCGCCACCAGTTCCAACGGATTAAAAGGTTTCGTCACATAGTCATCCGCTCCGATATTGAGACCGAGTATCTTATCATTATCTTCCGATTTCGCCGACAGGATAATGATCGGGATACTGGAATACTCCCTGATCTTCAATGTGGCATGGATACCGTCTAACTTNGGCATCATGATATCGATCAACAACAAATGAATCTGCTGCTCCTTAAGAATCCTAATCGCCTGCTCTCCGTCATAAGCCTTAAAAATCGTATATCCCTCCTGAAGCAGATAGATCTCTATCGCATCCACAATTTCCTTGTCATCATCGCACACCAAAATATTCGCCATGTTGTCACCTCCGCCCTCGTTTGTGCGTCTTTTGCAGCCCTAGTATAACTTCATGTCTTTGTCTTATTACACCATGAAAACCTAAAGAAAAAGATGGGAAATCCTTTAAGCTTTTCTTAAGATGTCTGCTCTGTCATATCTTCCGTATTTCACCTTATATTATTGCCATTGCATTCATGGGAGAAGACCCAGAAACGCACCCAGATTACCTCTCATACCATGACTTGCCCTGTGGGAAAATAAATATTCACTGTTGTGACAGGTACATAGATCCGTCACCTGAATCCGATCTGCCTTAATACCCGCTTCCTGCAGAATGATCTCATTGGCACGCCACAAATCAAGCTGATACTTGCCGCCGCCCTTATGATACAATATCTCATCCGCCTGACCNGCGCCNCGAAATTCCTTTATGAAAGACCTCCGCCACATCCTCGCTGACTTCATAACANGCCTGACAGATGGACGGTCCGATGGCGGCAACAAGATCNGCCGGNTCAGTNCCGTACAGCTCTCTCATTTTCTCCGTCACACATCTGCCCATCCGNGCCACCGTACCCCGCCAGCCGGAATGGGCCAGTGCAATCGCCCGCCTTCTTGTATCCACGAAATATAAAGGTACACAGTCCGCNTAAAAAGTCGCCAGCACAACCCCCGGTTCATCTGNTAATAGTCCGTCTATATCCGTATAATCCCGCGGTTTCAGAATCCCCTTGCCNCCATCGGCTCCCGATACCGCCATAAGATTCACGGTATGCGTCTGATCCGAACANACGATATCGCTCACCTCACACGAAAGCACCTGCGCAATCCGCNTGAAATTNTCNTCCACCGNCTCTTTCTCATCTCCTCTTGTATAGCTGAGATTCATGGTACTGTATATTCCCTTNCTGACTCCNCCCACTCTTGTGGAAAANAGGTGCCTGACCATACCGGTCTGCTCCAAAANCGGAAATGTAAGATACTCCACNCCGNCTTTNCGATTCTGTTTCATTTGNATCCTGTTGTCATGTCTGTATAATTCCATATTCNTCACTCCTGCTNCTGNCATATCATCTTGTCACATAATAGAAAGCGTTCTTGATCCATGAGAGTCTGTCCCCGTCAATGGCTACTACATCAAACCGAATCGGTGTGTTTTCTCCGCAGTGATGCACGACGCGGTAATAATCCGCCACCCTGCATATCCTTCGCTGCTTGGCAGGACCAACCGCCTCGGCCGCACTGCCCNTGCCTCTGCTGCTTCTGTACTTTACCTCGAAAAAAACAAGATATGCTCCGTCATACCCGATGATGTCAATTTCCCCCTGTCTGCACCGAAAATTCCGCTCTGTTATNCTGACACCTTCGGATATTAAATAGGCACAGACCTGTTCTTCCTTCTGTGCCCCTTTTTCTCTATTGTTCATCTGTTTTGCCGATCCCGAATTGCTCATCTNTGCACCTTCATAAATTCTCCGCTTACAATCACTTCGCCAGCTTCGCCTTGATCTTATCCATGGAATCTACAAAGATAAGTATCTCCGCCACAACCTCATACAGTTCCGGCGGAATCATATCACCGATCTCCAGTCGGGACAGTGTATCCGCCAGCTTNTCATCGCGGTGTACCGGCACATCGGCCTCCTTCGCTTTCTCTATGATACGCTCCGCCAACGCTCCTCTTCCGGACGCTATGACACGCGGTGCCTCGTCAGAGGGATCGTATTCCAAGGCAATCGCCTGTTTCGGTTTCTTACTCTCTTCTTTCGCCACTGCCATTCACCTCTATCTATGCTCTCATATCAAAGGACGTTCTGCTGAGCACTGAAATATTTTTACTTTGATTCAGGATCGTCTGCATGATCCCGCCATCCTGCTCCTCGTCCTCTTCTTTCATATGAAACTGTGCTTTCAGGTCGTATCCTCTTCCGGCAAGCCTTGCATCCAACAGGGAGATATGCTGCTCAATAAGATCCAGCGCGCTCTCNTCCTGCANNGTAAAATTCGTACTCACACGATTCTGCTGCATGGCAACGTAAACATCTACTGCACCAAGATGCTGCATATCCAGATGTAAAAGCGCGCTGACATTGCCATCCTTCGCCGCAAGATTCTTCTTATTCGTGTAGACATAGAGATCCCCATGTGCCTGGCCTCCCGCCATCTTGAGCGGCAGTTGAATATAAGTAAACATATGATTCAGCTGATTCATAAAATCTACATTGCTCTGCAGGTTCTGGACACTCTTAGCCACCGGCATATCCGCCTTATCNGCCGCCTGCAGCGCCTCATGCAGCCGCGTACTCTGCTCCCTGATTCTCTCATAAAGCTGCTCCATCTTATGCGGATCGGCTACATTTTCCGGCTTGATCGTCCACTGACTCTCCACCTGTGCCTTCAACAGACTTTCGAACTCTCTGCCTCCTAACAGTCTCTCCATCATGCGNTCATGCAGCTCGCCCGCACCGCCTTTTGGTATCAATTCCCGGATCAGNGNCANTACTTCCTTAGGCGGCAGTTCCCCGTTTTTGATTTGCTCTACGGTATGTTCCGGCACATCCAGTTCCTTGAGCAGATTCCCGACCGTATTCCACTGTCTCGGCGTAAGTACGGCAGTTCTGTTCTGCTCCGGNTCCGCNCCTGCTGCTNNNTCTTCGTTCTCCGNCATACCGATGACAGNCTCGCTCATACTTCCGCTGACACTGTCTTTCACCTGCACCGCATCGTCTTCCAACGCACCTTCGGCACTTTGAGGANCGCCCGCCGGATCTGCCGATGCCNCCTGTCCTTCACCCTTCTGAATGACAGTACCTTCCGTCTCTTCACCCGTGAAGATATCCAGCACATNCTCATAGAATGCATATGCCTGCTGTGTCNTGCCTTCACTCATTAATTCCTGAAATACATCGGGCAGTTCACTCATGATTGCCTCGCTGCTGCCAAGNAGTTGGTGATTTACACTCCGATATTGCTCGAACTGTTCAATATTTTCCTCTGTAATCTGCACTCCGAGTCTGGTCATCTGTATGAGCGTTTCCGGATCCTGTCTCGGAAATTCCATGAGGAGTCTGCTGATGTTCGCTAAAGACTCCCGATCAATCGGCATGCCCTCCTTCATCATGATCGCCACCATCTCCACATTATTGGCGGTATCCGGAAATCCCGCGGCATTCAAAGCCCGCAGAACAGTTGCCTCATTTGCCATATTGGCATACAACGGTGTAAGTGACAGGATCGACCCGTTATTTGCCTTCACCTCGAAGCTCAGGCTCTGTCCCAATGCAAGACTGATACTTTGATCGATTCGTGCATTGATCAGCAGATCCTGTCTGAGAGCNATCTGTACCGCCGTCCCGTCCCGGCTCACCACCGAACCCTGTATTGTCTGACCAGGCGTCAGATTTCTGATCTCGCTCTGTACCCGGTAAGCTCTCTCGCCCTTGGACATAGGTTCCGTCACTTTCACCGTATCGTTTGCCTTAATATTCTGATTGTCCCGTTTAAAAATATTTCCCAGATTCAATTTAATCCCTCTTTTTCACAAAAATGAGTGATGAACGATCTTCTGTGGATCGGGCAGGGTCCGTATTTCTTAAGTGCCTCAATATGCGTCTGCGCACCGTAACCCTTGTTGGATGCGAAGCCGTATTCCGGGTATACCTCGTCATACTGTACCATGAGACGATCCCTCGTAACCTTCGCCACAATACTTGCCGCACCGATAGAGATACTCTTGGCATCGCCCTTGATGATCGGCACCTGCCTGATATCTACCTGCGGAATTGTGACGGCATCATTTAACAGAAGATCCGGCGNAACNTCTAAATTNGCAATCGCCTGACGCATCGCCTCATAAGTTGCCTGCAGAATATTGATCTCATCAATCCGTTCCGGTGTGCTGTATCCGANTCCCACCGNAACCGCCCGCTCCATGATCACATCATAAAGTTCCTCTCTCTTTTTTTCGGACAGTTTCTTGGAATCATTGATATATAAAATATTACAATCTTTCGGAAGAATCACCGCGCCTGCGACCACCGGTCCCGCTAAAGGNCCGCGTCCGACCTCGTCAATCCCNCATATATGCGTATAGGACGCATACTCTCTCTCATATCGCTTGAGNTNCTCACACCGTGCTATTTCCGCTTCATAGGCACTGAACTTTTTCCTGCCCTTCTCCAGAACAGCGCGAACACCTGNCCTTTCATCCTGTTCATACTGTAGAAACAAAGCAGGCAGCTCTTCAATTGCCGCTGCCTGAAATTTCTCCCTGATCGATCCGATTGACTCTGCCATGGTACATCTCCTTTATATACCTGTTACTCTGTACCGCACATACCCAAAAGCGCTACCTGTGTTTAATCAAACCAAATTTACTAAAAGGCCAGATGCGCAGCCACGCTCTCCCCACGATCTCATCCCGCGTAATATTGCCTACTGATGGATCTCTGCTGTCCGTACTGTTATTCCGGTTATCTCCCATAACGAAGTATTCGTCATCGCCGAGTGTAATCTCTTCATAGGCCCTTCCCGGATTCTGTATGACCTCCTTGCCATATCCCTCATTCAGCACTTCACCGTCAATCAGAATATTCCCCTCCTCATCGATCTGCACTGTCTCCCCCGGCAGCCCGATGATCCTCTTGATATAGAAAACATTTTCCTCATAACGGAAAGGAAAAACGATAATATCAAAACGTTCCGGCTCATGGAACCGATAGCTGATCTTATCAACGATCAGATTATCCTCGCTGCTTAATTTCGGCTCCATAGAGCTCCCAAGCACCTGCGTCCTCTGTCCCACAAAATGGATCACCAGATAGACAGCGCACAGAACAAATAATATGTATAAACTGGTGCTCAATATTTCTTTTAATACCTTCTTCATTCCACCTATTCCTCAATTCCATCTATATTCTGTCTTCTTCGAACCATACNGTCGCAGGTTAGCCCATATCTTCCGCCGGCAGTTCCAATGTGATCCTGCCGATTCTGCCGCTTCTGAAATCATCCATCACAATGGCGGAAGCNTTCTCATAATCCGCCTCCTGCCCTTTTTTATAACATTTACGGTTCTCGCAGACATGCGTCAGCACCATGAGCGGCGTAGTCATGTCATCCATATCATCCATGCTGTATCTCTCCGCCAGCTCTGCCCTGTAATATTTTAACAGATAAGCAATCAGATCGGCGGCCAGTTCCGTCATCTGCAGGATNTCATCATTCATAGATCCGATCAGCGCAAGATTTCTGCCTACCTCCTCGCTCTCAAATTTCGGCCAGAGAATACCGGGAGTATCCAGAAGTTCCAGTTCCCTGTTCATACGAATCCACTGNTTNCCCTTCGTGACACCGGGTTTGTTGCCTGTCTTAGTGCATGCCTTTCCGGCAAAAGAATTAATGAATGTAGACTTACCGACATTCGGAATCCCCACAACGATGGCTCTGATGGGTCTGTTCTTGATCCCGCGTTTTCTGTCCCGCTCAATCTTCTCCCTGCAGGCTTCCCGAACGACCCCTTGAATCGATTTCATCCCCTGACCACTTCTGGCATTGATCTCCAGCACATGAAAACCTTTCTTCTTAAAATATTCCATCCACAGCCGGTTTGCTCCCNTATCGGCCAGATCGGACTTATTGAGCAGAATCAATCGGTATTTATTCTTCCCCAGCTCATCTATGTCCGGATTCCGGCTGCTGAGCGGAATCCTCGCATCGACTAACTCTATCACCAGATCGATCAATCCGATGTTTTCCTGCATCATTCGTTTTGCCTTGGTCATATGACCCGGATACCACTGATAATTCATCTGTCACCCAAACCTTCCGCAGGCTATTTGATCAGCCCCATACTCTCTTGTTCCGACGCCATATGAAACCACGCCTTCCCGATGATCGTGTCCTTCTTAACCGCACCGATATTGCCGGAACGACTGTCTTCACTGCTGTTGCGGTTATCTCCCAGTACAAAGAACTCGTCCGTGGCAAGCTCCAGTTCATTCTGTGCAATCCCCGCATCGATCATCTTACTGAACTCTTCGTCTTCTTCCAGCAGGACACCGTTAATATATACATTTCCTTCCTGTATCTGAATCGTCTCTCCCGGCAGCCCTACCACCCTCTTNACATAGTAATGAGAGTTCTGATTCCCGTTCGGCAAAAAAACGACCACATCTCCNCGCTTGGGCGATGAAAGTCTGTATATCACTCTGTTCATCAAGATCTCCTGCCCGTTAGACAGAANCGGTTCCATGGAATCNCCTATTACACTTGTTCGCATGCCGACCGAAAACACGATCACAAATGCAAGAAAGACNGCAATCATTCCGCCCACGATCACCTCAAAAATATCTTTAATCACTGCCGGATTTAATTTCTTTTTTTTCTGATAAAAGGTCAGTCCTTTTCTTCTCGTCACCGATCGTTCCTCTTTTTGTCAAGCCCCGAGTTTGCGGAGATACGCAGTATCTCATAAGCAATATCTCGCACCCCGCGAAGCTCAATNTTTTGTAACTGCCACTTTCGTATTATACCAATATCGGAACCTAAAAGCAATCTTCCATCAAAAAAACAGATACCTCAAATCCCTTCAAGGTATCTGTTCATGATTTCTCAGATTATCTGACTAACTCTTTTACCTTCGCTCTCTTGCCGACACGATCTCTNAAGTAGTTCAGTTTCGCACGTCTAACTTTACCTCTTCTCACTACTTCCACTTTCTCCACGTTGGGGGAGTGCATAGGCCATGTCTTCTCAACGCCGACACCGTTAGATACTTTTCTTACGGTGAAAGTTGCTCTGTTGCTTCCACCCTGTATCTTAAGCACGGTTCCCTCGAAAACCTGTATTCTCTCACGGTTTCCTTCCTTGATCTTGCCGTATACTTTAACAGTATCACCTACGTTAAAATCATCGACTGTTTCCTTCAACTGTTCTGCTTCGATTTCTCTGATAATCTCGTTCATAATCTGCCTCCTAAAATATATGGATGTTCTTAATACATTCTGTAACAGAGGACCATCTTTATTCGCAACATTAATAACTTAGCATAAAACACGATGAATTGCAAGCGGTTTTTGCATTTGCCGGATATTTGCCGGATATTTGACACATATTTCTGCATATTTACCACACAATCTCACTACAAAATTTACTCGTTCCTCCCATATTTCTTTTGATATGTTTCATACAGATCCGGCCTGCGCTGTTTTGTCCGCATGATCGACTGTTCCCGCCGCCACGCATCCACCTTGGCATGANCACCGCTTAACAATATCTGCGGCACTCTNTTATCATGCCATATCTCCGGTCTGGAGTATTGCGGATATTCAAGCAGACCGTCGTGGAAGGACTCCGTCACCGAAGAATCNGNATTNTGAAGCACNCCCGGCACCANNCTNGCNATNGCATCCACCATCACCATNGCNGGCAGTTCCCCGCCNGTCAGNACATAGTCNCCGATAGAGATCTCATCCGTCACNATCTCCTCCAGCACACGTTCATCAATCCCCTCATAATGACCGCACAGAAANATCAAATCATCCTCCTGTGCCAGCTCCTGCGCTAGCTTCTGGTGAAATGGCCTTCCCTGCGGAGATACATATATGACTCGTGTTCTCTTTTGTTCTTCTATGCCGCTGCCTGTCCCCTGTTCATCCGGCATTTTATCACCACCATACATTTCCCCGATACGGCTTTCTCTTTCTGCTATCTTATCCAAAACCGCTGTATATGCGTCATATACCGGCTGTGCCTGCATGAGCATACCCGCACCGCCGCCATAGGTATAATCATCCACTTTGCCGTGTTTGTCCAGCGTATAATCACGAATATTGACCGCCTCTATGGAAATATATCCTCTTTCCAGCGCNNTTCCGATAATACTGGTGTGCAGTCCCTGCAGCACCATCTCCGGAAATAGCGTCAAAATATGAAAATTCATCATAATTCCCGATTCCTTTATATCGTCAGCAAATGTACCNATGAAATCATCAGNGTNCTGCTATATCAACCCAGCCATGATATGCACTGTGATCTGCCCCTGCTCCATATCAACAGCTTTCACGCACTCCCTGATCGCCGGCAGCAAAACTTCTGTTCCATCCTCCCGTTCCACCACGTAGACATCNTTGGCTCCGGTTGCCAGCACATCTTTCATCTTACCAAACGGCTCTCCCTCGTCTGTCACTACATTCAGACCGACCAGATCTGCGATAAAATATTCGTCCTTTTGCAGNTTCACCGCATGATCTCTCGTGACATAGAGCTTAGCACGCTTGTATTTCTCAATATCATTGATGGAATCATATCCCTTAAATTTAACGATAGCGTACTGNTTGAAAAACTTCACNCCCTCAATCTCCATGGTAATCCGCTCNCTGCCGGTGTCCATGATCACCTCTTTCAGTTTCTTGAATCTGGAGACATCGTCTGTCGTGGGAAAAACTTTTACCTCGCCCTTAATACCATGTGTCTGCGTGATAACACCAACCTGCAATTCCGATATCATATTTGTATCCATGCCTTTCTCTTTNACCGGCAGACTTATCACTAAGCCGTCATACTCCCATAATCTGCCGTAAAATCTCTTATGACTGTCATCTGATANTTATATCCCGCCATATCAGATGCAGATATATCAACAGCCTCACAGATTGCTCCATGAGGCTGTCTCATCAGATAATTTCTACATCTACTCTCTTATTGTCTTTGGATGATGCCGCTTTCACAACAGAGCGGATCGCCTTAGCGATGCGCCCCTGTTTGCCGATCACCTTGCCCATATCGGACGCCGCAACATGAAGCTCTACAGTAATGTTCCTGCCTTCTTCTTTCTCCGTTACAACAACCTCGTCNGGGTTTTCCACAAGAGCTTTTGCGATTACTTCAACCAATTCCTTCATAGTCCACCTCCAAAAGCCGACTGCCCTAATACTTTCCAGTAAAAGTCAAACCTATTTTGTAATGCCTACGCTCTTGAAAATTCTGTTGACAATTTCAGTGGGCTGTGCGCCGTTAGCCAACCACTTCTTAGCCGCTTCCTCATCAACCTTGTAGGTACTGGGGTCTGTGTTGGGGTCATAAGTTCCGATCTCGTCAATACATCTTCCGTCTCTCGGGGATCTGGAATCCGCAACCACAATTCTGTAATAAGGATGTTTCTTCTGTCCCATTCTTCTTAATCTGATTTTAACTGCCATTTTCTTTGCCTCCATGTAAAAAAATATTATTTATTTTGAAACCCTAAAACGGGAATTTCATACCACCCATACCACCGAACATGCCCCNGCCCTTCTTGCCGCCCATCATACCGGGAAGCTGCTTCATCATTTTCTGGGACTGTTCAAACTGCTTAATAAACTTGTTAACAACTGCNATATCCACNCCTGCACCTTTCGCAATCCTNTGCTTCCTGCTCGGATTCAAAAGCTTGGGATTCTGACGCTCCGCAATCGTCATACTGAGCACAATCGCCTCCATGCGCGCAAGCTGCTTCTCATCGACCATGGACTCAATATCGCCCATCTTAGCCCCCATGCCGGGCATCATACTTAAGATTCCGGAGAGACCGCCCATATTGCGCATCTGCTTCATGCTCTCCAGATAATCCTCGAAGTCAAATTTGCCCTTCTTCATACGGGCAGCCATCTGCTTCTCTTTCTCTTCATCAATATCTATATTCTGCTGCGCCTTCTCGATCAGAGTCAGCACATCACCCATACCTAAGATCCGGCTTGCCATGCGATCCGGATAGAACTGCTCTAAGTCGGAGAGTTTCTCTCCCATACCGATATACAGGATCGGTTTACCGGTCACAGCCTTGATGGAAAGAGCTGCACCACCTCTGGAATCGCCATCCATCTTAGAGAGGATAACACCGTCGATCCCAACTTTATCATCAAAGTCCTTCGCCACATTGACTGCATCCTGACCGGTCATGGCATCTACCACCAGAAGCGTCTGATGCACTGCCACATTGCCCTTGATCTCCTGCAGCTCTGCCATCATTTCTTCATCTATGTGGAGCCGGCCTGCCGTATCCAGAATGACTATATTATGACCGTTCTTCTCTGCATGTTCAATTGCCGCCTTGGCAATGTTGACAGGCTTGTGATTCTCTCCCATGGAGAACACATCCACCTGCTGCTTCTCACCNTTGATCTGTAACTGCTTGATTGCCGCCGGTCTGTAGATATCGCATGCCACCAGAAGAGGCTTCTTACCTTTTAATTTCATCTTGCCGGCAATCTTCGCCGTAGTAGTCGTCTTACCTGCACCCTGCAGTCCNCACATCATGATAACCGTAATCGATTTGCCCGGCTGCAACGTGATCTCGGTGGTCTCAGNCCCCATCANGGAAACCATTTCCTCATTCACGATCTTAATGACCATCTGCCCCGGATTCAGTCCGTTTAAAACATCCGCGCCGATGGCGCGTTCCTCCACCGACTTGACAAACTGCTTCACTACTTTGAAGTTGACATCCGCCTCTAAGAGCGCCATCTTCACTTCCTTCAAAGCGACCTTGACATCTTCCTCCGTAAGGCGTCCCTTGCCCCTCAGATTCTTAAATACATTCTGCAATTTATCTGTAAGACTTTCGAATGCCATATAAATGATTGCCTTTCTATAATTCCTGCAAAATTTCGGCCGACAACTTCTCAACCTGTAAACTGTAGGCAAGGCAGCGATCTCTGTCAATCGCTCTGCCGTCTTTAAACTGCTCTGACAAATGATTGATTTCGGACACTTTCGTTTTGATATTCTGAAATCTGGCTACAAGCCTCAGCTTTTCCTCATAACCCTGTAATGTCTTATCACACCGCTTTACGATATCGTGCACGGCCTGTCTGCTGATTCCTTCCTCCTGCGCGATCTCACCGAGAGAAAAATTGTCATACACAAAACTCTCATAAATCTGACGCTGATGTTCCGTCAGCAGTTCTCCATAGAAATCATATAGCAGTCCCTGTTCTACGATCTTCTCCATATCGAAACCTTCCGTGGGAAACACCATTTCCACGCTCCTGCGCACATTTTTCGTTGCACTGCAAAATATTCCATGTTGTTCCCGACTNATGCATTCTACTATATTAAAAAACGGGTGTCAAGTATTTTTTCTTGACACCCATTCTCTCTTCGGTAACAGTTCAACCTTTGGTCTTGCAGTAACTCTCTGTGGATTACTTCTGTCCTGCTATATTATCTCCACCACCACAATAATCCTTTCCCCTTAATCTTAAATTTAGCGGTCTTTGTTCCGCCGCAGTCATTGATTCCGNTNATNGTNACCGTTGCTGTCCCTTTATTGATGTTATTGCTGTAACCTGTAATTGTATAATTCTCCGTGGGCAATATCTGTCCGTTCAGCTTNATCNTGATCTCATTCTCCGGCNTNATNGCNCTGCCGGTATAAGTCTGNGNCGGAATCGTAANCACCGCTTTCCCGATATCGGCNTTCGTAATGCGGTAAACACATGACACTGTCCCNGAATANTTNCTGCCNTTGGCGGCTGCCGTTACCCTGATCACCGTTCCTGCCGGTATGATATCCTGTGNTGCGACCCGCTCGCCGGCATATCTGAGCATTCCGTCAGACAGTACCGTATCGCTGTTGTACTCATATGTAAAAGCACTATCATAATCTCTTCCGGCACTCAATGCCATACCGTTTTCATCCTTAATAACTACTTTCGTCTTATAAATATTACCCTTATTCTGCCACACCCTGTCTGCCGCAGTCATGGTCAGTCTGCCGATTTCCTTCGACGTGATCCGNTATGTCTTTTCCCGCGTTCCCTTAAAGCAGCCTTTCCCCTTTACAATGACAACGGGCTGCGTTCGAGGATTGCTTCCATCGTTCAAACCGTTGTAATTTCTGTAGCTTAAGGTATAATCTGTTCCTTTTGTCAGGACTTTTCCCTGATAANTCACNACCGGTTCCGGTTTACAGCCGCCTTTCACGTATGCATAGGAATCCGCCAGTTCGATCCGTATCTGCTGATCCGCCTCTGCCAGATCAGCCTCATCCCNTCCGATATCGAANGGTGCGATCTTATATGTCTTCTTCAAGGTTCCGCTGTATCCGTTTATACCTTGAAAAATAATGGTTGCCGTACCTGCTTTGGTATCATTCCGGTAAGACACTTCGTAATCTATACCTTCTATCAATGTTACCGTAACGGTTCTGCCGTCTGCATTTTTTTCAGACACTGTCAACCGACACCTATCCGGTCTGACCGCTCTGCCGGTATACACGAGTGGGCTGTCAAATTCCATCTCCGCCTGTGCTTTGTTCAAAGATGCTCTGGGCACGATCTTAAACGCTGCTTTCTTCACACCGGCATAACTGCCTTTACCGGTGATCATCACTGTTGCCGTACCGACNTTAATATTATTCTGATAGGCAACCTCATAATCCTCACCTTCTGTCAGAACCACCTTACCGCTCTTTACTATGGGAACCGGTCTGACCTCGGTGCCTGTATACGTGTGATCTGCAATTTTTGCTACTGTCATACTTGATGCCGGCTTGCTCTGTGTTATGGTAAGGTGAATCGTTTTCTCNCCGGTATAATTTCCCATGCCTTTCACAAGGACTGTGTAGGTTCCGGTCTTAAGATACGCCGTCGGGTCCGCGACACCGTCCGACTCTTCATTCGGATAAGACACCGTATAATCTTTGTTCCTTGTAAGCTTTTTGCCATTCCATGTCAACACCGGAAGCGATTTTTGCACTTTGCCGTTGTACTGTAAGGTAATATCGTCTGCCATGATATCAACATCTGAAAGGGACTTCGGTCTGATCACAAAGGTCTGCACTTCTTTTCCNGTATAATTGCCTTTTCCGGTCACCGTGATCGAAGGTACATTCGCGCCGGAAACAATATTAGCCTTAACATTGTTTTTATAGGAAATGGTATAATCCTTTTTCTCTGTCAAAAGAGTTGTGTGGTCATAAACNCTCACCTGNGGCTTGATCGCCTTGCCGGTATAAATCTGTGACGNGACGGCGGACATCCAGAGTCCCTNCGGGATATTCTCCACNTTNCCCTGCGGNANATCTTCNTCCAATACATCCCCTTTTCCATCGTTATCCTGCGATTTCACCGNATATGTAAAAACTGCCGGATCGCTGTCTTCATAACCATCCTTTACTACNCATGCCGTAATNANGGTATCTTNCTCTATGANNAACGGNTTGGNNTAATGAAAACTTTCCTTGGANGGNTTTGTACCNTCCAGCGTATAGTAAATTGCTGCTCCATCTGTACCGCTCAACAGGCTCACTGCCGTGCTTGCTTCCACTTCCGCTCCAGAAGGGATACTGGCCGTGGGCGAAGCCAGCTTCGGCACCATATTCTCCGCCACTATGTAAGTGAATTCTGCCACATCACTGTCCTGATATCCTTCTTTTACTGCATAAGCCTTGATCGTCATAGTCTTCCATGATGAAAAGACTGCAATGCCGGATCTGTCGAAGCCCGTATAATAACTATTGCGAGTCGAGCTTGTTCTGGGATCGGTACCATCCCAGGTAAAATAAATATGATCCGCATTTCCGCCATCGAGAAAGATTCGCGTTCCTCCTTCCACCACAGCGCCAGAAGGCATAGATGGCGTAGGCGGAGCAAGTTTGGGCTTTTCGACCGGCACAAACCTCCATTTCTGCGCGGAGGCTCCTCCCATCCAGACAGTTGTCCAGACGTTCGTTCCCTCCGCCGCCTGTCCGTTCGCCACATCCAGATAATGCCCGCTGCACCGCGGCTGAATATAATAAGAGCCATCGCCTGACTCGCGGATCGTCCATTGTTGGTTAAAGCCGCCATGATCGCTACACTGCAGGACATTCGTCCCTCTCTTTGCTAACCCCTCACATACATCCAGGCTCTTTCCTGAATTTTTGTTGAGAATCTTATAAAATCCGCTGTTAAGATACCTGACAGTGAAAATCTGACTACGCTGTCCCGTCTTGCCGGAAATAATTACATTTGCCACATCCGCAGTAGATGAACTCTGAATGTCCAGACACATATTACCCGCCACATCCGTCATAATATAGTAATCGCCGTTCTGAATCGTCTGTGTTCCCGCAGGGATGAAACGCCATTTCTGCGCCACGTCTCCATTGCCTGTCCATATTTTTACGTTCGTCCCATCCGCCGCTACCGAGTCATCCACATCCAGATAAAAGCCGCTTCCCCTTGACTGAATGGTATAATAAGCGCCGTTATCTACTTCATTAATGATCCAATCTTGTGTGTGTTCCGATGGATTAAAGTATTCGTATTGCCAGACATTCGCCCCCGCTTCCCTGCTTCTGCCCGCCACATCCAGACTCTTTCTTGAGTTTCTGTGTATGATCTTATATCCCTTATCCGCTCCAAGCCATGTGACGGTAAAAACCTGCGATTCATATTCCGTACTGTGCCAAATTTGGGCATTGGCTTCGTTTTCCTGAGAGGCCTCTTTGATGTCCAGACACATGCTGTCATCTAACCCTGTAACAATATGATAGTCGCCGTCAGCGATAGTCCGCGTGAAGGGACCCGGCAGATCTGAGCCTACTTCGGGTTGGGGTGCTTCCGATTTAAATTTAGGTCTTATGACACAGGCAATCTTTTTTGTTCCATTATACGTCCCATAGCCAGGACGATTATGTGGTCCTGTACAATATAATTCAGTAACATTCTGCCCTACTGAATAAAATCCACCATCGTATACAGATGTAATAATTTCAACATGACCATAAGGAGCATATGTCCATACAGCTATATCTCCTGGTTCTGCCCGAAATCCTTCATAATAGTTATGACGCTCCCATATTGGATCAGGCAATACATTGGAGGCATATGCATCCCCATTTCCGCTTACAGCTGCATATCCCAAATATTCATAGTATGCTCTAATTAAATATACACATTGACCATTGCCAAACTTGGTCTTTGAAGCCGCATGACCTGTTGCCCATGCAACAGCCTCCTGCTGCGTATGCTGACTTATTCCATAGACAGAAATATCCCCACAAGCCTCAACCGCCCTACCCTCATCCCAGATTTCGCCATCAACTGAACTGGCTTCATCTTCCTCTGGGTTCTCCGTCAGCAGTTCTTCTTCACCATCCATCTTTTGGATAGGTGGCAACTCCGTTTCTGCCTCATCCGAATCATCCATATCGGTTTCCTCTACCATCGTCTCTTCGTCTTTCTCCTGTTCACAGTCGTTTTCACTGATCCCACTGTTCCCATCGAATCCATCCGATATCTCTTCACTAATCCCATCACCATTGTCTAATGCAGACTCCCCTATTTCACATCTGCCATCCGCCGCTTCCTGTACAGTCTCTTCCGTCAGTTCTACTGCGTAAACAGTCTTCGGCACTGACGTGATCATTATCACTGCCGCTAATATTCCTGCCATGAGCTTTCGCCCTATTTGTTTTCTCATTTGCACAACCTCCGTTTCATGCCATATCAATCACTATAGCACTCATAATCAAATTACTATAGCGATATGTTACCACATTTTTCTTTCACAATCAATTACTATAGNCATCTTAATTTTGTACACCGTCAGTAATTTGTTTGTAATTTCCGCACATACTATAGTTACTATAAACATTTATACATATTTACGGATTAACACGATAATCATAAAAGGGCGGTGTCATATGACAAATACGGACAACATACAAATTGGCGAACAAATACGATACTACCGTAATAAGAACGGTATTAGTCAGGAAACCCTTGCTCTGATTGCAAATGTTAATCCTGCCTATGTAGGACAAATTGAAAGAGGGTTAAAAAGTCCCACGATCAACACGCTTAAAAAATTGTCAAATGCATTAGGCATTGACCTCGCCACGCTTTTTTCCCCAATCCCCAATACAGAGGAGCATTTGTCGGAAATCAGAAAACATGAGACGGAAAAAATCATGCTTTCCATTAACAGGTTGAATGATAGTGAATTAATCCTGCTTTCTCAATTAATTACGGATATTGTCAATTTCCGAAAACTTCCGTAAATCGGCTGGCGGCACACATTTCCAAACTCCACCAATATGTCTTACGACAATCGAGTAGGGGAGATTTTCTCTCCCCTCTCACACCACCAGTACGTGCCGTTCGGCATACGGCGGTTCAACATAACTTCAAAGCATGTCGCTCATTATAATAGTCGTAACAACTTACCAGGCCTGCTTTAGCGAGTACATCCTTGGATATCGCCCGGGCTTAAACATGATTTTGTGGCAACAAACTGATAACGGTCTCCCCAATAAGCAGTTCGTCTTGCCTCATTTTTACCAATCCCAAGCTTCTGCAGTCCCCATTGTCGCTTCTTCGGTACTTTCCATTGTTCTAGATGATGATTCTGAGTCTTGTCCTCATATGAGCGTCTATATCTGCCATTGCTGTTTTCATGGAGCCAAGGGCGTAGTAATTTATCCACCCTCTTGTCACCTGATTGATTTTCTCAATCTTACTTGTCACTGTTCCAGAACTTCTCCTGCAANTCAGTTCTTTCAGCCTGTTTTTGAATTTCTTCACAGAGTCCTGATGTGGTCTGCATTTCCATTCTTTTGCCCTGCTGTTCTTATAGAATCCGAATCCAAGGTATTTNAGCTTCTGCGGTCTTGCAATACGTGTCTTGCCCATGTTGACCTTTAATCCCAGTTTCCTCTGAATCCAGTCCGTCACTGTCCGCATGACTCTCTTGGCACTTGACTCGCTTTTAACTGCTATCACACAGTCATCAGCGTATCTTGTGAAGCGCAGCCCTCTCCCTTCCAGTTCTTTGTCCAGCTCATTCAGCATGATGTTTGACAGAAGTGGTGACAGATTGCCACCCTGTGGTGTGCCGACCTCTGTTTCTTCATATCCCTGCGGTGTCATGACTCCTGCTTTCAGATATTTGCGGATGAGCGATTCCGTATCCCCGTCTTTAATAATGTCATGGACCAGACTCATAAGCCTGTCCTGCGGTACGTTATCGAAGAACTTCTCCAGGTCGATATCCACTATCCACTCATATCCCTCATTCAGGTACACAAGCAGCTGCCTGACAGCCATTTCACAGCTTCTGTTCGGTCTGAAGCCATAGCTCCATTCTGAAAACAAAGGCTCACACATAGGGCTTATTATCTGCACTATGCCCTGCTGGATTACCCTGTCCATTACGGTCGGGATTCCCAGTTCCCTTACCCCTCCGTCTGGCTTGGGTATCTCTACCCTCCTGACCGGCTGTGGTCTGTATTCCCTCCGCCTGATTTGCTCCCTGATACCCTCCCAGTTCTCTTTGATATAATCGCCGAGCTCTTCAACCGCCACATCATCTACTCCGCCTGCTCCTTTGTTGGCACTGACCCTTTTGTAGGCGGCGTTCATGTTGTCTTTGGNTAGTATCTTTTCTAACAGTTCCGACATTGCCTTGTGTGCTTTCTCCTTTCCGTTTTCATGGATTTGCCTTAGGTGTCCGCAGTATCTGCTCATTTACGTTTCGCCCTTCCTGCCGTCAGGTATTCCATGAAGCATACATTTGATTGCACGGTTACATTGTTCAGCCCTTCGGCTTACGCCTACTATGGCTTCTGCTGACTTCTCGCAATAAATCGTTTTCAACCGCAGGCGGGATAATTCAACCAGTACCTGCGTCCACGAGACCTCACAGGATAAGTCCGTATTCTTTCCTCATCTACCCTCCCGATTTACGCCTATGGGTTACGGCTACCTTTGGGGCTTCGTTATCTTTAGCTAACTTACCCGCCATAAACGCCTTATTATCGGGTTTCTGTCCGTAGGGCTACGATTTCGCTATCTCTTCTTCTCGCCTGCACCTCACGGCACAAACCTTGAGAGTCGCTATAAAGTTCGTCGGTAGCTACGCCTAAGTGGACTTTCACCACAGAACACGGGCATGCCCGTCATACTAAAAAAACAGGTCAGACTTCTTTTTTGAAATCAAACCTGCTTTTTTATTCTGATTCTTTTTATTCAGTAGTTAAATTCAGCCAAAACCTCATTTAGTAAGATTACGAAAATTCTTTCACATAGCCAAATGCCTGCAAGCAGTCACTTGGCTCGTTACTCGCGGTAATAAAGGCACCTGCCAATTCTGATAGATGCTCTTACATTTTGCTATTTATTTTCATATTTGCAAATTCTCTACATATTTAAATTGAATCACATCCCTAGGTGCAGTTTCAACATATGCCTGCTCCTTATGCATAAAAGAAACAATCTCATCTTTTGTCAGTCTGCCGAGTTTTTCTATAACAATATCCAGAATATTCTTATCTGCCTCTGAAAGAGATGGGAATGANGCTGCTTCCTTTAGAGAAAAATGATATGCATTCGTCTCTCCCATATCTACTTCTTCACACGGAACATCTCTTAAATCAATGATAGAATTATGCGCTACCGGTACTGCTCCCATTGGCAAAGCCTGATAAACCAATCCTGTTATGGCAAACCCCCTATTCTTATAAGAAAGGGCATCTGCATACCACATCATTTTCATGAGTTTTACCTTATAAAGACTTATTATCTGAGTGGAAGCAGCAAAATAGCGGATTACATCTACAACCTTATCCAAAGAAAGTTCTGCATTTCCGTGAAACATTTGATTTCCATGAAATCTCGCATAGCTGGCCTCAATAGCCTTACGCAAATAAGAATCCTGATCCTTCTCATAAAGTGCGGTAGCTGCATCCAAATACTTCTGATAAGATTCAGCCGACAAATTCTCCTTTGCGTCGTTCAATAATGATAAGAACCACTCTGGATCATGATCAATCTTCTTCAATATAGTATCATGTGCCTTATCCTGCACTTGATGGCTCTCATATCTTGTGATTGTCTTTCCACCCCATCCAAGAAGAACGCAAAGATCGCTCTGGCTGATTCCATACTTAGCCCGAATAGCACTGATCTCTACTGATGTTAAAAGACCTTCTGCCTCCCGGTATGCATCCTTAAGGCGAACATCATTTTCCCGCATCTGCTGTTCATCTATATACAGCTCTTCTGCTGCATCACAATACAAATAAGACGCAACATAATCAACCTTCGCATTCTTAAANGTCGCCCGTTCTTTAACAAGGACCGTTTTCACTTCATGTTCTTCCATGCAGCATGTACACAAACGTTTTTCACTTTTCAAAATCTTCATGTCCATGAAAACACCTCCTAATTCTTTCTATACGGGAACATCTCCGGTTTAAAATCCTTCTCCGCAAAATGAAAAGACATGACAAACGTTGTAGGGTTACCGTACATTCCCAAGAGTTCAACCCTTATTTTTATATATACGTCATCCTTACCATTATAGACCTTGCCAAACTCTCGCATTTCGCTTCTTTTTGGGAAACGAAGATCTTTAACTGTCTGTATGTAGTCTTCCACTGTAAGTGTTAATAATTCTCTTTTTAATGCTTCTACCGGATCTTCATCCGGAAATAAAGTACTTACNGTGTGCTGATTAGTATATTTTTCATCTCTTTTATCATCTACACGTCTTTTTGCCTGAAAATTTATCTTTGCTCCATTATTAAGAGCAAATTTCAAATCTTGTATATAGGCCTTGACTTCCAATTCGCCTTCAATTCGTGCTTTTGTTTCATCTGCCAAGTTCACACCCTCCACTAAGGTATCAATTGATACTTTTATGATATATGCGATTTTGTAATTTGTCAATATGAATACCACATATTTCACGATAAACACAAGAACGAGCTAAATTTGCAAATGGATAAATACCGACAAAAATGGACGCCTGTCTTATGCCAAACGCCCATTCTAACTCTATAATTACTTGCTAATACCTATACATTTCTGATCTTCCCTATTCCGTAATCACTTCCAGATATCCCACCATCTTCGCCATATCAAACTCCGGCAGTATACCCTGATTCGGCTCATAATACTTGCCGTCATATCCTACCAGATAGTGGCTGTANCTGCCCATTTTCTCCATAATGATACAGCANCGCGGCAGTTCCACNGNTTTNCCNAANGTATATACGATCTTGTCGGCATGGCGGATACCGAGGTATTCCAGCGTAGCGATCATCTTGCTCATATTCGCCTGCCATTCACGGCATTTCATAATATCGCACATTTCATCCAATGTGGTGCCTGCGATCATTGCAACACATGCCTGTCCGCATAATCCGTCCCATGGCTGAGTCACCAGATCGATGCTGTCGATCTTACGGATCGGGTTCTCTGTACTGTATGGGCTGTTGCTGCTCATACTCACTACGTTTCCGACGATCTCAATAGAAATCAGATACTTCTTACCAAGCTCCACTTTAGACAACGTATCCGCATTCACGGGAATATCATAATAGCCCTGCCCCNTCGGTACAAGATCGCAGATAAAGCACACATCGTCAAAGCACACCCTGACNGGTGCGTCACCAACCTTCTCGCATACTTCCCACACATTAAATGGAACAGAGATGGTATTCTCATTCTCCCGAAACTCTACCGTACCTTCAAATTCATATTTCATAGATAACCCGCCTTTCATATCAACTTATGTCTTTATTGTAGCATATACAAGGATTCAAAAACAACCTGCGAAATCAAAAAGATGCCAGCTTCGACGGCGACACCCCCACAATCATCTTAAACCNNCTCGCAAATGTCGAGTAATCNCGNAAACCGCATTCGTANCATGCTTTNGTTGCCGGCATGCCCGACAGGATCATCCGCCTTGCNGCCTGAATACGTTTCTCGTTGATATATCTGTGAATGCTGTATCCCGTCGCTTCCTTGAACTGTCTCATCAGATAATATTTGCTGACATAGCAGTGTCCGGCCAGTATATCTACATTGATCTCTTCCGTCAGATGTTCCTGAATATATGTGATCACATCGATTACTTTCTCATGGTAGGCTGCTGTAGTAATAAACGCCTTCGGCTGGCTGATTACATTCCGGTTAAAAAGCACCATAAACTCCAAAAAAGCGCTTTTTAAGAGCAGATCGTTCATATACATATCTCTGTGGCTGTCAATCTTCTCCATGCGTAGCAGGCAGCCGACGATCTCCTCGTAACTCTCCGGCGCAAAATGCACCACCCGGTTTTGAGACTGCGCCGCCTTATCAAAGCAATATTTCAGACTCTCACCATGTTCGTTATCCTGCGCCAGAAATTCCTCCGACAGATAGATGATGTACCGCTCATAGGAAACCGTCCCGTCAATTTCCGGCTTATGAATCACATTAGCGCCCACCAGCACAAAATCATAAGGTTTTAAATGATAGGTTTTACCCTCTACCTTATAGTCTACGCGGCCGTCCACAAAATAAATGATCTTATAGAAATCATGATAATGAAAATCAAACTGCTGTTCCTTACATTCTCTCAAATGGAATATTTTATAGGGTTCCGTCAGATATCCTGTTTTCTCATAACGATCGAAGTCTCCGCTTTCAATCAAATTATCCTCTGCCACCGAATCCTCCATTTCCGGTTAATCCGTGTTCTGTCAGACATACATGGCTTCATCACTCATCCGCCAGATCTTCAAAACTGATATTCAGATCCACGTCGCCCTCTATTCCCGCTACACTTCCTTTATCCGTATACTGCCACACCTTGAAATCATAAGGATAATAAAGCTGCTCATCATAGAAGGCAAACCATTTGTCATAATCCTCCAGTTGTTCCAAGTCAAGCAGCAGCATAAAAGTCTTCAGATTCCCGTAGATCATCGGCGTGTATCCGGCATTCTTAATCATCTCACAGAAAGTGATACAATACTGAGTCCGTTCCTCTTTTGTCAGTTCTTTGGTTCTGGCATTTGCATTGCTTACTGCCTCCACATCAATTACTACCGGGTAAGCCACGTTGTAACCCTCTATCGTATCCAGCACATACTGCGCTTCCTCCTCGGCTTCCTCAACGCTCGTCGCTTGTGTGAAGAAATATACACCCACATCGATATCGTTTTTCCTCGCACCTTTTATATTATTTTCAAAATTATCGTCCTTAGCGATCGCACCCTCCGAATATCCTCTGATACCAAGCCGTATAAAGGCATACTCCACATCATCCTCCGCTACCTTTTCCCAATTGATCTTGCCCTGATACTTGGACACATCAATACCTTTGTGAGATATCTTCTCACCATTCTCATAATAGCTCATGATTTGATCTTCACCGATTGTAAAACCGTTCAGATCATATGTATGATGGGCAAGTTCTTCTAAGATCGGGAAGAAATAATACTCCCCTGCATCCGCTACAACAATTTCATCCGGATAGAAATACCTCAGCATTGCCGTGGTGCCGTCTCCGGTGAGCATGAGCTCTTTTAATTTATCCAGAAATTCCGTTCTGACCTCTTCGCTCGTACTGTCGGCTGTATCCTCCACCGCCTTGGCGATCATGGCATCCACCTCGCCCTGCGTGTAAGTAACAGTCTCATCCATCCGAATCGCTTCCAACTCATTCATGACCGCCGTATTTTCCATCTGTACGGAACGACACTTAAACACCATCATAAGGCTGATTGTAATTGCCGACAATGTCACAAGACATAATATAATCGATCCGATCAGCAATCCGTTCTCACTTCTCCTGCGTTTCTTCTTATGTTTCTTACCATATAAATTATTTTCCCGCATATGATCTCCTTCTATCTATGTCTTGTCATTTATCCTCATCGTGTATATTGCATAGCGTGACTATATCCGTTCGCTGAAGTAGCTCTTATAGCCTTCCCCGAAAATCTCCGAAGCGCTGGTAACGATCATGAAAGCATTCGGATCTTCATCCCTTACAATGCTCTCTACACGCGGAAATACGGTCTTCTTCATGGCACACATAATAACCTGCTTCTCATTTCCGCTGTAGGCACCTCTTCCGCTGATGTGCGTCATGCCGATATCCAGCTCCGCTAAAATACGCTGCGTGATCTGATTTGGCCTATCGCTTATAATATATAGCAGTTTGGCCTCATCCCGCCCATAGAGCACCACGTCCATCGTAATCGAAGAACATCCCACTGCGATTGCCGCATACAGCGCAGCATCAATATCGCGGAAGACGATCCCTGAAAGCATCACCACCAAGGCATCCGCAATAAAGAATATATTGCCCGTCTTTAAATGAGGCAGTTTCAGCCGCAGCGCTTTCACAATAATATCCATACCGCCCGTGGTCGCTCCCGCCTGAAAGATTACGCCGATAGCCACCGCGGACAGAATCCCCCCTGCAATCGCTGCTAACAGTCTATCATAGGTCGCCGCCTGAAGCGGCGCTAAAATATTGGTAAATATGGAAATAAGCGCTGTGGCATAAATCGTCGGAACCGTCAGACCCATTCCGAACTTCCATATGGCAAAAATAAAAATTGGAATATTCAGAACCAGAATCCATGTACCCGTTCCAAACGGTATCAGTCTGCTTAGGATGATCGCAATCCCGGTCAATCCTCCCGGTGCCATATTATTCGGATCAATAAACAGACTGATCCCCACCGCATAGACAAACGCCGCCACTGTTATAATAATATATTTCTTTATCCAATCTGTCTTGCTTTTTTTGAAAAAAAATTTATTTTTCTTCTTTTTTTCTGCTTTTTCTCTCTTCATACTAATACCATGCCTTTCTCACAGCCTGCAAATTTGCAGCCGCATATCTCCTCCCAATAGCATAACCTTTTTTCTACTAAATCATGACAGCAAGCCGCCGTAACGATATGTCCCTATCGTATAATATCACAAAAGCCAGACCATTCAGTAGTCTGACTCTTGCAGTCGTACAAATCCATTATTTATCACATGCTCTGACAAACCACTTTGAAAGCGGGAATACGTACTAGATACCCACACGCACGACCTTCGGCTGATAGCCATTCTGATTCAGTGCCTCGATGATCTGGTTCTTATGTTCCGTGCCATACGCCTCCAGCGTGATTCGAAGCTCTACTGCCGCATTACGGTTAATGGACACGAACTGGTTGTGCTCTAACTTGATTACATTGCCGCTCTGTTTCGCAATAACATCAGAGACTCTGGACAGTTCACCCGGTTTATCCGGCAGAAGAACCGATACCGTAAAGATCCTGTCACGCAGCACCAATCCCTGCTGCACTACCGAAGACATCGTAATCACATCCATGTTTCCGCCGCTTAAGATCGAGACGACCTTCTTATTCTTCACATCCAGATGTTTCAGTGCCGCCACCGTAAGCAGTCCGGAGTTCTCCACAATCATCTTGTGGTTTTCCACCATATCAAGAAAAGCCACCACCAGCTCTTCATCCTCCACCGTGATGATATCATCCAGATTCTTACTTACATACGGGAAAATATTGGTCCCGGGTGTCTTCACGGCCGTACCGTCCGCAATCGTGCTCACCCGGTCAAGGGTCTGCACCTTGCCCGCACGAATAGACTCCTGCATACAGTTGGCGCCCGCTGGCTCCACGCCGATCACTTTAATCTTAGGATTCAACAGCTTCGCCAATGCAGACACGCCGGTGGCAAGCCCACCGCCGCCGATCGGTACCAGGATATAATCTACGAGAGGCTGTTCCTTTATAATTTCCATGGCAATGGTACCCTGTCCGGTCGCCACATCCAGATCGTCAAAAGGATGTACGAATGTATATCCCTTCTCTTCCGCCAGCTTATATGCATATGCACATGCCTCGTCATATACATCGCCCTGCAGGATTACTTCCGCACCATACCCTTTCGTGCGGTTCACCTTGATCAGCGGGGTGGTCGTCGGCATCACAATCACGGCTTTGACTCCATAGCACTTGGCGGCATACGCAACACCCTGCGCATGATTGCCTGCTGAAGCCGTAATCAATCCCTTCTCCCGCTCTTCCTCTGATAACGTGCTGATCTTATAGTAAGCACCGCGCAGCTTATACGCACCCGTCAACTGCATATTCTCCGGCTTCAAATAAACTTTATTATTCGTCTGTGCGCTGAAATAATCGCTGTAGATCAGCTTTGTCTCCGAAGCAACTTCTTTGACAACTTCATATGCCTCCTCAAACTTATCTAAAGACAGTTCTTTCATGACTCTATCACCTGTTCCTTTCTCATTTGACGCTTTCCTCCGGCACATCAAAAAGCGCGTCCACGAACTGATCCGCGTCGAACTTCTGCAGATCGTCTATCGTCTCGCCTACACCGATATATTTAACCGGAATCTGCAGCTCAGACTGAATCGCAACCGCGATACCGCCCTTAGCCGTACCATCCATCTTAGTCAGGATGATACCTGTCAAATCCGCCACTTCACAAAACTCTCTAGCCTGCTGCAGGGCATTCTGTCCTGTGGTTCCATCCAACACTACCAGATTTTCCCTATGGGCATTCGGAAATTCCCGGTCAATGATACGGTTGATCTTCTTTAACTCTTCCATGAGATTCTTCTTGTTATGGAGTCTCCCCGCCGTATCACACAGAAGTACGTCCGCATTCCGCGCTTTCGCCGCATTTACCGCGTCATAAATCACGCTGGCAGGATCGGAACCTTCGTTGCCGCCGATCACATCCACTCCCGCACGGTTCGCCCACTCATTAAGCTGCTCTCCCGCTGCCGCGCGAAAAGTATCCGCCGCCGCCAGAAGAACTTTTCTTCCCTGCGCTTTGAGCTTACCGGCCAGTTTTCCTACGGTAGTGGTCTTACCTACACCGTTGACACCGATCACTAACACTACCGACTGTTCTTTCTCAAAATCATATGCCGTCTCCCCGACCTGCATTTGTTCTTTAATGTTTTGAATCAGGAACTGTTTACAGTCCACAGGTTCCTTAATATGATTCTCTCTGACCTGATCCCGCAGCTTGTCAAGAATCTCAGCGGTTGCTTTCACACCGATATCGCCCATGATCAGGATTTCCTCCAGCTCTTCATAGAACTCTTCGTCAATATTGGAAAATCCGCCGAACACCGAATCAATTCCGTGTACGATATTATCTCTTGTCTTGGTCAGACCTTCTTTTAATCTGCTGAAAAAACCTTTCTTCTCTTCACTCATCAGTCATCCAATTCCTTATCAATTAAATTAACGCTTACAAGCGTAGACACGCCTTTCTCCTGCATCGTAATACCGTAAAGGCGATCAGCCCTTTCCATCGTGCCTCGTCTGTGGGTAATCACGATAAACTGTGTATTCTTAGTCAGTTTATGCAGATACTTGGCAAACCTTCCTACATTACTCTCATCCAGAGCCGCCTCGATCTCGTCCAACAGACAGAAGGGTGACGGTTTCAGATTTTGGATCGCAAAGAGCAGACAGATTGCCGTCAGTGATTTCTCACCTCCGGACATCTGCATCATATTAACCAGCTTCTTCCCCGGCGGCTGTGCGATAATTCGAATACCCGCTTCCAGCACATCCTCATCCTCTATCAGCTCCAGTGTGCCCTTACCGCCACCGAACAATTCCTTGAATACCTTGTCAAATTCTCGATTGATCTCGGCAAACTTCTCATTAAACTGCTTCCGCATGGAAGTGTCTAGTTCTTCTATGATACCGATCAGCGTCTTCTCTGCTTCCACCAGATCGTCATGCTGAGTCTTTAAGAAGGTATACCGCTCCATCAGATTCTTATAATCTTCAATGGCGTTGACATTGACATCGCCCAGTTTGCGGATCGCATCTTTTAAGGTTGTGATCTCTTTTTTCATAGAAGGAAGATCATTCATTGTCTCATCCTTTAAGGATTCCGCATCCGAAAGGGTAATCTCGTACTCATCCCACATATAGTTGATCTGGGATTCAATAGATTCCTCCATACGCTCTTTCTGGCTGTTCAGACGATAGACTTCCTTGTCCAGCGCGGTCATACGCTCCGACAGTTCCTCTCTGGATGTAAAAAAGTTTTTCTGTTTTGCGGAAAGTTCTTCTTTTGCTGCAATATCTTCTTTTAATTTCTGCTCCGCATCTGTCTGTGCGGTATAGGAGGAAGCGATCGTCTTCTCAATCTCCAGAATACTCGCCTTCTTGCGTTCTATTTCCTCTTTACCCAGATGTAAACCTTCCTGCACTTCCTTAAGCTCCGCAGTATGTCTGGCAATCTCGCCCTCCACACGTTCCAGATTCTGTCGCTGGAACCCTTCGCTCTGGCGCATCTTTTCGACTTCTACATCCCACTCGGCCACTTTAGATGCCTGTTCGGATTCCTCCGTTCGTTTCTCCTCCAAATCTTTCTGGAACTCTGTGATCTGCACTTCCACATTCTTTTCCAGTGTCTCGGAATCTTCCAACTCTCTGGCAATCTCATCCTTACCGACCTGTATTTCCTTGATCTGTAGCTCTATATCCTGCTCTTCCGTCTTTAACTCGCCGAAACCTTCCTCCGTCTCGCTCTTCTTATCCCTTGCCTGCATCACATTCATTCTGGCGGTGTTCTGCTCAATGAATTTACGCTGCAACTGCCCTTTGACATCTTCTAATTCCAGACGCAGCTTATTACGTCTCCTTTTCGTCTCCTCGATGTCGTTTAGAAGTTTATCGACATCGATCACATACTGTTTCACTTTCTTCTCAAGCTCTTCCATCTCGCGGCGTCTGCCCAGAAGATTGGAATTATTCTTATATGCTCCGCCGCTGATGGCTCCGCCGGGCACGAGAAGCTCTCCCTCCAGCGTGACCATACGGATGCCATAATCAAACTTTCTGGCAATCTTCACAGCATGATCTACATTGTCTATGACTACGATGCGCCCCAGCATTGCCTTGGCAACGTTCCGGTATTTCTTATCAATCTTCACCAGTTCGTCCGCCATGCCGATGACGCCTTCTTCCTTCAATGCCTCGGGATTCTTAAATTCCTGCGGATGTGTGATACTGGTGAGCGGCAGGAAAGTGGCACGTCCCGCCTTCGCCTTCTTCAGATAGCCGATCATGCGTTTCGCCGTCTCTTCATCCTCCGTGACAACATTCTGGATATTGCCGCCCAGCGCTGTCTCGATCGCCGTTTCGTACTTGGCATCCACCTGAATGATATCCGCTACGACACCGATGATTCCCTTTTCCTGTCCCTTTTGTTCCATAACAGCCTTGACACTGCCGCCATAACCTTCATAACGCTCCGTTAAATTCGCCAGTGCTTCCAGTTTGGATTTTTCCTGATGATACAATACCTGTGTATCGCGCAGTTTTTGATCTCTGCCTGCCAGTTCTTCTCTGATCCCCGCAAGCTGCTCTTCCATGCTCTCCTGTCTGTCATTTAATTCACGGATCACCACGTTGACAGCTTCAAATTCCTCTTCCAGCTTCTTGATATTCTCAGTCTGTGCCGCCTCATCGGACTTAGCGCGCAGGAGCCTGGAATTCAATTCCGCTTTACGGATGTTGATCTGTTCCAGCATGGTATCATAACGTCCCAACTTGGATTTGATCGTAGCACGATTGTTCAGCGCATCGATAATTGTATTCTTACCGCTTTCGATATTGTTGTTGAGTTCCTCGATCCTTCCCTGGGTTGCTTCTAACAGTTGTCTTGCCTCTGCCCTTGCCGCCTCCAACTGTTCCAACTTTACGTCGATCTCCCTTTTATCTGTCAGGATTGTGTCCTTTTCCGCAATACGCTCGTTGATCTGCTCCTGAATACTGCTGATACGGCTCTGCAGATGTTCCTCATTTCCTTCCGCAGAATGTATCTGCTCCTTCAGGACATTGATCTCACCTTCCAGCTTAGAGCGCATAACCCCCGTATCCGTCAGGGTGGAACGTGCCGTCTCAATGGCCTGATCTAACGCCTCGATCTGTCCCTCTATCTGCTCATATTCCTCCTTGATATGTGCATATTTATCACTTGTTTCCTCCAAGTCACCGTTTGCGATCCGCAACTTACCATCCACCTCGGTAAGCTGCTGCCTGACGCGCACATTTTCTAAGAGGAAAACGTTTACATCCAATGTCTTTAGTTCTTCTTTTTTCTTTAAATATACCTTTGCCTTCTCGGACTGCCGCTCTAAAGGACCGATCTGATGCTCCAGCTCCGCAAGAATATCGTTGACACGGACAAGATTCTGTTTCTCGGCTTCCAATTTCTTCTGCGCCGCATATTTGCGCCGCTTAAACTTCACGATACCCGCCGCCTCATCAAAGAGTTCTCTGCGCTCCTCCGGCTTACCACTTAAGATCTTATCGATCTGTCCCTGACCGATAATGGAATATCCCTCTTTACCGATACCCGTATCGTAGAACAGTTCACTGACATCTTTCAGACGGCACACCGCACCGTTGATCATGTACTCACTCTCACCGGAACGGTACAGTCTTCTTGAGACAGTCACCTCGTCATAATCGATCGCAAGCTGATGATCCGAATTGTCCAGTGTAATCGCTACGTAAGCATATCCCAACGGTTTACGCAATTCCGTACCTGAAAAGATAACGTCCTGCATGCTTGCACCACGAAGCTGTTTGATCCGTTGCTCACCAAGCACCCACCTGACGGCATCTGCCACATTACTCTTACCGGAACCGTTAGGACCCACAATGCCGGTGATGCCGTTATGGAACTTGAAATTGATCTTATTGGCAAAGGACTTAAATCCGTGAACCTCTATACTCTTTAAATACATATACTACCCTCATCTATTCTGTACTCTGTCGATATCCGAAGCAAGCAGTGCCTCATAAGCCGCCTTCTGTTCCGCCGCTTTCTTGGAATGGCCCGTTCCGGAACCGACTTTCACATCTCCCACCATCGCTTCCACCACAAAAGTCTTATCATGCTCCGGACCTTCCTCACGCACCAATTCATAGTGCAGTGTTCCTCTATTCTCCTTCTGCACTTCCTCCTGCAGAATCGTCTTAGCATCATAGAATAACTGTTTATGTTCCAGATCGGAGAGGATGAATCGATGAATATAAGCTTCCGCTTCCGCCATGCCGCTGTCTAAATAAACGGCTCCGATCACAGCCTCCATAACATCCGATATAATAGAATCTCTTCCCCTGCCGCCGGTCGCTTCCTCTCCCTTGCCGAGAAGAATATACTTTTCCAATCCGATCTGTCTGGCACAAAATGAAAGTGCCGGCTCACAGACAAGCGAAGCACGCCGCTTGGTCATCTGTCCTTCCGTCATATCGGGATTCTCATGATAGATATAATTGCTGCTGACCAGTTCAAGCACCGCATCCCCTAAGAATTCCAGCCGCTCATAGTTTCCGTATTTATTGATCTTCTGCTCATTGGAGTAAGAACTGTGCGTAACCGCCTGCTTTAATAACTGCTTATTCCGAAAGGAATATTCTATCTTTTGTTCCAACTCTTTTAATCTGTCTTCTGACATAGGAACCCTCCGCGTTTCCGCTTAGCCCAAACCGGCATTAATTGTCCAAATATGCACATAAACGAACTGCTGCCGCTTTACAATATGGACATGGAAAAGCCCCTTCTTAACGGAAAGGGCTTCCTCGATTTCTTTATGACATAGAATTGCGAATCAAATCAACCGCTTCTCCCACTGTTGCGATCTGCTCGACCTTATCGGCGGGAATCTCTATCTCAAAGGCTTCCTCGATCCCCATAATGATCTGAAATACATCTAAAGAATCCGCCCCTAAATCCTCGGTAAAAGTAGTCTCTTCTGCAATTTCATTGGGATCTACATTTAACACATCCGCTATCACTTCTCTCAGCTTATCAAACTCCATATCGGCAGCCGCCTCCTCTTCTCTCTCGTCTACTTATCCTCTTCGGACACCGCTTCCTCCGTCAGAATCATCTCCCTGATCTTCTCGTTAATCTTCTGTTCCGTAAAGGTGATACACTGTAGAATCGAATTCTTAATCTCTATGGATTTGGAACTTCCGTGAGTCTTAACTACCAGCCCTTTGAGTCCTAACAACGGCGCTCCGCCGTACTGTTCCAAATCAAAGGCTTTCAATGTCTGCTTCAGCGCCGGTTTTACGAGAAGCGCGCCGATCTTGCTTCTTAAGCTGGTCATCATACCTGCTTTTACTTTCTCAATAAGTGTTGCACCGACACCCTCGTAAGTCTTGAGAATCACATTGCCTACAAAAGCCTCGCATACGACCACATCCGCAGCTCCGGCCGGAATATCCCTAGCCTCCACGCTGCCGATAAAATTAATGTCGGGACAATTCTTCAGAAGCGGAAATGTTTCCTTGACAAGAGCATTACCCTTCTCCTCCTCCGCACCGATATTGACAATACCGACCTTCGGATTCTTCACTCCCATAACATGCTCCATATATACGGACCCCATCTTGGCGAACTGCACCAGATGAGACGGTCTGGCATCCACATTGGCTCCGCAGTCAATCAGCAGAGAGCAGCCCGTCGCCGTAGGTATAAGCGGTGCAAGAGGCGGTCTTTCCACGCCCTTGATACGACCCACGATAACCTGTCCGCCTACCAGCGTAGCGCCTGTACTTCCCGCAGATACGAAAGCATCACAGGTGCCGTCCTTCACCAGATTCAAGGCCTTGACAAGAGAGGAATCCTTCTTCTTACGAATCGCCATAACAGGCGGCTCCGCCGTCTCTATGATCTCCGTCGCCGGAACGATCTCTAACTGCTCCTTCTGATATGTATAGCCCGCCAGCTCTTTCTCCAGCACGTCCTTAGGACCTGTCAGATAAACTTTGACTTTATTGCTCTCATTAATGGCTTCCACTGCACCCTTGATGATCTCCACCGGGGCATTGTCGCCGCCCATACCGTCCACCGCTACTTTTACTAATCCGCTCATATCAATAACTGTGCCTTTCTCTCTGTCTAAGGAATATATAGCACGCATATTGCCTGCATGAATCGCGCCATGCACCAACGTGCATAAAGACATCGCATACTAATATATTAATATACTAAATATGCCCATAAAAATCAAGTTTTAAAAAAAGCTCTAAACTCTAAAAATACAGCCACGAAAACAAAAAAGTGCCCTAACACCATGCATCACTGCTAATGTTAAGAGCACTTTAGTACTGCAAGTACGATTATAAAATTCATGTTTACCGATTAGTCAACTGCGATAATCTCTTTCTTGTTGTATGTTCCGCATTTCTTACATACTCTGTGAGGTACCATCAAAGCACCGCATTTGCTACATTTTACCAATGTAGGAGCAGACATTTTCCAGTTTGCTCTTCTCTTATCTCTTCTACCTTTAGAAGATTTGTTCTTAGGACAAATAGACATCGTCACACCTCCTTATTCCCGTTAAAGATATCTTTTATTACCGCCATCCTTGGATCAGGAACAAAGGTATCACAGTCACATGTTCCCGTATTCAGGTCCTGACCGCACTGACGGCAGATTCCCTTGCAGTCAGGCTTACACAAAACCTTCATAGGCCAGTTAATTACGATTTCATTGTGTAGTAAGTCCTCTACATCAAGCGTAAAGCCATCCATAAATTCCTGCTCTCCGTCCGGTATAGACTCTATCATGTCCGGTGCAAACACCTCTCTGTCAAATCGAAGCGTAAGCGTCTGATCTACAGGTTTTAAACATCTGTCACACCGCATGGCAAATGTCATTTCGGTATCACCGACGATCCTGACCTTCCCCTTACCGATATTGGTAAAAGTCAGATTGACCGGGGTTCCGTCCCTGACCGGAAACGTCTCCGCACCGATCGAGATCTGCTCCGTTTCCGATTCCACCTGCATCGTGACCTGCTTGCCTTCATTTGTAAACACATCAGTTAAGTTCACGAACATAGTTGACTCCTATCCACACTCAAACAATTATACCCATGAGGATATGGTTTGTCAACTACAAAATTTTGTCCGGCTCTTCCGGCTCTTCCGACGTTCCCGTTATGCCTGCCTTTGCCGCCTCTGTTTGCAGTTTTTTACTCTGGTATTCCAGAAGCTTCTCATTGAGGCGTCTTGATTCCCGTATCTCCATTGTCCTATTAACCGCCGAAATAGCTACAAAAATGACAAGGATAAGGGCCATCATCCCCGCAACCATAACCGGAACTCCTAAATCAAACCATTCGAAGCGGCTTCCGGTCCCCAATACGACAACATTGATATACAGATAGTGCATCAGCAGATTCACCCGAAATCTTCTCTTTCCGACTTCACGCATCGGGTGAATCAGATTTCCCAGACTGCACAGTAAGGAGGTCAGTAATATCTGCCATAAAATATCCGCACCGACATCATTCATCGCATAGTACACCTTAATATAAACCAACGCCGCAAATACAATGCCCGTAGTAATCATACAGAAGGTCAGAAAGATTTCTTTAGTTTTTCTCATAATCATATATTGCATTCTCTTCGTTCCTCCTTACATACCGAGTCTCTTCTTAAGAAGCGGAACATAGGCTCTTGAAATCAATACTTTCTCCCCATTCATCATGGTCGCCTCAAAACGCCCTCCGAATTCCGGTGCAAAATGTTTTACCTTGGACAAATTCAGAATAACAGATTTAGACGCCCTGAAAAAATCCGTATTTGCGTATTCCTCCTCGATCTCATAGAGTTTCTTCTTCGTTTCAAACATTTCCTTCTGCAGATAAAGCCATACTCTGTTATCCACCGCCTCTATATAGTATATTTCTTCCGCGCCAATCTGCCTGATCCGATCATTCTGTGTAACCGTAAATTTACCCCGTCTGACTTTCAACTCATTCACGATTCTAAGAGTCGTCTCATCCAACTCCCTGCATCGGATGATAATTTCTTCCTCTTCACCCGGCGCAATATCCTGTATCGTTATTTTCATATTATAATCCCATTCCCACTGTACCTATACGTTCCGGCACAAGTATCTATATTTTACTGTTATCTGTCACGTCCGGCACGATATCTGCTCACAACAAACGACGCCGCAGTAACCGCCGCACTTAATCCTATCACAAATACCACCGAAGTGAAAACAGAAATCGCTTTATCATTTGCCCAAAGGGTAATTCCCATACTCTCCTGATAGCCTTCCGACACCTCCTTCGGCAGCTCGTAAAACGTTTCTGCCAGCGAGACCCTCGTACATACACTGCGCATCATGGATGCGCCATGCAGTACCGGAAACATTTTTAATGCCGACATAATCTTATCCGGCAGCATACCAACGGGAAGATAGATCGCTCCCACAAATCCTACCAGCGTACCGATCACCGTAAGCATACCGCTCCATGCCCCTGTGCTGTGGATAAAAAGCGCCAGAAGATAGGCTGTTGCCGAATACAGAAACGTATTGATCAATATCATTCCCGCCACCTTGATAAGATCCGATACGCCAAGCGCCGCGTTGCCGCATGCCACCAAATATCCTTCCCCCAGCGCAAATGTCATAAGACAAAACAGCATACCGATCACCCATGAAGCCAGTATATATCCGAGTGCGATCTTACTTCGCTTTACCGGTGCAATATAGAATGTCGCAAGCCTGCCTTCCGCTTCATCAGTCACCATATTACCCATAACAGTCATCGGCACTGTGACACAGTTGACCAAGAGCACGCCCGCCAGAGTCCACATGCCGACCAGTCCTCTGGCATGTTCCCTGTCAAGCACGGTATCCCGTATACCGCCGTACTGTTCCAACAGCTCCACTGTCTCATCCGTATTCATGTTACCCAGAAACACCGCCATCAACATCAATACGATCAGCATGGATAACAGTGAGAAAAAGACGGATGCCCTATCTCTCATGAAAATCAGAATATTCCTTTTGACCAAAACAAATACTTCTTTCATAAAAAACTACCCCTTTCTCTATCCGAAAATTAATTTTCCGGCGTCCTGCCAGTCACGTTTAAGAATACATCGTCCATCGTTCCCTGTACCATCTCGAAGCCGTCCAGTACATCCTGGCATTGCTCCAAGATGGGCAGTGACTGCATACTGCGATCCATTGTCAGGCTGATATAAGTTTCTTTCACCTGATAACTTAACTCACTTTGATCCAAGATCCGCATTAATTCCTGTTCTTTACCCGCTTTAGCCACCATTCGCAGTTTATCCTTCGCATACCGCTCCTTTAAGTCAAAAGGCGTTCCCTGTTCTTTCAGATGTCCCGCATCCATAACGGCAATGTTCGTGGCCCTTGCTGCCTCCTCCATATAATGCGTTGTCAGAAAGACTGTCATGTGCATCTCCTGCCGCAATTTTTCCACACTCTCCCACACGAACTTACGTGTTGCCGGGTCAAGTCCCGTTGTAGGTTCATCCAGAAAAAGTACTTCCGGTGTATGGAGAAGCGCTGCCGCAATCTCACAGCGTCTCTTCTGTCCGCCTGACAACTTAGCATATCGTCTGCCGACAATATCATTAAGACTCATGATCTCACAGATATCATCCATTTTCCTTCTGAGTTTCACGCTGTCTCTCTCATAGAGTTTTCCCCGTATCGTCAGGTTTTCTCTGACACTCAGGCGCTTATCCATGCTGTTATTCTGGCAGACCACACCGATCGCTCTGCGGATTTCTTCATTTTTCTTTCCCAGCCGATATCCGCAGATCTCCACTTCTCCCTCAGTCGGAGGGAAGAGTGTACACAGCATATTGATAGTCGTAGACTTGCCCGCTCCGTTCACTCCGAGAAATCCGAACAGTTCTCCTTTCTGAATCTGAAAACTGATATCGTCTACCGCTTTTACTTCCTTGAAATATTTTTTGAGATTTGATACCTTGACTATCGTCTCCATAACTGCTCCCTCCCTTTGTCTACTGCTCTGTTGCAGTTATGGTAACGGTATTTGATCATTCGGAAAATATAAAATGTGGTAAGATGTAATTTTGATGGGGTAAGAAGAAATATATACAGGCAGCCTGCACATCGGCAAGCTGCCTGTATGTCATCACGCTAACTGGGCCTGTACTGCAGTCAGGGCTACTACGCCTACGATATCCTGCCAGGAGCAGCCGCGGGACAGATCGTTGACAGGCTTGGCAATGCCCTGCAGCATCGGACCGTAAGCTTCCGCCTTACCGAGTCGTTGTACCAGCTTATAGCCGATATTGCCGCAGTCCAGATTCGGGAAAATCAATACGTTCGCCTTACCGGCTACCTCGCTGCCCGGCGCCTTGGATTTTGCCACCTGAGGCACTAACGCCGCATCCGTCTGTAACTCTCCGTCAATGCACAAATGCGGATACTGCTCCCGTGCAATTCTGGTGGCTTCGACCATCTTATCTACCAGCGGATGCTTTGCGCTTCCCTTTGTGGAATGGGATAACATAGCTATAATAGGTTTGGCCCCCACCAGACTCTTGAAACTCTTAGCCGAAGTATCTGCTATCGCCGCCAGTTCCTCCGCCGTGGGGTCCTGATTCAATCCGCAGTCCGCAAACAGGAATGTGCCGTTTTCTCCGAATTCACAATCCGGAACATCCAGAATAAAGAAACCGGATACCAGCTTAACACCCGGTGCAGTCTTTAAAATCTGTAGGGCGGGTCTTAATGTATCGGCCGTTGCATGGCAGGCCCCCGCCACCATACCGTCGGCGTCATTAGCCTTAACCATCATAACACCGAATGTCAGGTAATCATTCAGAAGCGTCTCCTTCGCTTTCTCCGGTGTCATTCCCTTGTTTTTTCTTATCTCATATAACAATTCTGTATACTGCTCAAGTTTTTCCGTCTTCTCCGGATCAATAATCGTGACACCGTCCAGCTCTACTTCCAGCCACCCGGCACCATCCATGATCTTCTCCTCATTGCCGACCATGATAATATCAGCAATATTTTCTTTCAGAATATGCGCGGCGGCAATCAATGTCCTCTTATCGTTTGTCTCCGGAAGCACAATCGTCTTCTTATCGCTCCTTGCCTTTTCCTTCATCAGATCAATGTATGACATGTTGCTCTCCCTCCTGTTTTTATTCCGTAAATATATCTTATATGCAAAATTATACCGAATGAAACGATTGTATACAAGACACATTCTCTTTTTTGTACATATTTTTTCGGGTAAATTTTATGTTGTGAATTTCAAATAAAAATAAATACAAAATGCACTTTTTGTGATAGACTTGTCTTAGTGGAGGATAGCATATGAAAACAGTAGGTATAATCTCAGAATATAATCCGTTTCACAACGGACACGCCCATCAGCTCGCGGCGGCAAAGAGAATGACCGGCGCCGATTATTGCATCGTCGTTATGAGCGGTAACTTCGTGCAGCGGGGCGCACCGGCTTTTATGGACAAATACACCCGCACGCAGGCAGCGCTTGCAAACGGTGCCGATCTGGTGCTGGAGCTGCCCGTCTGCTATGCGCTCGGCAGCGCAGAATATTTTGCCTCCGGGGCCGTTGCCCTGTTAGACAAGCTGGGAGTCACAGACGCTCTCTGTTTCGGCAGCGAATGCGGCGACATTACATTGCTATCCGAATTTGCCGCAAAACTATCCGGTGAAGATGATACCTTCAAAAAAGTGCTGGACAGCCAGCTCCGCAGCGGACTTGCCTACCCAAGCGCAAGGAATGCCGCTCTGCAGGCCTCTGCACCTCATCTGAACGGTCACATGAACGTGCTGATGCAGCCCAACAATATACTTGCCATTGAATATTGTAAAGCACTTACAAAACGCGGCAGTTCCATCAAACCCTGTACCGTTCCGCGTGCAGGCTCCGCCTACCACGATGCCAGCCTGGACAACTCCTTCTGTTCCGCCCTGGCAATCCGGGAATCCGTTGCTTTCTCCGACAGTCCGGCGGAAGTAAGAGCTCTCATGCCCCGAAGCAGCTATGAGCTTCTGGAATCACAGTACGGCAGAACATGTCCCATTCTCACCGATGACATATCACTTCCGCTGCACTATCAACTGCTTTCCGAACAATCTGAGGGATACACGAGGTATGCCGATATTGACGGCGATCTCTCCGATCGTATTATAAAAAAGCTGCCCACATATCGGCGTTTCACCGATTTCTGTGAACAGTTGAAAACCAAAAACCGTACCTACACACGTATCGCCCGCAGCCTGATGCATATCCTTCTTCGGATTGAAAAAACCGATCTGACACATTACCAGTCCGAAGATTACATATATTATGCACGCATGCTCGGTTTCCGTGAAAGTGCCGAATCGCTTCTTGGAGCCATCAAAGAACACGGCAGCATACCTTTATTATCCAAGCTCGCCGATGCCGACAGTCTGTTGTCCGAAAACGGCAGTCGCATGCTCCACACGGACATCTATGCCAGCCATATCTACAACAGTATGGTGCAGCATAAATTTGCCGCCTGCCCGGACTTACCTTGCGAACATAAAAGAAAAATCATCAAGTACTGAGCTTCTATGCGGGGCTCAGTATTTTGTTTATAGCGTTGACGATCCGATCGTGCACCATATCGGCGATTTGCACCGTCGTCATATCCTTATATTCTTCATAGGATATCGACTTGAGAAAATGCACCTGTGTCTCCACCGGTCTCAGTGACCATTCCTCAAACGCCTTATAGGAATCGATTAACGCCACAGGCACAATGGGTGCCTTGGCTTTCACCGCGCTCTTGAAGCTGCCCGGCTTGAATGCCCCAACCGTATTATGATTCCTGTAATATCCCCCTTCCGGGAAAATAATGAACCTGCGCCCGTTCTTCGTCTCCTCAGCCAATTCTTTGATGATCTTTATGGACTGTTTCAGATCTTCCTTCACCATCCGCTTACCGTGCACCAGATCAATGAACTGTTTTACCAGAATCCCATGTGACTTGGCGTCGTCAATCACCACCGAACAAGGTTTTTCGTGAGCATACATAATTCCCAATGCGTCATATTTTCCCTGATGATTCGGAAACATAACATAGCCGCCCTCTGCTGGCAGATTCTCCATCCCGTATTTCTTCGTCTTTATATGTCCTGCTCTCATCATCCGGCGAATCGCCAGTTTCGCATAAGCATAACACTCCTCTTCCGAATACCGCTCCGCATGCTTTGCCTTATACGCCATCTTGGGAATCATATAAATCCTCGGCAAATTACACACAATAACCTGTATAAAACGTAACATACTATCACTTTCTCCCTTGCTTCATCGCTACAGAAGCGGTGAAAATAATTTTAAAATCGGGCCGATTATATTGGTCTTCATAAACTTTTTTCTGTACCACTCCGTTGTTATCTTTTCACAAACCTCGAAGGTCTGCTCCATATCCTTCTTGAGTTCCATAACGGCAGCCGCCTGATAGAGAAATACTCCGCATTCAAAATGGTGATAGAAACTTCGATAATCAAAATTAATCGTTCCTACTATCGCCACTTCGTCATCGCACAGTACACATTTGGAATGTATGAATCCCGGTGTGTACTGATAAATTCCGACTCCGGCCTCAATCAGATTCTGATAATTCGACTGTGTCAGCCAGTAGATCGTCTTTTTATCCGGCACGCCGGGCGTTACGATCCGCACATCCACTCCCCGTTTTGCAGCCAGTTTTAAGGATGTATACATCTCATTATCAGTGATCAGGTAAGGAGTGTATATATAGATATAACGCTTGGCATGTCCGATCAGGTTCAAATAGACATTCTCTCCCACGATCTCATCATCCAGCGGCGTATCCACATATGGCTGCACATATCCTGCCGCCTTCGGCTTTTCATCAAAAACATACCGATATCTGCTGTAATCCTCCTCAGTGTAACGGGACATATTCCACATCTGAAGAAACATCACGGTAAAATTCCAGACCGCCTCCCCTTCAATACGAATCCCCGCATCCTTCCAGTGTTCCCCGTAAGGACACCTATAATTGATATACTCGTCCGACATATTAATACCGCCGGTATAGCCGACTCTTCCGTCGATCACCACAATCTTCCTGTGATCTCTGTTATTCAGAATCAGCGACATAAACGGAATCAGGCGGTTGAACGCAACGCACTTGATCCCTTTCTTCTCCATGGTCTCATAATATTTCTTCGGCAGCAGAAATACGCTTCCCACGTCGTCATAAATCAAACGAACTTCCACGCCATCCTGCACTTTGCGTTCCAGTACTTCCAGTACCGCATTCCACATACTGCCTTCACACAGGATAAAAAATTCGATGAAAATAAAATGCTTCGCCTGTTCCAGATCTACCAATAACTGCTTCCAGTAATCTAACCCCTCCGAATAATATACCGCTGTCGTATGATCCCATACAGGCGTATCCGCATACTTAAGCATATACTTACTCTGATTGGCAATACTCTGATCCTTCTCTTCCAGTTCTCTCAGAATGTTCTCGTCCTGCTGCAGGCTTTTCTTAACGAGGATGTCCGTCCGCTCCATGCCTGCACGCAGCTTCTTCGGCAAGAAAACATGTCCGAAAGCCAGATACATGATTCCGCCGAAAAGCGGAAATATCAGAATCGGCACAATCCACGCCAGCTTCACCGCAGGGTTATTCTGACGCCATATGATGTAGAACACCGCGCCGAAACTGAGCAGCCGCAGCGCAAAAGCTATCTCCACATAATAATTACCCCATTTAAATATCTCAAGCGCAAAAAACCCTACCTGAAATATTACGATGAGAGCCGTAATTACGGCCCTGTTTAATGCATAGTGTAGTATTTTTCTCATTTTAAAAATCCGTTTACAATCTGTTCCTCTGCTTCTTTCTCCGTAAGCCCGAGAGTCATAAGTTTCATCAATTGTTCGCCTGCGATTTTACCGATCGCCGCCTCATGAATCAGATTCGCCTCTATATTATTGGCAGTCAGCTCCGGAATAGCGCTGACACTCGCCTCGTCCATAATGATTGCGTCGCATTCGCTATGTCCGTGACACTTACCGTTACCTATGATCCTGCTCTTAAAAAGCTGCATGGAATGTTCCTTCGCGACTGAGCGTGAAATCAGATTCACGCTGGAGTCATCCCCGTTCATATCCACCGTAAAATCAGTTTCCGCATACTGTCTGCCGTGAGTCATGATTTTCTCTTTGATAATAAGGGAGGCGCCTTCCGCCACCTCAGCTTTTGTCATCCTTTTCGTGGAATCTATCCCCTTAATCTGCACTGTCTCCATCTCCAGAGAAGCGCCCTCGGCCAGATGAATCTCCGTTGCCGGATTCATAATGCGCTCTCCATTGCCGTCGCCGGACCCATAGTGCTTCTCCACATATCGCACCTTTGCATTTTTCTCAACAAAGAATCTGTGGATACCGGAATGCTCCGTGGCTGCATTACCGCCGTTGTGGATACCGCATCCTGCGATAATAGTCACATCTGCATTTTCTCCCACAAAGAAGTCATTATACACACTCTCCTTAAGTCCGCTCTGACTAAGAACCACCGGAATGTGCACACTCTCAGATTTCGTGTCCGGTTTGATGCGGATATCAATTCCGGATTTATCTTCTTTTGTAATAATATCAATGTTTGCTGTTGTATTTCTTCCGGCCATCTGTCCGTTTGCACGAATATTGTATGCACCTGCGGGTATCTCATGCAATCCGGCTACCTGCTCCAGCAAACTCTGTTGTATCGCATCCATCTGTAGATATCACCCCTGTTTCTTCATTTCTTACATATTTGCGGTTCCCTGCAATCTACATCTTGTCAGTCAACGTCCTGCACGGCTGTCCGCAGCCGAGAAGTTCCGGCATAACTTCATCCTTGCTTCCCACTTTCTGAATCCGACCGTTTGCCATCAAAATAATTTGGTCTGCAATATTTAATATGCGTTCCTGATGGGAAATAATCAGGATAGAACCTTTGATTTCCTCATGCATTTTCTCAAATACACGGATAAGATTCTGGAAACTCCACAGATCTATGCCGGCCTCCGGTTCATCAAAAATGGAAACCTTGGTTCTGCGCGCCATAATCATCGCAATCTCGATACGCTTCAATTCGCCGCCGGACAGTGACGCATTTACCTCACGATTGACGTAGTCTCTCGCGCACAGCCCAACTTCCGAGAGCATTTCACAGATCTCTGTCATCGTAGCCGCCCTGCCTGCCGCTATGGACAGCAGTTCCTTGACCGTGATGCCTTTAAAACGAACCGGCTGCTGGAACGCAAAACTAATCCCCATATTAGCACGCTCCGTAATAGATCTTTCTGTGATGTCCTCACCGTCTAACAGAATCCTTCCCTCCGTAGGTGTCAGAATTCCGGCAATAATCTTGGCAAGCGTGGACTTTCCGCTGCCGTTGGGTCCGGTCACTGCCACAAAGCGATCATCTATTTTCAGATTAATATCATTTAGAATTTCTACCTCTTTGTTCTCATCCTCGGCAGAAAAACTGATTCCTTTTAACTCTAACATACGCTGCTCTCTATACTTTCTTTCATTTTAGTCCATTAGAATATTTTATCACAAAATAAATTAGTTAGCAAATACTTGACAGATAATTTCTGCACCCCGTAAATTCTGCACTGCCGCGTAGCACTGGCTGCACTGTGTACGGCAAATTAATTTGAAACTGCCGGCATAGGTTTCCCGTACGCCGGCAGTCATCTTTTCCCGATCCTATATAATTCGAGGGCTACCGCACCAGATATGGTGCAATCGCCGCTTCCACTTCCTGAATCTTATCGTTTGTCTCCAGAATCCTGAATTCCACCTGCTTAGACAGATCCATGGAAAAAATACCCATAATGGATTTCGCATCGATCACATATCTGCCGCTTACCAAATCAAAATACCCGTCAAACGCCTCAATTGCTTTCACAAATCCTTTCACTCTTTCTATAGAATTCAGATCCAACATATAACTTTTCATTTCGTATTCCTCGATTCTATTTTTGAATTCTGCGTATCAATATGCCGTTGCGCAAAAGTGTCTTATCAATATAATGTCTGGAGAAAAGAATCTCCCCCTCTCTCTCGATCTCGATATCTTCCTCTTCACAGTTGATAATGACTTCCACGTAATTATCCATCCAGCCCATCTTGTTAAACTCTATGACTCTCGACCGGTTGATCCTGTTCGGAAAATGGAAATTGCGGTCGCGAAGAAGCGGCTCTGCTCTGCGAAGCTGCAACAGGCTTCTGACTATCTGGATCCTCTCATCGTATACGCCCGCATCTATTTCCTCCCATGGCATACACCGTCTGCAGTCCGGATCATATCCGCCCTCCATGGCTATCTCCGTACCGTAATAAATGCACGGTGATCCCGGCATAGTAAACAGCACCGCAAGCTGTTGAAAATATTCGTCCAGATTTTTTACATCGCTGCGCAGCCGCTTCGTATCATGGGAATCCAACAGATTAAAAAGCACGTCATTCGTCTGCTGCATATATCCTGTATAGCAGCGATTGATGGTATACTCGAAATCTTCATTCGTCAGGCTCTTATCTATCCAGAAATCCTTAATACTCTCTGCGAGCGGATAATTCATGACCGCATCGAACTCGTCTCCCCGCAGCCACGGCATCGCATCGTGCCAGATCTCGCCGAGAATATAAATATCCGGTTTGATCGCTTTCAAATGCGTCCGCAGTTCTTTACAAAACGTATGAGATATCTCATTGGCCACATCCAGCCGGATTCCGTCCACATCGTAATTTCTCACCCAGTTCTCACACACACCGATCAGATACTCCCGTACCTTGGGATTATTTGTATTCAATTTCGGCATCGAATCAAAGAAAGCAAACGTATAATACTGCTTAGCATAAGCACATCCGCCATCCTGCTTAAACGGCCACTCGTTGATCATGAACCAGTCCCAATACTCGGACTGCGGCCCCTTCTCTTTCACATCCAGCCAAGGAGCAAATTCCTGTCCACTGTGATTAAACACCCCGTCAAGCATAATACGGATTCCCCTGTTGTGTGCTTCTCTCACCAGCGTAATCATCGTCTCTTCCGAGCCAAAATGCGGATCGATCTTCGTGTAATCCGTAGTGTCATATTTGTGGGATGTAGGCGCCTCATTGATCGGCGTCAGGTACAATCCGGACACTCCTAAACCCTGAATATAATCCAGCTTATTGATAATGCCCTGCAAATCTCCGCCGAAAAACTCCTTATTGGTAACAGAACCCTTGTTACGCCAAGGAAGCGTACCCTCAGGATTGATAGACGGATCACCGTTACAGAATCTCTCCGGAAAGATCTGATACCAGATGGTCTCATTCACCCAGTCCGGAGTCACCGGAATATCCGCCGGATTCATCCACGGAAAGACAAAACACTGACGGCTTCTCCCTTCCAACTGCATCTGTGCCTCCGACACGAAACCATCCTCGAAATAAAACCACCGTTCACTGTCCGTCTGTAACTCGAAATAATATTTCAACCTTTTATACTCCGGTTTGATCGTCGTCGTCCACCAAAGCTGATTCTTAAGCCGCTTCTTAAAGGGAATATTGATCGCATCCCCGCTCCAGCTCTCCCCACCGCCCAGAATACCTGACTTAAAGGGATCCCCTTGGATAATATTCACATATCGCACATCATATCCCGTCTTAATATTGATGATCAACTGTTCCCCGTCCAGAGGATAACAATAATTATCGTTCGCCCTGTGATATACCGCATTGAAATCCATAAATCAAATACCTCCGTTGCCCGAATGCTGCAGTACCCCTCTGCACTATATACTTCTCTGCCGGCATATATCCGTCCGCCATGCAGAAAACGTTTTCCATGTGTTCTTGTTGTAATGTTACTACTTTCTTATAGAAAATGCAAGCATAAACTCCCGACCTGATAGAATATAAATGCCGCAAACCATGCCACGCCGCACTGCATGCATATGATGCCGATCGTCTTCCACACAGAGTTCATCTCACGTCTGATCGTTGCAACTGCTGCCACACAGGGCGTATACAACAGCGTAAATACAAGATAGCTGCCTGCTGCAAGCGGCGTAAATATCGTACCCAGTGTATCGCCGAGACTCGTCATAGCAGTGCCCGTCAGCACACTCAGCGTGCTGACCACCGCTTCCTTGGCGCTGAATCCGCTGATCAGAGCCGTCGCCGCACGCCAGTCATTGAACCCCAGCGGCGTGAATAGCGGGGCAATCAGTTTACCGATCATAGCTAACAGGCTTTCTCCGGAATCCGTCACCACATTCAGTCTTGTATCAAAAGACTGTAGGAACCAGATGAGTAGCGTTGCCACAAATATAATCGTAAAGGCACGCTGAATAAAATCTTTCGCCTTATCCCACATGAGAAGCGCCACGCTTTTGGCCGACGGGAATCTGTAATTGGGCAGTTCCATTACAAACGGCATCGGCTTACCTCGAAACGTCGTCGTCTTCAAGACCATCGCGCAGATAATTCCCACCAGAATGCCGAGCGCGTAAAGTCCCATCATGACAAGCGCCTGATATTTCTTAAAAAATGCCGCCGCAAACAAAGCATAGATCGGTATTTTCGCTGAACAGCTTATGAAAGGGACCAGCATAATAGTCATCCGTTTATCCCGCTCAGAGGACAATGTTCTTGTGGACATGACCGCCGGTACGCTGCACCCGAACCCAATCAACATAGACACGAAGCTCTTACCTGACAATCCGATCTTACGCAAAGGTCTGTCCATCACAAAAGCTATTCTGGCCATATAGCCGGAATCCTCCAGAATAGAAAGAAAGAAGAACAATACCACGATAATGGGCAGGAAGCTGAGCACGCTCCCCACACCTGCAAAAATACCGTCTATCACCAGGCTCTCTACCACCGGATTGATGCCGTACTCCTCCAGCGCATTCTGTGTCACCCGCGCCAATGCGTCAATGCCCATGCTCATCAAATCACTTAAGAAAGTGCCGGCAATACCGAAGGTCATCCAGAATACCAGCAGCATAATTAGCAGGAAAGACGGGATCGCCAGATACTTATTCGTCAGCACACTGTCAATCCGCACGCTTCTCCTATGCTCCTTGCTCTCCCTGCACTTGATGACCGCCTGTGCGCAGACTCTCTCGATAAATTCATACCTCATATCCGCAAGCGCCGCGTTACGGTCCATATCGCTGTCCCGTTCCATCTCCACGATGCTGTGCTCCATCAGATCCAGCTCATTCTCCGACAGATTCAGACTTTCTATAATATCCTTATCTCCCTCCACGATCTTCGTTGCAGCAAATCTAGGAGAGATTCCGATGCGTTCTGCATGGTCTTCCACCTGATGGCTGACCGCATGGATACATCTATGTACTGCCCCTTTCTCACAAAAATCCGTCACTTTCGGAAAAATACGACGCTCTGATACTTCCTTCACCGCACGGATCAAGTCCTCGATTCCCTCATTCTTAACCGCACTGATCGCCACCACAGGAATGCCCAGTACCTCTTCCATTTTCCCGATATCGATGGTTCCTCCATTGCTACGTACCTCATCCATCATGTTAAGCGCAAGCACCATGGGAATATGCATTTCCAGAAGCTGTAGCGTCAAATACAGATTCCGCTCAATATTCGTAGCATCTACGATGTTAATGATCCCGTCCGGTTTCTCCTGTAGAATAAACCGTCTGGTTACCAGTTCCTCGTTCGTATAGGGACGGATTGAATAGATTCCCGGCAAATCCACCACCGCATCGCCCTTATCGCCGCGAATCTCCCCCATCTTAGAATCCACCGTCACGCCCGGAAAATTTCCTACGTGCTGATTAGAGCCTGTCAACTGATTAAACAGCGTCGTCTTACCGCAATTCTGATTTCCTACTAAAGCATATATCATCGTTTTGTCCTTCTTCCGTTATGCCTGTCGTGTCTCTGCATGCCTCAGGTTTGAATCACTTCAATTTTCCCCGCATCTTCTTTGCGGATCGTCAGTTCATATCCCCGAAGCTGAATCTCTATCGGATCACCCATAGGGGCCACCTTCTGTACTTTTACAAGGGTTTTTGGAATCAGTCCCATATCAAGCAGTCTGCACCGCAGCTCACCCTCTCCTCCCACCTTTGTAATTTTCACTTCTTTTCCTATTGCTACCTGATCCAGCGTCATTGTTTCTTTCTCCTGTCTTTCGCATTACCGGATTTTTGTTAATCGAAGCTTCCGCATACGGTACCATCTCGATCTATGAAAACACATTACGAAATGCCCTGTATGTCCTGCCAATTCCTTCCGCAAAATCCATATACTCCACCCCCAGCTCCCGCTTGCTCTTCTCATTGGAACATAACTCCGTCTCTTCCGCCGTTGCGGGATACGGAAGCGGAACCTGTCCGCTTGCAGCCTCATCTACCGTCATCGGTATTTCCTGCAGATTCTCTGTCACTTCCGGTTCCGCAGCCTTCTTAAGCGTCGTAAAAAAGCTCTCATAAGTCACAATCTCATCCTGACAGAGATTGTAGGCCTGTCCATACGCTCTCTCATTGCCGAGCGCTCTCAGAATCGCCTGGGCAGCATCTTTCACATAGACGAATTGAAACCTCCCGTCGGCATTCGTAAAATGAGGCAATACATGATTCATTAACAACATCTGAATATAGGCAGATTCCCTCGGCGCATAATTGTAAGGACCATAGAGGATTGCCGGACGAAGTATCGTGTATGGAATCTGCCTGTCGGTACATATATTTCTGATTTCCTCTTCCAATGCCACCTTACCCGCAATGTACGCACCCGCCTCTCCGGAAAATATTCTGTGTTCCAGCGCATGATCTTCCGACTTGACAATACCGCTGCTACGCTCATAGGCATCCACCGTACTGATCAGAATATACTGACCGGGTTTCCCCGGCAGATTCTCTATTACGCTCTTTACATCACCCGCCTCATAAGCACAGAAATCTACCACCGCATCATAATCCTCTTTGCAGGCGGTAAGTGCCGACGGATCATGTCTGTCCCCTGTAACTTGTTTCACCCCAAACTCTTCCATGGAATATGTTCCCCGATTTAATACAGTAATATGATAGTCGCTGTGTTCACGTACTGCTTCCATGACGAACACTCTGCCGTAGAAATAGCTGCCGCCTATTACCAGAATATTCATACTGACACCATTCCTTTCTTTCAATCTATCTCTCCGTTTCAGGGGTGTTCCGTCCTAATTTCCTATTGGAAAATACACTGCGTTGACGCCTTATTATAGACTCACGCCTCCGCTCATGTCAACCGTTCCTCACTCCTGCGCCCTCTCCGCGCCAGATGAAACTGCATATACTCTTCCTCACATCTGTCGAATATGGCTTCTTCTGTCATTCCGTTCGATATCATGCAATGTATAGCAGTAATATTTTACCACACTATTTCATAATAATCTCCGTTTTTAAGTAGAAAAAAAGAAAGGCATCTGTTATAATCTAAAATAAGATAATATAACCATTCGATACAGGAGGACTCATAAATGAAAGTCAAAAATGACAAGGCACTACAATGCATCGGCAGAATGGAACCTGTCGAAGGAAATAAAGACGCACAACAAATTTATGACAGATTATCCGACGGCCGGGATAAATTTAATAAACTGGTGGGCGATGTCTGCTCCTCTGTCATGAAGATCAGTGCCTTAGATCTCGCTATGAATGACAGCACAGATAAGATGTCTCACATCAGCAGCACTGTTCAGCATATATCTGAAACCGTAGTAAACGCCTCTCAATTAACCGAAGAAAGTATGAATGAAGTGGTTAATGCGCATGAAAGCTTTACAGAATCCATCACACAGGTCTCTTCCGCCGCCGGAGAAATCATGGATGATATGGAGGAAAGCAGCCGTGAGATCTCCCGCATCGTTGAGGAATCGCAGGCTACCATTGCAGAATCCGACAGAATAAAAGATGATATGCATCAACTCCTTGATATCATCAAGGGAATGAACGAGGTAATTAAGGGTATCAACTCTATCTCCGCCCAGACTAATATGCTGGCGCTGAACGCTTCCATTGAAGCTGCGAGGGCCGGAGAAGCCGGTAGGGGATTTGCGGTCGTTGCCGAACAGATCAGGAGTCTTGCCGATGAAACCAAGCAGCTCACGGCTAATATGGATGGTTTCGTGGCAGAGATTGAAACTGCTGCCACAATGTCATCCGACAGCCTGGACAAATCTGTTGCGGAGCTGGGGGAGATTCGAGAAAACCTGAACAAGGTACTTACCAACAACCAGAAAAATGTCTCCAATATTGTCAGCATAACCGATTCCATCACAAACATTGCCGCAACCAGCGAAGAAATTTTCAGTTCTGTCACCAATGTACAGGATCAAATGGGACGGCTACGCGAAGAGTGTTCTTCGCTGAATGAGCAGTCCGCCGGTTTGTCCGCTATCTCCGATGACCTGACTAAAAATATGAAACCGGTTGCCGAGATCGAACGAGGGTTGGATGAATCCGCTAAGTTGATGGGAAAGATGGTGCAGGATGTATTCTATATGCTGAATAACCGACACTTTATCACTAACGTACAGAATGCGATCACCGCGCATCAAAACTGGCTGAATACTCTGAGTAAAATGGTAAAGAGCAGAGAATGTCTCCCACTCCAGACAGACGATACCAAATGTGCTTTCGGACATTTCTATTATGCAATGAATCCGCGTAACCGTATGATCTCTCCCCTTTGGACAGGTCTTGCCGAGAAACACCGCCGTTTCCACGGTTACGGCAAAAACGTAATTGCTGCAATTAAGGTTGAGGACTATACGCGGGCTGAGAGTGAATACAAACAGGCAGTCAAGCTTTCCGAAGAATTGATAAGCGATTTCCGGAAGATCATCTCCAACGCAGAAGCATTGGAGAAAGAAAATCTTCAGGTATTTGCAGAATAATCTTAATTCTTAAAACTATGAATCGGCGCGGGGATTCTTCCCCCGCGTCCGATGAAATCGTCACAGGAAAAACTGTTGACGGGCATAATCGGCGCATATCCCAACAGACCGCCGAATTCTACCATTTCCCCCACTCCTTTACCAATCACCGGAATCAGGCGCACTGCCGTAGTTTTCTGATTCACCATACCGATAGCCATCTCATCTGCAATGATGCCGGAGATGGTAGTTGCCTTCGTATCTCCGGGAATCGCGATCATATCGAGCCCGACAGAACAAACACATGTCATAGCCTCCAGTTTCTCCAACGTCAATGCACCTGCCTTGACTGCATCGATCATTCCCTGATCCTCGCTGACAGGTATAAACGCCCCACTCAGTCCGCCTACATACGAGGAAGCCATCACGCCGCCCTTCTTCACCTGATCATTCAGCAAAGCAAGCGCTGCGGTCGTGCCGGGTGCCCCTGCCTGTTCCAATCCGATCTCACATAGAATATCCGCCACGGAATCCCCGATCGCCGGTGTCGGCGCAAGTGACAAATCTACAATGCCAAAAGGTACATTCAACCGCTTGGAAGCTTCTTTTGCTACAAGCTGTCCCACACGCGTCACCTTGAATGCGGTCTTTTTAATGGTCTCACACAATACTTCAAAATTCTCGCCGCGTACCTTTTCCAAAGCCGTCTTCACGACACCGGGACCGCTGACCCCAACATTAATAATCTTATCCGCCTCTGTCACGCCGTGGAAAGCCCCCGCCATAAAAGGATTATCGTCCGGCGCATTGCAGAAAACTACCAGTTTGGCACAACCCAGGGAGTCCTCCTCTTTCGTCGCCTCAGCGGTCTGTATGATAACCTCGCCCATCAGTTTTACTGCATCCATATCGATTCCCGTCTTAGTGGAACCGACATTGATAGAACTGCACACTCTCTCCGTCGTAGACAGCGCCTTCGGAATGGAACGAATCAGCATCTCATCTGCCGCCGTCATACCTTTCGACACCAGCGCAGAATACCCGCCGATAAAATTAACGCCCACCTCATGGGCAACCTTGTCCAGTGTGTGTGCGATCGATACGAAGTCTTCCGGCGATTTACATGCCGCACCGCCGACCAGCGCAATCGGGGTAACCGAAATCCTTTTATTCACGATAGGGATTCCGTACTCATCAGAGATATACTCTCCCGTCGCCACCAAATCCTTCGCCGAATCATAGATCTTATGATATATCTTCTCATTGACGAGCTTCAAATCCGCATCAATACAATCTAACAGACTAATACCCAGCGTGATTGTCCTGACATCCAGATTCTCTTTCTCTATCATCTCATTTGTTTCCGCCACTTCAAATATATTGATCATATTCACTCCCGTCTGTGCGGTTTACATGCACATTATCATTTATGAAAGTAACCCTTTTTGCATAATACGCAGTAAAATTTATATTCTATGCATCTGGTTAAATATTTCCTCTTTCTGACATTTGATGATCACACCGATATTTTCCCCCAGCTGATCCAGGTCTTTCACGATAATTCCGAAGTCCTTATCTGTCTGATTCATATCCACGATCATCATCATATTAAAATATCCCTGCACGATGGTCTGGGAAATATCCAGAATATTAATTTTGTTATCTGCCAGATAAGTACATACTCTCGCAATAATACCCACCGTATCTTTGCCTACCACTGTGATAATTGTTTTTTTCATAATCTCCTCCGCTCCACTGACCTTTTTCAGCCTATCATGTTTTATGTTTTCTCATATGGTAATCATCTGTGATACTTCGTTCCGTTTTGCCACATACATGGGGAAATCATTGCCGCTGTATGGCACATCCGCCATAGTCACCTCCACACGTACCGACTCATAAGCAAGTTCCGGAAGATTATTCTCCTGACTCAAGTGCCCCAATACAATCGCCTTCATATCATCGTGCAAAACCCTGCTGAGCAGTCTGCCTGCCGCCTCGTTGGATAAATGTCCTCTCTCACCCAGAATGCGCTGTTTCAGATAATACGGATATGGTCCCACCTGCAGCATGTGGACATCATGGTTCGCCTCCAGATACAGTACATCCAGACCTTTCAGGCACTCCACCGTATAGTCATTATAACATCCCAGATCCGTAATAACCGCTATTTTCTGTCGTTCATGACTGATCCTGTATGCCACAGACTCGGCAGCATCATGAGAAGTCCTTATGGGATAGAGCGTTACATCCTTTACTCTGCATTTTTCGTCTGCCTTTATGTACCGATACAGGCTCTCGTCAATTTTCCCAAGAGACCGCGTCTGTCTGATTGCATCGATTGTCCCCTTCGTGCCGTAAATCGGAACTCCGTATTTTCTCGCCAAAACACCCAGTCCGTTAATGTGATCCGCATGTTCATGAGTGATAAATATACCGTCAATATCACTCATTTTCAATCCCAGTTCCTGTAATCCCGCTTCCGTCCGTTTGCCGCTGATTCCCACATCCAGCAAAAGGTGCGTCGTATCTGAACCGACGTACACACAGTTTCCGCTGCTGCCGCTGGCTATGCTGCATAATCTCATAGTTATTATCTTTTCTTTCTGTATAATATATTATAAATATTATGTAAACCAATATATTTCATCGGTCGCATACGTCAATGCTTCCAATAAATATCGATCACATCTCCGCTATGGATCGTTTCCAGATACTGCGCATCCCTTCCGTTCAGTCTGGTCACGATACCACTGCCTTGCGGCTTGGAGAGATCAAACTCAATATACTGGAATACATCCACAAACACATACTCTTTCTTACCGGACATAGAGATCTGGGAACCGTTCACGGTCACATGCACCGTACCTTCCGCTGAAGATGGATTCGTATCATCTGCCGAAGACTCTGCGCCGTCCGATACTGTGCCGTCTGTGTGCGCCTTATCAGACTCCTCCAGTGATGTTTCCGTGTCTGCCTTATCTGTGTTGTCCTGCTGTGCTGTTACCGACACCGACTCCTGCTCTGTGTTCTCCACTGCACCGGCAATGTGATCATATTCTATGCTTTCTGCTGCTCCGGTGTCGCGACCAGTCTCTACGCTTTCCGCTACACCAGCAGTATAATCCGCATCTGTGCCTTCTGCCGTTCCGGCAACGTGACCAGATTCTGTGTCTTCTGCTGCACCGGCAACAAGATCGCTCTCTTCCTCATTTGCCTCCACAGCTGAACCATCGCTCTCCGCAGATGTCACATTCTCCTGAGCGTCCTCCTGCGGCTCCTGTTCCGTATAGTAGCTGCCATCATCTTCCGGAAGATCCTCGAAAGAGTCCACCATACCATCTTCCGTACTTACTTTCTCTACTGTGCCGGCTGCACCCGCCTCATATCTGTCACGGTCGGATAACTGCAGTTCCTCCATCGTCCATATAACAGAGAAATTCTCGTACACCTTGGTATCCATATCCGCCAGTTTATTATTGACATAGATATTCATCTCTTGATTGATGATTACATCCATAAACTCTGCGACCTGGCGCACCGTATAGAAGTTTAAGATCTCAATGGAATCATTTTCCTTAATCGAATAATATCCGGACTGCAGTTCACCGTTGACGCTGGCAAATTTAGGCAAATCAATTTTCTTGTCATTGACTTCCACCCACATAGTAGTGCCAAATTCAGGAAGTTGATTAATATCGAGCTGTGCCGGGGCTCCTGCCGTGGACTCCTTCACCCTGATCTGATCATTGGCATGAACCGGTGTATAGATATCTGCCTCGTTACCGTTCACGGTGATCACCGCCGCCTCTCCGAGCGTCCCCCGGGTAATACGCGGCTTGCCGTTCACCACATAATTTAATTCCTTACCGCGTTTCGGAAACAGTCCGTCATTGGCAAACTCCGCCTGCATTGCCGCATCAACCACCGCGACCTTATTATTATCATATATTTTGATTCGCTGATCGTTAAAATAGACAAAGATAAAGTTATTGCTCTGTTCATAGTAACTTAAGCAAATCCCGATCGGCGTCACCATCAGGGAATCTTTTCTGGCGTCCGCTTCCAGGAACTCTATGTTCAGCATAACCTCTTCCCCGCGCACCGCCACTCTTTCTCTCTGAATCCCCAGTTTATCCGCCAACGCTGCCGTGTAACCCGGAAGCCTGCCGCCTCCGCCCACAACAAACACCGCGCTGACTGATTTATCACCGTTTAACTCCTTGATTTTGTCCGCCACCTGTCCGGTCATATCCGAGATTGCCTCCGCAGTCACTTCCCCGATTTCCTCGGCTGTTATCGTCTGCGAAAGCCCCATGATATCCTTATACTCTATCTTCTCTTTAACTCCCGTCTCCCTTTTAATCTGCTCCGCCGTAGCAAAGTCCACCAGACAATGCCTCGCTACCACCTCCGTGAGACTGTCTCCCGCAATCGGAATCATACCGTAGGCAATGATACTGCCATCCTTCGTAACGGAAATGTCGGAGGTCCCCGCGCCCACATCCACCAGCGCGATATTCAGCATGCGATACATATCCGGAATCGCTACCTGAATCGCGGCAATCGGCTCCAATGTCAGATTTAACACTTCGAGCCCTGCCTGTCCTACTGCCTTATACAGACCGTCCACAACATCTTCAGGAAGAAACGTAGCTATGATGTCCGCTCCGATCGTCTTCGCCCGATGTCCCTCCAGATTACCCATGGTGTAACCGTTCATATAATAACGCACCACGGAATATCCTACGCAGTAGAACTTTACTTCCGTATCGTTACTTTCTAAGAATTCTTCATAGGCTTTCTCTACACCCATGGAATCCAGAGCATAAATATCCTCTCCGTTGACTTCCCTGTCTCCGTCCAACTCCGTATCCACTCTGACCGTCACTGTTCTGAGCACACGGCCGGCTGCCGCAATACACACGTCTTTAAGCGGTCTTCCGATCCGCTCCTCCAATTCGGACTTGACTTCGCTTATTGTCTCTCCCACTTTATAGATATCATGAATCTGTCCATCCAGCATAGCCCTCGTACCATGCTCTCTGATACTCTGCGTGACTACATAGAACTTCCCGCCCATACGATATCCTACCGTACCTACGATACTCCTCGTTCCGATATCCAAACCAAATACTAATTGTCCCGGAAATTTCATTGCTTCTGACACAGGTCTTCCCCCAATTTCTCATCAATTTGTTTATAGACACTGTCCAGTGTCCCACTGTTATCAATTACTACCGGACATTGCCTTAAAAAATCTTCTTCCGATAACTGTCCCTGCATAATACTGTCGATTTTTTCATCCGAATATCCTCTGTATGTCCTCAGCCTGTCTCTCCTGACCTGTTCATCCGCATGGATATACCACATTTCATCGACGATTGCCTTGTAACCGTTCTCAAGCAAAAGCGCCGCCTCTATGAACAGATAATCGATCCCGTCGTTCTCTCTCTCCTTGGCGATTGCCTCAGTGATATATTCCTTCACCGCAGGATGCACGATCGCATTGATCTGCATCAGCAGTTTTTCGTCTGCAAAAATCCTTGCCGCCATCTTCGCCCTGTCGATCCTGCCCTCTTCTGTCAGGATCTCCGCTCCCAGCACCGATACGATGGGCTTATAGCAGCGCCCCTGCGGTTCTTCCAGTTCATGTGCCACCCGGTCCGCCATAATAATCCGGCAGCGTGTATGCTCTCCAAGATAGGAAAGTATCTGTGACTTTCCTGCCCCTACGCCGCCAGTAATCCCTATTACTTTCATTTCATGCCGCCTCTATATTAATATCTATTTTGCTTCATACCAGTCGCTTCCTGTATGCATATCGATTTCCAACGCTACCGACAACTCGGCCGCATGCTGCATCTCCTCATCCAGGATACGGCGTACCTGATCCTCCTCCGCCGCCAGTGTCTCGATTAACAACTCGTCATGCACCTGCAGAATCATTCTGGATTGCAGATTCTCCCTGTGCATTCTCTCCCACACACGGATCATGGCAATCTTCATGATGTCTGCTGCCGTACCCTGAATCGGTGAGTTCATGGCAACCCGTTCCCCGAACGAGCGCTGCATGAAATTTCCCGACGACAATTCCGGAATCGGACGTCTGCGTCCGTACATGGTGGTCACATAACCGTTTTTCTTGGCATTCTCCACTGTAGCATCAAGAAATCTCTTTACTTCCGGATAAGTTTCGAAATACTGCTCGATGTACTCTGCAGCTTCCTTCTTGGAAATACTCAGATCCTGACTTAATCCGAATGAACTAATGCCGTAAACAATGCCGAAATTAACCGCTTTGGCATTGCGTCTCTGTAAATCTGTCACATCTTCAAAGGGCGTATGGAACACTTTAGAAGCCGTAATCCGGTGAATATCCTCATCCATCTTATACGCCTCGATCAACTGTTTATCACCGGACATATGTGCCAGCACCCTAAGTTCAATCTGGGAGTAATCCGCATCCACAAACAAATAACCTTCCATCGGCACAAATACTTTGCGTATTCTGCGTCCCAATTCCATTCTCATAGGAATGTTTTGTAAGTTCGGCTCCGTAGAACTGATCCGCCCCGTTGCCGTAATCGTCTGATTAAATGTAGAATGAATCCTGCCGCCTTCGTCAATATAGGCTGCCAGCCCATCTGCGTAAGTGGACTTTAACTTTGTAAGTCCTCTGTACTCCAGAATATCTGACACAATGGGGTAGTTCGGCGCCAATTTTTCCAGCACATCTGCCGCAGTAGAGTAACCGGTCTTAGTCTTCTTGCCGCCTTGTATTCCCATCTTATCAAACAGGATCTCACCCAACTGCTTGGGTGAATTGATGTTAAATTCACATCCGGCCTGTTTATAGACAGACTGCTCCAATTCCGTAATCCTGCCCGTCAGCGCTTCGCCATATGCCCTCAATTCATCGGGCTTCACCTGCACACCGTACTGCTCCATATCATATAGAACCTTCGTAAGAGGCATCTCGATATCATACATCAATTCATACATGCCCTGCTCCTGCAACCGATCACGGAGAAGTGGTGCCGCTGCCAGACACACATAAGCATTAAAACAGGCATACTCCATAACCTCTTTCGGTCTTGCGGCATATGCCTCAGCGTAGGAAGTCTTTCCACACACCTGCATGCGATCCGGTATGGTAAGTCCCAGATATTCGCCCGCAATGTTCTCCACCTCATAATCATTTTTCAAAGGATTAAGCAGATATGCCGCCAACAGTATATCAAAATACCGCTTCTCCCGATACGGCTGCATCACGTCCCCCGGTTCGGACACTGTATGTTCCTGACTGTCATCGCCGCCTCTTCCGATCTTCTCATAAATCCTCTTGATATCAAATACTGCCAGTCTGCATATTTCTTTCTCAGTGATTTCCCTGATCTTTCCCAAGAGATACTGCGCCGTCACCAATCCCTGACAGGGAATAAAACAAACCTTTTCTTCGCCCGACTTCAGGCTAAGAGCAATGGCCGCGCCTACACATCCGCCATCCTCCGCTTTGTCCGCCAAGATCGCCAGACCGATCTCATGCTGTCCGCCGCTCTTTTCTCCCAAACTCCGGCACTTCTCAAACAGTTCTTCTACCTCTGCCAGTTCCTTTATCCCGGCGAAAAATTCCGTCTGCCGGTTGTTCACTGTCACATCTTTCTCGAATCTCGAAAGCAGATTCTTAAACTCTAACTGTTTACACAGCACATAGGCTTCCTCCGTATAGAAATTGCCTATTTTTGCGTCCTCAAAACTGTACTCTATATCACTGTCCACATTGATGGTTGCAAGTGTCCTCGACAACTCGGCCAGCTCTCTGTTGTTGATCAGAGATTCCTTTACCGCCTTCTTGGTGACCTCATCTACACGGGCATAAATATTATCTAAAGAACCGAATTGTACCATTAATTCCGTGGCAGTCTTCTCTCCCACCTTAGGCACGCCCGGAATATTATCCGCCGTATCACCCATCAGGGCTTTTAAATCAATAAACTGTGTCGGAGTTACCCGATATTTTGCCTCCACATCTTTGGCATAATAATCTTCGATCTCCGTTCTGCCGCCTTTCGTCTTCGGAATTCTGATCCGAATATGGTCCGTGGCAATCTGCAGCAGGTCTCTGTCTCCCGACACCAAAGCAACCTCCATTCCTTCCCGTTCACCGCGTCTGGCGATCGTTCCCAGAATATCGTCCGCTTCCAGTCCGGCCTTCTCCATGATACAGATTCCCATCGCCTGCAGCATCTGCTTCATCACAGGCACCTGCTCCCGCAGTTCCGTGGGCATAGGTTTTCTCGTGCCCTTATAATCCTGATAGATCTCATGGCGAAAAGTCGGGGCATGTACATCAAACGCCACTGTAAGATAATCGGGCTGCTCTTCCTCCAATATTTTAAACATAATATTCAGGAAACCATACACAGCATTGGTATGCAGTCCCTGTCCATTTGTCAGATCCGGTACGCCGTAAAAAGCCCGGTTCAATATGCTGTGTCCATCTATCAATACAAGTTTCTGACTCATCAACTCCATACCTTTCCAAATGACGTTTCACGCACCCATGACAGCTATTCTTGCTGCACAAATCCTAATCATACATTACAATCGGAATACCACGCACAGCGCAATAATGATTGCCGCCGCTACCGCCGCCTCCAGACATAACAGGATATACCATAGCATCCGGTGCACATTAATCCGGTGCTCGGCGCTCTCCAATTTCATAAGGAGCTCTTCCTGTAAATTGAAATTATTCCCTTCCTCAAGCCGCTCTAATCCTTCCGTGACTAAGAACTGGATCGATAGTTCTTCCTTACATTCCGAGCAGCTTTCCACGTGCTCCACAAACTCTTCAAGTTTACTGCCATCCAAATCATCCTGCAGGAAGGAAGGTATTTTTTTCTCTGCCTCTTTACAGTTCATACCCTGTCACATCTTTCTGTAGACCATAACCTATTATGCGCCCATACAGATTTTATTATATACCATAATCATATCTTTTGAAAGTCTTATAAACCGAAAAATACCGTAATGTTTCATCTGCGTTAAACATTACGGTATATTTGAAATCCGTCTTATTTTTTATCTTTTGTGTCGCCTGTCTCGTTCTTCTTGTCCTGCTCTCCCGACTTATTCTGATTATCCGGCAGATAATGTTCACTAATCGATGATGTCATCGTACATCTGCCGTCGAAACATGCACCCTCATCAATCACAATGGAACTTGCCGTGATGTTACCGGCAATCTTACCGGTGGAGAGAAGTTCCAGTTTGCCGCTGACTACGATATCACCGTCAACTTTACCGGAAATAATAACACTCTGCGCCGATATATTACCTTTAACCTGCCCGTCGGCGCTGAGAATCAGTTTCTTACTGCACGTACAGTTGCCGTTGATCACACCGTCGATTCGAATCGTCTCCGGCGATGTCAGATCACCGTCAAAAATGGTTCCCTCACCAATCAGCGTGCTGACCTTTGTCTTTGATTCATCCATGTAGTTTTCGTTTTTACTTTTTCCTAACATAACATCATTCTCCTTTATCCTTTTGCCTCAAACACGATCAACGGATCGATCGGCTGACCTTCAAATATAACCTGATAATCCAGCTGTACATTATGTACATCTACCCCGACGAGCGCTGTTCCGATCTGCACTTGCGCACCTTCCTGCTGTAACGCCTCCGCTTCCTGCAGGAACATATAACGCGTCTGATAGCCGTTACCGTGCTCTATTTCGATAATCAACGGATAAGTATCATCAGAACCGACCATTGACACCGTGCCATCTCCCGCCGCAATAACATTTCCTTCTTCTTCCGTACCGATCGAAACATAGGGGTGATCTTCCGAGTACTTCTCAGTCACGATTCCCTGTTCCGAATACGGATATCTGCTGGGAAAGGCAGTATCATTCTCACCCGTCTGCTCCTGCTCTTCTCCGTTCGTCTCCATATTCCCCTTCGCCACCGCAAGCAACGCTTTATTCTCGGATGTTAATGCGTCATTCTGCCTGCTTAGACTATCCTTCTCTTCCTCTAATTGTGCAACTATTTTTTCCTGCGCGGCGAGTCTTTCCATGAGTTCTGTCTGCGTCTCACTCTCACCGGTACTTTCCGTCCTGCTTGAACCTCTGTCCGCAATTTTAGTCTCAATGCCGGACCAGTATAGATACATGAGCCATCCGAAAGAAACACAAAGAATGACTACAAAAAATATAAGCAGACGCAGAAAAACATGTGAAACATGAAACTGCTTGCTGTTTTGTCCCGTATTGGAAATCAGAAGGATGGAGAAAGATTCCTTATGCTTATGTTTGCGTGGTTTCATAGATATCTCCATTCCACCGTCATAATTGGCGGCATATATTGTTATATATTATTTCATTTATCCTTTGCCAGACAAAAGCGTCACACAACATATTCGGTTACTGTGCCGGAACGGCTGTATCTTCCGCTGTCTCCGGTGCAGGCTCTGCCGGAATAACAGCCGTAGCCACACCTTTCTTATTAACCTCGTATGTAATACCCTCGATCTCCACCGTTACATTCTTCTGTAATGCTCCTGTGGCATCGTAGTAATAGGTATTGCCGTCAGGCCTTAGAACCAGTCCTGTCTGCATGACTGCATTTTCATCAAAAAAGTACTCTACACCCTCAATGGTCACATCCTCGCGAAGTGCATGTCCGTCCTTAGTCGCCAGAAAGTATCTCCCCGTCTCATCTTCGAACCAGCACCCTTTCTGTACGAAGCCGTTTTCATCCAGATGATATTTCCTGTCTTCCCACTGCACCCAACAAGAACGCTGCATTTTATAATTCGCATAGAACACCTTGTTGTCACCGCGCGGTGCAAACCCGTCCGCAACGATCAGCGATGCATAGTCCTTAAATTGGTAATTCATATCCACTCTGGTGGGAATCCCCGCTACCTTTCCGTGGGAAGTATTCTGCCAGAAAGAAGCGCCGTCGTACTCCAAGGTATCCGCATACTGCGCCACCCACTTATCGTACGGAATATTGCCGATCTTGTTTAAAAACATATTCTTATTGGAATAAACTACCGGATAATATCCCTGTGCTTCCACCGCGGAGCAAAACGTCACTATAATCTCCTGCAGCTGCGCCTGTGACATGTTCTTGTGACAGGCATCTTCTACGTCATATACGACCGGATAGCTGACCGTATAATTGCTCATCCACTGTAGTATAAGATTGGCTTCGTTCTGCGCCTGCTCTGCGTTTGTAGCATAAGAATACAGATAGACACCCGTCCTGAGTCCGGCAGCATTTGCGCCGTTCATATTCGCATCGAAATAGGGATCCACACCTGAATTAGTGCTGCCCGCTTTAATAAATGCGAAGCTTACTCCCGAAGACGGGACCTGACTCCAATCGATCGCCAGATTGTGTTTTGATACATCGATTCCTCTGGCAATAGAACTCCCCGCTCCTATCGCCTGTACCTGACTTACCGGTGTCATGGCGATCACGCCGGCAAGCAGAAGGGTAAACCCCTTTTTACCCAATTTACTCATTTGTTCTCCCCTAAACTTATCTGTAAATGTTACAAAAGTATTGCACTGATTATTAATATAGCACATTTTTAGGGTTTTGTATATTGTAACTTTTCAGATTAGCAAAGAATTAGCAAAGAAAAAAAGCTGACGGTGTCAGACATAAATTTGTCATAATATTTTTTGTTAAATTACTTGCCAATTCACGGTAATTATGCTAATATATAGTTTGTTTGTTAGATATGCCGGCGTGTCGGAATGGCAGACGAGGCAGACTCAAAATCTGTTGTGGGCAACCACGTATGGGTTCAAGTCCCATCGCCGGCAGTTATAATTTAATAGCCAAAACGCTTAATTTTACAGCGTTTTGGCTATCTTTTTTATTATAAAGGAAACTGCTTCATAAAAAAATATTGTGATATGGGTGTCTAGTAATTAAATTCAGTTGAATCAATTACTTCCCATGTTTTATCAGAAATCTTAAATGCCAGGTCGTCAAGCTTATCTACTTGTATACAGAGAATACCCGTAATTAATTCCTGGTAAAACTTGGCTATATGCGGCATTGCATCTCCCTCTTCAAACTTGAGAAGTGCTTTACCAAGTGCAGCTATTATAAATGGCGGATAACCTATCGCTCTGCAAATCTCTTTCATATCTTTTGATTTCGTAGCTTTCGTTACGACATCATGCGCAACGATCCTTGCACTTTCCCATCCGCTATAAATATTTTCTTCCATGGTCTTCATAAATGTGCTGTGCTTGAGACCGGCTAAATATGTGGTTCTAAAGGTTACAGCATCCGGATAACAAATACATGGTATATGTTTACAGATCCCATTTCCTGATGTTTTGGCAAACTGTTTGCGCCAATCGTCAAACAACTTATGTAAATCCGTGTGCTGCCAGGATTGAATCGGGCAGCAGGTATAACCGGGTTCACTGTCATACTCAGCCGCTTTCTCAGGGAGCATTGCCACCTGCTTAACTATGAAATTTTGTTTCTGATAAATGATTTTGCCATAGGGTCTCCAATCATTAGGCTCAACTGTCATTATGCGTCCTCCGTTTATAAAAAGAATAAAAATTTATTTTAATCGGTATAAACCGATAAAACTCAGTATATACTTTTCATGGATTTCCCGAATTAATCTTTATGAAGCACTACGCGATTCTTACCGCTTTTTTTCGCTTCATAAAGCGCGCTGTCCGCCTCTTCAAAGAAGGAACTGGCGCTTGCGCGCGGATGATCATAGACCGCCGCCCCAAGGCTCAAGGTGAATTGTGCTTTGCCAAGAGGCGTCTGAAATACAAATGCCGCAAAATCTGCGCGAATTTTCTCAGCAACAGCTTCAGGCGCATCATGCCGCAGCAGCATAGAAAATTCTTCCCCTCCATAGCGGGCGCTGAATCCTTCCTTTTTGCTGTTTTCCATAAAAAGTTCTCCTACCTTTTGAATCACTTCATCACCAAAGGCATGTCCATATGTATCGTTTACTTTTTTAAAATTATCAATGTCAGCAATAATGACAGAAAATGGCCGCTGGTCTTTTTCATATCTTTTACGATAATAATCCAGCTCTTCATAAAAGCACTCGTGATTATAGAGATGCGTCAGCGAATCGTGTCTGGAACGCTCTTCATTTATAACAATATCCTGATTGACCTTTTCAAGAATCACGCAGGTGACTATGGTTCCTCCGATAAAAATACAGATATCCACTACCGGACTGAAAGATGTCTGCGGCAGCATATAAGGCGTATTGGGCGTAAAGTAAAAATAATTTGCTATGTACAGCAGGATCACCAGCACCGCCTGCAGCAGCGTCATAAAAATATCTCTGTATAGGGGCGTCAGCATCATAGGAAGAAGCAGCATTGCCGGAAGCATACCGACACTGGTATGTACGCATACGGTAGCCCCCGCGAATATACTGATCAACAGAATCGTATAAACGGAAACAATCCGCCGGCTGTAGAATTTGAAAACCCGCTTAAATATCAGTTGAAAAAGAACAAGCGCTATAAGCTCAATCCCGCTCGGTTTCACAATAAACAGATAAAAGTAATAGCCTTTGCTGCACTCGGGTGTCGGCTGGTAAAAAATAAATAAAAGCAGCTCTACAAACAAAGTCAGCAGCCAGATTTTCCAAAACAACGAAAAAATAGCGTGATTCCAGTCCTTCCACTGTTTCTCATTCAAAGTTTGATTACTCTTAGTATTTTTAAGAAGAGCCATGGTCATCCTCCTTAGTGACTATAGGAAGATTATAGCATAAAAATTTTAAAAAACATACTCGGAACTTCCGTTCTGTTTATTTCGTCTTCTGTCCCTCTAACTCATGGTAAATATCAAAGCAATCAAATGTTGCAAAATAATCTTTCGGTGTCTCCGCCCGTCTGATCAACTGCACATCACCGCCTTCCCTTAATAACAATTCCGCTGATTTGAGTTTTCCGTTATAATTATACCCCATCGCATATCCGTGGGCACCGGTATCATGAATCACAAGATAATCCCCCGTATCGATTTCCGGCAGCATTCTGTCAATGGCAAATTTATCGTTATTCTCACACAAAGAACCCGTCACGTCATACTTATGGTCGCACGCCTCTTCCTCCTTACCGAGTACGGTAATATGGTGATATGCACCGTACATCGCAGGCCGCATCAGATTAACTGCACAGGCATCCACGCCGATATATTCCTTATGGGTATGCTTCTCATGAATCGCCTGTGTCACCAATGCACCGTAAGGTCCCATCATGAAACGCCCCATTTCCGTATAAATTGCCACGTCGCTCATCCCGGCCGATACGAGTACTTCCTCATACACCCGGCGCACTCCCTCGCCGATCACGCGAATATCATTCCCCGTCTGGTCCGGTGTATAAGGGATTCCCACACCGCCGGAGAGATTGATAAACTCCAGTTCCACGCCGGCCTCATCCCTGATCTTTACTGCCACCTCAAAGAGCTGCCTGGCCAGTTCAGGATAATAATCATTGGTCACCGTATTACTGGCGAGAAATGCATGAAGCCCGAAATGCTTCACACCTTTTTCTTTTAGAATCCGATATCCCTCAAACAACTGCTCCGTGGTAAAGCCATATTTGGCATCCCCGGGATTATCCATGATTCCGTTACTCATCCGGAACACTCCGCCCGGATTGTATCGACAGCTCATCGTCTCCGGAAGTGTTCCCAGAATCTTCTCCACAAATTCGATATGCGTAATGTCATCTAAGTTGATAATACCGCCCACTTTTGCACAGTATGCATACTCTTCCGCCGGCGTATCATTCGATGAAAACATAATATCATGTCCATTGATTCCCAGTGCATTGCTCATCATCAGCTCCGTCATCGATGAACAGTCACAGCCTGCCCCGTACTCATGCAGAATTTGAATCAAAAACGGATTGGGACATGCCTTCACCGCAAAATATTCCTTAAAACCTTTATTCCAGGCAAAGGCTTCCTTCACTGCCTTAGCATTTTCCCTAATTCCTTTTTCATCGTAGATATGAAAAGGCGTCGGATAGGTCTTCACGATCTCCTCTACCTGTTCCTTTGTCACAAACGGTACTTTTTTCATTTTTAGAACACGACTCCTCTCTTTTGCTTTTCATTTTGCTGCTCTTACGCTTCAACTCTTCTGTTTTTAGTATGTCGGATATATCTTAACATTGTAATGTATAATCTGTAAACATGATTGTGCGCATATCAGTAATCAATATTTTTCATAAAAAAAGCAAATGCCTGCCTCACATTATATGAAACAGGCATCAGGCACTAAAGCTCTTAAATCCTTTCGGATAATGTTTTAAATATTCTCAATCTGCCAGTCAATAGGCTCTACACCGTTTTCCTTCAGAAAATCATTGCACTGACTGAAATGCCTGCACCCGAAAAAGCCGCGGTAAGCCGACAGCGGACTCGGATGGGGAGCTTTCAGGATCAAATGCTTCGGATTTGTTAACATCGGAATCTTACTCTGCGCCGGACGCCCCCATAACAAATATACGATCGGACGATCCTGCGCATTCACTGCCTCTATCACGGCATCCGTAAACTGCTCCCATCCTTTACCTTGATGTGAATTGGCCTGATGCGCACGTACCGTAAGAACCGTATTGAGCAAAAGCACTCCCTGCTCTGCCCACTTCTTCAGATAACCGTTGTTAGGAACATAACAGCCAAGATCCTCATGGAGCTCCTGATAGATATTCTGTAAAGACGGCGGAATCTCTTTCTGATCCTGCGGCACCGAAAAACTCATGCCATGTGCCTGATGCTCATTGTGATAGGGATCCTGTCCTAACAGAAGCACCTTCACTTCCTGTAACGGCGTAAAATGAAATGCACTGAAAATCTCATCCGCCGGCGGATAGATCACTTTTTTACTGTATTCTTCCTTTACGAAGGTATAAAGTTCTCTGTAGTACGCCTTGTGAAATTCCCCGTCCAGCGCTGCCGCCCAGTCATTACTCAGCATTGCCATAATCCGTATCTCCCGCCTATATTTCTCGTAACTGCTCAGAACCCTGTTCTTCACAGTTATACCTTTTTCTATTATTCTGTCAATATATCTGCCAGTGATCTTTGCAGAACGGCAACCTAGCAAGATTATTTATTAGATTATCATGTCATGAAATCACAATCTTACGGAAATTCGCTTCTCCCTTAGATATTGCTTCAAATCCCGAATCTCCATCTCTTTAAAATGAAACAAAGATGCAGCCAAAGCAGCATCCGCCTTACCCACTGTAAATGCCTCGTAGAAATGCTCCATTGTGCCCGCACCGCCGGAAGCTATGACCGGAATCGACACATTTTCCGCAATGGTCTTTGTCAGATCCAGATCATATCCCTCCTTTGTCCCGTCACCATCCATGCTGGTTAACAGGATCTCTCCCGCACCCAGACTATCGGCTTTCATCGCCCACTCTATGGCATCGATCCCCATATCTATGCGTCCGCCATTCTTATAAATATTCCATCCGCTTCCGTCCGGACGTCGTTTTGCATCGATCGCAACCACGACACACTGACTGCCGAACTTATCCGCCGCCTCAGAAATCAACTTCGGATTCATAATTGCCGCCGAGTTAACGGATACTTTATCCGCTCCCTCTCTTAAGATCTCCCTGAAATCCTCAACAGTACGGATTCCTCCTCCTACGGTAAAAGGAATAAACACTCGCTCCGCAACCTTGCGCACCATCTCCACCGCCGTAGTCCGCGCGTCGGAAGACGCCGTAATATCCAGAAACACGAGTTCATCCGCGCCCGATCTGTCATATGCAGCGCCGACCTCCGCCGGATCCCCTGCATCCTTAAAATTTATGAAATTAACGCCTTTAACCACCCTGCCGTTCTTCACATCCAGGCAGGGAATTATTCTCTTTGTATGCATCTGTGTTTACCTTATTCCATTCCCTTTATTTGGAAATATTGAGGAAATTTTTCAGTATCGTCATACCTACATCGGAACTTTTCTCCGGATGAAACTGGCAGGCAAACACATTGTCCTCCTCTACGGAAGCATGTATATGCGCTGCATACTCTGTCGTCGCAGTAACAATCTGCGCATCTTCTGCCTGCAGATAATAGGAATGGACGAAATATACATAAGCTTCCTCCGAAATACCCTCAAACAATCTTCCTTTATTGGGATAGTTGAGTGAATTCCAGCCGATATGTGGTATCTTAAGTCCCTGCGTTTCGGGAAGTCTGACGATCTTCCCCTGCAGGATTCCAAGTCCGTCTATTCCTTCACTCTCCTCGCTGCTCTCAAACAGTAACTGCAATCCAAGACAGATTCCGAGAAAAGGTGTCCTTCTGTCTACAACCTCCCGGATCACATCCGCCAGATGATACTGATGTATTTTATTCATGGCATCACCAAAGGCACCGACTCCCGGCAAAATAACGTGATCCGCGGACAGAATCTCATCCGGATCTCTTGTTATTCTGACGCTCTCCCCCAATGCCAGCATTGCTTTTTCAACACTTTTGATGTTTCCGGCATCGTAATCAATTATTGCAACCATTCTATGTCCTGCTCCTGTTTCTACCGCGCTCTCACAACTTGTACACTGTGTTACAGGATCTCATTGCTTTCTGCCTCTTCTGTTTCATCCGTATTTTGCAGTCTGTCAATGATCTCTTCCTCCTCCGGAAGTACATCCTGTTTCACTTCAGGCATATCGCCATCATCATCACCAAATGTATCTCCATAGATGACCTCTCGTAATCTCTGGGAATATGTTACATTATCACCCGATCCCAGAATATCCAGCGCATCTGCCTCCGACAATCCATACTGGTTCGACAACGCATCAAGAATCTGACCATATATTTCATCCAGTTCACTGCTCACACGATACAGCTCGGCATCGTCCCACAGATTGTGATAACGATTCACACCTTCCAGTAAAGCATTCAATGCCTCAAGCGGCATATCCATCTTAACATAATTCTCGTAGGAATTAAGTTTACGTTTTACCTGCAAGATTACACTGCTCTTCTGAAGCAGTAACTCGTCTTCCTCATTCAGCTCGCGACCGTACAACTGCTCATATACCTGTTCATACTGGGCATGATCAAATGCTACACGTGCTTCCTGTTTCTCCATCTGTTCCGGCAGTAACATAGTAACTACAACGATACATGCCGCTAATGTCGCGCAGAACAAAAAGACTGAAGTTACTTTCTTCTTTGAAAGCTTCTTCTCCGGTACTCCGAGTTCTTCCTCTTCATTCTTTTGTTTCTTTTTCTTCTCTTTTTTCTGCTTCTTAGGCTTAGCCTCTGCGCCTTCTTCCCCTCCCTCGGAGGATGCTTCATCACCTTTCTTGCCTTTTTTCTTCTTACCCTTCTTATCTGCTTTCTCTTTCTTCTTGGCGTTCATCTTATCCTCTGCTTTCAATTCCGCCAGAAGTGCTTTATTCTCTTCGGAAATGTTGCCGATCATCGGTCCGCCATCACCCGGATCGTCGACATTATCATTCAGATCCTCTTCCTCTTCGTCCTCCTCCAGTAAAAATTCAATGAATCTACTGAAAAATCCCTGCTTTTTGGGTTTATCCTCTGCCTCGGACATGCCTTCCAGCAGACTGTTCAACTCGCCGACTCCTCCTTCAACAGCTTCTTCCTGACCAGCTCCCTTCTTCGCAGCCTTCTTTGCGAGTTTTTCCTTCTTCTTTTTTTCTTTTTCCGCTTTCTTCTTCTGTTTTTTTGATTTGAGACTCTCCCGCTCTTCTAATTCTTCCGGTGTAATCTCCCGAATATTCTCAGGTTCTCCCTCAATGCCTTCCTCTCCTCCAAAGAGATCGAAACCATCGTCGTCACCGCTATCCGTAACACCGCCCAGCATGGCCAGCATATCATCATCTGAATCCATACCCCGGTCCGATTTTTCTAACAGATCATTAATCTCAGATAAGTCCTCATCGTCTCCCATTCCTGCCAAAAGTGCAGACAAATCTGAATCGTCCGAAGAGTCAGCGTCCTGCTCGCTTTCTCCATCCGACAACAGATCGCCTCCCAGCAGTCGGTCTATATCTTCCTCCGACATATCACCTTCATCATCCGTCATATCTGCTTCTTCCTGACCGGACATATCAAACCCCAAATCATCCAACCCAAGATCATCCAGCGTCAGATCATCCGAACCCGCTTCCTCTTCTGCGGATTCCTCCAATGCAAAATCATCTGATGCCATCTCTTCCGGCAGCATACTTTCATCTAATGCCAATTCATCCGGCAAACTGCTTTCATCCAGTGCGAAATCATCCATTTCATCCATTGTATTATCCTCTGTCAACGATTCTTCCGGCAGCATACTTTCATCCAGTGCCAATTCATCCGGCAGACTGCTCTCGTCCAATGCAAACTCGTCCGGAAGCATACTCTCATCTAATGTCAATTCATCCGTAAAATCATTTTCGTCCGGCACCATCTCTTCCGGCAGCATACTCTCGTCCAGTACCAATTCATCCGGCAGACTGCTCTCATCCAATGCGAACTCGTCCGGAAGCATGCTCTCATCTAATGTCAATTCATCCGTAAGATCATTTTCATCCGGCACTATCTCTTCTGGCAGCATACTCTCGTCCAGTGCTAATTCATCCGGCAGACTGCTCTCGTCCAATGCGAACTCGTCCGGAAGTTCATTCTCGTCCAGTGCCAATTCATCTGAAAGCATACTCTCATCCAGTACCAGTTCATCCGAAAGTCCGCCTTCATCCAGTTCCGTCTCCTCCGGAAGCATACTCTCATCCAGAACTAATTCATCCGATAAGCTGCTCTCATCCAGCATCAATTCATCCGATAAAGCACTGTCGTCCAGTACCATTTCATCGAGAAATCCACCTTCATCTGATACCGTTTCCTCCGAAAGCATGCTCTCATCCAACGCCAATTCGTCCAATAGGCCACTCACATCCGGTTCTATTTCTTCAGAAGGTATCCCCATGCCCATCTCATTTTCAAGAATGTCTGTTTCCTCCGATGTCATATTCTGCCCCATGGACGCAAACATGGCTTCTATATCATCCGTACTCATCGCCTTATTATACTCCCCTGCCGATGTATTACCTGATAAGGAAGCATCTGTAACATCTGATGATTCTGTTGCCTGCACTGACGATGAAGACGTTTCCTTCTCATCGCCGTCACCTTCTAACAATGATTTTAAAAGATTATCCAAATATTCTTCACTTGAGCTCATAATTTCACCCCAATAAACTTTTTATGACTAATTTTAACACATACCGTTCAATTTCACAAATTTCTTTCGTCAAAACAGTTCCCTTTCCTATGTCCGCCCCGCATCACATAAAAAATCAACCGGATTCTCCCCTATGCCTAATCCTCTATCACTTATCTCTTCTCCCAGATGATAGAGGGTGGGATGAATACGATACATATATGCCTTCTGATTATAGAACAAAATCTTTTCAAACGGAAATCGAATTACCGAAGGATACTCCATTCCAACTCCTAATTCTAACACACATAGCTTCTTATTAACAGTCCCCTGCAGCCATTTTGTGTACACATTCCATTGATCTAAATATCCTTCCTCCGCATATCGGCTTACGCCTAACTGATTAAACCTTAATTTGCTTCCGCACTGCCCGCAGATCGGTTCCCGTAATGCCTCAAGCGGCAGTTCTCTTCTATAATATTGCAAAACCGCGTCATAGCAGTCCTGCGGCATATCACTCAGCGTATGAGAGCAGTTATCATCGCACTGCATCTTACGAAATCCTCCGCAGGGCGTCACGACTCTGTTCTCTTCCAGTCCCGCTTCATATATATAGTCATCCATGCATAGAGATATGATAAAATAGTTTTTCCCTGCAATCAGACTTTTCAAGCTCCTATACGCGCGCAACCATTTGTCTTCTCGTTTTTGGGACAATACCATTTTCTGTAAAAACGGTACGATCCACCGGTATGTCTCTGTACTGCCTATCTCGGCTTCTATTTCACGGTAACGCTCGTCCTCTGACAATGCACTCCAATCATACTGAAAATCTTCCCCGATCCCTACGAGAACCAACTCTGCATCCTCTAGTCGCGCATACAATTCCTGCAATCTGCCACTCTCCATCATGTACCCTCACTTTTACCGCTCCGGCTTTACATCCAAACATATTTTTCTTCACACGCTTTAATTCTGCCGAACAGTTGCAGTTTTCTACAAAATAAAAGCCGGGATAATCCCAGCTTTTACCATTTGGTAATATACTACTTCAGATTTAAAACCAACTCATCCACTGTGCGTACCAGATTACCTATCTCAGGTTTTGAAAGCTGTGCATTTGCGCCGAGTGCTGCGCCCTTTCTCTTCATCTCATCGTTCACCAGTGATGAGAAAATAACAACCGGGATATCCTTTGTTTCTTCATCAGATTTGATGAGCTTTGTCAGTCTATGACCATCCATAAGCGGCATCTCAATATCGGTAATGACGCACTGCACATGTTCCTTCAATGTACCTTCCTTCTTACATTCCTGAATAACATCATACGCCTGCTGTCCGTTCTCGGTATGGATCAAATTTGCATATCCTGCCTTATGTAGAGAATCTACAATCAATTTGTTCAAAAGTGGAGAATCCTCAGCAATCAAAATAGGTACATCATTTCTCTGTCTCTCGCCCAGTTCTTCTATATCTGTCATCTTCAATCCGGTTTCAGGATTAATGTCTGTCACAATCTTCTCAAAATCAAGAACAATGATCAGTCGATCCTCAAACTTAATAATACCGGTTGAAACACCTTCTTCTGTCGTTGACACAGTAGATCCGGGTTTAATAATATCTCTCCATGATACACGGTGAATACCGACAACCGAATCCACATGGAATGCAATATCCAGTTTATTAAAGCTGGTTATAATAAACAGTCCTCCCGGCTGTGCCATTCCGCGCTGCAGACAATTTTTCAAGTCAATTGCCGTAATCATCGTATCACGCGGCATGAATATACCTTCAATACTCGGATGGGCATTCGGTACCGGAGTGACCGGCTCATAGGTAATAATCTCTTTGATCTTAGCGACATTAATACCATAGGCATTCCCATCTAACTTAAATTCAAGCACTTCCAACTCATTTGTTCCATTCTCAAGCAGAATCTTCGTATCCATGTAATCCACCTCACGTTATATATTTAGAAAATACCTCTTAAATCTATCTGATTGCCAGTACACCTTACCTAATTTACCCATAAAATATACTGCAATCTCAAATTTCTTTCATTATATCATAAAAAAAATAAAAAAAAAACACTATTTGCATTTTTTTGCAAATAGTGTGAATATTTCTTACATATTAAAGGGACATACCCTCAAAACCGAACCTGAAAATCTCTCACAATGAATGTCTCTGTCCGTTGGGAAGAATCGTTTACGATTCTTCCGGAGATGTGGCTGCCTCTGTAGCCATTTCTCCATGGTTAAGCCCTCGACCGATTAGTACTTATCAGCTTAATACATTGCTGCACTTACACCTTAAGCCTATCTACCTCGTAGTCTCCAAGGGGTCTTACTTAACTGGGATATCTCATCTTGAGGGGGGCTTCACGCTTAGATGCCTTCAGCGTTTATCCCTGCCGGACTCGGCTACCCTGCCATGGCGTTGGTCGCCAACAGGTACACCGGCGGTCCGTCCATCCCGGTCCTCTCGTACTAAGGACAGCTCCTCTCAGATATCCTGCGCCTGCGCCGGATAGGGACCGAACTTTCTCACGACGTTCTGAACCCAGCTCGCGTACCGCTTTAATG
>JAAUZT010000019.1:0-81478 GCA_014804485.1 Lachnospiraceae bacterium
CTTCTGTTGTCTGTACTTCTTGGAAAAGAGATCAAAACGGTGCGGGTGCTGGCACAGCAGATTATTCCCGCAGCCACGCCGGAACTGAGAGGGATCCGGATGGATGTGGAGATCACGGAGTATGAGGAGGGAAACGTCACGAATGTGTATGACGTGGAGCCGCACCTTAAGGATGCGCTCCACCTGCCGAGACATAACAGATACTATCAGGCAAAGATAGACGGCCGGTATGTGAGAAGAGGATTAAAGGATTTTTCCGGCATTCCGAACCTGTATGTGATCACGATCACCAACTATGACCTGTTCGGAAAGGACTACATGGTGTATACAGTACGCAACAGCTGTGTGGAGGTGCCGGAACTGGAATATGACGACGGATTGCAATTTGTATATTTTTATACGAAGGGGCAAAAAGGTGGTAGCCAGGCAATAAAAAATATGTTAACATATATACAAAATAGTGATAGCAAAAATGCGGTTGATGAGGCAACGAGAAAGATGGATTCTTATGTGATGAAGGTAAAGAATCTACCGGAAGTGGAGGCGGGATATATGACACTGGGAGACTGGATTGACATTATTTCGGAAGACATCAGGGAAGATATGAGAGATGAAGTCAGGGAGGAAGTCACAAAGGAAGTCAGGGAGGAAGTCACAAAGGAAGTCAGGGAGGAAGTCACAAAGGAAGTCAGGGAGGAAGTCACAAAGGAAGTCAGAGAGGCAGTCACAAAGGAAGTTAGGGAAGAAGTAACAGAGGCAGTTACCGAAGAAGTAACGGAAAAGAATATTAAGGCACTTATCGAAATATTGCAAGAGGATCATGCGGCCAAAGAAAACATAATTGCAAAAATTCAGACTAAATTCCCAGAATATGCCGAGCGGGCGGAAGATCTGGTGGAAAGATACTGGATCGAGCATTAGGAAGGCAGTCNCAAATCAAAAGGTGTCATTTACTATAGTGGTAAATGGCACCTTTTAACATAAACGAAGATACAAGAAAGTTAATATTAAGCTCAAAGNTCATCGACAGAAAGGGTTACATTACTCAGCCCATAATAATAGTTGACGGTTTGGGCGGTAAATTTGTACACACAATAATCTTCATCATCCACGCCCTTGGGATAATACAGTTCATATCCATTGCGCCATAAGGCAGCCTTTGTTTCATGATCGGTGCAGACCTCCATTGTTCCGGTAAATAAGGCGCCTTTATACTGATCCTTAGTGTCATCCACATAGTATACGGNTGCCTTNGGGTTTTTCAGAAACTGGCCTACTCGCTTGGAGCTGGTGTTGGTGGAAAAATAGTGTGTCTTCATGCTTTCGTGTTCTATTACGAGCATCCCTTTGATCTGGGGAAAACCTTCNTCGTTTACCGAAGCCACATAGGCAACCTGCGCATTTTTACGGAGTGCGCGTATCCCNGATTTAGCCGTACTGTTCATAATGATTCTCCTTTTCTGTAAGATTCGTAAGCACTTTCCTAAGACCTGTTTCGAGAATGAGTATTTCTTCATCGCTGAATCCNCTNTAAAATATNTGATTCATTTCATCAGAGACTTGTTCATATTGCTCTTTGAACAGTCTGGCGGTTTTCGTCAGTTTAATCCGGACAGTCCTGCGATCGGCGGAGGAATAGACCCGTTCGATATGTCCCTGTTTTTCCATTCGATCCAGCATGCCGGTCAGGGTTGTTTTAGCGAGTCCCGTTTTTTTGGACAATTCGCTGATTGGGATATTATCTTTTTCCCACAGAACAAAAAGAATTCTGCCCTGGGCCCCGTTAAATTCGTGGATATTATGTTCTGCCAGCAGTTTTTCAAAGATTCGTCCCTGTAGCTGTTTNATNTTGGTGATCAGAAAACCGCCTTCTGTATTGTTAAGCAATGATACCGCCTCCTACTATANAGAATAGTACTATATAGTACTATNTGTCAAGNANAANTGTNCAATTTNGTAAGACTTNATCGGNANAAGANAAATATATCGAAAAATATGTTAAGAAGTATTGAAAATAATCCGATATATAACTAAATACAGAACTTTTGNTTCGNACGCAGGGAAGCGATAAGAAAGGAAGGGAAGCCTATGGTNATTAAACATAATATAACGGCGATGAATGCAGACCGCATGTTCAATCTGACGACCGCAAGTCAGGCNAAATCTACGGAAAAATTNTCTTCGGGATATAAAATTAACCGTGCCGCAGATGATGCGGCGGGATTGTCCATATCGGAGAAAATGCGCAGACAGGTGAGAGGGCTTACGCAGGCAGCAGCTAATGCGTCGGATGGAATTTCGTGCGTGCAGACNGCAGAGGGAGCATTGAATGAAGTCCATGATATGTTGCAGCGTATGGGAGAACTGGCAGTCAAAGGAGCGAANGGAACGCTGACTTCGGTAGACAGAGAATATATTACTATGGAAGTCAGACAGTTGATGAGTGAGATCGATCGGGTACAGTCTACTACGACATTCAATGAGCAAAAGTTGTTAGACGGTACTTTTCAGAATAAGGGATTGCAGGTAGGTGCGGAATCCGGGCAGCATATTGCTATCACGATAAGAAATATGTGCACGAACGATCTGATAGCCAGCGCGCTGGCGAAGGGTATTTATTACCAGACGAATAATGACAGTCCTTTGTGCAATAATATAGACAATCCAAAACCATCGCAGGCCAATTACCCACAGGGATCAACGGCTTATTGGCTTGCAGACGGCAGTACCTATGCGAAGAAGGAATACTGGAATAAAAGTATGGTGCAGCCTTGGGGATCGCCGGGACATTCACACCTTCTGGGCGCTTCGGATTTGACGGGGTTCCACAGTTTTTCTTATAGTGCGATCACGGATCAAAATGTCAAAGACAGACTTACCACCAATTATGAAATCGGTGCTACGGGAGGTACGGAAGAAGAGTTGTTGGATAAGATTCCCGATGTCCGCTATTTCCAGGCACTGAATGCTTTTGCCAAAAGCGCGATTTTTGACGTGTCGGAGGTTCGATCCGATCTGGGCGCTATACAGAACCGGCTGGAACATACGATAAATAACTTGGATAATATTGTGGAGAATACCACAGCCGCAGAATCTGCTATCAGAGATACGGACATTGCGACAGAGATGGTGAAGTATGCCAATAACAATATTCTTGCGCAGGCCGGATCATCTATGCTTGCACAGGCGAATCAGAGTAATCAGGGGGTATTGTCACTGTTGCAGTAGGATAAATAGAAGGAAAAATGAGGCGATAGTATGTCAGAGTACATGGAGATCAGGTCATGTGCTCTGATTTAATATGAGAGCGGATACACAGAAAGAGGATTACAGAACAATGGATAGCCAAATGACTCAAAAAAAGAAAATGAAAGCGATGGTTGTGTCACAAAAGCAGATCGCGGAGCAGATCTATGACATGTGGCTGGAGACAGAGCTGGCGCAGGACGCCCACGCAGGGCAGTTTGTTGCGGTATATCCACATAACGCGGCGACGCTGCTTCCGAGACCTATCAGTATATGTGAGGTAGACCGGGAGCAGGGCAGACTGCGTCTGGTCTATCGTATCGCCGGCAAAGGCACGACCGAGTTTTCCGCTTACGACACAGGTGATACGTTGGAGATTCTGGGCGTGCTCGGCAATGGATTTCCCACAGGGCAGGCGAAGGGTAAGCGGGTGTTTCTGATGGGCGGCGGCATCGGGATACCGCCTATGTTAGAACTGGCTAAGGAACTGGATGCAGAGAAACATATTCTGCTGGGATACCGCAATCAGGATCTTTTCCTTCAGGATGATTTGGGAGAATACGGACAGGTCTATATTGCCACGGAGGATGGCAGTGTGGGCGTACAGGGTAATGTGATGGATATCATCAGAGTGAACGAGCTTCATGCAGATCTGATCATGGCATGCGGTCCCATGCCAATGTTACGTGCAATTAAAAAATATGCTGCTGAACAGGGAATCGATGCTTACATATCCTTGGAAGAGCGGATGGCGTGCGGCGTGGGTGCATGTCTGGGCTGCGTGTGCAAGACGAAAGAGATTGACCATCATTCTCACGTGAACAACGCACGTATCTGCACGGATGGTCCTGTCTTTGAGGCAAGAGAGGTGGAAATCTGATGAATACACAAGTGACAATAGCAGGAGTAACCTTGAATAATCCCGTGATGACGGCATCGGGTACTTTCGGTTCCGGTATGGAATACAGTGATTTTGTGGATTTGAACAGTCTGGGAGCGGTAGTGACCAAGGGAGTAGCTAATATGCCATGGCCGGGTAATCCGACGCCGCGGGTGGCGGAGACTTACGGCGGTATGTTGAATGCGATAGGCTTGCAGAACCCGGGAATCGATGTTTTCGTGGAGCGGGATATTCCTTTTCTGAAAAAGTACGACACGAAGATTATCGTCAATGTCTGCGGTAAGACGGTGGAGGATTATCTGGAAGTGGTGGAGCGTCTTGCGGATGAGCCGGTGGATATGCTGGAGATTAATGTGTCCTGCCCCAATGTGAAAGAGGGTGCGATTGCATTCGGACAGAAGGCGGACTGCCTCTATGATATTACTTCTCAGATTAAACAGAAAGCGAAGCAGCCTGTCATTATGAAGCTGAGTCCTAATGTGACGGATATCACGGAGATGTCGAAAGCTGCGGAAGCTGCGGGAGCCGACGCGCTATCTATGATCAATACGATCACCGGGATGAAGATTGATATTCACCGAAGAAAATTTGCGCTGGCCAATAAGACGGGCGGGCTTTCCGGTCCGGCTATCAAGCCGGTGGCGGTGCGGATGGTCTATCAGGCGGCTCATGCAGTGAAGATTCCCATTATCGGTATGGGCGGCATCGCGAATGCGGAAGATGCCATCGAGTTTCTGCTTGCAGGAGCCAGTGCGGTGGCGGTCGGGGCCATGAATTTTGTGAATCCGTACACGACGGTGGAAGTTGTGGAGGGAATCGAAGCATATATGGAGCGCTACGGAATCGAGGATGTGACGGAATTGATCGGAGCAGTGGAATAGACACAAAATAGAAATCATATACAACCTCTATGCGGCATACACTTATATTAAGTATACGCATGGAGGTTTATTTTTGTGGAATTAGTAAAAAAGAAGATACATATGGATCGGATCAGCAGCAGAGCCGGCACACAAGTCGTATTGGAAGAAGATGTGAATATTTCAGATAACAAACCCGATGCCAGCTATCTGTTAAACAGCAAGGGCGAGATTATTATGGAGGAAATACGCGCCGGTGAAAATGTGGTAAACTTAAGAGGCAGACTGGTGGTATCCATACTGTATCTAACGGACCTGGAGGGAACCTGCGCCAGCATGGAAGCGGTGATTCCTTTTGAAGAGAGAGTCAATATGGAAGGAGTGTCAAATGGGGACCTCATATTGACGGACTGGACAATAGAAGATCTGACAGTAGGATTGATCAACTCCAGAAAAATCAGTGTACAGGCGGTAGCTTCTTTCGGACTGGAGATGGAGGAGCATGTGGAACAGGATGCCGCCGTGGATATCTACCACGAAGAGCCGTTAGAATACCGTAAGCGTACTTATCCCGTAGTACAGCTTGTACTGCAGAAGAAGGATATTTTCCGGTTAAAAGAAGAAATGGAGCTGTCCGGCAATCTGCCGAATGTGTTCCAGACCATATGGCATCATATTACCTTTGACCATGTGGAGTTTAAAGCACTGGAGGAAAAGATATCGATTCAGGGTGAGATGAGAGCCTTTTTCCTGTATGAGGGTGAAGGGGATAACGATAGGACATTGTGGTATGAGAATACGGTGCCTTTCAGCGGAATCATCGAGTGCCACGGGTGCAGGGAAAACATGATTCCGGATATTCGCCACAGTCTGGGACAGTGCAATGTGGAAGTACGCCAGGATTTTGACGGTGAGGAGCGCGTCTTCTGTGTGGAACCGGTGCTGGATCTGGATATTCATCTGTATGAAGAGGAAAATATGGAAGTGCTGTCGGATATCTATGGTGTGGATAAGGAAATCGAAGCACTGACTACGGAGGTACAGCTTAAGAGTCTGCTTCTGAGCGGGAGCGGCAAGTGCAAGATTGCGGAACATGCCAAAATCCAGAATACGGAAATGCCGATGTACCAGTTGATTCATTCCGAAGGGGAGATACAGATTGAGGAGCAGGCAGTCGTGGAGAACGGCATTGCGATTACGGGAACGATGACCGTGACTACTCTGTATTTGTGCAGTTCGAGATCTATTTATGCCACGAAGAATATGATGCCATTCCAGTATGTGATCGAGGCGGAAAACATCACGCCCACCAGTATTTTTAAACTGCATCATAGTATCGAGCAGTTGACGGTGACGATGCTTGACAGTGATGAACTGGATGTGAAAGCGGCATTACAGTTTAAGGTGATCGTTTTTGCGGTACAGAAGAGTAATCTGATCACGGATATCAAGGTGGAAGAACTGGATCTGAACAAACTCAGTGAACTGCCGGGGATGGTCATCTACATTGCCGGACAGGGAGACACTTTGTGGGATATCGGCAAGCGGTATTATGTGCCGATCGCGCAGCTTAAGGAAGTGAATGAGCTGGTTACGGAGGATATTAAGGCGGGGGATAAGATTTTGGTGGTGAAGGGAAGTATATAAAATACTTGTATAGCTTATCTAGGGTGTCCGCGCAGATGAAAGTTAATATCTTCGTCGCCGCGCTCTCGCTCCGCAAAAAGCGTAGCAGACGCTAAACTCGTGAGTTGCTGCGCAACTCATAACCTCGTTAAGCGCTGACGCTTTTTGAGGGGCTCCTTAAGAAATTAACTTCCATCTGCGCTGGGTATTGGCTATATATGAATAATGCAGTGAGTGCAGATAAAATAGGAATTTATAAATTTTTTCGTGGTAAAGAAAGTGAAAATTGTATATACTTGGAAATGAGGCTGACGGATGCGGTTTTGGTTTCAGGGATATCAATTAATGTATCGGTGCGGTATAATAAAAACGGTTATGATGAAGAAGCATGAGATACAGAAGGGAAAACGCGTTATGAATACAGATAATACAGCATCTATTCTAAAAAATAAACTGTTCTTATACCTGACGGAATTCTTTGCGGGGATGTCGGTGATGGCAGTGGAGTTGGGCGCCAGCAGACTTCTGGCGCCTTATTTCAGTTCATCCCAGATTGTGTGGACGATTATTATAGGAACGATCATGATTGCGATGGCGCTTGGGAATATTTACGGCGGGCGGAGTGCGGACAAGAATCCGAATCCGGACAAGCTCTATGGCAGGATATTGATTGCGGCGGTCTGGATCGCGGCGATTCCGGTGGTGGGTAAATATATTATTCTGGGAATCTCGGCGTTACTGATTTTTACGGTCAGCACAAATTTTCTGATATGTGCAGCTTTCGCGGCGTGCATGGTGATCTTTGTATTTCCGTTGTTTTTGCTTGGAACGGTGACACCCTCTCTGGCGAAGTATTCTGTGGATAGTCTGGACGACAGTGGAAAGGTCGTGGGAACGCTTGGTGCTTTCAATACGATCGGTAGTATTATCGGTACTTTTGTGCCGACTTTTATCTCGATTCCGGCGGTGGGAACTTCCATTACCTTTTTGATCTTTGCGGGAATATTATTGGTGCTGGCCCTGACCTACTTTATCAGTGGAAAAAGGGGAGCGGCGAAAAGCGCAGTTTCGGCAGGAATCTTTCTTCTGTGCTGTCTGCTCGGCAAGTCGAACAGTTTTGCTTTCTGGGAGAGCAGTTTAACTTATGAGGGAGAGTCCATTTATAATTATTTACAGGTGAAAGAAAACGACAGAAGTGTCATATTATCGACAAATGTGCTGTTTGGTGTGCAGTCGCTCTTGATGAAAAATGAGGGACTGACGGGCATGTATTATGATTATGCCATGGCTGCACCGCTTATGACCGGACAGGACAAGCCTGCCGATTGTGATGTGCTGATTCTCGGAATGGGGACGGGTACTTACGCGCACCAATGCCGTAATTATTACGGAGATATGGAGATTGAGGGCGTGGAGATTGACGAGAAGATCACGAATCTTGCACGGGAATATTTTGAACTGCCGGAGGATGTGAATGTGACTACATATGACGGCAGGGCATATTTGAATGCTATTGACGGTAAATACGATGTGATCATGGTGGACGCTTATCAGGATATTACCATTCCTTTTCAGATGTCTTCCGTGGAATTTTTTACATTGGTGAAAGACCACTTAAATGAAGACGGTGTGATGGTGGTCAATATGAATATGCGCGGCAGCAGTGAGGGAAGTATTAATCAACATCTCGCAGACACGATCAGCAGTGTGTTCGGCGAGGTGTATACGGTGGATGTGAAGGGTTCTACGAACAGGGAGCTGTTTGCCTCTGATAATCCGCGGATCTTAGAGAATCTGGCAATTCATCGTGAAAATCTTGCAGACGAAAACCTTGCAGCGATGATGGCGGCGGTTGCAGATAACCTGATTGCATATGAAGCGGGTGACTATATCATGACTGATGATAAAGCGCCGGTGGAGCTTCTCGGTATGCAGGTGATTGATGAATTGATCCGNGANGAGGTGGCGTATTANAAGAAGATTTATGAGGAACAGGGCGTTCAGGGTGTGATTAATGCGTTGTAGAACACCCCACCCAAAATAACATAAATACAGAACAAAGAAGCAAATCATAAAGCCGCTGGTAGCTTTATCTATTGTCGTAATCATATTCAGTAAGGTGGTTTTTCCTGATCCGCTNTGCCGTCCTCGTGCCCGTCTCCCTGTCACNTGTGTTCAGCAGCTNCTTTAGCAGTTTTTCTTCGTCCGTATATACTTGTTTTGACCAAAACTGCAACCGCGACAATACATATGCGTAAAGCGTGTCATAGTGAATGAAATGACCACTGCAATATGTTTTTCCAAGACTGCCGTACCTGCTGCATTTAAAATAGCTGTATGGGTTTTTACAGGAATGAAAACTTTATANAATAAGTTGTATTTAATCAGAAATAGTGTATACTANATATAGTAGGTGATGCGCAGCCTTATAAATGAGCGAGTTATGAGCGGGTGATGCACAGCCCCTAAGTGAGCGAGTTAACAGATGGCAGGGACAATTTAAGTCTCTGCCTTTTCTGTAAATGAACAAAGAAAAACAATATTAAAATATATGGCGTGAAAGATGCCTACATAAAATACTTGAGCCAATATCAGGAACATTTATTTTTGCATGAAAGCGGATCGTTCGGACGAAAGTACATAGGCACTGTTTTGGAGATTAACGGATTTTCTTATTTTGCACCATTGTCCTCATTTAAATCCAAGCACAAGAAAATGAAAGAAAGTNTAGATTTTATCAAAATAAAAGACTATGCAGTTCTCAACATAAACAATATGATTCCAGTTCCGAAAGAACAGCTGATTGAGTTAGATATTAATGCTGAAAAAGATCCACACTATAAATTTCTTTTGCAAGCTGAAAGCCGTGAAATCAACAGGCAAAAAAATCGGATAAGAAAAAACGCAGAGATTGTTTATAATCATAAAAAGCGAAATAGGGATTCCACGCCATTAGCAAAAAGAACAAATGACTTTGAGTTATTNGAAAAGAAGTGTCGGGAATATTAAACACAGGCATCCTATCTGAGAATCAAAGAACTTATTACTTACTNTTGTTCACTTTTTTAAACGCTCTGATAAGATATTATAACCAACCAATCTCTCTGAGATCATCTTCCAACCACTCATATATTATATCCGTAACAGGAGTTTCGGATAAATTAATAGCGCCACCATGTATATGATTAGTGATCAATATTCTATCATCTTTGCGTAGTGTTTTTGTGCCATAATTAAATCATCATATATATTCATACTATTATTAGAAATCTCATCTTCATNTTTACAACAAATCCTAATTTTGTTCTGCTCNGATATGGGCAAAGGTTTCATATACCAAGAAAACCTAGGATAAGATGTTAAATTTTCATTTTCATCACAAATATATTGGAGATGTGAAATTCCTGTTTCCCATTTTGATACTGCCTTGTCCGTTATTCCCAGCGTTTCGACCAGTTGACTTTGGGTCAGGCCGTTGTCTTTTCTTCGGGCAGCAATAAAACTGCCTATTTTCTTTTGATCCATATTTCAAAAATCCTCGCTTTCCAACATTATTATACAGTGGATGGATAAAATGAACACCTACCAACGGTAGAGTTGGGGAAATCTCATGTGCTAANGCCGCCACTATTTTCGATGAGCCGGAAATTGTCCACTCGGATTTCATCACTGTATTTTTCAGGACAGAATAGATTTGTTCTGTAATGGTATGGGTAAGCTTTGCATCGTTTCGTGCAAAAAAATAATCAATTGGTGCGATCCGGGTTGGAAAACGGGTTACACCTGCCGAAAGAAAAATATAAGACAAAAGATGACATGGGAGGTTTTTTATGAACATTACACGAAATTCTGATTATTACAGATTCTCTTCTATGAGAACTGTTCATTTTGCAACGGCGGAGGATAAAAACACATCGGCAGTTCATGCCTCTAACAGAGATCAGGTAACCATATCTCAAGAGGGGCGTGATAGTTTGGAAATTTTGGCTGATAAAGTTGTGGATCAACTTAGTGCTATGACGAAGGAAGATTTCATGGATATGCTCAAGCAATGGAAAAGTGAAAATCAGACCAAGTTGGAGGTTGATCCCTACCGAAAAGTTGATCCGGATGGTTCGATCGCCAATAAAATCTATTTTGAATCTTACTTAGGACAGTTGAAAGAGCAGGAGGAGGCTATAAAGAGCTATTATGCTGATGCTTATAGAGAAGCTGTTTCTTCCCCAATTGGCGGTTTAGCATTTATTTCCGGAAAATATTTGTGTGATTGGTCAGATTATTTTGATTCCAGTATTCCAAAGCAGGAGAGACAGTGGACGCACCACCAGCTCTGGGCGATGCTAACGGGTTCTAATGTGGCACTGAACGATCCTTATGCTTTAGCATCATCTGGCGGAACAAAGACGGTAGATGAAATGGACAAGATTGCTAAGCAGGCTGTAAAAGATAAGTTAGATGCACTTATCAAAGAGGCGGAACAAAAGGTTGAAACTGTATAGANCATATAAGAGAAGTGAAACTTTTCTGTGAGCTGATTCGTATTATTTATAGATAACGGATTTCCTCATTTTGAGACAGAGGAGCTGTTTGTTGATANTTCGTCTTTATCCTACGATATGATTATGAATATGTTTAAGAATCTGCCCCAAAGCGGGAACTAAATTGATAACAATGGAGAACTAAAAAAATGAGCGTAAATGGAGTAAATGGAATAGGANCAGCAGGATATCCGACAGCAGGATATGAAACAAAAAAGTCAGAAAGCGATATGGCGGGAGTAAATNCTTTTNCGATGAACCGCATTTCAACAGCCTTAGTCCTGCACGTTGAAAGCGGGCAGCAGGGTTTGNGTNCCACATTTTTAGGTGACAGCGTGGGTTCNNCAAANNCTATGGCTGAAAAGATCATACATAGATTGGAGAATCCGNTGNCACCNGCAGCGAATCNTGTTTTTGCNGGTCAGGAATTGATATTTTACAAAAAGTTCTTAGAGTTTTTGGGNTAATGAANTGCCTGGACTTATTATTAGAGGNCTTGGGCGGCTCTGACCGACAGAAGAGCGCCATATAAATATAATTGGAGNATTGAAAAAATGAGCATTAATGGAATAGGAACAGCTGGTTATCTGGTAACAGGGTATCAGACACGGAAGGCAGAAAGAAGTGTGGAATCCGGGACTGTGGGATTTATGGAAATAGTAGAAGAAAAGGCGGCGCAGGATAACACAACTGATTATGACGAAAAAGCTTTTGATATGGTTGGTCCAAATGCCTCGCAGGATGTAAAAGNTGCGTGGATGGAAGCGGCTAAGGAAGTAAATGCGAATGGCTTGGGAATCCGGTGTAACGGAATGATGAGCCATATCTCGCAGATGATGGTACAGAGGCTCAACAAAATGCTTAAGGGAGAAACAGAGAATCTGGATATTCTTGGAAATACAGTGGAATCAGCAATTCAGGCTACGAAGCAGGCACTGTACGATTTAGATCATCCTCTGGNACCTGCGTATAGAAGCATAGAGGCGGAGCAGGCCCGTATCAAAGAAAGGGAGTTTTATGTTTCNTTTTTGGAGAAGNTGGAGAAGTTATAAGGCGCATATTACCAATAAGCCACATTTAGTTAAAAAAATTGCTATATCCAGCTTATNCCATAATGTGGATTGGCAGTTTTTCATCGCTTTTTTAAAGTAATCATAAACGCAGGGGACATTATAAGCAAAATGNAATTAAGACCGAAAAAAATATGTGGAATGTTTCTGNTGACTATACCCCACGNCGNGTATACGTCACATAAGTATAAGGATTTTCCCCTTCAAACCGTTCATTGATTTCTTTTATGAATTGTTTCCTGTCAAATTGCGGAAAAAAGGTATCCCCCTCAATGTCACGATCTATCTCCGTAATATACATTTTTTCCACCAGAGGAAGCGCCTCTTCATAAAGCTTCGCGCCGCCGGAAATATAGATATCTCTGTTTCCNGCCATGGTGATTGCTTCTTGCAGTGATTTTGCCGTCATACAATTTTCAGCATCGAAATTCTTAGTGTTAGATATAACGATNGTTGTTCTGTTGGGCAGCGGTCTTCCGATCTCTTCATATGANCGTCTTCCCATAATGACAACATTTCCCGTTGTCAGTTCTTTGAAACGTTTCTGTTCTCCTTTAATTTTCCACGGGATAGCTCCTTTATTNCCTATTACCTGATTNCTTGCAAAAGCAACTATTAAAGCGATCATATATATCCTCCGTATTGTGTTCATATTGTGAGTGTAAATCAATGGAAAAGCAAGCCCATCAGGAATGCATTTTCCGATATTCCTTCGGNGTAACCCCGTATTTNTCCTTAAACAGNGCATAAAAATGCGTACGGTTTGTAAATTTCAGCCGGGCNGCGATCGCGCTGATGGATTCGTCCGTCTCGGTCAGACATTGGGCAACTTTTTTCAGACAGAAGGTCATGCCGTAGTCGTAGAGACACTTACCGGTGTATTTATTAGTAATGCGATTCAGGTAATCGCCACTGTAATTGAGAAGCTGCTCCAGCTCCGTGCGGGTCATGCGGCCGTCACTTTCCTCGAAAAGCCGTGTGATNCGTGAGAAGAGCAGGAAGTCGCTGTTGGTATCCAGACGGATGTCAGTGCAGTGGTAAAACTGCGGTGAGGACAGATGTGCNAGGAAGGAACATAACAGTCCGCATATCTGGTAAAAGGCTCCGAATTTTGGATAGAGCAGAGTCTGCACCATTGTCTCTGCCATGGCATGAAGATATACTGCACTCCGGTGATTCTGATAGGCCGGAATAAAGTCAAGGTATGCCCGNTTTCCGGGATTCTTTAAATCATCTGTGATAAAGTGATAGATCGTGCTGTTGCAAATCTCCTTTTCGCTTGNAATAAGAGAGGTAAGCGCAGAGTCAAACAGTCCGGTAATAAAGTCAGGAGACAGTCCGATNAANAGAACNTTACTCTTGGAATTATAATGTTCCAGATGGCGCAGACTCCGGTTGATGAGGCAACAGGAACCGGCGGAATAAAGATAGTCTTTTCCCTCTATTCTCTGAACAATATTTCCTTCCAGTACGATCACAATTTCAAAAAAATCATGATAATGAGGCGCATTCTTAGTATAAGAGTAATTCTTTACCGCGACAGATTCCTGATACAAAACAGCCTTTTCGAAAGACAGTGTGACTACATTCACATAGCCCTNGGAATCGGAGTCATCACAGCATTCCAGTGTGACCTGAAAAGGGACATTCATGCTGTAGAAGCGGGCGAAATCGCTTTCGCCGTTCTGCACATTAATAGAGGAGTCGAGACTGTCTAATGATTCCCGCATATCCGGTGTAGTATATTTTTCCATCTTTTTCCTCATTTCTTTTTTTGTTATTGATTAAATTCCCGAATATGATACAAATTGGAAGTTGAAAATCGGTTTGCGATATTGCTGTATCTTGAGTTAATTAGCTATAATTATAGTAAGGGATATAACAAATTTCTGCTTTCAGCTTTTGCCAAAGACAGATACGGAAGCTATTATAAAACCGAAAGCGAAATATCTATTGTCGATATCTATATACTATAAACAAGACAATTATAGAGAAAACTGCCGTAAAAGTAAAGGCGATCAACAAGGTGCATCAAGAGNCAGGGAAAGGAGGGTACATAGTGCAGAATTTTATTTATGGTGTGGATCTGGGCTGGGTGAGCCAGTTGGAGTCACAGGGTGTGCGCTGGATAGACCGGGATATGAGAGAGGCAGATCCGATAGTGGCACTAAAGGACATGGGAGCAAATGCCGTGCGGCTGCGGGTGTTCGTTAATCCGCCGAAGGAGGCTTATTGGAGAAAGCCGGAAAAGGAATTTGAGGGCAAAAGGATTGGCGGAGAGACATGTATGCTTGGCTTCTGTGATAAGGACAGTGTATTGGAAATGGCTGCCAGAGTAAAANAGCAGGATATGAAGCTTATGATAGACATTCATTACAGCGATCATTTTGCAGACCCGGTGTATCAGGATATCCCTAAGGAGTGGGAGAATGACAGTTTTGAGGAAATGAANGAGCGGGTAGCGCAGNATACGAGAGATATCTTAGAACTTTTGACTTCCCATGATATCTATCCGGACTGGGTTCAGGTAGGCAATGAGATCGATTCGGGAATCCTGCTTCCTATGGGGAGTTTTGAAGATAATCCGGAACAGCTTGTCGCATTTCTCAATGAAGGATACAGAGCGGTTAANGCATGCTGNCCGGAGTNCAGGGTTGTAACGCACATCAACTGCGGNAGTGATTATCAGCGGTGTANCCGATTCTTTGACACATTTTTTGATCTTGGCGGACAGACGGATATCTTGGGATTTTCCTATTATCCGTATTGGGTGCACATGAAACATGATGAGCGTAAGCTGCATGATGATATGACAAAGCTTGCGCAAAAGTATCACAGACCNTTGATGTTAACTGAGATCGGTGGACCGGAAAGTGAAGAGGAGGAGACTTATCAGCTGCTTGTAAGTGCGGCGCGTGCGATTAAGACAGTCCCAGACGGACAAGGACTCGGTATCTTCTTCTGGGAGCCGGAGGTGGGAGCAGAGCTGCTGCCGGATCATTATATACTGGGTGCGGCAAGGCTGGTGAAGGAGAATTGTCTACAGTTTACCAAGGCTATGAGCGCCTATGCTGACAGTCAATAATGGTTTTTATAAAGAAGAATGGGAGGATATGTATTATGAAACGACGTTACATGAAATTACTGGCTTTATGTCTTAGTGTCAGTCTCGGTGCTGCTGCGTTAACCGGCTGTGGTGCGGATAATGCCGATAGTACGGCGCCTGTCACGGAAACAGAACAGGAGGCACAAGAGACAGAGGAGACAGAAGCAGCGCAGGAGCCTAAGGAAACGGCCGATATCGAGGTGACCTCATTTCCGTTGCCGGACGGTCCCGAAGAGTCAGAGATCTATGTAAGGCCAATCGCGGATATATCCGATGATTTTATTCGCGGCATGGATGCCTCTTCCGTACTCGTGGAGGAGAACAGTGGTGTTAAGTATTACAATTACGAGGGTGAGGAGCAGGATGTCTTCATGACACTGGCGCAGTCCGGCGTCAATTATATCCGTATCCGTGTATGGAATGATCCCTATGACGAGAACGGAAACGGATACGGCGGCGGTAATAATGATGTTCCTACCGCGATCGAGCTTGGAAGGCGCGCAACCAAGTATGGAATGAAGGTGTGTATCGACTTCCATTATTCCGATTTCTGGGCTGATCCGAAGAGGCAGCATGCGCCTAAGGCGTGGGAAGGTATGAGTGTCGAGGAGAAAAGCGACGCACTCTATGAATTTACGAAAGACAGTCTGACACAGATTCTGGATGCAGGTGTAGATGTAGGCATGGTGCAGATCGGTAATGAAATTAANAACGCTATGGCCGGNGAATCNTTCCTTCCCAATATTTCNACTCTTTTGAGTTCGGGAAGCCGNGCGGTTCGTGAGATGGCGCAGGCTTACGGTAAGGATATTCAGATCCTTGTTCATTANACGAATATTGAGGATAACGGGCAGATAGACGGGCTTGTTTCTAATCTTGAGCATACGGGCGTTGATTACGATATTATCGGTTTATCCTATTATCCTTTCTGGGATGGGACGAANGAGAATATGCAGNCNGTAGCNNGACACATTCAGNANGANTACGGCAAAAAGGTTGTNGTNGCAGAGACTTCNTATGCCTACACTACNGAAGACGGTGANGGNACAGNGAACAGCTTTGACGGCATTGACGGNGCGGTTGAGGGNTATGCNGCTACCGTGCAGAGTCAGGCTTCCATGATNCGTGANATCTGCGAAGCGGCAAACGAGGCAAATGTACTCGGTATTTTCTACTGGGAAGGTGTGTGGATTCCGGTAGGTAANGCAACNGAGGATAATTCTCCCATATGGGAAAAATACGGAAGCGGCTGGGCCAGCAGCTATGCNGCNGATTANGATCCGGATGATGCGGGTCTGTATTACGGCGGCTGNTCNTGGGATAATCAGGCGATGTTTGACTTTGAAGGACATCCGCTGCCGTCCCTGAATGTNTTTAAGTACTTAAAGTATGGCTCGACAGCGCCTTTGGCAGTGGATTCTGTCCCGGATGTTAATGTAACATGTGATGTGGGCGGCGAAATAAAGCTTCCCGAGACGGTNGNTGTATTTTATAATGATAGTTCGGCGAACAAGCAGGAGCCTGTTGTATGGGATGAGACACAGCTTGCNGCCATCGACACGAGCGAGGGCGGGGAATACGAGGTGACAGGTACGCTGGAGGACGGTACGANCGTGACAGCCTACATCGAAGTCATAATGCTTAATTATGTGCAGAATCCGAGCTTCGAGGATGCCGANACATCTATGTGGAAGGTGANCTATGAAGGNGAAGATAACCCGACAGATTTCCAGCAGAAGGCGGATGATGCTTATACAGGAGANATNGCTTTCCACTTCTGGTCGGAAGATTCCGANATGGACTTCTCAATTGAGCAGGAAATTACGGACTTAGAGCCCGGNACCTATCAGCTTATGGCTTACGCGCAGGGCGGCGATGTGTCTGATGATNGNGAAATGGAATTATATGCGATCGTAGACGGNNAAGAGCAGACAGATNCCTTCATGGTAACTACGTGGACGGANTGGAAGACTCCTACNATTTCCGGAATAAAGGTTACNGACGGNACACTTACGATNGGTGTACGNATGAAGTGTAATGCCAAGAGCTGGGGAACTGTGGANGACTTTACATTGAACAGAATTTCTGATTGATTATTGAGAGTAACTGGCAGTAAAAGCTCTGGCATGGGTTTTGATGAGCCCTCGGTGGAAAATGAATACTAAAGAATAAGCATCCTCGCTTTTGGACGGGCAGGGATGCTTATTTCTTTTTATNCTTTCTTACGTGTTAATAAAATTCCAATGATTGCACCAATAAAGATAATCGGTGCTGTTCTGACAAACAGCCATTCAAATGAGTGAAATGCCACTCCAAGAATAGCGGTTTCAGGATCACTATAATCCCAACCCAAGTAAGGACTTTCTAGTGCAAATAAGATTGCAGAAATTGCTGCGATGGCTACGCACAATGAGATAAGAAGCCAGTGTAGAAATCTTTTTATTGTGGTTTTTCTCTGTGCAAGTTGCAGGTTTATCACTTCCAGTTTTGCAGAAATCGCCTTTAAGTCATCAACTTTCGATTCAATGATGTTTTCTCCAAGCAACGTACTCACGGGTGTTTCAAGCACTTCCGATATGGAGATCAACATATCAGAATCGGGAACTGACAATCCTTGCTCCCATTTAGAAACTGTTTGTCGCACCACGTTCAGCCTGACAGCAAGTTCTTGTTGTGAAAGTCCTTTTGATTTTCTGATTGTTTTAATATTTTCGTTGAGCATTAGGGATAGCCTCCTTTTTTTCAGTTGATACCACTATTATAAGCAAANCTGCCCGTTGCCACTAGCAACGCAAATTAACATTTTTAGAAAACAGTTTTCAGCAGTCTGCTATTTTTGTCCTGTATAACGGAATTGCTGATCAGTTCCTGAGGAAAAGGATGACGGTCAGTATACTTGGCGTATTTTGCATCGTTTTCATTACGATGCTGTATGCTGCCGGTTAGGACAGGAGGACTCTGCGTATGTGTATAGACGCACAGAAATTTGTCAGTCCCAAATCACAATGCAAAACGGGTGTCCTGCAACACATAATAATCCTTATAAAGCTTTCCGTCATCTCCGCCGACCAATGCTTCCTCTGACAATGTAAATCTTAATTTATCTACGGCGATTTTCCGTTCAGATGCAAAAGGCGGAACCTTGGTGGCGATCATCTGACAGTCAAACAGCTCGAAGGTAGGCGGCACGATCAGAGACAGTATTTCATAGATACTCTCCGCNCGTTCATAATCGCTCNTNAAATCTAATCGAAGCAGCCCGCAGTTATCGAAATAATCATTTGCCTGGCGGTTAAATAATTCGATCGTTCCTACGGCATGTCCGATATTCTTGTCGATAATTACCCAGCGTACAAACCAGCCTTCAGTGTATGCCTGCTGCCAAAAANCTACGGCACTCTGCATACGNTCTAAAGTGGTNTAATGGAAATCGTCACCGTTGCAGTTATCGCTGTTGAAGAACGGCACGGCTTTTTNATCGGAATACACGAGAAGCAGNTCGGGTGCATCCGAAGCTTCAATAAGCCTTAAAAGATAGCNTTCGTTTTCGTAAACGGGACATTTTTCATATGGATTCATCATTNNNATACCTCCGGTTNNAANTTTTATAGNGTCTTGNCTGCAAAANGNNNAAAACANGTTTNNNACGTTNNNNTNNNGANNAGTATATCACCACATATACGACAACAGAATGTCANANTTCTNTGTACAAAGAAACAATTTTTTCGGCAGATTCAAGNAANNGNNTGCGGATNNTNTCCGGTGCAACAATTTCTACATTGTCGCCNAAGGATAAAAGTGTTCCGAGCCAGAACTGTTCGTTTTCAACCACGGTCGCCTTGATGATAGCANNACCGTTCGATAGTTCCTCCGTTACGGTACCTTTCAGGTATTCAATTACTCGTGCTTTGGCGGGCTCTTTGCACTTTAAGAGTATCTCGGTGTACTGGCGGGAATCCGTTTGGTCAATCATTTCCATGATAGTGCCTGCNGATTCATGTTCTTTTACAAAAGGAGTATCAGTTACTTTCAAATTGNTCATCCGCACAAGTTTATAGGTGCGATAGTCATTTTTGACTTTGGAATAAGCAAGAAGATACCATGCATACCAGCGGTATATGACGGCGATCGGCTCTACATTGTGTGTTCTTGTTTGNCTGTTGTTATTTGTATAAGTGAAAGTAACAGTGCGNTTTTCGCTTACGGCAGTCTGTAGTAACTGTAAAGTATTCCGGTCGCCTTCCTGCAAAACAGAAAAATCCAAAATGATACTGTTGTTGTTTGGATTTGACATATGCACTATTTTTTCCAGCGTATGCTTTGCTTTNGGGTCACCGGTAGCCGATACCAGACCTTGCAGTGCGGTCTGAATATTGGAATAATCGTCCGTAGTGGCGAAGCCATGTTCCAGCCTGTAATTTTCGGATATTTCATAACCGCCGGCAGCTCCGGCAACTGAAATAACAGGAATGCCCGCCAGACACAGAGAGTCCATATCCCGCTGTATCGTTCTAAGTGACACCTCAAAGTGTTTTGCCAGTTCGCTTGCGGATGTTCGTCCGTGATTTAAAAGATATACTGTGATAGCATATAGGCGTTCTAGTTTCATAGGCACTCCTTGTTGATTTTACAAGATTATGAAAAAAGTCTCGGCAGAGACATTTTTCTTTTTTAGAAAGATTTGATTTTTATTATTTCTACAACATAGTATAAGTGATAGATTGCAGAGATTCAACAAGTGCTGCCATCTGCTGCGATTCGCACAGCTCGTGGTAACAAAAATAATATGTTGCAGGTCAAAAGCAATTATGGGATAATCTACCCATATCGAGAGGGAGGGGGNATGGATCAAATGAATAATTGCAGACTTCTTTTGTTTGATCTGGACGGAACGCTGCTTCGCAGTGATAAAACAATTTCTCAAAGAACCCTGAAGGNGTTACAGGATTGCAGGAATCTAGGTATACTGATTGGCGTATCCACATCCAGAAGCGAGCAGAACGCGTTGGCTTTTATTGATGAATTACAACCGGATGTGCTGATCGTAAGCGGTGGAGCCTTGGTAAAATACAACAACGAATACATATACAAAGCTGAGTTTTCCGAAGAAGAAACCAGGCAGATGATTGCTGCAGCCAGAGAAGTATGCGGCGCTGACTGCGAGATCACGATCGACACAATCAATACCCATTACTGGAATTATAAAATTGATCCCAAGAAACAGGATCAGAGCTGGGGAGACAGCGTTTATACGGATTTCGAGGATTTTAACGAGAGTTCTCTTAAGATGTGTGTGGAAATATTTGATGAGCGTCAAGCCAAGAGGCTGTGGGATGTGTTGCCGGATTGTGANTGTATTCGCTTTTNGGACGGATACTGGTATAAGTTTACGAAGAAAACTGCTACGAAGGAAAACGCCATTCTGGAGATCAGTGCGGTATGTGGGATCAGTACGGAAGAGATGATGGCTTTTGGTGATGATTATGCCGACATAGGGATGCTTATACTATGCGGTAAGGGCATTGCCATGGGCAACGCAATAGACGAGGTTAAGATGAAGGCGGATTTGGTGATCGGCAGTAATGATGAGGACGGGATTGCGGAGTATTTGGGAAGTGGGTTTTTATTGAATGGTAACTATAACTAGTGAAACGATACGTCTCTGATGAAAATGGCGCTCCTGTAGCAGATTCTGAATTTATAAGGGAATAGTGTTAAGACGACCCGGAAGTCCGACTGAAAAGTGTTATAATATGTTAAACCTGCGCATGAAAAATGTTGATAAAGTCGAAAACTCCGACTAAAAAATGTTAAATTTCATTGGAATGTATGAGTTGTCAGATGCCGTCAGAAGTTCTATNTCAAATTATCGGGAGCATGAGTGGATTGTGAATGTGCCGCTGTATGTTCTGTGTTATATTTTTGTACAGTTTCTAATTATATGGAGGAAAAATTATGTCAGAATTAGCGTCTATGATGAACATCGGTAAAGAAATGGCCGGGAAACTCACATCTGTCGGAATTGATTCAGCAGAGAAACTCATTGAAACAGGTTCTAAAGAAGCATTTTTGAAATTAAAACAAGTCTATCCGCAAGTTTGTCTGGTACATTTATATGCATTGGAAGGTGCGATTCATGATATTGAATTTAATTGTCTTTCGGAAGATAAGAAGAAGGAGTTAAAAGAGTTTAGTGACTTTTTAAAGAAGTGATTCTGAAATTACGGGGATTATTTACGAGTGTATCTGAGTGTTTTGTGCTTATGCTTGAATCGCATGAAGAGATAGACATTCATCACTAAAAATAACAGAAAGTNTGAGATNGAGGTACTTATGANATTATATGTTGCACGTCATGGTCAGACAGTTTGGAATGCACAGAATAAAGTATGTGGGATCACGGATGTAGAATTAACAGAAAAGGGAATAGAGCAGGCAAAAGAGCTGGCTGCCACNGTGCAGAATTATAATATTGATATANTCTTATCTTCNCCGTTAAAAAGAGCAGTGGAAACAAGTAAAATCGTTGCAGATAAAAATAATATTACTATGCACATAGAGGAGCGGCTTGTCGAGCAGAATTATGGAATATACGAGGGTGTGGATAGAAAGGATGACAGCTTCTTAGCCAATAAAAGAAATTTTGCATACAGATATCCACAAGGAGAATCTATGATGCAAGTGGCATACAGAATATATGGGTTATTGGATAAAATTAAAAAGCAATATCAAAGCAAAAATATTTTAATCATTAGCCATGGNGGAGTGTGCCGTGTCATTAGAACGTATTTTAAAGATATGACTAATGATGAATTCTTCAACTATACATTAGGAAACGGTAAAGTGGAACAATACGAGTTGAAAGAAGAGTGAAAACCACTCAAGATGATTAAGTAATCAAATGGTACAAAACTGCAATTGCCTCAAAAACTTTAAAGAAATAAAAATGAATTTTATACTTGAAATTATTATAATCTAAAGTATAATAATTTCAAGGAGATGATCGCTTAATGAAAAAGTTCATAGACAGGTACGATGAGATTGATTTTTTGGAAAAAGAATATAAACGTGACGGTTCTGCTCTCGTTATTCTATATGGACGGCGAAGAGTAGGGAAAACAGCGCTTACAAACAAATTTATTGAGGATAAGCAGGCAGTTTATTTTTTAGCTACTGAGGAGAATGAAACCCAAAACAGGGCTGCCTTTAAAACCATTGTCGCCGAGCAGACGGGCAATGAACTGTTGATGAACGCCAATGTAGACAGTTGGGATATGATTTTCAAAGTATGGATGGATACCGCTTTTTCCGGTGAAAAGAAACTGATGATTATTGATGAATTTCAATATCTCGGAAAAGCGAACCATGCGTTTCCCTCCGTCTTTCAGAAAATATGGGATACGATATTAAAGGACAGAAATGTTATGGTGGTTCTCTGTGGTTCGCTAATCTCCATGATGGAAAGCCAGACGCTTGCATATTCCAGTCCTTTATATGGGCGGAGAACAGGACAAATCAAACTGAAACAGATACCTTTCCGTCATTATCAAGAGTTCTTTTCTGATAAAAGTGAAAAAGAATTGATTGAGTATTACGCCATAACCGGAGGCGTGCCGAAATATATTGAATTGTTTTATGATTCGTCGGATATTTACGCGGCAATAGAAAATAATGTATTGTCAAAATCCAGTTTCCTGTATGATGAGCCAAACTTCTTGCTACAGCGTGAGGTTAGCGAAGTCGGAAGCTATTTTTCTATTATTAAAACGATTGCGTCCGGAAATCAAAAACTATCCAAAATAGCGACTACTCTCGAATTGAAACAGACAGGACTTACCAAGTATCTGAAAACCTTGATCAACCTTGACATTTTAACAAGAGAAGTTCCGGTCACAGAGGACAATCCGGAAAACAGCAAGAGAGGATTATACAAAATCAAGGATAATTTCATGCTGTTCTGGTTTAAGTTCATTTTCCCGAATCTGAGTTATATTGAATCCGGACATGCTGAACTGGCAATGAAAAAAATACGGACGAACTTCGTGGACGCGCATGTTTCCTATGTATACGAGGATGTGTGCATTGAAAAAATGTGGGCGCTTAATGCCGGTGATACATGGGATTTTCATTTTGATAAAGTCGGCAGATGGTGGAACAACAATACCGAAATTGACATTGTGGCATTGGATCAAGAGGGCGGTCGTGTCATCTTTGGTGAATGTAAATACTGGACAAACAAAGTGGGTGTGGATGTATTGCGGAATCTGGAACTAAAAGCCAAACAGGTTGAGTGGAAGCGGGAGATGCGGAAAGATTACTTTATTCTGTTTTCCGTCAATGGATTTTCTGATGAGTTGACGGAGTTATCCAAAGCAAGAAAAGATTTGATCTTAATGTCCTGAGTTATCAACCGCCACGTGATTAAGTCTGCGTGGCGGTTGATATTTTTCTGCTACTGTCTCAGCAGCCCTCTTAAGCGTTCCAGACCGTCTGTCAGGACCTCTGCAGACGGCGGCGTTGTTACAGAGATCCGAATCGTCTTTTCAGGCACCTTATTCCCTACGGAAAAACGTTCCGCCCCGTAAACTTCTACACCCGCTTGTTTTGCGCAAATCTCAAAACTTTTTCCGGTAAAATGTTCAGGTAATCGTATATATCGAAGCGGAGAGGTAAGCTCGCTTGGCGCAGCAAATCCATCCAATATTTCATTGACCATAAGATTTCGTTCTATCATTCCCTTTTGGCGTTCGGCAAGTATCTCGTCTGCAGCGCCGTCTTCGATCAAAGAGGCCGAAACCGTTGCAAGCAGCGGTGAAATGGAAATATTCATGGAATCTATGAATCGCATTGTGAAAACATACGGAAGCAGTGTGTTCCAATACTCGATCACGGCAGGACTGCCGGAACTCAGACAGTACATAGCGGACAGATACAACCGGATTTTTGGTCTTACTCTTACGCCAGACAATATAATCATTACCACCGGCTCCCAGCAGGCTCTTGACCTAATCGGAAAGGTTATGCTTGATAAGGGGGACGGCGTAATTATCGAGAAACCGACTTACCTTGCGGCAATACAGGCATTTTCCATGCAGCAGCCGGTATTTTATCCGGTGGAATTGACAGAGGAGGGGATGGAGCCGGAACAGCTTGAGAAAGCATTGCAGAATCCGGTTAAGTTCATCTACGCAATTCCTGATTTTCAAAATCCTACCGGACTCACGTATTCTGCCGAAAACCGGAAGCAGGTTTATGAGATTCTGAAAGGCAAGGATGTTGTTTTGATTGAAGATGACCCTTACGGCGAATTGCGTTTTGACGGTGAACGCCTGCCTTACATTGGCGCCGGAAAACTGCCGAACAGTATTCTGCTCGGAACTTTTTCTAAAACGGTTACTCCGGGTATGCGTACAGGTTTTATTATTTCTGAGAATAAAGAATTACTGAAATGTATATCTGTTGCAAAAGAGGCATGCGATCTGCACACGAATATTTTTTCCCAGTATTTGATCTGGGATTATCTGACCAACAACGATCTGGATATGCATATCGCAAAGATAAAGGTACTGTATCAAAAGCAGGCGCAGGCGATGATGGACGCCATGGATCGATATTTCCCGTCCACGGTAAAGTATACGAAACCGCACGGTGGTATGTTTCTCTGGATAACACTTCCGAAGGGTGTGAGCGCCATGTCCCTGTTCCCGAGAGCCTTGGAGAAAAAAGTTGCGTTTGTTCCGGGCGACCCTTTCTATATCGGTATCGAAAATGCCAATACCATGCGTCTTAACTATACCAATGCGGATTGTGAAACCATTGAAGAAGGAATTCGCAGATTAGGGGAGCTGCTGAAAGAACTGTGAGTATATAATAAGTCTACTTCGTGCGCCACATCGACATTCCGTCACCGGAAAATTCATTGGGGCGTCTGTGAAAACCAAACTTTTCATAAAAGGGTTCTTTATCTTTCGCGGCACCCAGAATGAACATGATCCGTTCGCCTTCGTGTGCCGCGTCCATTGTTCTGCCTATCAGATCATTCACGATCTGTCTGCCGATTCCCTGACCCTGATATTCCGGGCGGACAATGACATCGCCCAGATATGCCGTATACCCGAAATCAAAGAGCATTCTGCCCATGGCGACAATCTTATCGCCGTCTCTTACTGCTGTCAGAAAAGTGGTGTGGTTAAGGCCTCTTTCTGCCTGACCTTCGGTGATCGAAGTCCATCCCACGCTTAATCGGAGTGTGTTATATTCTTCACCGGTCATCTTATCCGTATACGTTAAATTCATCGTGCCATTTCCTCTTTTCAGATTATTACATGTCAAAATCCGTAGTGGAGATTATTTTTCCTTTTATATTTCCATAGCTTTCCGCATGACGTATTAAATATAGTCTCAATTCTGCACCTCTTTGAAAAAACATATAACATAGTATAACACAAAACAAATATGAAGTGTAAACTGAATAAATGCTTTCAAAACATTACTGAAAAGAGAATTATTCTTTCATTAATAATTGTACGAAGTATAAATATGGTTAATAACTTAAAAGTTATTGACCGCACAATGACTTTTAAGTATAATATATTTTAACAGGAGGAATAATAGTCTTGTACGAAATTCATTTTTACAGAGATAAAAACGGACAACAGCCGGTAAAGGAATATATAGCAGAACAGGGCAAAAAGAAGGATAAAGATAGTCGAATAAAGCTGAATAAGATCAGAGATTATATAAAGGCGCTTAGCGAGTATGGGACGCAGATAGGAGAACCGTACATAAAGCATTTAGATGGCGATATATGGGAATTAAGACCATTAAGGGACAGAAATTTGTTTGTTGCTTGGAGTGGCAGCAGTTTTGTCCTGTTACACCACTTCATGAAAAAGACACAGAAAACACTAAGTAGAGAGATTGAAAAGGCGAGACGAGAACTGGCAGATTTGAAAGAAAGGGGTATAGACAATGAGTAAAACAATAAATAATAATACGGCAATCGGTGATGACGCACTGGAATTTTTAGACAGCCTGCTTACTCCTGAGGAAAAGGCCGCAAGCGCATTGCGAGTTTCTATAATCGGTGAGATGGTAAAAGCAAGGCAGGAAAAGGGGATAAGCCAGAAGAAGCTGGAAGAACTAAGTGGAGTAAAACAGCCCGTTATTGCCAGAATGGAAAAGGGAAGCACTAGTCCACAGTTAAACACAATTCTAAAGGTTTTAGCCCCTTTAGGAAAGACGCTGGCAGTTGTGCCGCTTGAAACAGCAAATAAGTGATCACTTTTGCTGATAAATCCAGCCATGTTAAAGAACCTACACTCAAATTAGTTTTTGCGATGTAATTATTGCACTTTTATATTCTGTATACCATGTATCCAATGATTCTTTTCAATAGAGTTGTCATTATATGGCAACTGAATATCCGTATATCTTATCAAATACATTAAAAAGGGCATACAATCTCTATTAAATCTTTTATAGGTTATTCGGCTACCAGGGTTTAGGGGTATTCGATAAGAAATTTATTCAGTAACGGTTGGAGAAAATCTGCTACACCAATACAGGAATAATCCGTTCAACTACGAAGCTCTATTTTCAGGCCCAATTATACCGTCATAACAAACGAGAGGATGATAGCCGTGATTCTTGCTTCTGATAATGGAAGTTGAAACCTTAGCCTTCCTAACGGTTGTAGGTATCAAGCAGTTTGGAATACAGGTTAAGCAGGAGCAGATGAGCACTCTTGGCAGCACACACAGCTTTACGAAGCTTATGTATTTCCTAGAGGATGTTCTCTGGAATAACTCATCATGGCGTTTGATTCTGCATAATTCAGACACGTCTGCGCTTTAGATACTCTTTCTTTTCCTTTTGTAATTACCATACGTCACTGCTCAGATTTTTTCAAGACAGGTATATCATACGGGTATATATGTCAAGGTTTCATCAAAATGCCCAGGAACTTGACGGTTGAATAAAAAGAAAATTGTTGATACTGTTTCCAATCAGCCTCTTATTCCTCAAATGCCTTCAACCACTTTATCAATATATAGACCGCAATCGTTATCATCAGCAGTATACCGATCAGAAATGACACCACACTGTCCGAACGCCACCCGGCCATTTTATCATGGTTTATAAAATACTGAAGAACAGATGGCGACGCATTGTTGATTGCATGAAGGATTGCCGCCGGCCATATGGAACCGGATTTATAAGTCACATAGGTAAGGATAATTCCCATAAAAATGCACAGTACGCACATCGCTGCAAAGCCCGCAAAGGGATATCCGAAGTATTTCATTCCAAAATTGTGCCCGATATAGGTGAGCGGCCAGTGCCACATTCCCCATATGATTCCACCGCTCACGACTGCTTTCCCGACGCCCCAGAGTTTTATCATCTTAGGCATCATGTATCCCCGCCAGCCGGCTTCCTCACCAAAAGCCGCAAAGGACACTGTAGCGCCGGAGACGATGGCTGCGATTGGCTGTATAAATACGATTGCCCGTTCGTTGTCTGTAAGTCCCAGCAGTTCCGGATTATGGAGATCAAAAGCATTGGGGGAAATAAGAAGCGTCAAAGCATTGCCAAGCTCAACGTAGATCCATGGCAGAAGCATAGCAATGACAAAATAGACCCATTTTTTATCTTTAAAATTGATTCCAAGAAGCATGGAGTCTTTACCTGTAACTGCAAACCCTTCCCTTGTCACATATCTTGTAAGCAGCATTGCCAGAGCCGGACAAAGCATTCCGAGACTCACAAACTGATCCATACCGGTAATCTCACCGTCTGCCGCCCAGACATTGCCCGAGAGAATATAAGCAAAGAAGATGATCCATGTTAATCCGAATGCAAGCACGAGATAAATCATAAGCCTTTTTGTTTCTGATTTTCTATCCATCAATTTCTACCTCCCTGTTTTGGTTGATCCGGCAGGTAAGCCGGTAGGAAAGCCAAAAAATAAGTATATCCGCAACCGGTGATACAATAGAAATAAGCATTACAATCACCAAGTGCTCCTCGCACCAGTTTACAAAGACATAGATATTAAAATTATCAAAAATTCTCAGATTTCCGAAGAGCAGATACGCTGTCACAAGAAGGGCAATCCCCTCTAAGATGGCAGTCTTTAACATGTATCCTTTTTTCACTCCGAGGGTAAGAAAAAAGGGCAGTTCTATAGCTGCAAGCAAGAGAGAGATACCGCTAAATGCCGTCAGCAGAGAAGAAATATATGCTAATAATTCGCGGCTAAAGTTATCCCCTGCCACACTGTTAAATATAATGATCCACGTTGTTTCCAGTGAAAACAGGACATAGACGGCGATTCCGATAAATATGTATTTTGAGGCAATATATGCATTTTTATCAAGAGGAAGCGCACCGGTAAACTGTCTCGTTTTATTTTTCTCATCATTTCTACAGATGGCGGCTGTCCATGTGGATGGCAGCATAACACCACAGACAACCAAAAGCATGGGCAGTGTTACCAGAAAATAATCCCGAAGTTCGCCCACGGTAAGTTCTGTCAGCTCTCTTGTTTCGCTCTCCTTCATACCTCCCGCCAGAACCGTGTCCACATTCCCGGGAAATACAAACCGTAACATTAGAAATAACACCGTACACCCGGCCAGAATCCCCACAATGCGTTTTCCCTTAATCCCGATAAAATCTTTATATAACAGTCCTGCCATTATGCCACACCCCGCTTTCTTCCGGCAATATATACTGCTGCCAGATAAGCCGCACCGGAAACGATGATCGCAGCAATAAACAGAATATATGATCTTTGGAACATAAACGCTGTTACCTGATCATACAGTTCCAATAATGCATTGTCATTGACACCGGTCATGAAATCTTTCACCTTATCAAAATTAGCAAGTGCAAAGACGGCTGCACCGATCAGCAGTGGGATCACATTGGCATATGTTATTCTGCCGTTTCCCAGAAAATACACCAATAAAATGAACATACTGATATACATCAGCATGCAAGACGAAAAGGTGACGATCACGCCGCAAAACTTCCCAAAAGAAATAATATCTGTGAGAGACGACAGAATGATCGTCATAATCAAATCGACCGCCACACCAATGGCAATATACAGATACCCTGCTATAAATCTGCATGCCACTCTTTTGCCGGGCGAAACCGGAAATGCTGCTGCTACCTTATAAAAAGAGGCATTTTCATCGTCCGTAAAAAGATGAGACAGATCCGCCGCACACGCCATCGGAATCAGCATGAACAACAGCATCGAGCTCCTTGCGATCTGTCCGATATCCGCCTCCGTATTCTGACCGGAATCAACCATCTCCGCAAACCCTGCGTGAATGTTTCCGAAGTTATAGCTTAAGACGAACATAATGGAGATCACAATGACTCCAACGATAATAAACACATAATTGATCAGTTGTTTTTTCAGGCAGTAAAAATCTTTGATCAATAATCCCTTCATACTTGTGCCTGCCTTTCCGCCACGTTGTAACCGTTTACTTTATTCACATAGTAGATCATGATCTCATCAAGACCTGCCGGTTCTATGACCATTCCCGGATACAGTTTTTCTGCGGCTTTTCTGTCGTTTACCAAAACCTCGGCGCCGAGACTTGAGATCTCCGCCGACACGATCAGAGATTCGCTTATGGCTCTAAGTTCGTCCTTTTTGCAACGCAGAATGCCGTGCTTTTCAAGAATTTCATCTTTATTTCCCTGTAATACGATCTTGCCGCCGTCAATAAATACAACTTCATCCGCCAGTTTTTCAAGATCTCCCGTGATATGGGAAGATAACAGGATCGTGTGGTCTTCNTCGATCACATACTCGCGGAAGATCTGTAGCATCTCGTTTCTCACGATAGGGTCCAGCCCACTGGTAGGTTCGTCCATAATGAGCAGTTTCGCCTCGTGGGAAAGCGCCGCAGCGATCTGCAGCTTCATCCGCATACCCCGTGAAAAAGATCCGCAGGCTTTCTTCGTCGGGAGTGAAAAGCGTTTCAGATACTCAAAATACTTTTCCTCATTCCAGTTTTTATATACATTCTTCATAATCGTATTGATTTGCCTTGCNGTCAGAAAATCATGAAACCCCATCTCGTCGAAGACAACTCCGATGTCTTCGCGAAGCGCAGCAGAATCTTTATCGATGCTTTTACCAAACAAATATATTTCGCCGTCATCTCTGTTAATGGCATCCAGAATGATCCGGATCGTNGTTGTCTTTCCGGCACCGTTCTGTCCGATAAATCCGCATACCGATCCTTCCGGTACGGTGAAGCTGATATTATCNAATTTAAAATCCCCATAATCCTTTGTCACGCCCTTAATTTCAATTACATTTACGTTCTCTTCCATGGCAGATCCTTTCTTTATACGATAGCAAATTTATGTTCATGTACAAGTTCGCTTTGTTAACTTCGCAAAGCAGTTTGCCTTTTTATGCTATAGGAGACTCCTGCGTTCATGCAGTTGATTGCAAAGCAATTTANTTTTTTTCTTCATATAGCAGCTTAAGCATCTCCTGCAGTTCATCAAGAGTCACTTTACCCATAACAGCTTTATCCACAGCCGTTTCAAGAAGCTCCTGAATGGCGAACATCATATTNTCCTTAACNATATCGCTGTTTATNCCTTTGACAAAACTGCCTTTGCCNGTAACGGANTCAATAAAGCCGTCCCGCTCCAGATCTTCATAGGCACGTTTNGTTGTGATGATACTGATCTTCAATTCTTTAGCAAGTATTCGCATTGACGGAAGAGCGTCCCCCTCGCGNAGCTCACCTGTTATGATCTGGCTCTTGATCTGTTCCTCTATCTGTTCATAAAGAGGTACACCTGAGCTGTTACTGATAAGAATATCCATATGGTTGTCCTTTATGTGTANATGGATTNATATTGTATATATTCAATATATACAATTGTGAACAAAGTGTCAAGAGGANAGAGATGGNGCAAAGAATCGGCAATNGCTTACGGACAAAGGAACTTTTGTGTGCCTNATATGTTTTATGCTATAATAAGGCATGAGTGCGAGCTTATNCTAAGGCGTCAAAGAACGCCGCCTNAGTATAACTAAGTCATGTCCGGGAGAATGCGAAAAGCGTGCATTCTCCGCGGGTTGAGAGTAATTCGGGTCATGTGATTGGAAGGAGAAGATAAGCATGTGGTTTGTATTTGCGTTATTGTCCGCGANTTTTGCCGCGCTAACTTCGATATTNGCTAAGATCGGAATAGAAGGGGTTAACTCTAATCTGGCTACTGCAATCAGAACCATAGTAGTTGTTGTTATGGCATGGGGAATGGTTTTTCTGACGCATGCGCAAGGCGGGATTTCGGAAATCAGCAAAAAGAGTTGGGTGTTTCTGATCTTATCGGGNCTGGCNACCGGNGCNTCATGGCTNTGTTATTACAGGGCNTTGCAANTAGGNGATGCTTCCAAGGTGGTTCCTGTTGATAAATTAAGCGTAGTTATTACGTTAGCGCTGGCATTTATATTTTTGCATGAAGAATTCAAACCGAAATCTCTGATCGGATGTATTTTAATCGGAGTGGGAACGTTGATTATGGTTCTGTAGATTTCGGATTGTGGGTTTGGAGATGGTTGCAAAATCTCGGTTTATATAGATAAGGGAAAGTCAGGGTNATTGAAATGATACTGAATACAGGCAGCAGGACGGATATACCGGCTTATTACAGCGACTGGTTTTACAANCGGATCAAGGAAGGNTATGTACTTTCCCGTAACCCCTATTATCCGACACAGGTAACCAAATATCTGTTGAATCCGGAGGTCGTAGATATTATCGTTTTTTGTACCAAAAATCCTTTGCCNATGCTTGANNGGATCTCGCTGTTATCGGCATTTGATACGTTCTGGTTTGTGACGATCACTCCGTACGACAAAGAGATTGAACCCCATGTGCCGCCGAAGGAATCGGTGATCGGATATTTTCANAANCTTTCTGAACTGATCGGAAAGGGANGGATCAGCTGGCGGTACGATCCGATTTTTATTACAGATCAATACTCGGTTGATTACCACATAGAACAGTTTCATCAGATGGCAAAAGCGCTTTCGGGATATACGGATCAGTGCGTAGTGAGTTTTATTGATTTATATGAGAAAACAAAGCGGAATTTCAGCGGAATACACAGCGTTACCAATACGGAGCAGGAACTGATAATTGCCGCATTTTCCGAAATCGCCAAAGAGAATCATTTGCAGATACATTTATGCTGTGAAAATGCAGATCTTGTTCGGGAAAACGTAGATGCCGACGGATGTATGTCCAAAGCCGTGTTGGAGAAATCGCTTGGCTGTAAACTGAATGTACCGCAAAAGAAAATGGCACGAGCGGAATGTTCCTGCCTGCTGGGCGCGGATATCGGAGCATATAATACTTGCGGACATGGCTGCTTATACTGTTATGCCAACTATGACAGAGAGACAGTTGNGAAAAACATGAAACTGCACCATGCTTCCTCGCCGTTGTTAATTGGAGAGATATCTGAAAATGATGTAATAAAACAGGCGGAACAAAAATCATGGAAAAACGGACAGCTGGATTTTTTTGATTTATTGTAATCAGACGGTATTGTGGAAAGGTGGGTGTCATNAGTGAACAGAACAGAAAGAATGGATATTTTCCTGAAGAAGTTAAAAGAAGACTCATCGGAATACAGAGAACTTAATACAACGGGATATACTTTNGAGAAGAAGAGNGATGTNATCCGCTCTCTTATGAATATTCGTATGCCCCGGGAAGCAGNGCCAGAACTTTTGACTATTCAGGATGAGTATCTNCAGGAAGAGCTTGCGGAGAAGGGGATTGTATCTTTGGCGGATATTCCTACAGTCTTGGAACAGTATGGGGGTTCTCGTTCTGCTATCGGGGAAAAGTCTATCAGCAGGGCAGGAATAGAAGCGTCATATATGGATCGCATATCAATTTGGCAGGGCGATATTACCCGGTTAAANGTCGGTGCGATCGTGAATGCTGCCAATTCACAGATGCTGGGGTGCTTTGTGCCTTGCCATAGGTGCATTGACAATGCCATCCACAGCGCTGCCGGTATGCAGCTTCGTGCCGAATGNCATCATATCATAAATGAGAAGCGTATGCGCTATGGTCGGGAATATGAAGAGCCTGTCGGGACAGCGACACTGACTAAGGCGTACAATCTGCCATGCGATTATGTCATTCACACAGTAGGTCCGATCGTGTACGGAGAACTGACTGACGAACTGTGCCAGGATCTGCGCAACTGTTACGAGGCTGTTCTGGAGTGCTGCGTCACTCATGGAATCAAGTCNGTTGCATTCTGCTGCATTTCAACGGGAGAATTTCATTTCCCTAATGAGGAGGCAGCTAAAATAGCGTTGGCTACCGTTAACGATTTCATGAAAACGCATGAAGATTTCTTTGAGCGGATTATTTTTAATGTCTTTAAAGACTGTGACTTGGAAATATACCGGAAGCTGGTTTCGGATTATTGCATGTACACATAGGAACACTTTTCCATTTGTATACTCTATAAGCACCATTCCAATTCATCAGCAGGTAAAACGATATAATTATCCATCCCGTCTCCCTGCCGAAGATATACGTTTCTGATACCTGCCTGTATAATCATTCTTGCNCACAGTGGNCAGGGNTTNGCTTTATGNATAGAAGCATCCGAAGGATTTATTNCGGTNAAATANANNTCNGNGCCNAGGGTTTGCTCTCTGGAACAGTTCATCAGTGCGTTTGCTTCTGCATGAATGGCTNTGCACATTTCATAACCTTCNCCTTGNTGCATNCCCTGTCTGATTCTGGGGCATTCACTGCCGATATCACAGCAATTATCTTTCCCACGGGGAGAGCCGTTATAACCTGTAGAAATAACGACATCNTCTTTTACGATCACAGCTCCGTATTTTCTTTTTAAACATGTACTTCTATATGCAAAGACTTCTGCACAATTCAGATATGTATCCGCTTTAGAGACTCTTTCTTTTCCTTTTGTAATTACCATACGTCACTGCTCCGATTTCTGAAATTGTGCTGATGATATACTGTTTACGATTGATTGGAGAAAGAATTTCTAATAAGAAACGGCAATTCTTTCTTCATCAACTCCGAAAGTAATATAATGTTCATATAGGGCATCCTTATCATAGCCGTAAACATCTTTTAAATCCGGATATCTGTCTGCATATGCCTTATAATCAAATTCATCTATGGCTCCCTCAAACGGGAGATATTCTTCCGGCTCCGGTTCCCATGGATTATTAATATCCGTATCTGTCGGGTCCCACATTCTATAGGCAGAATTTTTATCTATTTTAATTGCCGTCGGTTTTCCGAGCTCTCCGGCTTCCTCATAGTCGGAATACACAATTACTTTGGTTCTCGGCTTACAGTTATCGTAAATCCACTTAGCATCTTCCACAGACATTCTGATGCAGCCTAAAGACGCATTCTGTCCCAGTTTATTATATTCTTCCCACTCTAAAGTGTCCGGAGACTCCTTAATATAGGGTACGGAATGAAATAGAATCTTTTTATTAAAGCGCACTACATATCTGCCGTAAGTGCCATCTACCATTTTGCGCCACTCGTAATAATCAGAGGTTCGAAATGTGCCTTCTGGCGTTTCGTGACCTTCCCGCCCGCAGGAACAAACGATTGACTTAATCGGCGTCAGATCTCCGTCCTCATCCAACTGCTTAACTGTAATACAATTTAAAGCTCTGTTCACATAAATAACATAATCCGGTCTTGTATCGACTACAGTACTTTCAGTCTGCACCTCCGGCAGCTCCGCTGCATTAGCATAACTTCCCGNACCAAAAAAAAGTAATATGCCTAAGCATACTATCCCCTTAATAGAATTACTAAATTTTTTCATACTCATCCTCGTTTCTGCATTAAAACATTGTGTAAACATATTCGATCAAAATCATTTTTTAACATACAAAGTTTATCATAGAAATTTGAGCGGTACAAGGGTTTATTAGACGTGCGATTCTGTGCTAATATTCCGTAAACAGTAATAAAGTTTATATTTATTCTATAGAAAATTGNCCGNTCANNNACGAGTTTGNGAAGCGTAAGCAAGCAAATCTCGCAAAGTNAATTCCNAAGGAATTTACTTTTTTGGTAGACATTCCGGAATGTGTGGGACATGATATAAAATAAAAAACTTTGACTTTTTTATTATGCTATTCGTTATACAGGATAGAGGGAGGTGATCATGTGCTTGAGAAAATTATACGGAAGTATTACGACGAGATCTTCCGGTATTGTTACCATCATGTAGCAAGCCGCGCTATGGCGGAGGATTTGTGTCAGGATACTTTTGTGAGTTTCATCGAGCACTATGAGGAGTACCGTCATATGGGTAAGACCAGGAACTATCTCTATACGATTGCAAAGAATAAATGTCGCGACCATTACAAGAAGAAAACGCTGATTTACATGGAGGAGCTTCCGGAACCGGAAGCGGCGGAGTGTATAGAGGAAACGGTAGTGATTAGGCAGATGGTCATGAGTCTGCCTGAAGAGTTTCGGGAGGCGGTCACGCTGCGGTACTTTCAGAACCTGCGATACAAGGATATTGCAGCAATCCTTAAAATCAGTCTTTCACTTGCTAAGTACAGGGTGAAGAAAGGACTGGAATTGTTATCTGAAACAGAAGGAGGCGTCCATGGAACCAAGGGAAATTAAGAGAAGATTAAGACAATATGCGTCGACATGTGAGAAGATTGTGCCGATGGAAAAAGAGCTCAGAATACAGGAGCTTATGCAGATAGAAATGCAGCATGCAGAGGAGCGCAAAAGCCTTTCACAAATGCCGGACCTAAACGCTGTCCCCGTATCATGCACGAGAGGAACCGTGTGGAATTTTATATGGGAACAGATCGGTTATCTGGGAAGATACTGCCTGATCTGGCAGGCTGTTTGGATCGCGCTTTTCTTTTATATGATGCAGTATGGTGTGTCGTATTTTTTCGGGGAATCAGATGGAAATGGGATACTGGTGGCGGTCTCGATTCTTACACCGCTTCTCATATTGCTTACGGTAGAAGAAGTTACGAAGGTATACCACAGAAGTATGCTGGAAATTGAGTACGCAACGAAGTATTCTCTGCGCAGCGCAGTAATGATTCGGTTGTCGTCCCTGTGCGTGATGCACGCGATCCTGCCGGTGATATGTATTGTCTGTCTGCATTCCCGTTTGGAATCCGATGTGGGAAGGCTTTTGATCTATGGGTTTACGCCGATGGTCATTGCGACGGGAATTTTGCTCAAATTGATGCAATACTGTCAGGGAGAACTGTTGCAGAGTGCGGCAGTAGGAATCTATGTGATGACGGCAGCCTTAGTGGTTGTCGGGAATACAAAATATTTCGGATGGTATCAACCGGAGTGGTTCAAGGCGTGGTGCATGGTGTGCGCAATCGGTGTTGTATTTGTTATTCGGCAGTTTGTGTGTCTGAATGGAAAATTGTCCAGCTATGAGCAGATCGTGCAATATGAGTAAGGGGATATGATACCAGAATTTGAAAAGGAAAGGACTTGAAATATGGAACTGATATTAGACCGGGTGACAAAACAGTATAAAAATAAGATTGCAGTAGACCGCCTAAGCACCACCTTAAAAGAAGGTGTATATGGACTACTCGGTGCAAACGGCGCAGGCAAAACGACACTTATGCGTATGATATGCGGAATTGCCGAGATCAGCAGCGGTGAGATTCGGCTTGGCGGCGAGGAAATCGGAGCGATGGAAGGACGGTATCGGGATCTGCTTGGATATCTGCCGCAGGATTTCGGATATTATCCTAATTTTACGGCAATGGAATTTATGTTATACATTGCGTCCTTAAAAGGCCTGAACCGAAGTTATGCCAAGCAACAGAGCGATCTTCTTTTACAGAAAGTGGGACTGGCAAACGAAATGCGGCATAAGATCAAAACCTTTTCCGGCGGTATGCGGCAGAGGCTGGGTATTGCGCAGGCATTGCTGAACGATCCGAAGATTCTTGTGCTGGATGAACCTACGGCGGGATTAGACCCGAAGGAGAGGGTACGTTTTCGCAATATGATCGCGGAATTGGGTAAAGAGCGGATCGTCATTCTTTCCACCCATATTGTGTCGGATGTGGAAGAGATCGCAGACTGGATTTTCCTGATGAAGCAGGGGCAGTTTATCGCACAGGGAACATTGGAGGATTTGAAAACACATTATCTGGAAGTGTCGGGGGATGAGGAGCCGGAGAAGTTTAATCTGGAGAAACTTTATCTGTTCTATTTTTCCGAGGAAGAAATCTGACTGTTATCGGAATGAAGTGAACAGAAATATTTGACTTTGAAGAGAGGAAGACAAGGTTATGATGCGATATGAATGGAAGAAAATATTTGAGCGTAGACTGAATGTGATTGCTATGCTGCTGGGCTATATACTGATTGGTGTATGTGTATTTAACTATGTTACGCAGGAGCGCTTCTATGATGAAAAGACAGACGGTTACATAGAGGGAATCGAGGCAATCCGTATGGAGCAGGCAAGGGCTAAGGCGCAGACGGATGTGATCACTGAGGAGTACATGACGGAACTTATCAGTGAGATACAAAGTCATGACATGGATTTAGAGAGCGATGAGGCATATATGGAAGTTATTCGTCCGCTGGGAGAAATCTTTTATTTCGCAGCGCAAAATTATACGGACATGAGAGAAAACATAATAGATAGAAATGCTTTGGGAGAACTCGATCTGACGGACGGCGCAAGATTTTATGAGCATCGTATGGAGAAGATTACAGATTATCTCAACTGTGATTTTTCTTATGGCAATTATACGGAATCAGAGAAAGCATATTGGATTGAAAAGGCGGAGAATACAAATATTCCGTTCCGGTGGGGAGACCAGAGCATTATGAATTATATCTGGGACTTAGTTTTTGTGGGCGTATATCTGCTGTTTGTTGTTGTCATATGCACGAGTTCCGTCTTTTCTGCCGAGTATGAGTCCGGCGCAGCGTTTCTGTTGCTTACGACAAAGTATGGAAAAGACAGGTTGATCTGGTCTAAGATTGCAGTTTCCGTACTTTTTGTACTGGGATATCTGATGGGTGGCGCGCTGCTTACAGTAGGCTCAATCGCTTTGGTGGTAGGACTGCCGGGTGCTGATCTGCCGGTGCAATTATGGAACTCGGTGATACCGTATAATCTCACTGTCGGGCAGGCATGTCTTTGTAACCTTGCGATTATTTTGCTCATCGGTATTGCGCTTGCAATGGTACTGCTTTGCAACTCCGCGGGTTTACGTTCCTCGCTTGCAACGCTGGTCATCGGTGCGGCGATCATCATTGCACCGGCATTTTTCCCCATGAGCAAGGAAAGCGGTTTGTGGAACCATATCAATTACCTTTTCCCGGTCAGGGCATGTAACCTGGAAGAAATGATGGGATCATTTGTGAGTTATAAGATGGGAGATGTTATCATCTCGTATGTGGTAATGGTGGTGATCGTGTATACGGTGATCAGCGTCGTGGCGCTGCTGTTGATTCGGAGAGCGTTTGTGAAGGCGAGGTAGAGACAATAATAAAGGGAATGTTTGTGCCGTAGCGTTAACACTCCCTTTTTGTGGTTGATTGTTCCGTTGTCGGCCAACCTCCTGCACTGGTGTCGTCACATCAGCGCATCCTTCATCGATTTCACATATTCTCCGACATACTTCGGCGCGTCTTTTCCATGCTTTTCCAGCAGTTTAATAATCGCTGAACCAACAATGGATCCGTCAGAGATGTCTGCCATCTTCTTAGCCTGTTCGGGTGTGGAAATACCGAAGCCGATAGCACACGGAATATCGGTATTCTGGCGCACCACATCAACAATAGATTTCAGGTCGGTCTTTATCTCACTCCTCGTTCCGGTGACGCCGAGAGAAGATACGATGTATAGGAAACCATCGGCTTCTTTTGCGATCATGGCAATGCGGTTTTCGGAAGTAGGTGCGATCAAGGATATCAGATCTACTCCATACTCATGACATATAGGAAGAAAGTCATCTTTTTCCTCAAAAGGCAGGTCGGGCAGGATCAGCCCGTCAATTTCAATATCGCGGCATGTTGAGATGAATCGTTCCGTTCCATAGGAAAAAATAACGTTAGCGTAGGTCATAAACACCATCGGGACTTTGACATCCTGACGCAGCTCTTTGACAAATGCAAAAATCTTGTCAGTGGTAACACCGCCGCTTAATGCGCGGATATTAGCGCCCTGGATGACAGGACCTTCGGCAGTGGGATCGGAAAAAGGAATTCCAAGTTCGATCAGATCGGCACCGTTTTCTACAGCGGCACGGACAGCGGCAGCAGTGGTCTCTAAGTCGGGATCACCGCAGGTGATAAAAGCGATGAATGCTTTTCCGTTTTCAAAAGCTGATTTTATCTTACTCATGGATATCCTCCCCTCTGTAGCGGGCGATAGCGGCGCAGTCCTTATCGCCTCTTCCGGAAATGGTGATAACGATGATCTGGTCTTTATCCATCTTTGGTGCAATTTTCATTGCATGTGCAACGGCATGGGATGACTCAATGGCGGGAATGATACCCTCTGTCTTAGCCAGATACTCGAAGGCACATACCGCTTCATCGTCGGTTATGGGCACATATTCTGCTCTGCCGATATCATGCAGATAGGCATGTTCCGGTCCGATGCCGGGATAGTCCAGTCCGGCGGATATGGAATAGACAGGAGCAATTTGACCGTACTCGTCCTGACAGAAATAGGATTTCATACCGTGGAAAATACCGATCCTTCCGGTGTTCATGGTAGCGGCAGTCTCAAATGTGTCGATGCCTCTTCCTGCCGCCTCGCAGCCGATTAATTTCACGGTGTCATCTTCAATAAAATGATAGAAACTGCCGATGGCATTAGAGCCGCCGCCGACACAGGCAATGACCGCATCGGGCAGTTTTCCTTCTTTCGCAAGAAGCTGTTCTTTGATCTCTTTGGAAATGACTGCCTGAAAATCTCGCACAATAGTCGGGAAAGGATGGGGACCCATCACGGAACCGAGGCAGTAATGTGTATCGGCGATGCGGGAAGTCCATTCGCGCATCGCTTCCGATACGGCGTCTTTTAAGGTGGCAGTTCCCGATTTCACGGGGATCACTTCGGCTCCGAGCAGGCGCATACGATATACATTGAGTGCCTGACGAATGGTGTCTTCCTCCCCCATAAACACGACGCATTCCATGCCCATAAGTGCGGCGGCAGTAGCGGTGGCAACGCCATGCTGACCCGCACCGGTCTCGGCGATCAGACGTGTTTTCCCCATTTTCTTGGCGAGCAGTGCCTGACCGAGTACGTTGTTGATCTTGTGAGCGCCTGTGTGGTTAAGGTCTTCGCGCTTGAGATAGATTTTCGCACCGCCCAAGTCTTTGGTCATTTTCCCGGCATAGTAAAGACGTGAGGGTCTGCCCGCATATTCATTAAAAAGCTCAGACAGTTCTTTGTTAAATTCAGGATCATTTTTGTAGTGGTTATACGCTTCTTCCAATTCGATCACGGCGTTCATCAGCGTTTCGGGAATATACTGACCGCCGTGGGTGCCGAAGCGTCCGTTTGGATTTGTCATTATTGAGAATGCTCCTTTCGTATGATGTTCGTTTGGCTGATCACAATTATCAGTAAGATGACGTAACCGCATGGACAAAGTCTTCCATTTTTTTGCTATCTTTATAACCGTCAGTCTCGATACCGGAACTGACATCGACGGCATAGGGATTCAGCTTTTCTATGGCACTGCGGACATTGTCAGCATTAAGTCCTCCGGCAAGAAAATAGTGACGGTCGATCTTTTCGAGTAAGTTCCAGTCAAATATCGTCCCGGTTCCGCCCTGACCGGAATCCAGTAAGACATAATCGGCACTGCTCTTATTTGCTGCCTCCACATCCTGAACGGTATCAATGCGGTATGCTTTGATGATTGGCTTGTCGGTGAGTGCCCGAAGCTGTTTGATGTATTCCTCGGATTCGCCGCCGTGAAGCTGCGCCATGTCGATAATTCCGTTTTTCAAAAGTCCGGCGACGGTTTCAGGATTTTCCCGGACGAATACTCCCACAGCTTTAATGGATGAGTGAAGCAGTTTTTTTAGTTCAGCCGCCTTTTCGCTGCTTACATATCGGATACTTTTTGCGGCAAATACAAAGCCGATATATTCCGGGCTTAATCTGTTTGCGGTTTCTATATCACAAGGTCGGGATAGGCCGCAGAGTTTGATTTTTGTCATATTGGTCTCCTAACCCTTATCTTAGTTGCCACGCAGCTCGCTAAGTTTCGTTTTTTTATCAGGTGCCCGCATCAGTGTTTCACCGATCAGGACCGCATCAGCGCCGATTTCGCGAAGCTTCTTCACGTCGTCAGCAGTGCTTACGCCGCTCTCCGAGACAAACAGGACATCCTGCGGAATCAGTTCGCGCAGTCGGCGGCTGTTGTCGGTATCTACGGAGAAATCTTTCAGGTTACGGTTGTTGACGCCGATGATGCGTGCCCCGGCGTGTAGTGCCATTTGTACTTCTTTATCATCGTGGGCTTCCACCAGTGCCGACAGTCCCAGAGTATCACAGATGTTGATGTATCCCTTAATCTGCGCCTCACTCAATATGGAGCAGATCAAGAGTACAGCGGAGGCACCTAACAGTCTGGCTTCGTAGATCATATATTCGTCCACAGTAAAATCTTTGCGTAGACAAGGAATGGAAACAGTGCCTGCAATTTCTTTTAAATAGCTGTCGCTTCCCAGAAACCATTTTGGTTCTGTGAGGACGGAAATACAGTCGGCACCTGCCGCTTCATATTCCTTGGCAATCTGCAGATACGGGAAATCCGGGGCAATCAGACCTTTGGAGGGAGATGCTTTTTTGCATTCACAGATAAAGGAGATTCCCGGTTTTTGTAAAGCACGTTCAAAAGAGAACTTATCACGCACCAGTTGTTTATGATCGTTTTGGTTTCCAGAAATATCATTGGAAACATTTGTGGTATCAGATGCTTCGGTAAGTAAAAGAGCCTGTTGCTTAATTATTTCAAGCGGCACAGTTCTTTTTGCCTGTTCTACACGTTCTCTTGCGTGGTCGGCAAGCTGATCTAATATCGTCATTGAGCGACGTACCTCCTTTATGTTTGTTTCATGTTGCGCAGTTACGTCTCAGGCCGGTTGCTCACTTCGATAAATTTGTTTAGTGTTTCCAGCACTTTGCCGGAATCAATCAGTTCCGCGGCGAGACGGACGCCGTCCTCCATGGTTTCGGCTTTGCCGCCGATGTAGAGCGCCGCGCCTGCATTCATCAGAACGGCATTGCGCTTGTGTCCCTTTTCGCCTTTCAGAATAGCAAGAACGATATTTGCATTTTCTTCCGGCGTGCCGCCTTCAAGGTCAGCTTTGGTGCAACGCTCAAATCCGAATTGTTCGGGAGTGATCACATAAGATTTAAACCAGCCGTCTTTCATTTCGCATACGGTAGTAGGTGCGCTCATGGAGATTTCGTCCAGCTTATCCTGACCGTAGACTACCATACCGCGCTTCACGCCGAGGCTGATCAGCACCTGTGCCAACGGCTCCACCAGATATTCATCATATACGCCAAGGAGCTGCATGGAGGGGCTGCCGGGATTGGTGAGCGGACCGAGAATGTTGAATACGGTGCGGAAGCCAAGTTCCTTGCGGATAGCGCCTACATATTTCATGGAAGTGTGATATTTTTGTGCAAAAAAGAAGCACATGCCGACTTCGTTTAACAGCTCGATACATCTGTCGGGGCTTTGCTGGATGTTTACGCCCAGCGCTTCCAGACAATCTGCTGTGCCGCACTGCGAGGAAGCTGCGCGGTTTCCATGCTTGGCAATCTTCATGCCGCCTGCAGCGCAGACGAGCGCGGAAGTGGTGGAAATATTGAAGCTGTGGGCGTTATCTCCGCCGGTACCCACGATTTCAAATATATCCATACCGGTTTCTACCTTGGTGGCGTGATCCCGCATGGCAGCTGCGCATCCGGCGATCTCATCGGTCGTCTCGGCTTTTGCACTTTTGGCTGAAAGCGCTGCGAGGAATGCGGCGTTCTGTGTGGGTGTGGTGTCGCCGCTCATAATTTCGTTCATTACGCCATACGCCTCATCATAGGTGAGGTCTTCTTTGTTTACGATCTTTACAATTGCCTCTTTAATCATGTCTACATTCTCCTTCTTTGTTTATTATAATTAGAAAAGTGCTACATTTTTTGAGTTTGCTCGTTTTTTTGCAGTATTTATTCGCCGCATAAATTAGTGTAATCGCCTTGTATAAAGTTTCTCAACATAGTTTTGCCGTCCGGAGTCATTATGGACTCGGGGTGAAACTGTACACCGAAAATGGGATATTCATTGTGCTGAATTGCCATTACTTCTCCGTCCGTGGTGACTGCGGTAATTTCTAATTCCTCCGGGATAGTATCTGCGTCTGCCGCCAGAGAGTGATAGCGGGCAACCGGAGCAGTCTCCGGACAACCCTTAAATAATGGACAGACCATATTAAACTTGACATTTGACTGCTTTCCGTGCATCAGCTCCTTGGCGTAAGTAACGGTCGCGCCGAATGCCGCGCAGATCGCCTGATGTCCGAGACAGACACCCAGCAGCGGAATCTCTTTGCCGAGCGTCCTTGCGGCTTCTACGATGATACCGGCATTCTCCGGTCTTCCCGGACCGGGAGAAAGGATGATGCGGTCGGGTTTTAATTCACGAATTTCTGCTATTGTCATTTCATCATTGCGGATGACCCTGATGTCGGGATCGATCTCGCCGATGAGCTGATAGAGGTTATAGGAAAAACTGTCGTAGTTATCTATAAGCAGAATCATTGATCCACCTCCTCTGCAAGCGTCAGGGCGTTGATCACCGCTTTCGCTTTGTTGATGCATTCCTCATATTCCTTTTCGGGAACGGAGTCCGCGACGATACCGGCTCCGCTTCTGACGAAGACTTTGCCGTTCTTCTTGTAAGCGATGCGGATGGCGATGCAGGTGTCCATATTGCCTGTAAAATCGATGTAACCGATGGCACCGCCGTAGATACCGCGCTTGTTATTCTCCAGTTCGCCGATCAGCTGACAGGCCCTGATCTTCGGGGCACCGGAGAGCGTTCCGGCAGGAAGAACTGCTTCAATGGCGTCCAGCGCGTCGTAGTCTTTTTGAATCTCGCCCCGTACCGTGGAACCGATGTGCATGACGTGAGAGTAGCGCTCGATGGAATGCAGTTTCTCAACTTGTACGGTGCCGAATTTACTGATTTTGCCGAGGTCGTTTCGTCCCAGATCGACCAGCATGTTGTGCTCCGCCAGTTCTTTTTCGTCGGCCAGCAGTTCTTTTTCCAGCGCCATGTCCTCCGCTTCGGTTTTCCCTCGAGGTCTTGTTCCGGCCAGCGGAAATGTATGCAGTACGCCGTTTTCCAGCTTGACGAGAGTTTCCGGAGAGGCGCCGGCTACTTCCACATCCGTTCCAGAGAAATAGAACATATAGGGTGAAGGATTGATGGTGCGCAGAATCCGGTATGTGCCTAGCAGGCTGCCCTCAAAGGGTGCGCTTAGGCGGTTGGAGAGCACGATCTGGAAGATGTCTCCCTCACGGATATGGTGCTTTGCTTTTTCTACCATATCGCAGTAATGCGCTTTGTCAAACAGCGGCGTGACGTCTCCCAGAAGCCGCCCGGCGGGTTCACTTTTCTTTTCGCCAGTGCGCAGCAGGTCGCAGAGCTGCCTTAATTCCATAACTGCTTTATTATATCCGACTTCGATATCCTCTAAAGGCATATTGACGATGAGGATGATCTTCTGGCGGAAATTGTCGAAGGCAATGACCTTGTCGAAGAGCATCAAATCGACATCTTTAAATGCTTCGGTGTCCTGTACGGAAATTTTGACTGACGGCTCCCGATATCCCTGATAATCGTATGCAAAATATCCGACCAGTCCGCCTGTAAAAGAGGGGAGGTAATCAAAGCGCGGACTTTTGTAATCGGCGAGTATCTGGCGCAGGAATGCCGATGGTTTTTCGGTTTGAATCTTAATATTTCCGGCTTTCAATTCACCGTCGATACAGGTGATCTCCAGCTTGGGATCATATCCTAAGAAAGTATATCTGCCCCATTTCTCTTTCTCGGCAACCGATTCCAGCATGTAGCAGTGGGTGGATATATTCTTCAGTATTTTCATTGCTTCGATCGGTGTGCAGATATCAGACAGAATCTCGCAGCTGACGGGTACTACCTTGTAGTCTTCCGTGGCAGCGATCTGCCTGACGGTGTTTAGGTCTGGTGAAAATTTCATAATGGTTACCTCCGGTGAGTGTAGAGTGGGCGTGCATAAGCAGATTCGGAATGCCTTGCATTCCTCGTTCGCGTTGCTCGTCATAAGCCTCAGGTGACATGCGCTCATGCAAGCATGGCGCCTGCCGCCTAAGACTTCTGACTCTGCTTATGCGCGCAAAAAAAGTCCTTGACAGAATTTTACTCTGTCAAGGACGAATAATTTCTATCCGCGGTGCCACCTTGATTCACGGGAATGCCCGTGCACTTAGCAGGATACCTGTATATCCCCGGCAACTGACGTATGCCTTCACGTTGCAGAATACTTTGCGTAAAACGCATTTGACTGCACCCTCGGCGGTCCATTTGACAACTTGTTTCTTACCCGATTCTCAGCCTCACGGGTTCTCTGTATAGGCATGATTGCCGTTATCTCCGCTTCAACGGTTTAACTTATTAAACTGATGATATGTTACCACGTTCAGATTTGCCTGTCAATATAGCGGATAAAATTTTTTTACTGAACTGAAATTTCTGCCCCGACTTGTGTCTCTGATCTTTCTGCAGGCGGAGCGATTGCTATATTATATGCGTTGTGTTATAACAGGTGTGAAGGAAGTCACATTCAAAACATGTGAAGAAGGGGAAATACAAATGATACTGAATAATTTATTGACGAGAAAACATAAAGGTTGGGTTTGCGCGCTTCTGCTGTTTACTGCCGGGGCAATTGCGGCATGCGGCAAAGAACCGGATCAGGAGATGGAAAGTGCAAAAACAGCACAGGCAGAACATGAAGAGGCGGAGTCGCCGGGACCGGATTTGGATGATTTTGTGGAAGAACAGTTTATCGATGATATTGAAGTGATTACCGATGATAAGGAAGAGCCGACGTGCGAAGTAACGGTTCCGGCAAAGAATCCGCAAACGGACGAGCTCAAAAACCGGTTCGGTGACAACTGTATCAGTGAGCAGACATTTGAGGCGGAACTCAGCGAGTACAGCGGCAGGGTGTGGTTTGTCCCTTATGCGCCTGCGGAGGAGGGGCAGTCGCTTAATATACAGATCGTTCAGGACGGGGATATTTTGACACAGCTTTATCCTTATGTTCCTGAGAATTTGGAGGGGCAGCCTTTTACCAGCCTCGATGCCGTGACGTTTTTGGATATCAATTATGACAATTGTACGGATATTGTCTTGATTGAAACATATGGAAATGCCACCTTTGCGGCGGTATATTATGGGTTTGCGACTGAGACGGATGAGGAGTACAGATACTTTAATGCGCAGTGGTCCTTGTCGGAGGCTTTATCGAGTAAGGCAGATCCTGTTTCGATTGCGGGAATCCGGGATCTGTTGGGAGCAAAGAAGAATGGAGAATTTGCAGATTACAGGGAGGCTTATGCGGCAATTATCAAGTTGTGGGAAGTGGAAGATGACTCGAATCTGTCTGCTGATTTAATATATGTTGACAGTGACGACATTCCGGAGCTGGTGATCGGGGATAACGGATTCTGGGTCAGCCTGTATACCTATCACGACGGCAGGGTTTATACACTCATGGATCATTGGGGATATGGCGTGATGGGTAATGCAGGATACGAATATATTCCCAAGGAAAACAGGATAAGAAATTATAACAGTGACTATGCAGGTGCGATCCGATACACTGCTTATATGGCGATGAACGATCAATATTCACTGGAGACTGTTACGCAGATCGAGACATATAATTTTGATGATGTCAATGAGAACGGATATCCGGATGATGACGAACAGGGTTCGATCGGGTATTACAGCGCAAGCTATGTTGACGGTGTGCAAATCACATATGAGCAGTATAATGACTATGATGCCGGCGAATACGAACCTGTTATCGGAGCTATGAGTTTAGAAGAACTGAAGAAAGAGCTTGCGGAATAGGACGGATCAAATAGTAAATCAGAATCCCCTCAAAGAGCAATAACTCTCTGAGGGGATTTTCTTGAATGTAGAATGCTTAAATATTTACAACCACTTTCTCAGCATTCGGTGTCAGCACCGTATCGTTTCCGACAATTTCCATGGCGGCGCCGTCAGCGGCGGCCGCTTGTACATTAACTAATCTTACGGTATACGGCTTCTTACCGATGTTCTCCGCCTCAATCGTAATCTGCGCACCGTCTTTCATAACAGACACGTTTAATTCCGCATTCTGCGCCATGCCGTACACTGTCGTTTCTGTTTTCTGACCGTCTGTCAATGCGTATATGCGCAGTTCTGCGCCGTCGGCGTAATCATAATCCGGCTTGTTATCGCAGGCACCGATCGCAACGATGGAATTCGGGCGAACCATCAGGGGCAGATGAAGGTAATCGTATTTTTTCTCGACCCATATGCCGCCGTCAACGGTCTCTCCTGTAAAGAAGTCCGTCCACGTCCCCTTCGGCAGATAGAAAGAACCCATGCTTTCATCGTTAAAGATCGGAGCGATCAGAAGATTATCGCCCAGCATATACTGTTTATCCAGATAATAACAGTTCTTATCTTCCGTAAATTCCAGCACCATGCTTCGCATAGTCGGCACGCCGGAGCGGGAGGTGTCGATGGATGTCCGATACAAATAAGGCATAAGAGACGCTTTCAACTTGGTAAAAGTTCTCACCACGTCTACAGCCTCCTCATCGTACAGCCACGGCACGCGGTAGGACTGACTGCCGTGCAGACGGCTGTGGGAAGACAACAGACCGAAAGCAACCCAGCGCTTGTATACGTCCGCGGTGGAGGTGTGCTCGAATCCGCCGATATCGTGCGCCCAGAAACCGAACCCGGACATCAGTAAGGACAGACCGCCGCGCAGGCTCTCTTCCATGGATTCATAGTCGGACCAGCAGTCGCCGCCCCAGTGTACGGGGAATTTCTGTCCGCCTACGGTTGCTGAGCGGGCGAACAGTACCGCCTCACCTTTGCCGCGTTTCTTTTCTAACAGCTCAAATACTACTTTGTTGTACAGGTAGGTATAGTAATTGTGCATCTTCTTCGGATCGGAGCCGTCGTGGTAGACGCAGTTGACGGGAATCCTTTCGCCGAAATCCGTTTTGAAGCAGTCCACACCCATATCAAGCAGCGCTTCCAGCTTATCCTGATACCATTTGCATGCTTCGGGATTGGTGAAGTCCACCAGCGCCATACCGGGCTGCCACATATCCCACTGCCATACATCGCCGTTCGGACGCTTGATGAAGTAACCCTTCTCCATGCCCTCGGCGAAAAGAATTGACTCCTGACCGATATAAGGATTGATCCACACGCAGATATTTAAGCCCTTCGCCTTGATCCGGGACAGAAGTCCTGCGGGATCGGGGAATACCTTTTCATCCCAGACGAAATCCGTCCAGTGGAATGCTTTCATCCAGAAACAGTCGAAGTGGAAGGTGCGCAGCGGAATGCCGCGATCCAGCATACCGTCGATAAAACTCATAACCGTCGCTTCGTCGTAATTGGTTGTAAAAGAGGTGGACAGCCATAAACCGAATGTCCAGGGTGCCGGCAGAGACGGCTTGCCGGACAGATCGGTATATCTGGTCAGCACGTCTTTCATCGTAGGACCGTTAAAGAAGAAGTAGTCCAGACTGCCGCCCTCCACACTGAAAGCTGCCTTCGTGACATTTTCCGTGCCGAATTCAAAAGAAACGCGCTCCGGATGATTGACCAGCACACCGTATCCCTTATTGGAAATGTAGAAGGGAATATTCTTGTAGGCCTGCTCGGTACTGGTGCCGCCGTCTTCATTGTATATTTCCACGGTCTGTCCGTTTTTGACAAAAGGGGTAAAGCGTTCGCCGGTGCCGTACAGCAGTTCACCGACGCCGATGTTAAGCTGCTGACGCATATAGGTATTCTCCAGATCGCCCTCTAATTCATAGCAGTCACCCTTATAATCCGTTTTCATCAGGGCGAGGTCACGTCGGCCGCTTCCCGTAAGCGTTCTGCTGCCGCTTCTGTAAGTCATGGACCAGGGATTTTTGGTGATGACTAAGGACAGTGTGCCGCTGGTAACCGTAAGGGTATCCGTCGTATCTTCCACTTGTAAAACTTGCGGATTGTCCAGATTCAATTCAAAAGAAGGCGTCCTATTCACCGTGCCCATATGGTGGAAAGTCTGTACCCGGATCACATCGGGCATAGGCGAGGTGATGCGAATGGTAAGATTTATGCCGCCCAGCGTATCGCCTCTTTCTTTGATAGGATGCGTCGGTGCACACAGAGTCACCTCAGTGTCCTTGACGGTAGTATAACAGACTTCGTTCGGAGAGAAACAGGATACGCCCTCCTTAAATAACCAACATCCGTTACTGAATTTCATGATAAAACTCCTCCTCGTTTAATTAATATGGAAATATTATAACATTTTTCACACCCATACTGATAATCAGCCTGAATTGATGGAGAATTCTCTATCTGTTCAAGCGTAACTCTGTCTGAACTGTAATTGCTTTTTAATATATCGAAACAAAATTGAAATGGGAAGTGTAATTTTTTGATGTAAAATACATTAAATTTTTGCTATAGAAGTAGGCGGTTGTCAATGCTATGATAGGATGTAAATGAATACGTCATTATGATAAAGGAGCGTACTATGCAGACAAAGCAGTATACATACCGTAACCTCCCTATTCCCGGCGGCGGTTACGTGACAGGTTTTATTTTCCATCCGAAAGAAAAAGGACTTTTGTATATCAGGACCGATATCGGCGGTGTATACCGCTTTGATGCGAAAGCAAAACGCTGGTACAGCTTGATTGATCACGTGACGATGGAAGACTTAAGTGAGACATTTCCGACGGCGGTGGCGTTGGACAAGGATCGCCCGGAGCGGCTGTATATCGCCTGCGGTATCGGCAGTGGTACCCACGGCAAGCTGGCTGTGTCCGATGATTATGGGGAGCATTTCCGATATTATGAGATGCCGCTGCCGGTTCACGGTAATTGGAACGGGCGCGGTACGGGGTATCGTCTGATCGTGGATGGCAATGATCCGGACCGTCTCTGGTTCGCCTCCCAGAAGACAGGATTATGGCGAGGTGCCAAAAGGGGTGCCTCGTGGGAGAAGAACAGCGCTTTTCATGATGACTATACTACGCTGGTGGGACAGAGCGAGGACGGCACCGCGCTGTTTGTCGGGTGTGCGGGAGTGAGTATGAAGCGCACGGAGCGGCTGCGGGGTCACAGCCTGCATGTGTCTTATGACAATGGCGTCAGTTTTGAACAGCTTTGGCAGCCGCAGGATGGCGAGATAGAAGGCGTGCACCTTGCGGGTCTGGTGGCACAGCGGTATGCGATGGATGACAGATATCTTTATGTGACTTACTCTGTGATGGGGAAGAACGCTTATGTCCGCGAGATGGGATACAGCTGCGACGGCGGCAGTGTAATCGGCGGACGGGTGGTCAGATACCCTATTCTGAAAACAAATGCCGGCACACGTTTCGGACAGGGAGAAGAGATCACGCCGGGCAATTCGGTGCTGCATGGGGATTACGGACTCGAATACGGTTTTGGCGGCATTGATACGGCGGCGACGAGACCGGGGCTTGTGGTCTGCTCCACGATTAGTAAGGAGGACGGAGACAGTATCTTCCGTTCCTATGATTACGGACAGACGTGGGAGGAGATTCTGTATGATCTGGAGAAGGGCAGTATGGAATTCCGCACTTCTTATATGAAGCCCTGTTACAACGGTAATCATTCCATCATTCACTGGCTGTCCGATTTCAAGATCAATCCTCATGATGAGCGGGAGGCGTGGTTTAATACGGGAACGGGAGTGTTTGGCACCGGCACGCTGACAGAAGAAACGGTGACATTCAGTGATTGGTGTGACGGTCTGGAAGAAACGGTCCACCTGAATCTGTACAGCCCGCCGCGAGGAGAAGTGCAGCTAATCGACATTTTGGGAGATCTGGGCGGATTTGCCTTCAGACAGCTTGATGAGCCCTGCGATAATTCTTTTGACGATACTGACGGCAACCGGTATATTACGTGTATCAATGCGGATTATTCCGATGCGAATCCGGACTATGTGGCAGTGACACCCAGAGGAAACTGGAAAGGCAAGACCAAAGGCGGGTTGATCGTGTCAGAGGATCAATGCAGGACTTTTCGCAGACTGCCTATGCCTTATGGGATCACGGAGAGGCTGGATGAAGCGTTCCGGTGCATAGAGAAGCCGAATGTGAACAGCGGATGGGTGGCGGTTTCACCGGATTGCGGGAAGATAGTCTGGTCTGTTGCCAAGGGGGATCGTCTTCCGGTGGATATGGTAGTGGTTAGCCGGGACGGCGGGTTGCATTTCGTGCAGGCGCAGGTCTATGATCTGACAGGAAACCGGGTGAAGGCCGGCGGTATGAAAGTGTTTGCAGACCGTATGGACAGCGATGTGTTCTACGGTTTCGGAGAAGCATCACAATGCTACATAAGCGAGGACGGCGGGTTGACATTCCGGCAGCATCAGACACCGGCGGATTTTCCAAGGATCGACTTCGCGATGATTGACTGTGCCAATAAGATTGAAGTTCGGGGAGAAACCGGTAAACGGGGAACATTCTACATGGCGCTCGGTACATATGGGCTTTGGAAGTTTATATACGGCATAGGAGCAACGGAGAAAGCAGAGAGCGTGACAGCACGGGAAGCGGCCGGCAAGGTCACAGCAGTCAGACTAGGCAAGGACGGTGACACTTTCTATCGGCTCGGACTTGGTATACTGCGTCCGAACGGGGATTATTATAAGGAGAATAAAGCGATCTATACGGCGGCGGTGATCGATGGGGAATACGGATTCTACCAGTCGCTGGACGACGGGAAGACATATACGCGGCTGAACACCGACAGGCAGATGTACGGTGAGATCAACAGTGTGGAAGGAGACAGCAGAGTCTTCGGAAGATTCTATCTTGCCACGGGCAGCCGGGGCGTGTTGTACGGGGAGCCGACAGTATAGAACATAAATCGTAACTGTGAAGAACAGGGTTCTGAACAGTTACCATAAATCATAATATTAAATTTGTGCGGAAGCGTTGTAGCAACATCGCTTCGGAACGGAGGTAATCATGCACTTACAACAGGACGGAAACAAACTGCTTATCTTGGACGGGACAGCCCGTGTTGTCATTGAGCCATGGGGTGTCAATTCCCTGCGGGTACGGATGACGAAAGAGCCGCGAATGGATGAGAATGACTGGGCTTTGACGGAGGCGGTGGAGGAGACAGATGTGCAGATCACATTTGAAGAGATCGATGTGACCGACCCGTGGTATCAGTCGGAGGAATATGCGCAGTATCATCAAAAGGGTGTACAGGCTTCCCTTACAAATGGTAAAATTACGGCAAAAGTATCTCACGAGGGCTGGATCAGCTTCTACAATCAAAAAGGGGAACTGTTGACGGAGGAATATTGGCGCAACAGAAACCGGATCAACCGTTACTGTGTGCCGTTGCGCATCGACGGCAGGGAACTGAAGCCGATTCAAGGCACTACGGATTATGCATTGACAGCCCGGTTCGAGGCTTTCGATGACGAGAAGATCTTCGGCATGGGGCAGTATCAGGAGAAACATCTGAATAAGAAGGGTGCGATTCTGGAACTGGCACATCGCAATTCTCAGGCAAGCGTGCCCTTCATGATCTCCAGCAGGGGATATGGATTTTTCTGGAACAATCCGGCCATCGGTACGGCTGTATTCGGGGCTAACAAGACGGAATGGTCGGCGCTCAGTACGAAGAAACTGGATTATTTCATCACCGCGGGAGATACGCCGGCGGAAATAGAGGAGCAGTATTCAGCAGCTACGGGCAGGACGCCGATGATGCCGGAGTATGGTTTGGGCTACTGGCAGTGTAAGCTGCGTTACCGCAATCAGGAGGAACTGCTGGCGGTAGCGAGAGAGCATAAGAGAAGAGGACTGCCCATGGATGCCATCGTGGTGGACTTCTTCCACTGGACAATGCAGGGAGATTTCCGGTTTGAACCCAGAGACTGGCCGGACCCGGAAGCTATGGTGCGGGAACTGAAAGAAATGGGAATCGAAACGGTAGTTTCCGTCTGGCCTACGATTGATGAACGCAGCGAGAACTATGGGCGGATGGCGGAGAACGGATATCTTGTAGCGGCTGACAGAGGCAATTCCAACCATATGACATGGATGGGTAATACGGTTTTCTACGATGCGACGCATCCGGATGCGCAGAAGTTCGTCTGGGAGCGGTGTAAGGAGAATTATTACAATAAAGGTATCCGCTGCTTCTGGCTGGATGAGGCTGAGCCGGAGTACGGTCCTTATGATTTTGATAATTACCGGTATTATGAAGGCACGGCGCTACAGTGCTCCAACCGCTATCCGGTAGGTTACGCGAAGGGCTTCTACGAAGGACTTCGTGCGGTGGGAGAGACGCAGATTATGAGCCTTGTACGCTGCGCATGGGCGGGAAGCCAGAAATACGGCGTGCTCACCTGGTCGGGGGATATCTATTCTTCTTTCAGATCCATGAGAGAGCAGTTACAGGCGGGCCTGAGTATGGGAATGGCGGGTATTCCGTGGTGGACATCGGATATCGGCGGATTCTTAGGCGGGGATATCCGGGATGAGCATTTTAAAGAACTGTTAGTGCGGTGGTTTGCCTGGGGCGCTTTCTGTCCCGTATTCCGTATGCATGGTGAGCGTTCCCCGTGGTATGAGAGGGAGCAGGAGTTCATTAACGGTGTCAGGCAGCTGACCAGCGGACAGGACAATGAGGTATGGAGCTTCGGGGAAGACAATTACGAGATTTTGTCGAAATATCTTTTTATCAGGGAGAAGCTTCGGCCTTATATCAGATCATGCATGGAAGAAGCGTCGAGGACGGGTGCGCCGGTAATGCGTCCTCTGTTCTACGACTTTCCAGAGGACCGGGTATGTTGGGAAACGGAAGATGCTTATATGTTCGGGGCGGATCTGCTGGTAGCGCCGGTGATGGAAGAAGGGGCCAGAGAGAGACGAATCTATCTTCCGGCCGGGTGCAGCTGGACGGATGCTTATACGAAGAAAGTGCATGAAGGCGGGCAGTATGTGACGGTTCCGGCGCCGCTTGACATTATTCCGGTGATGATCAGAGAGGGAAAACAATACAATATCTATGAGTAAGAAACGATGGATTTCCACATTTTTTCATAATGCCACCATCAAGCGGCAGCTGTATACGATCTATACGGCTGTCGTTGTGGTACCCATATTGCTGTTGGGCACTTTTCTTATGATGTATATTTATCACATGATGGTTAATTACTATACGGATCTCCTGAAATCCGATAACTACCGGGTGCGCAATGTGTTGTTTGATATTACGATGGAAGTTTATTCTATTTCAAAGGACATCTCTTTTGACGACGGGGTACGTGAGATTCTGGCGAGTGAGTTCGACAAGCGGCAGGAGTATGTACATGCAGTTGATCGAAATGCGGTGCTAAGCCAATATGCGGAGACTTATGCGGAGGTCAGTAAGATTGAAATCTATACGGACAACCCGTTCCTATCAGATTATAAACTGTTCAAACGGACGAGTGAAGAGATCGAGAATACGACATGGTATCAGCAGGCATTGACTAAGTCAGGAGTTTTCTGGCAGCAGATCTCATGGGAAGACGGATACCGGGACAGTAAGTGGGATTTGTGTCTGGTGAAAAAGATTCCATTAGTCAATTCTCCGTACCATGCGGCTCTGGTCATACATATTGACGATAATTATCTGCGGATGTGGGTGGACAGCAGCGAGTATATCAGTGTTATGTCGGTTGACAGGGGACCGGTTTTTTACAGCTCTGACCGAGAGCGGGATGGGAAGGCACAGCCTTGGATTGTTGACTTTGATGATCCCTATTTTCACTATACGGGACTAACCGGGGTGGAAGGGAATAAGTACTTTATCGATGTCTCCACGTTCCGCGCGTATCAGTCCGGGTCCAGAATCTATCTGAGCACGTTGGATCCAAAGGGCTATTCTGACATTCAGAGTATTTTGTATTTATGCGGCGCAATCATTTTGACTGCATTAGTCATCCCAGGCATTCTGATACTTATTTTTACACGATATTTTACGAATCGCGTCAATGTGCTCAGGCAGCAGATGCATAAGGCGAGCACGCAGGATTATGAGCTGATCACCAGCTTCCGCGGACGGGATGAGCTGTCGGAGGCGTTTGAAGATCTGCAGGTTATGGTACAGAATATTAAGGAACAGGAAGCCAAGACTTACGAGGCACAGCTTAAAGAACAGGAACTGATGATCCGGCAGCAGGAGATGGAATTTAAGATGCTTGCCAGCCAGATCAATCCGCATTTCCTTTATAATACACTGGAAACCATACGAATGAAAGCGTTGACGGCGGGGGATAAAGAGGCTGCAACGGCAACGAAACTGCTGGGTAAATCCATGCGCTATGTATTGGAGAATACAGGCACTTCATTTACCACACTGGAAGAAGAACTGAACCATTTGGATGAGTATATGGAGATCCAGCGCCTGCGTTTCGGTGACAGGGTACAATATGAGAAAAAAGTGGAGGACGGTCTGGAACTGTCGAAATACTATATTCTGCCGCTTTTGCTGCAGCCGATGGTGGAGAATGCGATCATACACGGCATGGAGGAATTGGAGGAAGGCGGCAAGATTGTACTTTCCGTCTATCGCAAAGATATGGACGGCAGTCAGCTCCTTATGATCGATGTGGACGACAACGGCTGCGGTATGGATGAGGAAACGCTTGGTAAACTGCGCAGGGATATTGAGGTGCGCGATATGAGCCGGAGCAGAAGCATAGGATTATATAATATCAACCAGCGCATGAAACTGCATTACGGTGACGGATACCGGATACATATTTATTCGGAGCCGGGGCAGGGCACCAGAATCCGGCTGAATATTCCGGTGGACAAGTGCAGCAGCGAAACATAGCGAAACCAAGATGAAAAAGTGACGGTATTTTTATCAAATTTTTTCGGTATTTTTATTTTTGTAAATTTTTTATAATAAATGCATTGTAGGAGATATATTTGTCAGCAAAGATTTCCTGCAATGCATTTTTGCATATAGGGAAGTCAGCAAAGGGGAATCCCGGTCATGCAGAACATACCGCAAAAACTTATTATGGAAAGGATGAGCAGATATGAGTGCAGGAAAAACCTCGAAAGAGAAAGTGATCAAGCAGAAGTTCAGCATGCAGTTAATGTGGAAACAGCGATATCTATTGTTGATGTCGGTTCCCTTTCTGATTTGGCTGATCGTTTTTAAGTACATTCCCTTGTGGGGATGGACAATGGCATTTCAGGATGTGAGGCCTAAGACACTGGCGCTGCCCTTCTGGCAGAGACCGTTTGTCGGGTTTGATAATTTCATAAAGGCATTTCAGGATCGTATATTCGGTCAGGTTATGATTAATACGATCGGGCTGAGCGTTCTCGGTATCGCGGTCGGAACTGTCATGGCGATTTTGTTTGCCTTGATGTTAAATGAAATACGTTTTGTTAAATTTAAGAAAATAACGCAGACCATTTCTTATCTTCCCCACTTCGTATCGTGGGTAGTTATCGCCAGTATTGCCAAGATGGTATTAAATGACGGCGGTATGCTGGATACGGCTCTTCACACCAAACTGGGACTGATGAGTACGAACTCACCTGTGTTCTGGGTTTCGGTCGTTCTGATCAATACATGGAAAGAAGTGGGATGGGATGCCATCGTATACTTATCCGCCATGGCGGGAATCGACGCGGGTCTGTATGAGGCAGCCAAGGTGGACGGCGCGAACCGTCTTCAGAGAATCTGGCACATCACCCTGCCGGGCATTAAACCTACAGTTGTTGTGCTGCTGATCATGGGTATCGGCGGTGCGTTGAATGTAGGTATGGAACGTCAGATGCTTTTAAGTAACGGTATCGTACAGGATCATGCGATGGTGCTTTCATGGTTCTCTTATGTCAGAGGTATCGGAAACAGCAATTACGGTCTTGGTACTGCGATCGGTATGTTCCAGTCATTGGTCGGCATTGCGTTACTCTTCATAGCTAATAAGATCGCCGGATTGCTGGGCGAGAGCAAACTGATATAAGGAGGGGCGGTCATGGCAAACATTAAGAGCAATAAGATCAAAAGTAATGATAATATTTTAGATTACATATTGTTGGTCGTGTTCATATTTCTGATCATTATTACGGTGTATCCGTTCTTAAATGTGTTGGCGATATCGCTGAACGATCCGATCGACACGATGCGTAACATCAATTTCATCATACCGAGAGAGTTTACATGGAGCAATTACGCTTATGTATTCAAAGAAAACAATTTAGGGCAGGCTTTTATACTGTCCGTAGCAAGAACACTGATCGGCGCAGGTGCGGGCGTGATCTGCACGGCAATGTTAGCCTATGTACTGAGCAGGAAGGATTTCTATTTCAATAAGTTATTTACGACCCTGTTTGTAATCACCATGTATGTCAGCGGCGGACTGATTCCTGAGTACCTGCTGCTGATGAGAGACTTAAAGATGGGTAATAATTTCCTCGTGTACATTATTCCCGGTCTGATCTGGGTCTACAATATGATTTTGGTACGTTCTTTCATTGAAGGTCTTCCGTTAGCATTGCAGGAGGCGGCCAGAGTGGATGGAGCTAATGACTTCATCATATGGGCGAGAATCGTGCTGCCACTGTGTAAACCGGTGCTGGCAACAGTAGCTTTATTCTACGCGGTAGGACAGTGGAACTCCTTCATGGATACCTACCTCTATGCAAAAGAGCTGCCGACCCTGCAGTATGTGCTGTATGAGATCATGGAGAAAGCAACGGTCAAGATCGATCCCCATTCGGCGGAGCAGGTCAAGAACTCCGTGTCACCGTTATCCGTGCGTATGGCGGTAACCATCGTTGCGACAGTGCCGATTCTGATTGTATATCCGTTCTTACAGAAATATTTTGTAGGCGGTATGACGGTAGGTGCGGTCAAAGACTGATATAAGGAAATAACCGGGTTTGCCCGGTTTATGACAAACGGTATTTATATGGATGTACTTTCCGGTACAACATACAAATATAAATGATGCATTATTAAGTAACAGGAGGGAGAAGAAGTATGAAAAGTAAAAAGATTTGTGCATTGTTACTGGCAGCAACTATGGTAGCCGGTACACTTGCAGGCTGTGGCGGCGGTGATACATCTGCCAATACTGACAGCAGTGCAACAACAGACAGCAGCGCGGCGACGGATGATGGAGCTTCAAACGACGGCGGCAGCGCAGCATCGGGAGACGTAATTGAACTGACATTCTTTAACGCGGATGCGAATCAGGATGATCCATGGACAGATCCTGTGGCAGAGAAAATTACAGAGGCTACAGGCGTTAAATTAAAGACTACACGTCCTGTAGGCGGTAATGATGAGAGTGAAGCGGTAGCGCTTATGATCGCTGAGCAGAATTATCCGGATATCATTTTTGCTAAAGGTTCCGCAGGTAATCTGATCGACGCAGGCGCTATGATGGATATGACAGACCTGATCGAGCAGTATGGTCCTAACATCAAGAAGCTGTACGGTGATGAGTATGACAAGTTAAGACAGTCAGCAGAAGATCAGTCGATCTATCAGTTATCCGCTTATAATGTTGGCGGAACGAGATTTAAGGATGCGGGAAATCTTCAGATTCAGTGGGCAGCTCTGAAAGCGAAAGACTATCAGATTCCGAAGTCTCTGGATGAACTGGAAACGATGATCAAAGATTATATTGCAGAGCATCCTACGACTGACGATGGACTTGACATGATCGGTATCAGCTTATCCACTTCCGACTGGCACTGGCTGATCACATTGGGCAATCCGGCAGGATTTATTGCAGACGGAGCACCTGATAACGGACAGTGGATCGTTACAGACGATAACAAGGGTGTTTATAAATTCCGTTCCGATAAGGAAAGAGAATATTTCAAATGGTTATGCCGTATGTACAATGAAGGTATCCTTGATCCTGAGTTTGCAACACAGACACACGAAGACTATATCGCTAAGATCGCTTCCGGTCGTGTGGTAACGCTCTTTGATAAAGACTGGGATTATCAGGACGGTGAGAAAGTATTGAAGGCTGACGGTAAATACGAGCTTACCTATGCAGGCCTTCCGACATGTATCGATGCGAATACAAAATGTCCGGCTCTTATGTATCAGGGTCTGACAACAGGTACAGGCGTAGGTATCACAACTTCCTGTAAAGATCCTGTTGCAGCAATCAAGTTTATTGATTTCCTCTGCTCCGATGAAGGTCAGGTACTCAACAAATGGGGTATTGAAGGCGTAAATTACTTCATCGATGATGAGGGACATCGTTACAGAACTGAGGAAGAGATCAAATATGCTCAGGAAGATGCAGATTACTCCAAGAAGACAGGCGTTGGTTTCCACAACTATCCGTTCCCGTCTTATGGTGATGGTATCTTAGATCCTACAGGAAGCACCTACACAACAACAAGTAAGGATGCTGTTATCAACGAGTATAATGTAGAAGAAAAGGCAGCAGTCGAGGCATGGGGCGTAGAGCTGATCGTAGATATGTTCCCGCAGCCGGATGAATTCGACACACCTGATTACTCTCCGCTTTGGGCATATGCTATGCCGCTTGAGTTCTCAGAGATCGTAGATAAGCTGGATGAAGTTGCTTGGTCTGCACTGATCAAGTGTGTAACCGGCAGTGAGGCTGAGTTCGACGCGAATTATGACGCAATGATCGCTGAACTGGAAGCAACAGGTATGAGCGAGGCAGAAGAAATGATGACCGATATCATTGCCGAGAAGGTTGCTATTGTACAGTAATTAAAATCTTATAAGTATATAAAAACTGCCACATCGGAATCCGGTGTGGCAGTTCTTTATGATTTAGGGGCATTTTTTTGTGGGGGGGGGTATTTCCCGGTCTCTGAATCGAGCCCTTGTCCCTTGCGGAATTCGGCGGGACTTTCGCCCACATATTTCTTGAACTTTTTATGAAAATAATCTACGTTCTTATAGCCTACCTGTTCGGCAATCTCGTATACTTTCAACTGATTTTCCAATAGAAGCTGTTTGGAGTGTTCGATCCGCCTGTGATCCACATACGAATTAAAGTTTTCTCCTACGGTCTTACTGAATATTTTGCCCAGATAGGCGCTGTTGTAACCGAATAGCGGTGCGATCGTCTCGAGCTTAATATTGTCCCGGAAATGATGGTCTATATAATAGAGTACATCATCCAGAATCGTATCTCTGGACGGGTTACCCGTAGCGTCCATGATCATCTCAAACTGTTCCGAGAGGAACTTAATAATCTCATAGAGATAATTGCAGGTATTGATAAACTCTAGCACTGAAGAGTTGGAGGAAAAAGGAATCTTCGCGGAAGCGTACGCACGATTCATCTTTTCCTTGATCTGCAGGTAGAGATCTGTCAGAAACAGTTTGATCTCGTGTGCTTCGTTTGAAACATACAGGAGCGCTTCTTCCAGCTCAGACAGCGTGGTGACAGTCATCCTGCGGTTATAGGATTGTATATAATCCACGAATCGGTTTGCGTAATCGGATAAAGCGGTTTCGTTTAGCTCTAAGCCGGTATGATTATCAGCCGAATCCGATGTCCGAACATGGGATGACAGTTCGGGCAGCAGTTCATAGCCCATTGCATGCTGTTCCTGCGCACAGAAGAAACGGCGGGTTAAGAGGGTGGTGGCATCTTCGTAGGAGAAATGAATATCCTCCGGGGAAGACACGGGTCTGCCGTAGGCTAAGAACATGGATTCTAAAGGGCTGCCTGCCTGGGGTGTATGTTCTTCGAAACGCTCCAGAAAGTCAGAGAGTCTGTTAAGACCGTGAGAGCCCTTTAACAGGACGACATCTCTGTGATTGATCTCCAGATGATCAAAGATGTTGTTATCGCGGTTGATCACTTGGAAAAGCTCCGCAAAAGTATAGGGTGCCGCCGCAGCCTGCGTGTGGAAATCCTCGCAGATCACGACCTGATAAATCTCTGCCGTCAGACAGAAATTATCCAGATCCTGCGCGGATAGCGGAGATTTTGCGGTATTGGTCAGGAGCTCTTTAAGCACGACACTTTTGGCTTTACTCTGGAATTCTGTGAAATGGGTAGAGCGGTTTCGCTCTTCGGTCAGTTCCTGCTTAATTTTCGAGACTGTCTGATAGAGATCATCTTCGTCAATGGGTTTCGTGAGATAGAAACTGACCCCGCTGCTGATTGCTTCCTGCGCGTATTTAAAATCGGAATAACCGCTTAGGATAATGCACTTACCCTGATAACCCGCTTCTCTGGCGCGGCGAATTACTTCCGTACCGTGCAGCTTGGGCATTTTGACGTCTAACAGGACCAGACCGGGATTCAGTGCAAGAATGCGGGAGAGCGCTTCCTCTCCGTTGGAGGCTTCGCCGCATATGGTAAAACCTAATTCTTCCCAGTCGACGATGTATTTTAAACCCTCGCGGATAGAGGACTCATCGTCGGCAATCAGTAGAGTATCATTGTTTGTATTCATATCATTCTCACCTTATATATATGTCAGTATTATGTACTGTGGTATATTTTGGGGTGTCATACTGACGAAAATTCTGATTTTTGTAAATTTTATAGAGGATATATTATATATAGTGGAGTTGTGTTATAGGGGCTATATATATGGTATATGGTAGCATGAAAACGGGAAAAGTGCAAGAAAGGGAGATGGTGGTGCAATTTACGGGTGTTGTTTATACCTAAAAGAGCATTATAAAATTAGACGTTTTTATGTACTATAATAAATTTATTATAATGGCACTGGTAATGGCGTGAGAAGAACTTCTAAAGCTCACAGCAAAGGCTGTTTTGCTAAGAAGTTCTAAGTTTCACGCAGGAGAATGCCCAAGATTCGGGCATTCTCCCCAATAATTTGAGATTCCGCAAAGCGGAATCATGGAGGTTAGTATGAAGAATATTACTCTACCGTCACCTTAACTACGACGGGGAAGTCACTGTGTACATTGCGGGTGGTGATGTGCAGGCCTTCTTCGTCGATGGTGTAGGCGGGAGTCTCGGGAAAGCCGAGAAGCTCTACTTTGCGGATGATGCCGTGGAAGTTGGGTTTGTTGGCATCGCGGGTTTTGGCGAGAGCGCGGATGCGGATGGAACCGGTATCGGGATAGCGCAGGCAGACGGCATAAATGCAGCCGTTTCCGGCCGTGAAGCGGAAGTCTTCGGCGGTGTAGACCGGGGCGGAGGCGTCGCTGAACTGTCCTTCTGTTTCAACAGTCGGTCCCTCTGCGGCATAGCGCCATGGTTTGGTGTTATAGACAGCTTCTCCGTTTACGGTAAGCCAACTGCCGATCTGTTTGAGAATCTCGGCATCTTCTTCGGCAAAAGAGCCGTCGGCTTTGGGACCTACATTGAGCAGGAGATTGCCGTTTTTGCTGACTACATCTATAAGGTAGCAGATCAGTTCATAAGCGCTCTTATAGTCCAGCGAGGTGGTGTGGCACCATGAATTGCGCGCGATGGCGGTGTCGGTCTGCCAATGATAAGGTTTGCTGTCAGCGAATTTACCGCGTTCTACATCTACGATACCGCTTCCGAAAGCCATAGCGTCATGCTTATAACAGATGGCGGTGGGCGTGCCCCACTGTGCGCCGCGGTTGTAGTAGTAGGCTGCAATCTTGCGTAGGTACGGCTTGTATGCTTCGTGCTGTATCCACCAGTCGAAATATAGGATTTGCGGCTGATATCGGTCTATGATCTCGCAGGTGCGGCACAGCCAGTCCTCCAGGAACTCCTGACTTGGGTATGGCTTTGCGAACAAGTCCTGTTGATCGGGCTGTGTCTGTTCCGAAGGCCAGTAGAAATCGCCGCAGTGAAGCGGTTCTTTAATATCGCTTTCGAAATCTTTACCGCAGCCCATGAACCAGTGGTGTTCCGCACGGTGGGTGGAGGTACAGAAGATCAGTCCTTTTTTCTCAAAAGAGGATTTCAGTTCCCCAAGAATATCCCGTTTCGGACCCATTTGCACGGAATTGTATACGGACAGATCGCTCTGATACATCTGGAAGCCGTCATGGTGTTCCGCCACGGGAACTACATATTGCGCGCCCGCTGCCGCGAAGGTTTCCGCCCAGAAATCCGGATCGAACTTTTCAGCCGTGAAAAGGGGAATGAAATCTTTATAGCCGAAATCTTTGTGTGGGCCGTAGGTTTTGATATGGTGTTCATATTCGGGGGTACCCTGAATGTACATGTTGCGGGAATACCACTCGTTGGCGTAGGCCGGCACGCTGTATAGTCCCCAGTGAACGAAGATGCCGAATTTGGCTTTTGTGTACCAGAGGGGCATTTCGAAATCTGTCAGGGAGGACCAAGTGTCGCGGTAGGGCCCTTTGCTAAGCACTTCGTTGATTTGGGTTAGGTATTGGAGTTTGTCTGTTATTTTCATGGGCTATTCCCTTTTCTGAATTTTTTAGTTAAGTTGCAGGATTGCAACGTCTTTGGCTGTCAGGATAAGTGTGCCGCCGTTTTGATATTCTGTGTCGGTGAGGATATCCCGTCCTGAACAGTTAAGTGTGATAGCATGTTCTTCGGTATCGTGATTTAGGAAGAACAGGAAGGTACCGTTATTGTTGGAGCGTCTTGTTACTTCTATGCAGTCCGGGGTGTCGATAATGGGTTGGATATCGGCGGTCGTACAGATTTCGTCGATCAGGGTGCGATAGAAATCTGCATTGGAACGGGTGGCAACATAGTAGGTCGTGCCTTTGCCGTAAGTATTGCGGGTCAGGGCGGGCATGCCGGCATAGAAATCTGTCTCGTAGGACGCGAGAGCCTCTGCCCCTTCGGTATACAGCAGATCGCAGAGCAGTGAGGCGGGGTATGTAGTGCCTTTGTAGGTAAAGCTGTTGTGTGCGTCTTCGGGAAGAGCATCTTCTTCCTCTACCCAGATACCGAGGATATCCCGCAGTTTACCCGGATAGCCGCCGATGGTAACCAGATCGTGGTCATCAACGTAGCCGCTGAAAAATGTGGTCACGAATGTGCCGCCGTCCTTTACGAAATGGCGCAGTTTCTCATCATAACCCGGTTTCACCATATACAGGACGGGAGCGATCACTATGCGGTAGTCGGATAAGTCATCTTCCACGCTGACTAGATCCACAGGGATATTCAGATTGTTGAAAGCTTTATAATAGTTCAGTATCTCATCGCAGTAGTGCAGATTAACGCTGGGACCGGCGGAATAGTCGGTTGCCCACCAGTTATCCCAGTCGAAAACGATTGCCGCTTTGGAATCTGTCCTTGCGCCGAGGGTGAGTGAGCCGATCTTGTCAAGTTCCGCACCCAGCTGGGATATTTCGCGGAAAACCCTTGTGTTTTCGTGACCGGCATGGTCAATGATTGCGCCATGGTATTTCTCGCATGCGCCGATGCTCCTTTTTATTTGGAAGAACATGATGGTATCCGAGCCATGTGCGACGGCCTGATAACTCCATAACCGCATGACACCGGGGCGTTTCAGTGCATTGTAAGGATGCCAGTTGGTGACGCTGGGGGTCTGCTCCATCAGGGCAAACGGCTTGCCTTGCTTTAAACCGCGCATGAGGTCATGCTTGAAGGCGGTGTCCTCCAAAGTGGCATTGTAGGCGGGATAGTTATCCCAGGAGATGAAGTCCATATATTTGGCCCACATCTGATAATCCAGCGGCTGATAGTTGCCCATCAGGTTGGTAGTGATCGGGATATTCGGCGTTATGGCATGGACCGTGTCATATTCCAGACGGAAACAGTCCAGAATGCTCTCCGAGTTAAACCTTCTGTAATCCAGAGAGATTCCCTGAAAAGTTGTTCTGTTTACATCGAAATGCTCCGACAGCATATTGGGCAGTACGATATCTTCGAAATCATAGAAAGTGTGTCCCCAGAAAGCGGTGTCCCAAGCTTCGTTGACGGCATCGATGGTCTTGTATTTATTTTGCAGCCATTTACGGAATGCACGTTCACAGTTTTCACAGTAACACTCACCGCCGTATTCGTTGGAGATGTGCCATGCCACAATGTTGTCATAAGACTGATAGCGTTCCGCCAGCTTTCCGGCCAGCGCCTGCGCGTATTTGCGATAGGTCGGACTGTTCGGGCAGGAGTTGTGACGACTGCCGAATTTGCGCTTCATACCGTTAAACTCGGTTCTGAGGATATCGGGATACCGGCGGGCCATCCACGCGGGATGTGCGCTCGTGGAAGTGGCAAGGCAGACCTTCATGCCGTGCTTCGTGACCGTCTCCATAATCCGGTCCAGTTTATCGAAACAGTATGTATCTTCGGAAGGCTGCAGGGCTGCCCAGCTGAATACGTTCAGCGTGACTACGTCAATATGCGCCAGCTTCATTAGACGCATATCTTCTTCCCAGCTTTCCTCCGGCCACTGCTCCGGATTATAGTCGCCGCCGTATAAGATTTTGTGTACGTTATTGTTTTCAATCATGATATGTAGGAATCCTTTCTTTTTTAGTGTGTGTTTGCCAACAGTATAACTTATTTATATAAAATGGGCTACTTGTTAAATTGCTGATTTATTACATGTATTTTTAGTAAATTGTTACTTTTTATATTTGTCAGGGGTGTCCTCTGTACAGATGGAAAAGGTAACAATTATGTATGATATAAGATTTTATACGCCGGGTAATTACGTAATGGCAGAATATGTGGTATATTGAATCATATAAGAACTAGCGGATTTGAATGAAACGGCACATTATGAACATGCGTGGTTTGTTTTGTTGTAATATGAGCCGATAATCCGCAAATTGATGTAATAACCGGCGTTGATATGAATCTTAACAGACGGGCGTATAGAACGGAGGGAATTATGAATCTGGAGAAATTGGGAAGAGTACAGGATATCATGCGGGAGATGACGGATCAGGGATTCGTATCGGGAGCCAGCTGCCTGATCATGCGGCATGGCGAAGAACAGTGTTATTATGAGACGGGATATCGGGATATTGCGGCAGAGCACAGTATGACGAGGGATACCATACACAGATTGTATTCCATGACGAAGCCGGTCACGGCGGCTGCGGTTATGATTTTATTAGAGGAGGGCAGGATCGATCTGCTGGATCAGGTGTCCGATTATCTTCCGGGATTCCGGAATCAATATGTGATAGAACAGGGGGTGATCGTGCCGGTCAAACGTCCGATTACGATACAGAGCCTGCTGAATATGACTTCCGGCCTGACGTATCCGGGAGAGGGATCGCCTGCGGAGATCAGATGCGATAAGCTGATCGAAGAAGTTAAGGACAAGCTGTTGACAGATCAGGCGCTGACCACGGTCGAGATCGCGAACAGGATCGGTAAGCTGCCGCTGGCATTTATTCCGGGCACTACATGGCAGTACGGTTTGTCAGCGGATGTGCTGGGAGCCATAGTGGAGGTGGTATCCGGTATGCGCTTCGGTGATTTCCTGAAACAGCGGATCTTCGAACCGCTCGGCATGAACGATACGGATTTCTATGTGCCGGAAGATAAGCAGGGACGGCTGGCGAAAGTCTATCAGGAATCGGAAGGCAGGCTGGTGGAAGAGACCGAGTGTCATCTGGGCATACAGAATCAGATGAAACGGCGTCCGGCATATGAGTCGGGCGGTGCGGGACTGTGCTCTACCATAGACGATTATGCGAAGTTTACGCAGATGCTGCTGGGCATGGGATCATATCGGAAAAAAAGGATTCTGTCATCCCACACGGTAGAGTACATGACCACCGCGCATGTTACGCCGGCACAGAGACGGGGCGTGGAGACATGGGAATCACTGCAGGGATATACATACGGCAACCTGATGCGTATTATGGATTCCCCGGAAGAAGCAGCCGGGCTCGGCAGCAGAGGCGAGTATGGCTGGGACGGCTGGCTGGGTACACATATGGTGAATGATCCGGCACATGATCTGACGCTGTTGATTATGCAGCAGAAGACGTGCTCGGGAACTACCGCATATACCCGCAGGATACGTAATGTGTTGTTTTCCGCGCTGGAGGATTAAAAAACGGACAAGCAATTAAGCTTGTCCGGAAAGTGGGTATAATAAAGGAAGTCAGGCTATGAAACCTGACTTCTTTTAACATAGGAAATAAATATGATAATACAGATTAGTTTGACGTTGTAAGTCCGGCTTCTTCCGCCAGTTTGTCAAACTTTTCCATTACAGCATCGTAAGTCCTCTGGGAAATGTCAGGAAGCTGACCGCCCCATGTCTTCTCAGCCTGTTTGTAGCCTTTCTTGAAAGCTTCGCGCATCTCTTCGATCTTGCTCGGATCACCGCCTGTCAGTGCAGTTGCAAAATCAATAATTCTGTCGGATGTCTGTTCAACACCCCAGTAGCCGTCTTCTGCGATATCTTTCTCAGCCTGTGCCTTCGTAGCGGCATCTACTGTGAAATCACCGCTTGCTAAGATTGACCATATACCGTTTGCGGTATTGTAGGTCTCACCCTGTTTGCTCATCAACTGCTGTACAATATTCTGTAACTGCTGTGCATGTGCTTCGGCATCGGCTTTCATCTTGTTCACTAAGTTTGTGTTCTGTGTGTAAGTCTTGGCAGTCTTGGTGTCTGCGTCTTTCGATGCCTCGTAGACAACACCTGTATTTTCCTTCTCTTCGGAAGCCTTAGCTTCGGAAGTTTTCTCTTCGGCTGTCTTAGCGGCTGCCTGATTCGCCTGATAAACATCATAAGTATTTGCAGCACCTGTAACTCCGTTTACGCTCATTGGTATCCCTCCTTGGAATTTGTTGATAATTTCTGTTTTCAGTTACATACAGGGGGACAGTCCCCTTCTTCTATTATCTATATCGTACCAAAGCTTTGGAAAAATTAGGTGTCAGGTATATTTTTTTAAAAAATTTTATGACAAATATCCGCCCGCTCATGACATCGGGAAAATCTGGGCATATCTTGACGAAATGACACTGTATTGTATATAATAAAGTACAATCATTGTATACAAAATGCAATTAAATACAGTTGGGAGCAAAGGATGGATCAAATTACCCGCAAGGCATATGCGAAAATTAATATCGGACTGGATGTCTTAAGGCGCAGGACTGACGGCTATCACGAGGTCAGGATGATCATGCAGACAGTGGATCTGTGCGATGATCTGCTGTTTGAGAAAACGGTTAAACCGGGGATCGAGCTTCGGACGGATTGCGGGGAGCTGCCCGTAAGCAGTGATAATCTGATCTGTAAAGCGGCGGATCTGCTTATGCGGGAGAGAGCGGTACAGGAAGGTGTGCGGATCACACTGACTAAGAGAATACCGATCGCCGCGGGTATGGCAGGAGGAAGTTCAGATGCTGCTGCGACCATGCACGGATTGAATGAATTGTTTCAGATGGGATATTCTATTACCCAACTACAGGAATTGGGTGTGAAACTCGGGGCGGATATTCCCTATTGTCTGGTGGGCGGGACGATGCTGTCGGAGGGGATCGGAGAGATCTTATCGCCGCTGCCTGCACCGCCGGCGTGTTTTCTCGTAGTGGCGAAACCGGATATCAATGTGTCCACCGCATTTGTCTATGGAAATCTGCATGCCGACGCGTTGACGTATCATCCCGATATTGACGGTATGATCGGGGCGCTTCAGGCGTGTAATCTTAAGGGCGTCACCGATCGCCTCGGTAATGTGCTGGAGACGGTTACGGTCAGGGAGTATCCTGTCATAGAGGATTTGAAAGGAATGTTGCGAGGCAAAGGTGCCGAGAATGCGCTGATGAGCGGCAGCGGTCCTACTGTGTTCGGTATCTTTATGCAGCGGGAGACGGCTGAGAAGGCGGCGGAAGCTGTAGTGCGCAGCGGACTCGCAAGGCAGGTACATGTGACAACGTTTCATGAGTGTTAATGATATGTGGTGTATGGCATATAATATATTTAAGAAAGGCGGTTATGGATGGAAGATCATTTGGAAATGACTATGGATGAGCTCCTTCCCTTGCGGGATGTGGTGTTTAATACGCTTCGCAAAGCGATTCTGACGGGTGAACTGAAGCCCGGCGAGCGTCTGCTGGAAATCCATCTGGCGAATCGTCTGGGTGTCAGCAGGACGCCGATCAGAGAGGCAATCCGTAAGCTGGAGCTGGAAGGGCTGGTGATTATGATCCCGCGCCGTGGCGCAGAGGTGGCTCAGATCACGGAGAAAAGCCTTAGGGAGGTGCTGGAGGTGCGCCGTGCGCTGGATGCTCTCTGTGCGGAGCTGGCCTGCGACCGAATTACAGCCGAGGAAGAAGAAAGGCTGAAGCAGGCGTGCGATGAGTTTGAGCGGGCGACAGAGACGAAAGATGCGACCACGATTGCGGCGGCGGATGTGGCGCTTCACGATATTATTGTACAGGCGACGGGCAACAGGCGCTTGATTCAGTTGATCAATAACCTGTCAGAGCAGATGTACCGGTATCGTTTTGAATATATTAAGGATGAAAACCGTCATGATAACCTGATCGATGAACATAGAATGATATACGAAAGTATCATCAGACGGGATAAAGAGAAAGCAGCCGCAGCCGCAAAGCTTCATATAGACAATCAGGAGCGGTTTGTGATCAGGCAGATATATCTGGAACAGGAACGGAACGCGCACCATAAGAAAATGTGATGTGTTACGTATAGAGAACGGGAACAAGGTTACACTTCTTATTAGAAAGTCAGAAAGACGATATGCAGGCATGCCGATGCAGAATGCGGCGGATCATGTACCGTCAGGCGGACCCGCAATCGGAGAAAAGGAGTGTAATGATATGTGGAACAGACAGCGTGTGAGACAGCTATTACTTAGAGGATATCGTGACCTGCGCATTCGCACCGCCGCCGTTATTATGTTTGCGCTTGCCTGGTGGGGCGTTCTGTATCCGGAGCTTTGTTTTACAGAAAGCACTTATGAGCAGATTATGGTTGTAGACGGACAGGAGATAGTCCTGGAAGAGACAGATGTTGAGGATATCCTGAATGCAGCAGGAGATGAAGTTGTTGTTAAGAGCAGACTGCTTGAATGGCTGGAACAGAAGTTCCGTAAAGAAGGATCATGAAGACTGGTGTGAAAGAGCCATATAAGTGGAAGGCTTTCACACAGAGCAGGAATGGAAGATTATTATGAGTGAATATGAAGAATTGCGTAACAGACCGATCGGCGTGTTTGATTCGGGCGTGGGCGGGCTGACTGTGGCAAGAGAGATCATGCGGCAGCTTCCCAATGAACGGATTGTGTATTTCGGCGATACGGCAAGAGTTCCTTACGGCAGTAAGTCGCAGGATACGATTACCAAGTTCTCGCGGCAGATCGTCAGATTCCTGCAGACGCAGGAAGTTAAGGCAATTGTGGTGGCGTGTAATAGTGCGAGCGCCTATGCTTTGGATGCATTGGAACAGGAAGTGGATATTCCTATTATCGGTGTGGTGAAGCCCGGTACCAAGGCGGCAATCATGGCGACGAAGAACGGTAAGATCGGGGTGATCGCCACGGAGGCCACAACCGGCAGCGGCATATACAGCCGATACATAAAAGAAATTGACAGCAACGCTGCGATACTGTGCAAGGCTTGTCCTTTATTTGTGCCATTGGTGGAAGAGGGGTTGTGGGAGGATCCTGTGACGGATGAGATTGCCAGGAGATATTTGACGGAACTGATTGATGTGGGGATCGATACGTTGATTCTGGGGTGCACACACTATCCGATAATCCGCTCTACCATCGGAAGAATTATGGGAGACGGGGTGACATTGGTGAATCCCGCTTATGAGACTGCGCGGGAATTGAAAGAGCTTCTGCGGGAACAAGGGCTCGAAAGCGAACACAGACCGGAGCTGGGCACGGAGTTATACCGTTTCTTTGTCAGTGACGGGGCGGATAAGTTTCAGAAGTTTGCCAACTCGATCCTCACTTACGGTATCCTGTCCGCGAAAGTAATTAACATAGACGAATATTGAGTGTGACATAAAATGCTGCGCAGAAATGAGGATGTATATGACACGGGAAGTATTACTGACCCTTCGCGGTCTGCAGTTTGACCAGCGCGAGGAGGACGCAGATAAAGTTGAGATGGTGACGGTGGGTGATTACTATAAGAGAAATGACAGGCATTACGTGGTCTACGAGGAGATCACGGAAGGATTTACCCAACCCACCAAGAACAGATTAAAGTTCAGCGAACATATGCTGGAATTGACCAGAAACGGACTGGTGAATGTACATATGGTTTTTCAGGAAAACAAGAAAAACCTGACAAATTACAACACTCCCTTCGGACAGATCCTTGTCGGCATCGACACGAAGAAGATACAGGTGGAGGAACACGAAGATAATATTGTGGTAGATGTGGATTATGCGCTGGATATCAATTACGAGTTCCTGTCCGACTGCCACATCAGAATCGATATCTGCTCCAAAGAAAACAGCAGCTTTTCCTTAAGTTGAGACATCTCTTTAAGGAAAAGCTGCTTGCTTAGTCTATAATTTATCCGAGTTCGCGAAGCGAATCTCGCAATCCCGCGAATCTCGCAATCCTGCGAAGCTCGCAATCGAGCGAAGCTCGCAATCGAGCGAAGCTCGATTTTTTATTTTAATGGCTTTGCGCCCGCCTTCTCCTGCGCACGCTCCACAAGCTGCTTGAATTTGCTCTTTTTCTTCTGTTCGGCGACGATAGGCTTGCCGTGAAGTCCTTTTACGCCCGTGATATAGATCCCGCTGACTGTGGCCTTGACTTCTTTCTTGATCGGTACGGAGTCAAAGATCTTTTCCTCACAGATTAAGGACATTACCTGGGGACCCACTTTAGCTTTGACGATCGGCAGCTTGGAGCCGCGCAGCCACTTCGGGGTCTGTTCGAGCACAGCCTGCGGAAGCCCCGCATCCCGCAATTTCATGCGTTTCTTATCTATGATCAGCATAGAGACCGTCTGTTTCATGGCCTCGATCTGTGCCTGTTGCTCGCTCTGTTTCTTCTGCGCTTTCTTGCCAAGGAAGTATAATGCGACCACGGCAATGATCAAAACAGCCAGAATGACTAACAAAACAATCGTTAAAGTATTCATGGAACTACCTCCGAACCTACTGATTTACATGACTACATGCACAAAGTATTTTAACATTGATCGCGGCTTTAAGCAAGGAAATTTCATAGATTTCCGCGAGAATCCTCTTTTAAGAAAGCGGGATGTATGTTAATATAAATAAGTGCGAAAAGAAAGTCTGTTCGCTGGAGAGGCATGCAGAAATGAGGTTTATTATGGATGATATAAGGAAAAATAATATTGTAAGAGACGTAGAACGTCCGGAGCGTATGCATGGAAGAGGACTTTGCGGAAAGAAAATGATGATACCGATGGCAGCGTTTCTTCTATCGATGATTCTTACCGCCTGCGGAGATAAGGTGTATCTGAAAGATATCAAGGCAACAGATTATGTGACACTGGGAAATTATATCGGAATAGAAGCTTCCGCCGCGGAACCGGTAGTGGAGGACGGGCTTGTGGACATGTACATTCAGTATTATATCCTGCCGAACTATACTACGACGGAGGAGGTCACCGGCAGAGCCGTGGAGAACGGAGATACGGCCAATATTGATTTCGTCGGCTATATTGACGGAGAGGCGTTTGACGGCGGTACGGGTACAGGGTTTGATCTGACGATCGGATCCCGTCGATTTATAGACGGTTTCGAGGACGGGCTGATCGGCGTGAATATCGGTGAAACGGTATCCCTGGATCTGAAGTTTCCGGATCCTTACGATGTGAATCCTGACCTTGCGGGTGTGCCGGTCGTATTCGAGGTTACGGTCAACAGTATCACCAAACAAGTGACACCGGAATTGAACGATGAGTTTGTACAGACTCTGGGAATAGAAGGCTGTAAGACAGAGAAAGATTTGCGGGACTATGTGTACAATTATTTCTATGAGACGGAAGTGCAGAATTATCAGAATACAATCGAGACAACCATGACAAACGCGGTTATGTCGGAATGTTCTTTCAGGGAACCTCCTGCTAAGATGGTGGAGCGTTTCACACAGAATCTCAAGGATGTCATGAACGCCAATGCGGTTTCCATGAATATGACGCTGAAGGATTATATGCAGGAGTATTACGGACTGGATCCGGAGGGATATGAAGAGAAATTTAAGACAGAGGCGCTGACAGCGGCACAGCAGTATATCATGTTCCAGGCGATCGCCGACGCGGAAGGGTTAAATCCCACCGAAGAGCAGATTCAGGAGGAAGTGGACAGTAGAGTGGAAGTCTACGGTTACGAATCCGAGGCGAAATTTAAGGAGAGCATGGACATGGAAATGCTGCGGGAGCAGGTAATGAGAAGGAATGTCATGGATTATCTGAAAGAAAACGGTAAGATCGATACGATATCCACGATAGAAGATTAACGCGGTTTTGCATTTTTTGATTGGAGTTTTCGGAAAAAGACAAACTATAAGGGATGAAGAAGGAGAGGTTATATTATGAGCAGTATGAATCTGACAGACATTAAGGAGTTGTATCGTAACACGGAGAATTATATCGACAAGGAAGTAACGGTCGGCGGATGGGTGAGAAGCATCAGAGATTCTAAGACGTTCGGGTTTATTGTAGTAAACGACGGCACTTTCTTTGAGACACTGCAGGTAGTGTACGGCGATACGCTTGATAATTTTGAGACGATCTCTAAGCTGAATGTGGGATCTGCAATCGTGGCAAAGGGAAAGATCGTGGCTACGCCGCAGGCGAAGCAGGCATTTGAGATGCAGGCGGCTGAGATTATCATAGAAGGAGAATCCACGGCGGATTATCCGCTGCAGAAGAAACGGCACAGCTTCGAGTATTTGAGGACAATCTCGCATCTGAGACCGAGAACCAATACGTTTCAGGCAACGTTCCGCGTGCGCTCGCTGATTGCTTATGCAATTCACACTTTTTTTCAGGAGAGAGGTTTTGTGTATGTGCACACGCCGATTATTACGGGAAGTGACTGCGAGGGAGCAGGCGAGATGTTTCAGGTGACGACGATGGATATGAATAATCTGCCTATGACGGAGGACGGACAGGTGGATTACACTAAGGATTTCTTCGGCAAGGCAACCAATCTGACTGTCAGCGGGCAGTTGAACGTAGAGACATATGCTTTTGCGTTTAAGAACGTGTATACTTTCGGTCCGACTTTCCGTGCGGAAAATTCCAACACGACCAGACATGCGGCGGAGTTCTGGATGATCGAGCCGGAGATCGCGTTTGCAGATCTGACGGATGACATGGAACTTGCGGAGGCGATGTTAAAGCATGTGATCCGATATGTACTGGACAACGCGCCGGAGGAGATGAATTTCTTTAATCAGTTCGTTGATAAGGGACTGATCGAGCGGCTTAATCACGTGCTTCATTCCGACTTTGCGCATGTGACTTACACGGAGGCGATCAGTATTCTGGAGAAACATAACGATGAGTTTGAATACAAGGTGTCATGGGGATGCGACTTGCAGACCGAGCATGAGCGGTACTTGACGGAACAGGAATTTAAACGTCCCGTCTTTGTGACGGATTATCCGAAGGAGATCAAGGCTTTCTATATGAAACTGAATGCGGACGGCAAGACCGTGGCAGCTATGGACTGTCTTGTGCCGGGAATCGGTGAGATCATAGGCGGCAGCCAGAGAGAGGATGATCTGAATCTCTTAGAGAAGCGGATGGAGGAGCTGGGTCTGAATAAGGAGGATTATCAGTTCTATCTGGATCTCAGGAAATACGGTTCTGCGCGTCATGCGGGATTCGGTCTGGGATTTGAGAGATGTGTCATGTATCTGACCGGTATGAGCAACATCAGGGATGTGATTCCGTTCCCGAGAACAGTGAATAACTGCGAATTATAAGTTTACCGGAGAAGAGGAACGGCGGGATGAGGAGAAGATATACGCAGACGATATGTATCGTGCTATCCTTCATATTGCTTATACTGGCGGCAGATACGGCAACGGCTACCACGATTTCTGATCTACAGGAGGAGCTTAAGAATAATCAGTCGCAGCTTAAGGATGTCAATCAGCAGATTTCCGATTATAAGGGTGCACAGGCGGACATCGGGCAGGAGATCGACGAACTGGATGCGGAAATGGTGGCGCTTCTGACCGATATCAATCTGATCAAAGAAGCAATCGAGAATAAAGAGGCGGACATTGTGAAAGCGCAGGAGGAGTATGACGCTGCGCTGGCGGAGAAAAATGAGCAGTATGAGGCCATGAAGGTACGTATCAGATTCATGTATGAGAAAGGGGAAGTATCCTATCTGCAGATGTTCTTCGGTGCGAAGAGCATGGGCGAGATCATGAACAAGGCAAGCTATGTGGAAGACCTCTATGAATATGACAGAAGACTGCTGGAAGAGTATGAAGGGATCGTGCAGCAGGTAGCTGCTCTTCAGGACAATCTGGAAGAAGAGAAATCCGAGCTGGAAACTTCACGAAGCGAGCTGGAAGAAGAAGAAGCCTATGTGGAGGAAATATTGGCGCAGAAGCAGCAGGAGTATGAGAATTACAATGTTGTATTAGCAAAAGCGAAGCAGGAGGCGGCTGTCTACACGGCTAAGATTAAGCAGGAGACGGCGCAGATCAAGAAGCTGGAAGAAGAGGAGCGTAAGCGCAGGGAGGAAGAAGAGCGCAAACGCAAGGAGGAAGAGGAGCGTAAGAAAGCGGAGCAGGAGGCACAGCTGGCTGCAGCGGACGACGACTCGGATTCCGATAGCGATAAGGGCAAAGAGCAGAAGACGGAGACCCCGAAACCGTCCTCTTCCGGAAGCGGCAAAGGACAGCAGATCGCGGATTTCGCGTGTAAATATATCGGATCGCCCTACGTGGCGGGCGGAACCAGTCTGACCAAAGGGGCGGACTGCTCAGGTTTCGTGATGGCGGTTTATCAGGCCTTCGGTTATTCGCTGCCGAGAAGTTCCTATGCGCAGTCCGGAGCCGGCAGAGCGGTATCCTATTCCGAGGCGCAGCCGGGAGATATTATATATTACGGCGGGCATGTGGGTATCTACATAGGAAACGGGCAGATCGTGCATGCCAGCACAGAGCGGACGGGGATCAAGATCACGGCCGCGACCTATCGAAGCATTGTTTCGGTTAGGAGAATTGTATAAAATCATTGTATATATGAAAACTGTTTAGTATAATAGTAACAAACAGCGTATGGGAGAAACTGTTTTGCCGAAGGGAATATGGTTATTTGCGGAGGAAATTCTATGAAAATCAGGGCAAAGTTAACAACATTTTTTTCAGTGATCTGTATTGGCTGTATGTTAGTTGCGATCTTATGTATCTTGACGGTCGCCAGAGATCGGATTGCGAGCATGAACGACGAGCAGTATAAGACGGAGGCTGAGTACTACGCGGCGAAGGTCAACGAGTGGATTGAAGGAAACTCTGCTGTGCTCGACACGATTAACGTGTATATGACCACGCAGGAGGAGCTGGACAAGGATAAACTGTGGGATTATCTGCAGGCACTGACAGCGGCCAATGATAATACGACGGATATATATGTTGCCTTTACGAACGGAGAGTATTACGACGGTGCCGGGTGGGTGCCGGACGAGGGATGGGATTTTACGAAACGCCCATGGTATGTGGGAGCCATCGAATCGGAAGAAAAGGTATGTAGCGAGCCTTTCTTAGACTCTGTTACCGGTAATATGGTAGTTCCCGTCGGGCGTAATTTTAAATGTCCGGACGGCAGCAGCGGTGTTATCAGTATGGATCTGCAGCTTCCGATTCTGTTCGGTCTGTTGGATGATGTGGTGGATACCACAGATGGCAGTTATGCATTTTTGGTGAATAATTCGGGCTCGATCCTGATGCACCAAAATGATGCATTTATGTCTACGGAAGCTAATACGGTTAAAATGGCGGATGTTTTGAACGGTGCATATGTTACGGCAATTACCGACGGAAGCCAGATGGAAGACTATGACGGCGAGAGCAAATATTTGAAAGCGTGGCCGGTTGGAACGATCGGGTGGAACATCATAGTTGTAACACCGGCAGCTGTTTATAATCAGGTGGTAGTACAGATTTTGAAGTATGCGGTAGTGGTTATGATCGTATCGGCAATCGTAGCGGCGATTATCGTGGCCGTTTACAGCGGGACCTTTACGAAACCGATTCGGATCATGCAGAATGAGGTTACCGAGCTTCGAGAGTTGAAACTTCAGCTTAAGGAGAGTGCACTCAATCCGAAGCGCAAAGACGAGATGGCCATTATGGATCGGGCGATACAGGAAATGCGTTATGCACTCCATGAGATCGTACAGCAGATGATGAATGCATCCGGTGTACTTCGTACGCAGTTTGAAAATGTAGAAGGCTCTGTGGAGAGTACGGTTACGAACAATGCATCTGTCAAAGATACAGTAGAGCAGATTGTACTCGCCATTGATGATGTGGCACAACAGACGCAGATCGCAAATGAGAATCTCGCAGATTTTGCGGATAAACTGACACAGGTTGCCGAGGGAATGGAACGGATGAACGAGGTAGCGAATGCGGCGGTTCAACAGTGTAATGACGGAATGCACACGGTTAGCATGCTGTCTGAGAAGATTAATCAGAGCCGTGAAATACAGGATGCTACATATGAGACGGCCAACAGTCTGTCGCAGAAGTCGGTTTCCATCGATGGTATCAGTAAAACGATCAGTGAGATTGCTACCCAGACATCACTGCTTGCATTGAATGCATCGATTGAGGCGGCCAGAGCCGGCGAGGCAGGCAGAGGATTTGCGGTCGTAGCAGAGGAGATCGGACAGCTTGCAGGGCAGACCACTTCGGCGACACAGAACATTGATCGGATTATTACGGAAATTCAGAATGAGATTAGAAATGTCAGCGCGCAGATCGGAGAGATTCAGGGGACTACGGTAGAAAGTATGTCGGCAATGGAAGATACACAGGGCGTATTCCAGCGGATCAGTGACGATATTATGAGCATGGGCAGTGATATCAATGAGCTGGAAAATGCAGTCGATACGCTGAATAAAAACAAGAACGAGATCGTGGATACATTCTCCGGCATATCCAGCGAGACGCAGGAATTGTCTGCGGCAAGCCAGGAAGTAAACAACAGAGTCGAGGATCAGAATGAAGAGATGAACAATATAAGCCGCGCTATGCATGAACTGGATGGCGTTGTTAAGCAGTTAGATGATATTATCGGGAAGTTTGAAATATAAGATTATAATGTGAGATTAGGCATAGGATCAGGGCTTATGCATGAAGGAGGCCGCCGCTGTCGTAGATGAGGGATCATCTGCGGGAGGGCGGTTTCTTTTTGCATTGGGAAATATTTTATAGTATAATCATAGTAAACATACCGTACATTTCGAGGAGGATGGAAACCATGCGGATCATGATGTACGATGGTGCCGGACAGGAGAAAGGATTTGTGCTGCAGAACAGGGAGGGCATCGTTAGTATATCTTATGCGGAACTTGAATATGTGGAAGTCATTAATAAGACGGTGTCCTTTCATCTGACAGACGGTGCAGTTCATGAAGTAAGTGCGTCGTTGGCAGACATTGAAGGGCAGCTTTTGNCCAGAACGGAGTTCCTTAAGACGCACCGGGCGTATCTTGTGAACCTGCGGCATGTCCGGTCGGTTGATGTCGATCATGTCATGACGAAGAGCGGGCACAGCATCCCGATATCAAGGAAGCGGCGCAGTCAGGTGCAGGACGCCTATATGAATTTAGGGCACCTGGCGGAGACGGCTGCAGCACCCGATGTGCATGCGGCGGGAGCTTATGGTAAAACGGAACGTCCGGCAGGACCNTGGCGGATTTTGATGGTGGATGATGANCCGGCAGACCGCAAGTTATGGGCGGATGTGCTGCAGCGNCACGGCTGTGTAGTGAGGCAGGCGGAGAATGGCAAAGANGCANTAAGGATGGCGGCNGATGAACCTTACGACTGTGTGCTGTTAGATGTGATGATTNCGGATGAAGANGGATTTGCCATCTGNGAAGNGNTTCGTAAGCTGGTGCAGGCNCCGNTCATCTTTCTGAGCAGTCTTACGGAATCGGACAAGCAGGTGAANGGATTTGCNGCNGGCGGNATAGACTATATCACNAAGGATACCTCTGAGGAGTTATTNTGGGCNAAGGTGGAGACGCGCATTAAGCTGGCTNTGTCTGACCGNACGCAGNTGCGTTACGGTTCNCTTCTTCTGNANCTGACGGAACGCAGAGCNCTGATCCATGAGAAAGNACTTCCNCTTNCCCCGNTTGAGTTNGATATNTTATGGAAGATNTCAGAGCGTGCGGGNCATATTTTTACACCGGANGAAATCTTCGGGATGGTATGGGGCNGTCAGCCNTGGGACGGCGGGCAGATGGTGCAGNNGCANATGTCCAGACTNCGNCGGAAGCTNGAGAAGGCGGGAGGAGANCAGCGTTTTATAGAGACAGTCTGGGGNCAGGGTTACCGNTTTGTTTCGACANAGCCCTGACTTTGCAGATTNATTNATTATGATATATGAAAANAGGAGGCGTGCNTGAAACGGCAAAAAGTCCGATGGCAGATACCGATTGTNCTGACCGTGCTGACGGTCTTTTTTACTTTGCTNTATTATATGGATAATAAATATCNGNCNCNGCCTCCNTATGGNAAATCCGGTGTGATAACGTTTAANGAGCGGGATCTGGANCGGAATGNTCCCATCTTTCTGATNGACGGCTGGCTGCTNACGGATGAGCGCGTAACGGANAAGCCTACCTATATCGGGGAATTCTCTAATCTGCAAAGAGGAGATCNGGCNGTTTCACCCCACGGGAAGGCNCGNTATCAGTTGACGCTGCGCTATGACGGTACGTCCCGGATCGTGTCGATACAGTTCCCGCGGCTCTCNACGGCGTATGCTATTTCNCTGGACGNNNNGCAGCTTGCTNCGGGTACAGGNAANGGGNGNATTNCGTTTTTACTGANNTCNGGNGACCATGTTCTGANGGTGGAGACTGTGTCAAAGNNGGGGTATTACAGCGGGATGTACTTTCCGCCTGCGCTNAGTGCAGANGNGANGCTTCACCGGATAGACAGTATACAGAGCTTNGCCTATGCCGNNGCTTTTTTGATTCCTTTGGTATTGGCGGCGTTCACNCTTTTCCTGTGGCGGNCGGGAGGNAGTATNAGCCGTTNNTTNGGGNTGCTCTGCTGNTGTTATGCTCTCTATATGTTCCGGTANTTTGTATTTNTGTTNGCCATGCCGGNGGCGCAGTATTGGTTTNTTNTNCAGGATATNGCACTGTACGGTCTGTGCTTCTGNGTGGTNCGGCTTACCGGNCTGNCTTCCGNAGATGNCTGCGGTAAGGAATGGATATGGTTGAGAGGAGTTCTTACGGCGATGTCGGTTGGGCTGCTGNTTTTGTGTGTGNTGATTCCGGTANTGCCGTGGGCNGTTTATGTGCATGGCAGGCTGACGGATCTTTACTATATGGTTACTTTTGGGTGTGCCGTCTTTTATACTTTGCGGGGAANGTCGGCGANGAGATGGGAGAGCCGGTATACNCTGGCAGGNTGTCTCGTGTTCGGGGCAGGANTGGCNGTGAATCTTCTGTTTGCCAATCGTTTCGAGCCGATTCGTTTCTTCTGGCAGTTTGAGTGGTGCGGNCTTATGCTGGTACTGCTGTTCGGNGNCATGATGGTGTCACG
>JAAUZT010000019.1:81483-97119 GCA_014804485.1 Lachnospiraceae bacterium
GGCGGATTCTGCAGGAGAATCATGCNCTNACCNATCATCTGGANGAGCAGGTGCAAAAGCGCACNGANGAAGTGAATCAGCTTCTGNAGGAACGTAAGGCGTTCTTCTCTGACATGGCNCATGATTTAAAAGCGCCTGTNTTTGCCACGCAGTCNTTTATTCACGCCATTCGCAGGAGTGGTGTGGGAGTGGACACGGAGCTGCAGGGATATCTCGATCAGGCGGANGCNAAGCAGCAGGAAATGGCAAGGCGCCTGCAGGGGCTTTCTGCTATTAATGAACTGGATAAAATTGAGGGNGAGCGTGTTCGGATATCGATTCGGGAGATGCTTTCNGAGATTTATGCCACTTANCGCGGAGAAGCGGANGTCCGGTCGGTATATCTGATCGTGGAGCAGCCGAATCAGGATGCGTNCCTGTCGGCACAGCCGGAAAAGNTGGATATACTTTTTGAAAATCTNATTTATAATGCGCTGAAAGCCACACCTCCAAANGGGAGCATTACAGTATCCGCCCGGATAGAGGACGNAAAGATCTGTGTGATCGTGGAGGACACCGGNTGCGGGATTCCGGAGGAGGAATTACCGNTTATATTCCGNAGATTTTACGTGGGAACTGCTAACCGGGAGACCGGTACAGGACTTGGATTGTATATTGTGCACGGTATCGTGACTGAGCTTGGCGGTACTATTNCGGTTCAGTCCGCCGTGGGAAAAGGCACGAAATTTATCATGGAATTCCCACGGGAAACATAAAGTTTTTTNTGTTGATATGATGAACTTCTGATTTTAATATTTTCTAATATTCTTTTTCTTCGCAGTTACTCCGGCAGTAATCGCGGTAATACAGATAACGGTTACAGCGGTTGCCGCCATGAGGAGAAGAAGGCCATGGCTGCTAATTCTTGCATTGTGACCATGTATTCCGTTTTGANCGGCGGTCAACATGATTTCGGCAGGGAGTGCTGTCAGCATTGCAAATTCCGTATGATTATCTGCTGTTGCACTAATTGTAGGATTTGCAGCAGAATTTCCTGCGTTATTTCCGGCCGCTGCTTCTTGGGTTGTNATAGAAGCCTGTGGAGAGTCTTTATGACTGTCCAATGTGCGCTCATTTCCCTGATTCTGTTGGTTTCCGTTATCAGTGATACTGCTTGGCAGAGTGTTTTGTTTCTTATTTGTCCGGGACGAATCCGTCAGCGATTTCTGAGGCTCTTTTGAAGCCTGAGAAGAATCCGGTGATAATGAGTCTTGCTTCTCTTCCAGTGCTTGTGTTGAATCCGACGATGACGAGTCCTGATTATCATCCGGAGTCTGTGTCGAATCCGACGGCTTAGATTGCAAGTTTTCTTCCTGATTTTGGGGTAGATTCGGGCGTTGTCCTTCTTCTGTGCTGTCTCCTTTATTATCAGAACCGGCATTGTTTTCATTGCCGCCTGCTCCGCCGACTTCCGGCAAATCGGGAGGAAGCTGGTATGTATCCGGCCATGTGAGGACAAGCTGCCGCCCGTTATACACGCCGCCCTCGATCTTCATACCGATGATGAAGGGGGTGGGAGTATTTCCTGCTGCTTCTGCTGCCAGATAGGACCGGTACGGTTCCTGGTCATTGCGCAGCACAAGTGCATAGCCGCTGTTTGCAGTAGATGGTTGNGAGTTGACTTCATCTAAGAGCCGGAGGTCAGGCAGTTCTACCCATCCCGTNTCCTGATCTGAGNAAGCATAGGCATGGATGGCTGTGGCACCTGTGGGTTTCAGATCAAATGCCGCTTCCAATCCGGCATTTTCACAGCACAGCACCCCGGTNGGATTACCGTCCCCGGCAGTGACGTTCAAAACCAGACGGACTTCGTNCGAGAACATATCCTGNTTGACGGCAAGNGGTTCATCCAGACGGTAAACGCCGAGCGGTGTACGAAGCANAGTGCCGCCGGGNACCACGATNTCTTCTGCGGCNTCNNTAATGGTCACACTTTCGCCGNCAATGAGCGGAGGAAGTGATAAGGATTTCCACGTGACAGGNCAATCTATAATGTCTCCGGCAAAGAAATCTATCCCTTGTTGGAGATCGACCTGAATCGGAATCCTATTCGGCAGAAACGCGGATATATCTTCCGGCGTGGCAGTCGGGCTTACGGTGATCTGGTATCTGCCGTAGTATTTAAAGGGGTTCCTTTCAAGGACACGCATGGAGGGAGCAAACGAAGCGGTGAGTGTTATTCCCTCAGGCACAGGCTGCGGCTCTCCACGGTCGATGACTGCAGTTTGGGATTCATATGTACGCCCGTCTTTCAAGGTAAGGCGTAATTTTAAGTAGAAACGATCCAATGTTCCTGCCAGATAGCTTTTTAGAGGCTCGAAGCTGTCATAGAGGCAGATTTGAGTCTGTAGATGGGATAGTTCGACGGGGTCCTCCGTGCCAAGCAGTTGTAAGTCCCATTCTTCTCGACATTCCTGCCAGATATCTCCATCCGGAGAGTACAGAGTGTGGATATGGCTGAGATTGTCAGGAAATTCCGTAAAGGTGCCTTTCACCACATACCCTTCCCAGGAATATTCTATGTTGGCGCAAAACANCGGNGCCTCGTCCGGAANNGGNATGTCCGGTTCTNCAGATTCTTTGNATNCTTCAATTNACNGTTCCGATNNCAGNGCATTGTCTGACAGCGAAGCAGGTTCTTCTGCCTCTGCGTNTGTGGGATCCTGTAATGGAGTCTCGTCGGTCGTCTCGTCAGGAAACAAGGCNTCTTCCGAGATNGTGACNNTCTCTTCAGGCGGNAATTCANNTTCTGTTGCAAATACCGGAAAACTATTCGACAGAATAAGAATTGCAGTCAATGCTACAGCAAATTTCTGATGTTTCTTCATAATATCAGAACTCCGTTTTCGTGAATTCATGTTCGTGGGTAACTTAATTCCAGTTAATTCCAAAAAAATTCTCTTTTTTACTATTCGCGCAGTTTCGACGGCATTTCGCGCCNGCGGCGGTTTTCCGAGGCTTGACTTATGTTATGATAATNAAACACAGTGGACNTCATNNGCCCGCATATCAAACNATTTNTTTTCTTNANANTAATTTAACTAAGAATAAAGTGTTNTGTCAAGCNTTGCNGNTAAAGAAACNGGNGTGCNGANNTGAAATNTGCAGGTTATGGAAAGGACGAGATTTNTATGATAAAGGTAGCATNTTGTGACGATGAGNTGTCTGNANTAAATGAAATCAGAGTCCTGNTTGACCGNTATTGNGCNNNGCNNAATCANGAAATCGGATGGACGGCTTTTCANNGTNCCNTAGAATTNCTGTCTGAGATNGAGAATGGGCTNCGTCCGGATATTNTNTTTCTNGATGTTATTATGCCGGATGAAAACGGAATCAACGTGGCAAAAGAGATTCGCCGGTATGATAACACTGTAAAGATCATTTTTCTGACTTCATCCGCCGAATATGCGGTGGAATCTTACACGGTCGGGGCGTATTTCTATCAGATCAAACCCATATGCGAGGAAAAATTTTTCCCTCTGATGGATGCAGTGATCTCTGAATGTGACAAGGAACAGCAGGATAGTCTGGTCATGAGGTGTAGAAGCGGTATTGTGCGAGTTTGTCTGGCGGAACTGGAATACTGCGAAGTGATTGGCCACACTTTACAATTTTATATGGAAAACGGAAATATTCTGGAGAGCAGCGGGAGTCTGGATGAATTGTGCGAGAAGCTCTTGCAGCATGATAATTTCCTGCGCCCGCACCGTTCTTTTTTAGTCAACATGGAATATATTCAGAACATCTCTTACAAGGCAATTATAATGAATAATTCGGCGGAGATTCCCATTCCGCATGGGAAATGTTCCGAGATCAAGAACAGGTATCTTGAATACGCATTCAACAGAAGACGGGTACTTATGTTATGANTGGTATATATTTTAGCAATTCTATTGCTGTGGCGGCTTTCGGCATGATCTTGTCCGCGGCGTTCTGTGATATCCTCTGGACGTGGCGGAAATGGCTGGTTATGGCGGGAAGCATGGCGGTGATTCTTNTATTTCAGGGGATTATTTACTTTCGGATCGGTGTGGATGTCGNCGAATATACATATCCGATAGTCACACACTTTCCCCTGATTATCGTACTTTGTGTCCTCAGTAAAAAAAGACTCTGGCCGACGATCTCGGTACTGACGGCATACTTGTGCTGCCAGACCCGGCGATGGCTGGCGCTGCTGATTGTGGCAATATTTTCGGGCGGTGCGGCGATGCAGAGTATAGCCGAGTTGGTTATGACGCTGCCGCTGCTATTGATTTTGCTGCGTTTTGTTGCACCGTCCGTGCGCTCNATTTCACGGCATACCTTTACGGCACAGTGGCAGTTCGGTTTNGTTCCGGCGCTGTATTATGGTTTCGACTATCTGACGAGTGTCTACACGAATCTGCTTCTGGACGGCGCTTTGGTTGCGGTGGAATTTATGCCGTTCGTATGCAGTGTGGCATATCTGGTATTTATTGTTTACTATTCTGAGGAGGGGAGAATCCGCAGTCAGCTCGAACAGATGCAGGCTGTTCTGAATCTGCAGATTACGCAGGCGGTCCGTGAAATCGAAACCCTGCGCGAGTCCTGGCAGAAAACCAGGACCTACCGTCACGATCTGCGCCACCATATGCAGTATATTTCCTCCTGTATTGAGAACGGGCGGATTGAGCAGGCGCAGGGATATATTCGTGAGATCTGTTCCGAAATTGAGATGAACGAAGTGATAGTTTATTGCGAAAATGAGGCGGCAAATCTGATATTNTCNGCTTTTGCCGNACGTGCGAAAGACTGNGGTATTCTGATTACGATTCGGGCGGGAATTGCCCAGAGTATTTCGATTTCCGAAAGCGATTTGTGCGTGCTGCTGTCCAATACACTGGAAAACGCTTTACGCGCCTGCAGGAAAATGAAAGAAAAAGGATTATCCGCGANGATCGAAGTCGACGCATATCAAAGGAACGGAAAATTCTTCCTGCAGGCGATTAATTCCTGCGAGGAGGATATTACCTTTGAACACGGGCTGCCTGTCACGAATAAGCCGGGACACGGGATCGGTGTGCGCAGTATATGTGCTGTGGTGGAGCGGTATAACGGTATATACAGTTTCTCGGTTAAAGATGACAAGTTTATTTTGCGGGTGTCCCTTTGAGAGGACGGTCGATTCAATGCGATTCACGGGCGATTCGTGAAAAATCGATCTTTTTTGCAAGCAAATGCGTTATACTGCTTAAATAGCGATCTGCTATGGAAGAAGGAAAAGTTCAATATTGGTTATTGTGTAATGATAGCCATGAATGTGTCTGAACTTTCAGCGTCCGGGAGAATGTAAATGAAGATGAAATTAAGAGGAAACAGTTTTTTCTGGGTTTTACTCAAAATGAACATGCTGCCGCTTATATTATTAACATTGGTGATCACAATGTTCAGTGCCGTTCGGTTTGCTGCCTCTATGAATGTGGAAACCAAGAACGAGCTGGTTAATCTGTGTCATACAGTAGTCACTTTATACGATACCGCATATGAAGGGGATTATCATATAGAAGACGAAGGAGACGCTGTTTACATGATGAAAGGAGAGCACCTGTTAGACGGTGACTTTTCCATTATTGATTCCATTAAGGCGAAGACCGACATCGATATCACAATTTTTAATCAGGATACCCGTGTGGTTACGACGATCCAAACGAGCGATGGCATCCGGGCAATCGGAACCAAGGCGAATGATACGGTGGCAGAGGATGTGTTAAAGGGCGGGCAGCCGCATTTCTATTCGAGTACGATGGTGGAGGGTGTCCGNTATTTTTCTTATTATGAACCGCTCTATGCATCTGACGGAACTTGCATCGGTATGNTTTTTCTCGGNAAACCATCTGCGGAAGTGGAGCGGCTGGTNTATGATTCGATTGCACCTACGATTGCATTCGGTATCCTTACGATGNTGATCGCANGTGTTGTGACGATACGTTTTTCCGGTAAGCTTGTAAATGCGCTCCGGAGGACGGAAGCATTCGTGGTGTCAATCGCGCAAGGCGAGCTTCATACAGAGCTTGACGCAGATGTTATGGAGCGCAAGGATGAATTGGGACATATGGGCCGCTGCCTGATCCGGATGCAGAAGTCGCTGCAAGAGCTGGTGGAACAGGATATTCTCACGGGTTTATATAATCGGAGAAGCGGCGAGAAATTATTGCGGAGGACATGTGAAAATTATCGGAAGGAGGGGACTCCCTTCTGTGTTGCAATCGGTGATATAGATCATTTTAAGAATGTTAATGATACTTACGGTCATGAATGCGGTGATGTAGCGCTTGCAAAGATATCCGAACGGATTAANGAACATATGCAGGGCAAGGGATTCGTCGCCAGATGGGGCGGCGAGGAGATGCTGTTGGTATATGATAATATGCAGCTTGACACGGCGGTGTCCTGTATGCAGGAACTGCTGGAAGAGATCCGCACCCAGCGTATTATCTACGGCGATACGGCGTTTGGCCTTACGATGACTTTTGGCATCACGGAGGGAAATGACGGGAAGGTTGAGCACATCGTACGCGACGCGGACGCAAAGCTGTATGAAGGAAAGAACAACGGTCGTAACAGAATTGTATATGAAGCGATTTGAGAGAATGTAGAATTGAAATTGAATTNAAACATGAAGCAATGGGAAGCCTGCTTTTGTTCCGGGAGTGGAACGGAGGCAGGTTTTCNTGCTTGAAATGATTTATGCGATTGCATATAATCATACTGAATATTAATGTACCGGTGTAAATAACATGAGATAGACACGAAAGGGCAGGAAGTCGAATGAAGCGTATCTTTTTTGTAGAAGATGATCTGAGCCTGATAAACGGGCTTACTTTTGCGGTCAGGAAGCAGGGATATGAAATAGATGTTGCCCGCACAAGCCTTGAAGCTAAGCGGCTGTGGGCGGACGGTAAATATGATCTGGTGATTCTGGATGTGTCGCTCCCTGACGGCTCCGGATTTGATATTTGTACGAAGATACGTCAGACTTCAAAGGTGCCGATCATGTTCCTGACGGCTGCCGATGAAGAAACAGACATTATTATGGGGCTGGATATCGGTGCTGATGATTACATTACGAAACCTTTTAAGCTGGCGGTATTCCTGTCGAGAATCAATGCACTTCTTCGCAGAAGTGATAATTTCAGCCGGACGGATCAGGAACTGTCCTCTAACGGCATTACGGTGCACCTGTTGAAAGGGGAGGGCTATAAGAACGGAAAGCCGCTGGAACTGACCTCGAGCGAGTATAAGCTGCTATGNCTNTTTATGGAAAATCCTGATGTNGTGCTNTCGCCCGAACAGATTTTGGGAAGACTGTGGGACCATGACGAGAATTTTATCGATAATAAGACGCTTACCGTATATATACGCAGACTACGGATGAAAGTCGAGGACAANCCCGGAGAACCGGAAAAGATCGTGACGGTCCGAGGGATGGGGTATAAGTGGAATCAAGCATAATAAAGAAGGGTGTGGAGGAAAGAATGAGGATATTAGTGAATCGTAAGGTAAGAGAGCTGTTTGGCCAGATCACACTCTGCCTGCTGGTATTTATTATACTTTCGATTATATTGATTCTGTCAGAACCGGCAGGGACAGTTTTACNGGCGGAAGAAATCACGCCGGAGCGATGGAGAACGGTTATGTTCATANCAGTGTGTGCGGTCAATATCGGCATTGCGGTACTTGCGGTCTGCTGCAGATACTTTAGGGAGCAGGATCGGGTGATGGAGGATGCGGTGACACAGATTCGGGAATTTATCGCCGGTGACAGGGAGGCCCGAATCGAGTGTGATGAGGAGGGGGAGTTGTACAGACTGTTCCATGAAATCAATTCTCTGGCAGCCATTCTGAATGCAAAGGCGGAGAGTGAAGAAAAATCAAGAAANTTCCTGCGAAATACGATTTCAGATATTTCCCACCAGCTAAAGACACCGCTTGCCGCTCTCAATATCTATAACGGCATTATGCAGTCAGAAGCCGGAGCGAACGATCCNGCGGCNATTAAGGAATTTACCGATCTGTCTGAGCAGGAGCTTGACCGGATCGAAACGTTGGTGCAGAATCTNCTGAAGATTACGAAGTTTGACGCCGGGTCTGTGGTGATGGAGAAGCGGACGGAAAATATTTCCGAAATGATGGAGNATGTGAAGAAACATTTTGCATTCCGTGCGGAGCAGGAGGGGAAGGAGATTGTCCTGTCGGGCAGTGATTCCCTTTCTTTTTTATGTGATCGGAACTGGATCGTNGAGGCGGTCAGCAATATTGTCAAAAATGCCCTGGATCATACGGAAAACGGGGACAGAATCTTAATAGAGTGGAGAGAGTCTGCGTCTGTGGTTCGTATTGCAATCGGAGATAACGGAACCGGNATTCATCCGGAAGATCTACATCATATTTTTAAAAGATTTTATCGCAGCAGATACTCTAAAGATACACAGGGAATCGGNCTGGGNCTGCCACTCTCCAAATCCGTGACGGAAGCCCACAACGGCACCATTGAAGTGGACAGCCGGCNGGGTGAAGGAACCACTTTTATCATGAACTTCTTNGTAATTCCTACGTAACTGTTCAGAACCCTGTTCTTCNCAGTTACGTAGATGCACAGAAATTATGCATTCTGCATAATTTCGCGCATGTCTGTCTCGGGTTTTCTGTGACTTCCGCTTACGCTTCACNCACAAAAACACCTCGCGGAAACACTTTCTGAACAGTTACATTCCTACAAAATTGTAGTCTTGCTGAAGCCTGCGTGTAGGGTTTGCGTATTATTCTGACCTTGTACAAAGAGATCATAAGAGAGCGAGGTAAAGTAGAGATGAATTTATTAGAAGTCAACAAAATCTGTAAGACATACGGCAGCGGAGAGGCAGCCGTACAGGCATTAAAAAATGTCAGCTTTTCCGTTCCGAAGGGAGAATATGTGGCAATCGTCGGGGAATCGGGTTCCGGTAAGAGTACGCTGCTTAATATGATCGGTGCGCTTGATGTACCTACATCAGGCAAAGTGCTGATCGACGGCAAGGATACTTTTGCCATGCCGGAGAGCAGACTTACGGTCTTCCGTCGGAGAAACATCGGTTTTATTTTTCAGGCGTTTAATCTTGTTCCCGAACTGACGGTGGAGCAGAATATTATTTTTCCGGTGCTGCTGGATTATCAGAAACCCGACAGAAAGTATTTGGAAGAACTGCTCACGGTGCTTAACCTGCAGGAACGTCGAAACCATCTGCCCAGCCAGTTGTCCGGCGGGCAGCAGCAGAGGGTGGCGATCGGGCGTGCGATGATCACAAGACCGGCGCTGATCTTGGCTGACGAGCCCACCGGTAATCTGGACACTCAGAACAGCAGTGAGGTAATTGCACTGCTGAAAGAAGCGTCCAGAAAATATGAACAGACCATCATCATGATCACACATAACCGTACGATTGCGCAGACTGCAGACCGGGTGCTGTCCGTGTCGGACGGTGTGCTGACGGATTTGGGGAGGTGTTCGGAATGAAGAGATATCCTATGAAAAGCTATCTCAGCCTGATTCCCATCTCCGCCAAGAAGCGCAGGAAGCAGAACCGTCTTACGCTGATCTGTATTATTCTGGCAGTGTTTCTCGTGACCAGCGTCTTTTCCATGGCGGAAGTCATAATGAAGGATCAGGAAGAGGCCATGATAAAGAAACATGGAAACTACCACATCACGATAAGCGGTTTGTCGGAGGAAGCGGAGAATCAGATTGCGCATCAGAGTAATGTGTCCGCCACATCCCGATATTGTACATTCGGTGAAGAGGTCTATGAGGGATATCAGGTCGGAGACAGAAGAGTTATTATGTACGGAACAGAGCAGGCGTACATAGAAGACATCAGAAATTATGAAATAGAGGGAACTTATCCCCAGGATGACAATGAAGTAATGTTGAATACGACTGCAAAGGAAGCGTTGGGAATCCGTATAGGCGACCGAGTTACAATCCATACACCGGCCGGAGAATTTGATTACACTGTGAGCGGATTCTGCGTGGATGAGTGGGTGTCGGAGGCTGTTAAATATGACGGTGTCTGTGCCTATATGAGTGTCGGTGCGTTCCATACCATATGCAGCGCCAATGGATATGCCGATGAAGAGAGTATAAAGCCGGTTCTTTATGTGCAGTTTAAAGAAAAGACAAAATTGAGAGAAGCGATTGCCGATATGAAGGCATATTACGGCATACCGGATGGAAATATTAAAGAGAATATAATCACGGTCGGTATGTCGGGTGCCAGCAGCAATCAGGGGATCAACTGGATCTATGGTCTTGCTGTGGCAGTGTTCGCCATGGTTCTGATTGCAGGTGTGCTGATGATCTCAAGCTGTATGAACAGTAACGTGTCGCAGCGGACGAAGTTCTTCGGCATGATGCGGTGCGTCGGTGCGAGTAAGACGCAGGTGATGCGATTCGTCCGTCTGGAAGCTTTGAATTGGTGTAAGATTGCCATTCCCATCGGATTAGGCGTGGGGATCGTGTTTACATGGATTCTGTGTATCGTATTAAAAAATGTGGTAGGCGGCGAGTTTAGCAGTTATTCATTCCGGTTCAGCATTGTGGCTGTCGTATGCGGAGCATCGGTCGGCGTGATCACCGTGCTTCTGGCGGCACATGCTCCGGCGAAGCGCGCGGCGGCAGTATCGCCGATGGCAGCGGTGTCAGGCAATGCAGAATCGGGAAGAAAAATTTCCCGTGCGGCAAATACACGTATGTTTAAAGTTGAAAGCGCTCTCGGCGTATACCACGCGGCAATGTCTAAGAAAAACATGACACTGATGTCGTTATCTTTTGCCTTTACGGCAGCTTTGTTTTTGACTTTCTATGCGGGACTTGATTTTGCAAGGAAGCTGCTGCCGTCGGAGAGTGATCTGAACCCGGACATTTCCATCGCGGCAATAGACAATAGGAATTCCCTTGACAGGGGATTGAAGGAGCAAATCGGCGCAGTTCCCGGGGTGGAGGCGGCTTTCGGATGCGCGATGTCTGCGAATGTGCCTGCGGATATTAACGGTGTCTCCGGCAGTGTTGATCTGGTTTCTTACGATGACTATATGTTCTCGTGGACGAAAAAATCCGTTGTCAGCGGTGACCTGTCCAAGGTCGATGGTGACACGGACTATGTATTTACCATTTTTAATCAGGACAGCCGGCTGGATACGGGAGATAAAATTAAAATCGGGGAGACAGAACTGGAAATTGCCTGTGTTGTGTCGGAAGGCATAGGAGTTGAAGGCATATCGGTGTGTTGCACGGAGGAGACTTTCCGACGGATCACGGGAGAGGAAAATTATAATTTATTGAATGCGCAGCTTACTAAGGAGGCAACGGAAGAAACAGTCGAGACGATCAGGACGTTAACAGGTGAAAATGAATTTTACGACCGGCGGGAGGACAATCAGACGAGCAATTCTACCTTCTGGGTATTCCGGATTGCAGCCTATGGTTTCCTGACAATTATAGCATTGATCACAGTCTTTAATATTATGAACAGTATCTCTATGAGCGTGTCTGCCAGAATGAAGCAGTACGGAGCCATGCGTGCCGTCGGCATGAGCGTGCACCAGATGACCAAAATGATCGCGGCGGAAGCCGTAACCTATGCCGTATGCGGAATGGTGATCGGGCTTGCGGGTGGACTGTATATGCACCGTCTGTTAATGAACAAGCTGATTTATTCGCATTTCGGAGGAACGTGGTCGATTCCGTTTGAGCCGATTATAATTGTTTTGTTTATTTTCGTATTGGCATGTGCCGCGGCGGTGCATGCTCCGGCGAGGAGGATCAGGGAGATGGCGATTACGGAGACGGTTAATGAGTTGTAGGGGAGGTATTTGTGATTACTAAGTGCAGGACTTCGAAGTGATTCGGAGCACTGCACTTTTTCATGTTGCAGACTTATTGGGAGCCGGCATTTCAATTATTAGACAAAATAGAAAAATGTCATAGATTGCCAAAACAATAAAGAACAATTATAATATATTGTGAAAAAGTTATGGGCACATAATAAGTAGAAGGACAAGAAACAATTTCAAATCCATGGGTTCAGGCAGTGGAAATACACGCCACTATCATGGATATGGCAATGGCAGCCGGAAAAAATCAGGCTGTAAGGCTAGAGGGGTGTGGGGATTAGTATGAGTGATGTTTTCAATAATGAATTGTTTGAAGCGTTTGCAGCGGCATCTGATAATGTTTACATCTATGTATGCGATATGAAGACGGATATTTCCCGCTGGTCTAAGGCTGCTGTGGATTATTTCGGGTTGGAAGGGGAATACCTGAAAGAAGCGGCGAATGTATGGGCGAGGCATATACATCCGGATGACTTGACGGTTTATACGGAGGATATCACCGGTGTGTTTTCCGGTAAAAAGAAATATCATGACTGCCAATACAGGGCGAGGAATGCAGCGGGTACATATGTGTGGGTGGAATGCAAGGGCAGCGTGATCAGGGATGTGGAAGGAAATCCAATCATTTTTGCGGGACTTATGACAAGAATAGACGGGCAGAGCAAATATGATTCTCTGACCGGACTTTTGACAACACAGGAGATGCACTATTTCGACTTTGCTTCACAGTCCGGAATTGCTCTGTTGATCGGGATGGATGGATTCCGGAAAATTATAAGCAACTATGGATATAACACCGGGGATGAGATTTTAATCAAATTTTCGAGGGAGATCAGCGGTTTATGTAATCCCGGCTGGAAAGTGTTGCGGTTTAGCGGGGATGAATTTCTTGTTCTTGCTTTTGGCTCCGATCTGCAGGAAGTGACGGATTTTTATGAGAAAATATGTGGGGAAGCGGATATTTTGAAATTAGAAGACGGGCGGAAGGTCGGAATTTCCATATCGGCCGGCGGAGTGCTGTTTCCTCAGGATGCGGACAGCAGAGAAGTTCTTATCAATAAACTGGAGCACTCGCTGGAGTATGCCAAGAATAACCGGAGAGGAAGCCTGGTATTTTTCTCGGAAGAGATTGCCGAAAGACATGAGAGAGGGCTGGTTTTGCGGGAAGATCTAAAGCAGTCCATTAAAAATAATTTTAAAGGGTTTGAATTGTTCTTCCAGCCGTTTATTAATCCGGATGTCGGTATGATTGCAGGATGTGAATGTCTTCTGCGCTGGAAAGGCGAAAGAATCAAAGATTCCTATCCAATGGAGTTTATTAAGGTTTTAGAGGATTACGGCGATATTCATGAAGTAGGCTTCTGGGTTATGGAACAGGCGATCAGGCAACAGACGGCATGGCGCGATATATACGGAGAACTGCAGGTAAGCTTTAATGTATCTTATCAGCAGCTTTTAGACGAGACCTTTGAGGAAAAAGCGATTTCCTGTGCTGAAAAGTATGGAGTAAATCCGAAATATATCATTATAGAGCTTACGGAAAGCTGCCAGGTAGAAGCACCAAAAGAGCTTGCGGCCATGTTTGGCAGGCTGCGGGAGCACGGCTTTAAAATAGCGTTGGACGATTTCGGAACGGCGTATGCTTCTATGGAGATGTTAAAATGGCTTCCCGTTGATTATATTAAAGTGGAGCATTCTTTTATCAGGGAGCTTGCGCAGCCGGGACACGACGTAGATTATGTGATTGTTGACAGTCTGTTGGAAATGTGCAGGCGCTTAGGGTATAATTCTATTATAGAAGGGGTGGAAGACGGTAAAGTGGCGGATATCGTGGGAGATTTGAATGCTACGCTGCTGCAGGGGTATCATTATTCACGGCCTGTCTGCCGGAAGGATTTTGAGAGGTTGTTGGATGAGGATAAGGAACGGGGAAAGGGAGATTAATGTTGCCGGACACCTATACGATCTTTATCATTGAAAATGAATAGGTAAATCATAGGCCGGAAATCCAAGAACAAACTTCCGGCCTTATTTTGCACTTAATAGGCGTATGATATTAAGTATATAAAGTGTTACTTATGTGAATATATCAAAACATTTATTTTAAGATGCAATGAAGATTCTCACTGATTAACAGGAAAAAAATTACGGTTCTTTTTTTGTACTTCTGCCAAAGTGGTAAGTGTTATCCCACTGTGGGATAAAGCGCCGCTTTTTTTGTCTATTTGTTCTATATTAGCCTCGGTTTTATTATCTAAAGTATACTTGAGCATTTGATATGCGGCCTGTTTCTTGGCGTTTTTTTTAGAGGATGATTTTGCACAAAAGTGTTTTGATATATCTGTTATGTGGCAAGCGCAATTCCAGACAGGGTTTCCCTCGGTATCATATTCTTGTTCAAATTCATAATAAGGAATTGAGAAATATCCTCTTCTTGCAAGTATTTCCAGTTGGCTGATGGCATCGTTTATATTTGGGTTCGGAATTTCATCACGAATAGATAATAGCATGTTGTTGCGCTCTAATACTTGATAAGCTAATGCACATACTGCTTTTCGGGCTTCATTTTTAGAGGTGCCAAAGCTTCTGAAAATTTTGTCCAGTTTACCTAATTTTAGCAGGCATGTATGTTTCAATTCGGGATTGCCGTTATATGGGGATGAGATACCGTCAAAAGGAATGAACCATATTGTCTGTGAAGCCTTTTCAAAATGATACCATGGAACCATGCCATATTTCTTTAATGTCCATTCCTGTATAAGCTCAACATAATTGACATCCATATCTTCTTTAAAATAACTGTCGGGGTCAAGCATAATTTGAACAACATCTTGAATCGCTTCCATGTCCCAATCAGAATCTAGGGCTACTGCACCGATAATTGCCTCAAACAGATCTTCTTTAACAGAAATTTCTTCGTTAATATTATTCTGAATATCACCATTTCCCATAATGAGATAATCGGAAAGAGCTAAAGCATCGATTCTTTCTGCAAGTGTTTTCTTTTGAACTAATTTTTTCTTGAGTTCCGTTAATTCAGCTTCATTTTTACTACATACAAACTCATCAAATTCTTCATTTGGATTAAAGTCCTCGTAATCACCGATAAAACAACCATATTTTTCCGTCAGTAGCTTTACCACAATAAGATCCAGTACCTTGTCACCGATAAACTCTAAAACCTCATTGTCCTCTCCGCCGTATTCTTTCGAATAGGAGCGTCTGATGAATGCTTGCTGCAACAAATCGGTATTTTGGAAGTTGTAGCCGATTTGATCTTGGATGAAAATGAAATCCTCTTTTTCCATAAAAAATACCTCCTAGTATTTGGTTTGTACTAAAAGGCATAATAAAGTCCGACAAAAAACAGCTGCATGGCAGAGTACTGTTGTCAGACATGATAGATTAAATTAGATTCTTTGTTTTCGGGTGTTTACTGATATTCACTTGCATAAATAGGAATAAACACATATAAACAATGTTTCGAATTTAAAATATTATGCCTTTTGATGAGCATATCAAAGGATAGTAATGTAGTCAATGATTTGTTAGAAAAAATATTAAATGTAAGAAATTATATAAGAAATTATATAATTAAAAATAAAATGACATTAGTAGTGAAATGTGATATAATTGCAAGTAAAAAGAGTAAATAGGAGTTAATAATTTGTTTGGTTTATGAGAATGTATAGATAATTTACTATTATC
>JAAUZT010000020.1 GCA_014804485.1 Lachnospiraceae bacterium
TACCATGCTCCTCCGAATTCGCTTTCGTACTCCTCAACATATTTTCTGATTTATTAAACTCCCCATTTGTACGATTGGAAACGGCTAACATCAATATGGATGACTCTCTTGTTGCCTGTATGGAAAGAAAGCGGTCACTGCTGCATTTTTGATTAGCTTCTATGGCATTATCGATCAGGTTGGAAAATAAAATGCAGACATCCACATCATCCATGAACTGTAATCGCTCCAGTCCGCCATTACAATTAACAGCAATATTGTTTTTTTCTAAAATGCAATATTTTGAACTTAGAATAATGTCAACAATCTCATTCCCTGTCAGAATTTGTTTTTGTTGTGAATTACTTTGAAATGGCAGATTGTGAAAATATTCTTTTGCCTTTTCATAGTCTCCGCGACTCATCATATTTTCTAAGAGCAACATATGATTATTCCAGTCATGACGGAAGCTTGCAACCGCCTGCTGCTGTTTCTTATAATTCTTAAAGTATGTATATTCTACATTAAACTGGTCTTTGTAACTCTCTGCCATAGTTTTGTAATAGCGGGAGCTGCTTCTGTGCAGAATACCGTAAAAAATGGCAAAATTCATAATAAGCATAAAAAGTATCCACGCTGTGGGATAGATAATATCTTCTAAAGTATCTTCTAAAAGAACCAGCCAGTTATATAGCATGGGAAAAAAGATACAGAACATACATAAAACGAGTGTTTCTATAAATGTCAGGTGAAGTATCTTAGCTTTTTTAGCATTGTGATAAAGGAAACCGAATAAAAAAAACAACAGCAGCCCGTCTGATATAAGATAAAGAGGGGAATACAGTTCTCCGTCTATTATAACAGAGTACTGTTGCAGACAAAATAGTTTGTCTAACATTCGGAAAATGATTGTCCATTGCATATACAACAGAATGGCTGGAATCGTAGACAAAACAGCGCGAATTCGTCTGCCTTTTGCAAGAATAAGAATGGGGCAATCATGGAAATATAAATTACCAGAGTCTCCATCCATACGGAATCTAAGAAAAAAGCAAATGCCAGATTCAATATGGCAAATACACCTACAATGTATAGGTAATGTTTCCATTTTTTACATAAGGGAACGCCGAATAAAAGCTGTGTTATAAATAATATATTGACAGATGTCAATGTATTAGAGACGCTGCAGTAGATTGCTTCCATATCAGTGCTTGTCATAATAATTCCTCTTCTAAATGGTGTAATAGTGCTGCCCGATATGCAGCTTCCCTGCGGCGACTGACCGGAAGTACAGTGCCGTTTGAAAGAACAACTTTTCCTTTCCCCATACCTTTATGATAAGAGATATTAACAATATACTTCCGATGAATACGACAAAATCCGTAGGCCCTCAACATCATTTCATAGTCATTTAAACTGTTGCGGTCAACATAATGAGTGTCCCGGGTATAGAGAATACTGTATTTATCCTCAGAGCTTAAATAAATAATCTCTGACAGCAGTAATACGGATTCTTGCTCGGAATTACGTACGATCAGCTTTTTTTGCCTGTTCCTCTTCTGGATAACAGCACAAAGAATCTGTATGATATCCTCAGAAGAAACCGGTTTTAAAAGATAGCGGAAAGCGCCAGTCTCATATCCCTGTATCGCATATTCTGCATACGCAGTCAAAAGAATCAGATAGATATCCGGAGATAACTTCCTTATTTCTTTGCCTAAGGAAATACCGTCCATATCAGGCATTCTGATATCGCAAAAAATAATATCAGGAAGGGACTGTCCACAAAGTTTTCTGTTTTTTAAATCTTCCAGAAGAGTAACTGCATCGGTATAAGACTGTAATTGCAGGGGNACGTTCAAATCAAGCGATGTTAAAAGNCGACATATATTCTGGTTATGTTCTTCCTCGTCGTCACAGATTACAATTTGAAGCGCTCTATTTTCTTTTGCAAAATCTTCAGAAANGAGTGTATTTTGTTTAATCATTATTAACTCCATCAACTGTNATAATGTGCCTATTATATATGTTAAAAATAACCCCTGTCAAATTTCATGTGCGGTCTCCCTTCTCGATATCCTTCTTTAATCCGTTATATCTTATCAAGTGTAATTCCGGTTGGATACCCGCCGCCGTCAGCGACATTTCCTCCGGGTCCAGCAGCCAGTCCCNGAATTGCAGGAGNTTTCCGTCAGGCACAGCTTTGGCGTGTCGCAGCTGGACCTGAACCCTGNCCCACAGTTCTTCCAATTGGTAGGGCTTGGTCAGATAGTCGTCCGCGCCAGAANCCAGTAGTTCCACTTTATCGGACAANTCCGTTCTGGCAGACAGCACAATGACCGGTATCCGGCTGGATTTACGAATTTCAGTGATCAATTCNTCCCCGGACAGTCCCGGCAGCATCAGGTCTACCAGNAAAAGGTCAAAGCTGCCTTCCCGCCAGAGCAGACGGCCTTCTGTGCCGGAAAATGCCTGGGTACATACGCAGCCCTGCCGCCTCAGATATTTGGTGGTGGAGTTATTGATGTCAGTATCGTCTTCAATGATGAGGATATGGGGCATGGAATAGCCTCCTTTGTCATGTTCACAATGATAGCAGGCACAAATTTATTTATCCGCCTCTATTGACAACTATCATCTCTTTAATTTAAGTTATAAGTATAGCAGTAAAACTCTCTCTACGCAAGGTTGCGGACTGGCCCTGATTGAGATGAGCAGACAGATAATATGAAATACAAGTTGATGAGGTTCGAAATGCTAAATCTGGATAACTTTTCTAATTTAAAAAATGTACATATTATAAAGAACGAGCAGATGATATTTGAATACATAAGGGAAAATGAAAAAGGTACATTGTTGTTTCCTGTAGGCTGTATATTCAAAGCTTTTTTATCCGTTCTTGTTGGTATTGCCCTATATGAAGGAAAGATAGGAAGTATAGACGATTGTATCATTGATTATATTTCCCATGATGAAATAACAGATATTAACTGGTACAAATTAAAAATAAAGCATGCCCTGTCTAAAACTACGGGAATTGTATGGCCAAGACCGCAAGAGCCGATTCCCGCAAATATGAGGGAAGTAATGAAATTGAAGTTTGAAAGTGAACCAGGTGTTTCATTTCAGTATAAGCCTGATCCTCAAATAATTGTGTATTTGTTGGAAGAAATATATGGATTAGAAGTTACCGAATTGTTTCGTACAAAAATTATTTCATACTTTGTCAATAAAGATTACCAATGGGATAAGAATGATATACAAGGTATGAAAGTTTCCGTTCCAATGTTAAATGAATTAGGACAGCTATTGTTAGACAAGGGGGTAATTAACGGAAAGCGTCTGTTCTTTGAAGAATATTATAAACAAAGTATTTGCGAGTATTCTTGTGGTGGTTTTCCAGAGTGTACTCCGTATGGCTTAGGTTGGTGGATTGGAAAAGATTTGAAAATTCCGTATTTTTTTGCAAGTGGTTTCGGAGGACAATATTTGGTTATTATTCCACAGAAAAAAATGGTAATTAGCATTTTATCAGATATGGATAGACCACATTTGGAAAATAAGACCATTATTGAACAGGCATTACAACTGTAGATTCTCGTTTGTTGCCGTGATATATTAAGCACTTAGGAATATCTAAGTGCTTTTCTTCTGTTTTATTTACAGGGCAAGGGCAGAAAATTACTCCCTGGTAAGTTTCTGCCTGCCGTAAACTTGCATTTTCGTTAAAACCCTGCCCATCTGTCAACAATCGTTCCGTCCATAGCATTAATGGTCAGCAGACTCTGAGGCATAACGCTATCATAAACTCTGTCATTTACAAGATCCACTTCTCCCGCTGCATTTCTAAATGTTTTGGTGCCAAAGAAATCCCACACCGGAACCAAGGTGCCCTCCAGGGAGACATCGTCCCTGACTCTCATATAACTCAGAACAACCTGATCTACCTGAATATCAACCGTATCCCCTTCGTTATTGAAACTGTCCGCATTTTTTTTCAATATCATCTCTTCAAAAATATCGCTGATATCGGAAAACGGAATAAGAAATACATACTCCTCAGACATATCCTCGATGATATAAGGATTTATCCACTCAAATTCAAGAAGACCGTCATTCGTATAGATAAACGTCATTTCTTCATAAGGCCAATATGCTGTTTCATAAACAACATCTTCATTATTTTCCATAGCTTGTGCCAATCTTTCAGGATCCTTCCCCATACTGCCACCGTCTTCACAAGTATAAGTAATGGGAATACCATCCTCTACTCTGTATAGGTGTACACCATATCCCATATTGGCAAGATAGCGCGAATTATAATATTCCTCACTGCTCATAGCGTCATCGTTCGCACTCCAACAGGCATAATATCCTCCGCCCTGAATATCAAATTCACCAAGTCCCATTTGATTGACTATTTCAGTCACTTCTGACATAACCTCATCAGGCGGTGTATTCATATTCACAAATCCCGGTATAAACTTGGTATCACTCAAAGATTCCGGCAGATTTTCCGGGTCAGGTTTCTCATTGGAAAAAGGCAGATAATCTGTGTCTCCATCCTGTTTATTAATCTTAATCTTAACCCATTGCCATTTCTCTGTCGCATTATTATCTACCCTGAGACTGTAGTCCTGTCCATTTACTGTAACAAGTCCGTACAGCTCATTCCCCCTGGTTGCGGATAAAGCCTCATCATATGAGACAATCTCAGATATCTCCATAATCAATCCCTTTTCTTCTGCCTCTTCTTTAGAAACCGCATACTCTCTTAATGATTTTAGTTTTTCAAGTTCCTGATTCCAGATATTCCCTTTACTATTGTATGTGGTATCGCCATTCACACCTTCCTGCGTGATTCTCTCCTCCAGCTTTGCTATTCTTTCATCAATCTCTTCTCTGAACATACCCTGACTTTCCTGCATAGCCTCATAATCTATTTTCCACAGCTTCTCACCGCCAAGCAACACCCTTTTTACCGCGTCATAGTCCTCCTGCGTAAAAGTGCGCGCTGTCACTTTCTTCAGCTTTATTCCCTGCACGTCAGGAATGATAAGTTCCGCATCCGCCGTTATTGTGACGGCATCGCCGGCAACCTGCGTCTGATATATTTCGGGAGCCTGCACCTGTTCGGCAACATTTCCGGATACCTCCGTTTCCCCTGCGCTCACCTGCACTGACGGCTGCTCTCCATTCTGCTCCTTTAAAGAAACTGCATCTTCCTGAGAATCCGCGCCGCTGCTACACCCTGATACTGTCCCAAGACACAAGCCGGTCATTATGACCAATACGGTCAATTTCTGTAATTTGCGATTTTTCCTCATCATTTCTACATTACTCCTTTCCGCGTACCTATATGATAGGGATTTGCGAAACTCTATTTTGTAACTTAAGATCGGGCATAATAGAGGAGAGACTTATCATTGCATCAGAGCCCCGTTTTAATTCATTTTGACCGACCTTACAGCTCAATAAGACAGTTCCGCTATCACCTATCCACAGCATATCCTGTGCGGCTGTAAAAGGTATACAACAGGATGTAAACATTTTGGAAACTTTGGTACAGCTCTGCGCATTTACTGTGTAGAGCGTAAGAAAACGTAAATTGCGTCAGGTAAAATTACAAATTACACATTTCCCCAAATAACTGACACCTCAGTTCCTTCTCCCTCCTTGCTTGTTATCGTAAGTTCCGCCCCATGCAGTTCTGCAATCTTACCGCACAGCGCCAGTCCCAATCCGCAGCCTCCCGCCTTTCTGCTGCGGGCTTTATCTACCATATAGAAAGCCTCTGTCACTCTGGGAATCTCATCTTCAGGGATACCGCAGCCGAAATCGCGCACGGTGATTCTGTCTTCTTTTGCTTCCATAATAATGTCTGAACCGTTTTCGCTTGCCTTTACCGCGTTATCGACCACATTAGTCAACAAACTTATCATTAGATCTCTGTCCATAATCTGCTTTTCCATATGGCAAGAATAGCTGAGAGTCATATTTTTCTTTTTCAAATTACTCTCTTCCATTTCGGCAACGGCAGAGAACAAGTCATTAACAGAAACTTCTTCCATACAAATGCTGTCATTATCATACATCCCAATCAGGCTCATCAATTTACTGCTGATACGCACCAGCCTGCCGCATTCCGTATAAATATGCTGTAATGCGCTTTCTTTCTGCTCTTTTTTCAAGTTGACATGCAGAAGGGAATCAGCATAGCCCATAATGGAAGTCATCGGCGTTTTCATTTCATGCGTCAGGCTGCCCAACATCTGCCTGCGCCGCTCCGATTCCAGTGACAGCTCCGTAACCTGATTTTCAATCTGCGCTGCCATGCCGTTAAAAGCTGCTGCCATGTCTCCGATCTCATCGTTTGTATGCACCTTGGCACGCCTTTCCAGCCTGCCCTCACTGATATCCTGTGCCGCGCGCTGTAATTCCCGTAAAGGCGCCAACGCTTTCTTTATCATCAGAAAAACCAAAACCACTGCCATCAGAACTGCAGCCAGATAGATACGGACATAAAAAAAAGCCTGTGCACGGATATCTTCATAGATCTTGGAAATATCCCGTACCAGTACCAGCTTATATTCATCACTGCCTGCAACCGGCATTCTGATTCCCATCACCAGAATGTACCTGTTTTCAAGCTTTTGAATCATATGGTATGCTTCTACTCCACCCCATCTGTCATCCCCGGGGTTATTCAGTTCGAATGGCGTCAGATTGCAGAGCACCTGCTCCCCTTCCACTAAAATATACATAGAAGCGTCATATTTTTTTATCACATAATGATAATAGGCATTGGCAGCTACCCCACTGAAATTCTGTAACGGTTCATATTCCAGTTCCCTGCTGACTGCATATGCCGCCACATTAAGCTGCTGTTCATAATTTTCTATCGTCTTTTCCTTATTATAGCGTGCCGAATGGTAAATGACCACCGCCCCTGATATGCCCGTACTTACAAACAGCACCGCAGCTGTTATAACAGACATTTTAATCCATAGCTTCATAATCCATATCCTCCAGCCGATACCCATGCTTGGAAATCGTGCGGATCACATCATGAAAATCCAGTTTCTTACGCAGCTGCCCGATATGCACATCCACCGTCCGGGTCTCGCCCACATAATCGACACCCCACAGCCTGCCAAGCAGCTCTTCCCTGCTGAAAGCCACATTTTTATTCTGCGCTAACGTCACCAGAAGTTCATATTCCATCGGCTTTAAATTTACCTTTTTGCCGTTTTTGAGTACGCTGTGCTCCTTTAAATCTATGACAACGTCTCTAATGACAATCTTCTCCCGTCCCCGCCCGGTTCTTTTCAAAACCTTCTCGATACGCACCAGAAGCTCCAACACTTCAAACGGTTTCACGATATAGTCTTCCGCACCGGCTTTCAGACCATGCACCTTTGAAATCACGTCATCCTTTGCAGTCAGATAGATCACCGGAATCTGCGCCTTCTGTAAATCCTCCATCAGTTCAAATCCGTCTTTCCCCGGAAGCATCACATCGACCAACGCCAACGCTATGCTGCCGGACTCTTCGGTTTTAAGCGCCGCCTCTGCCGCGTCGCCGTCACAAATCGCCCGGGTTTCATATCCCGCCGCTTCCAGATTCATGCAAATCAGCTCAGAAATTGCAGTATCATCCTCAATCACTAATATTTTCATTTTGTAATACACACTCCTCTTTGGAGTTATCTTAGCACAAAGCTTATAGAAAAAAAGCAACAAAATGTAAACAGGAAATTGTTGCACAGTTTTATACTTTCTTCCGTGTCAAGATAATTCCAGCGATCGCCACTATAAGGATAATAGGCGCTAACCTGACAAACATCCATTCAAATGCATGAAAAATCACTCCAACAACGGCGGTTTTAGGGTCACTATAATTCCAACCTAAGTAAGGACTATTTCGTTTAACATTAGGGATACCACCTTTCTTTCAGTTGTTCACACTATTGTATGAAGAGCCGCCCGTTGCTGCAAGCAACGCATATTAACATTCAAGTAATCATCGATTTATCCAGTTAAAAGACAAATTCAGATTTATCTCAAAGCATTATTTTTTGCACAACCTCCATAATTACATTACCACAGTACCTGCACTTATAATGTTCGTCAACTGCCCCGACAATGGCGCCACCGCAGGATGGGCATTGGTCTTTGACAATTTTTTTCGCAAGCGCCACTTTTAATACACCATCATGCTTTTCCAATGTACAATTCAAAAGATACCGCAGCCGAAGTGCGCCTCTGACCGATTGCAGACCTCTTTTTCTATTTTGCGTAACCGGCAGTTTTTCCGCATTCACAAACGGCGTTTTACATCCGGCAAAATACTGCGAACAATCATCCGCCACAGAAATATATTTTATCTTTTTACAGCGGTTAAATGCCACAGGTACAAACGCCAAAGCAAGCACGGCTCCCCAGATAATATTATCCATGATTTCCGCCTTAATCAGCGCATAGGAAGAATACGGGCTCTCCCCCGACAGCAGCACTTTTGTCAAATATTCCTGATTATTGTAGTCAACAATATTCCCCAGACAGATAATTGCCCCGATAGCAATTGCAAACAGCCCCAGACACAGATAAAGAAAGAAGAGCCTTTTTTTCATGGCAATATTTTTTAAGGAATAAAATTCCGGATTTTTCACACCTTCCGACATCCTATTCCCGATACTGTAAAACCTGCTGTCTGTCAGAATCCTTGCAAACAAATCCGAACTTCCGCAATAAGGACAGACCCCGGTAAAATAAATTCGCTTTTCAATCGGCGCACCACAGTGTTTACACTCGCAGATACATTTTTTACTGTTCAAAACGACCTGTTCCTTATGATTCACAATCTCCGGCTCATACCCTTTCATATAAATCTTACGAAAAAAATGTAACTGCCTCTTTACGCTGTCTGCGCTTTTTCCTGTAACTTCCGCCAAATCACCATAACTGATATAACCGGACAAATCCCCTTCAAAATAACCGGAATAGAAATTGGCATCTTCAATCAGACGCTTTGATCTTCCCGCTATCAGCAGACAAATACCACCGATAATAACTGCTTTCACACAATCCGGCGTTGCCCTTGCCTCTAAAACCGTTTGCAGATCGTCATGGTAATGCGAAACTAATGAAACCATAACAAAAACTGACGTTGCAACGCAGAATATTCCAACAGCCGCTAAAATCACATTTTTTATTTTCAGAATTTTGATTCGTTTCTCTCTTAGATACATTTGTCTGTCACCTTTTCTTTATCTTGGCTTTCACTACTCTCCAATCAGTTCCATGATAGCCCCAATTGTAATCTTTCTTTGTTCCTCACCGCTGATTCCCGGTGTTCCATCCCCATCCTGTTCACCGTAACTCCCAAACTGCGCATGACACCCCGACTCTATAATACACTCTTTGCTATCTGCCGGAAGGTTCGTAAGATTATTTGCGTATTTCTCCATATTCAATACACCATCCTGTGTCCCATAAACCGAAAGCACCTGCAGTCCGGAACTGCTGATATCCTTTGTGGAATATGCCGCCAGAAGAATCAGTCCGTTATAGTCATCTGCATGCTCTGCCACATGGACAGCCGCCATAGAACCGCCAAGAGAATGCCCGCCTATATACCATTTTTCAATCCCCTGAAAATTCTCCTGAAGCCCCTCTGCTGCGTCCGGGGCAAGAACCGCCAGATTACAGGGCATCCTGCATAACACACAAAGGACTCCCTCTTTAGCAAGACTATGCAACAGTGGCGCGTATGCCGTATACTCCACTTTTCCTCCCGGATAAAATATCAGCCCGGCTAGCGCATCTTCCGGCACAAAGGCTATCACATTATCTTCTATCCATTCCACCTTTACCGCCTCGTCAGATAAAAGAGCCTGCCCGGCATCTTCATCCGCCCGATAATAATCATTTACATAGATAATGCATGTGACCGCAAGCATTGCAATGATACCGACAATAGCAGCAATCCAAATCTTCCATCTTTTATTTCCGAAATTTCTTTTCTCCATAAAATCTCCATCTTTTACCCTGTTTATTGGTTTGAGTATATCATATTTCCAGCCCTGCTAATACAACTTATATTAGTAATATACTCATAATCTCCCATAAGGCAAACTTAAACTTCAATGGGCTGATTTAAGGATCGAATCAGCCCGCCTCTTTTATTTCAAAAGATTCTCAAATACAGACCTCTCCACCATAAATTCCTGTGCTCCCATATAACCGGGCGCAACCTCATACTCATCAAATACGAAGACAATATTCCCTTTCCCGTCAAAATAAAAGTTCTGATCTTCCTTGATTCCCTCCCAGTTTATATCCGGCATGTCTGTATTGTCCACCCAGTACATATTCATCTCATCTTCTGCCATTGCCGCCCGCATCTGATTCCTGATATCTTCGCTTATAACATCCGCATAACCGCTGTTTTCCTGAAACAAATCCTCAATTTGAATCTGTTTCCCACTCTTTTTATCAATCGTATAAAATTTGTAGGATTCTGAACCGCTGCCTGCTGCCTGAAAAATAGAGAGTTTCAAAGTAAAATATTGTTCATTATCCGTTACCGTCTCGTGATGAATCTCCAGACTGCCATAGCTTTCTCCGAGTTCTGCCGATGCTTTAAATTCTTCAATCAGTTGATTCGTCACTTCCTCAATATCAAAATTGACCTGTTCTATCGTTTCCTGTAACTGCTTGGAATCGTCTTCCGTCTCTCCGCTGGTCTCCCCCGTATCTTCTACGACGATCTGCGGTACCTCAACATCTGCATCGAACCGCTCGTTTTCATACTGGTAATCCCGAAAAGTGACTACCTGAAACAATTTGCCGATGAGCGGAATATTTCCCATCGCATAAGCAATGTTCGCTCCGGTGTTAGGCAAAAGAACAAGCAGTATCACGGCTGCTGCCACAACTGCGGGTATGCGGAATCTATGGACTTTTCCGGGAGCCTTTGTTGCCTCTTCCAGCTTTCCTTTCAATTCCTCGGGAACCGGAATTTCCTGATAATGCTTTTTTTCTTCCAAAAGCCTTTTTTCCAGCTCTTTTAAATCATTATTTTCCATATTTTTATTCATAAACTAATATACCTTTCCCTTTCTGTCTACTGATTCAATTAATAAAGTTCTTTGCGCAGCTTTTCCAGCGTTCTGTATAGTCTGCTCTTGACTGTACTTAAATTTTCCTGCAAAATATCCGCAATCTCTGCTAATGGCTTATCTTCATAAAACCGTAGAATTATCAGAGTTTTCTCCTGTATCGGAAGTTTATCGACCGCACCTTTCAAATCCATATCCGAATCATGCCCTTTCGAATCTATCATATTTTCATTTAGTGCCTCATATTCTTGCCTATACTTCTTTACATAATCTTTTGCCGTATTAATCATAATCCGATATATCCATGTACCGGCAAAACGCTCTTCCCGCAGACTTCCTGCTTTCTGCATGGCCTTATATGCCCCTTCCTGTACGATATCCATCGCATCTGCTTCCTGATGCACATAACTGAACGCCAGTCTGTAATAACTCTGATAGTTTTCCAGCAATATGCTCCGAATCAAGGCTTCTTTCCTGTTTCGCATATCTGCTTTCCTCCCTTTCTCATACTTGTGCCCATTAGACAGATTATCGGTTCAAAAAGTTTCAAAGAAAATATTTTTTTGCAAAAAAGTAAAAAAGGTGCACAGGCAGTACTGCTGATATGATATGTCGGACACTCCTCACCGCTATTCCTTCATTTTTGGACGTTGCGAAACGGAGTTGCTGTATGTACACGCTGCCAGGGAAACAAAACGGGATTCCGCAAAGTTCTTGTATAAGGTTGTTGGAATGAATTAAAACTGAATAAAAGAAACTTTCCCTTGTAACTTGTCCATAAGGGAAAACAAGGAAAAAAGAGACATATTTTGAGGCTAGCATTGTGAAAAACCTTGAAAATAGGGAAAACTTATGGAAAAATCTTACAAACTGTTAAGCTTCAACAATACTTAACTGATCTGTCAAACATTTGATATATCATTTGTCACAATAACTCACATATTCTTTTAGCGCACTCTTCGGATGATAATTCATGTGTATTCAAGGTCAAATCATAATCCTCCTTAGGATAAAGATACTCGTATGAAGCTTCTGCCGAACCAACATATCTGTTCTTTCGTTCTTTTTCTCTTCTTTTTAATTCGTTTAATGGACATTTCGTTTGAACCTTAATCAACTTATATTCTCGCAATATCTCCGTTAATTGTTTATAAATACGCTCACTTGTAATTACATGATCAATAATAACCCCTTGACCAGTTTCTAAAATGTTTAATACTTTTCGGCAAAGCATAGGCGATATTTCAAAAACATCATCTTCATAAATAGGCTCATCAGCAGTCATGTTTAAAAACTCATCAATAGAAGTAATTATATATTCTTCTTTTCTATTGTCTTTAATGTATTTTTGCAATGATTTTGCTAAGGTAGACTTCCCACTGCTAGATGCCCCATTTAACAGAATAACTCTCAAAGGCATAAATATTTCACCTCCGGCAATACCGATTTTTCCAGTCCTAAATTCTGATTGTCTACCTGATTGTACCATAATGTCACACTCCACATCAACGACAATCCGAATGACCTGAACCTTCCGAACTTTCATAATCTCTCATCCGCCGATAAAAAGTTATTTGTATCCAACTGTATCCAAAAAGATCAGGGGCAAAAAGATAGCGGAAACGCCGTATCCATCAGCGTTTCCGCACTCTTAAAAGCAATAGCGAGAGGGGGACTTGAACCCTCGACACTACGGGTATGAACCGTATGCTCTAGCCAGCTGAGCTATCTCGCCATATTCAATATAAAATTTATAAGTGGGGCCTATAGGGCTCGAACCTATGACCCTCTGCTTGTAAGGCAGATGCTCTCCCAGCTGAGCTAAGACCCCATTTATATGCGGGTCACTCACGCAACCCGCTTTGCTAGTATACAATTTCTTATGACTGCTTGTCAAGCGTTTTTAATAAAAATCGTGTAAAAATCTTACAAAAATCTTGAAAACCTCTGATCGAGCATCCGAAATTTATGCCGTAAAACCTGCAAATCTGCGCCGATACTACTCAGCCGTAAGGATTTCCTCCGCCATATCCAGCATTTCTTCTGCACCCATATCCAGATCTACTCCTGTCATATGATAGGACTTCCCGTCTTTTTCCCAGCTTACGACCATCCGGTGCTGAATACATATTTCATCATATGCGCCGGCAATAACATAACTGTCGTTATCCTGAGAACCATAAGTTGTGAAGGTAACACTGCCATCTTCCGAAATGACATAACTTCCCTTTTTCACATCGTCCGAATCGGTCATACTGTCCGTTACCGTCTCTTCTGACTTCGTTTCGTCCGTCTCCTCCTGATTCACCGTAACTGACATATAGACGATATTGTAATCATCTCTCTGCTCGTTGATCTTATCCTCCTCTGTCAGTTCATAGGAATCGGGCACGATCTTATCCGTATATTCATCGTACCGCACCGCAATATCGCCGCACATCCTTGTGGCATTCGGCTCCTTGGATGGGATATCATCCCCTGTCCCCTCATTGATATTCAGGTCGATCTTCTTTTCATCCTTCCGATATCTGATATTCATCATCGGAACGCTGTAGAGCGCACCGTTTTCCTCCGTGTAAGCAGTGACCGATTCCACGTTTGCTCCATAAAAAGAATAACCGTTGGCGAACTGCTCCACGCTGTCCACCTCATAGCCCAATTTCTTCTGTGCCTTTTCCATGTCCTGATAATCGGTGTATTCTACTCCCATACTGCTGCCGGACACGAAATAGGATGCTCCGCCGGCAAAAACAGTAATTCCGGATACAAGCAGGCACGCTGCCGCTATACTGATACAAAGTTTCTTCGCACTCATATGCTTCATAGAATTTTCCTCCTGTCTTTCGCGGATCGTCTCGTCAATCCTGCGCTTCAATTCTTCTGAAGCTGAAATGCCGTCACACTCTTTTACTAAAACAGTCCTGATACTGCTGTCAAAATCCTGTTCCGCACGCATATAAATCCTCCTTCTTCATTCCTTCAGCATCGCTTTCATCCGCCGTCTGGCACTATGCAGTCTGGATTTTACCGTTCCCTCCATAAGTCCGAGCGTTCCCGCAACCTCTTTCACGGAAAACGAATCATAATAATATAGAACAACCACCGTTCTGAGCTTTACAGGAAGCGCTCTGACTGCCGCAGAGATCATTTCAGCCTCTTCCAGTTGTATTACCTTGTCAAGAGAAGAAGGATCTGTCCGGTTTTCCATTCTTTCTACCGTCTCGTCATCCGGAATCTCACGCTTATTCTTCTTTCCGATCCGGTAGGCGGTCCTGACAAGAATCCGCATCATCCACGGCTTAAATCCACTGTCGTCCTTAAGTTCACGGATATGCAGCCAGACTTTCACAAAGGTTTCCTGTACAATGTCCTCGCTGTCCGCCAGATTACCTGTGACCAGATATGCCGTATGGATCGCCATATTCTTGTACTTTTCATACAGTTCGTCGAAAGCATCCCTGTTGCCTTCCCGCAACTGCGCTACCAGAATTTCTTCCTTCAAAATTTCCTCTCCCCTGTTCTTTTCGGTGCACCTGTTAATAAGAGTCCACGAGTGAGAAATTGGTTCATTTTTTTGATTCGGGTGTCAAAAGGAACATCAATGTATTTTATGCAATCTGCCATCTCAGTTTAGAAAATGCACTTGCATGAATGAAATCAACAAAGCGGAACACCTCTTTCACAATTCTGTTAAAAGATTTGTTCCGCTTCAAAGAATATTCTATCCTAAACAAACAGTTATAGTATCACAATATCTATTCTGTTACATCCTGTCCGGTGCCGAGAAACCAAGTAAGTCAATGCATGTTTCCAGCACATCTCTGGTCAATACAAGCAATGCGATCCATCCGGATTTCTTCTGCTCATCCTCTTCGGTGAGAATTTTCGTCTCATGATAGAAATGATTAAATGCATTGGCAAGGTCGTAAATATACGCACAGATTTTGTGGGGCGCAATTTCCTCATATGCAGATTCCATCATGGCATTGAACTTCGCAACCTCAAGCATCAGGCTCTTCTCAGCGCCATTTACCGCCTCTCGAATGACTGTGTCAGTCAACACGCCGCCCTGCTCTGCATATTTATTCAAAATTGACTTGATTCGTACGATCGTATAGAGAATATACGGACCGGTATCACCCTCGAAAGAAGTAAACCTGTCCATATCAAATATATAGTCTTTAGAAGCCTGATTGGACAGGTCGCCATACTTGATTGCCGCAAGCCCTACGACTTTAGCCGTTTCGTCAGCTTCCTTCTCATCCACTTCATAGCCTTTTGTCTCCGCATTTTCCCGGATTTTACGGATCATCTCCTCATTGATCTCACGAATCAGATTTTCCAGACGCATAACGCCGCCGTCCCTCGTCTTAAAAGGCTTACCGTCCTTACCGTTCATGGTACCGAAGCCGATGTACTCCAACTCTGTATCCGCATCGACCAATCCGGTCTTCCTCGCACAGCGGAATACCTGCTCAAAATGAAGTTCCTGCCGCTTGTCCGTCATATAGATCAGTTTATCCGGATGATACTGCTTCATACGATCCATGATAGTGGCCAGATCAGTGGTATTATATAGGGATGCTCCGTCTGATTTCAGGATCATGCACGGCGGTACTTCCTTTGTGTCCGTCTCCTCTTTGACATCCACCACAAGTGCACCATCGCTCTCATATGCATATCCGCCTTTCTTCATGTCTTCCACCATGACAGGAATGATATCGCGTACGTCAGACTCCCCTTTCCAGAGGTCAAACTCCACATTCAGATTCTCATAATTTTTCTTTAAATCCGGTATCGACACATGGATGATATGTTTGCCCAATGCCCAATAACCGCGGATACCATTCTGAAACTTATAGGTCGCTTCCATGGCTTCAGCCTTATACGCTTCATCTTCCTTAGACTTAGCGCTCGCCGTGGGATAAATCTCCTCCAACTCCGAGATAGTAAAAGGAGCCTCCGCAGGGTACTCGCCCTCATAAAAATCGTCAAAATAAATCATATCCGGGTGCCTCTTCTTAAGTTCCGTCATGATCAGCCCCATCTGAAGTCCCCAGTCTCCTAAATGAATATCGCCAATGACATCATGCCCCGCATAGCGGCAGATCCGCTTGATACTCTCACCGATGATGGCAGAACGCAAATGCCCTACGTGAAGCGGTTTTGCCACATTGGGACCACCGTAGTCAATGATGATTTTCTTTGACTGTTCCGGCATCTGCAATCCGAATTTCTCATCGGTACGCATCTGACGCAGATAATCTCTGACGAAAGACTCTTTCACTTTCATGTTCAGGAATCCCGGTGCTGCGGCGGATACTTCCGACAATACATCGCTCTCATTCAGTTTCTCCGCAACCTCCTGCGCGATCATAAGCGGCGCTTTGTGGTACTTCTTTGCACCCGCCATGGCGCCGTTGCACTGGTATTCACACAGGTCAGGACGGTTTGACAGCGTAACCTTTCCGAGTTCCGCGTCGTAACCGGCTGCCTCGAATGCCTTCTTCATTTCTTCCGAAATTAAATCTAATATTTTCTGCATTGCTGTTTTCGTGCCTTTCTGTAATCTTTTATGTTCTTTTGTTGCTTTATTACTTACAATGTATGAATGAATCGGTTTAATCCTCTAATCATTATAATCATACCCCGGTTCTTTATACAATTCACCTATGTTCGGCGCTATTTCACTATCCCATACCTTTTCTTTCCACTCTTCCGGCAAAACGTCGTGTATTGCAACCGAAACGCTGCTTTCTTCCGTCTCAAATATCTCTACGACATCCTTTGTGATCTTCTCCGCAAGCATTTTCTTCTGCGCCTCAGTTCGTCCTGCATAACACTTGATATCTATGTGTGGCATTTTCCCTCCGCAAATAAACACAGTCCTGTCACTCAATTAACAGATACATATGATGAAACAGCACATCCCATATACTTTGTGCACCAATTTATCAGTATGATTATATCCTCTTTTTTATTTATTGTGAAGATATATCTTAAGAAACCTTAATCCCCTTGCTTTCTGCGGGAATAGACACACCCGCAATAATCCTGTCTGTACAGGTCATATTCTTTCGATAATTCGATTGACCGCTTATAGCCGTCTTTTTTCTTAAAATCAGAAGGCAGCCATGCAACTGCGTACTCTTTTGCAAGCTGCTCGCCTATTTCATTTAATTTTGCGGCATTCTTCAGCGGACTGATCGACAGTGTTGTTGTGAAATAATCATATTCTCCTGCCTTCGCCCGCTTTGCCGTCTCCTGGAGTCTGAGCGCATAGCAGGCGAAGCACCGCTCGCCGCCCTCCAAACACTGCTCTAAGCCTTTCGCGATCTCGAAAAAGCGATCGGGTTCATAGTCGCCCTCAACAACTTTGATTGGATAGGCATGATCTCGGATTGTATATCCAACCGTTTCCCGGCCGTTGTCTATGTTTTCCTCTGCTGCTTCCGCATTATATGCCTCAATCAGCCTCTTCTGTTCAGCCACCCGCTTACGGTACTCTTCATCCTCGGTGATATTCGGATTATAATAGAAAACGGTAATTTTGAAATACTGCCGCAGATATTCCAGCACATAACTACTGCAGGGTGCACAGCAACTATGTAGAAAAAGCGTCGGCACGCCTCCTTCTGCCACACTGATATCCTCTATAATTTTATCCAGTTCTTTCTGATAATTTCTGACTGCATTCATATCTTTCTATCCATTATTTTTTTAGGTAGTTTAAGTTGCTCTATGCCATTTTGTATCAGCTGCTCTTTATTTTCGTTCTGCAATGCCGCAAGCCACTTCTCGGCAGGATATCCGATAAATTTTTTCGACTTGTCTTTGATCAGCCTTTTTCTGTATTCTTCTTCCGAGGACAATTCCTGAAACCAAGGAAAGATAAATTGCATAATTGCCTCGGCCACATTTTGAAAGCTTTGTTCCGCCACGGCTTCACTGCAATAATCCCACCAAATATCCCTGCTACCGCTTATGTATGATCCCAGTCTGTCTCCCAGACCAAGACACATAAAAGTTTCTCCGCAATACAAAGGCATAACGGCAAAATTAACACAGAATGTTTTGGAATTGTATTGTTCCTTTTGCAAATCTATATATTCTAACAAACCGATTCCGTTCAACCTGACATACGCATTGGTTTTCCACTTGCGAAAGCCGTTATGCAATAACAGCTCATCCATAATCTCTTTCTTACACTTCTTAAAAGCGCTGTCCGCTTCTTTTTTATCAATCAGCGCCATTTCCTCATCTGAACGAAGAGTCTCCCTGTTTCCGATAAAAGTAAATTTCTCTTTTCTGAATAAATCTATCAAAACACAGCCCGCCTCTCCTGCTCCACTTTATAGGCAGCATCAACCGCAATTTCATACACCTCTCTGTAATCCGTCTCCCCCACCAGATACCCTGTGATCCTGTAATCAGCCAATCCCGTCATATAGAGTACATTGACGATATTCTTACTCTCATGCACCTCCACCCACAGAGCCACAGGCGTGTCTGCATTGCTTTCTATTTCTTCCACAAGCATTGCAATACCCCTGTTCTCTTTTTCATTATCAGACCCTACCATTGAAAAATCCAGATAATCCAATCCATTATAATTCGCCAGATGCCGATACCATTTGCTGTATGTTTCCTCCTGCCCGTCATTGTCCAGATCGCAATGATAATACGTAAGTTCATAAGCCGACTTCTGTCCCCGCGTCTGTTCTGTCGTCTGCTCTGCTTCCCCTTCTATCATCCAGCCCTCATCAAGCTGTTCCTTTATCGTAGTACATTCTTCCGTCATGCGCACCACCGAATCCGCATAGCCGGTCTCAGCCGATATCTGCCGGATTTCGTACCTTTCCGGAACCACATGAATGACCGTTTCTTCCACTCTCTTCCCATCCTCATAACAGTCCAGCGCATAACCGTTATTGATCATCCTGCCATAGTCAAAAGTGGCACGACACAGATAATTCTTTCCCTCATAGGCTATGACGCCAAAATTTTCCTCCACCTCACCAAAATCATCCGTCTTCACATAAGTTCCGTCCGGTTGTCCTTTCCAAAAAACATAGTCCGCATTGCCGGACGTACCGCCGATAAAGTGCCCGTACAACTCCCCGACAAGATCATCCGTTCCATCATTATCGCAATCCGCCTCCACCAGCGTATACCTATAGTTAAACCTACCGGCATCCTGCACTTGCTGCCGGATGGCCATATCCCTTTCGGCAAGTGCAAGTGTCTCATCCTTTGTCAGCTCTCTTCCGACTGTCGCACTACTCAGATACGAAGAATATGTTCCCGACTCGCCGCTCAAAACCGCGGATTCCTCTCCTCCCCACACTTCACTTAAGATGGCGGGATCCTTTCCCGCCGCCATCACACTGCCGATCTCATCCAAAAGTTCCTGCGGGATGATCTTCCGTTCTCCCTCCATCCTGTGTTCAATGGCATAGACCTCCTCCGGCACCATACTGTCATAGAACTGCTCATACAGGAGACTCACTCTGCCCTGTTGTTCCTGTTCCCATTCTTCCAAAGAAAAAGTTTCATCAAAAATAAGACGATCCGGCGTACCCTCATAGGCCCATACTCTGCGGCCATCCTCCACTATGGATACGACACACTCCCTTTTCTTGACCAGAGTGCTTCCCTCCCACTGCCAGATGGCCTCCGCCGCACTTGTCGGTCCCCAGTTTTGGGGCACTGCATAGGTCGTGACGCCCCAAACAGACTCCGTCTCAGGGAAACGCCTATGATACAGATAATATAAGGGAATCTCAGCTTGCGCCTGCTCATAGGCTTTCGTCTGCCGGTTCCAGAGATAAACCTTGCTGTTCTCTGTGTCACTGCTTCCTATCAAATCAATACAGCCATCAAAATTCACATCTTCAATATGAATATTGTCTTCTCCCTTCATATACCCATGAATCACCTGGCAAGGCGTCTCATAGTTCCCCTCCCTGTACAACCGCAGTTCTGCACTGTCTCCCTGTCTATCACAGACATAAAATAGAGAAATTCCCTCCTCCGGCACGATTTTCCGATAAGAAAACGTGTCTGGATTTGTCCAAAATCTGACGCTGTCGCCGTTTTCCTTCCACCGCACCGCTCCGTCTGTCAAAAGCGCACCAAAACTGTATTTTTCTTCCTCCGCAATCTCCTGCACCAGACAAACCTCTTCGTCTTTTACCAAAAATAAATACAGATACCCGTCCTGCCGCAGACAATAGGCATACTCTTTCTTCGCCTGATTCGCATACATACGACTCCCCACCGCCTCCGGCAGCAAATCAAAGAGGACGCAAAGAAGCGCCGTCTCACTGTCGTATACCGCCGTATAGTGCAGCAGACGGACTCTGGATGGCAGATCGAGGTATACCGCAATCTCGTCGCCCCATACCCGGTCCGCATACACCTCCTGCGCCCCGCACAGATCCATAATCCGTCCTTTATTTTCTTTTGACAAAAAGTTTTCCGTGTAAAAAATATTTCCGTTGTCTTTTGTATCGATCATTCGGGCTTCAATGCCCTCCGGAAGCTCTACAGTAAGACCACCGTAATTCAGAACATTTCCCTGAAGCTCGATCTCCTGCTCATCCTGTATCAGCACCGCAGATTCTGTTTCAGCATCTGAAATATTTATAGGCTGTGCTGTCTCCTCTTCTCCGGCACTTTCTGTCCCAGGACCGTCATTAGAAATCGCTTTCCCTTCCTTTTCGGACTCTTCTGCTATATTCACGCTTTCTTTCGTCGAAGGTTTCTGCCTGATACCGCCCACACCACAGGTGACCGCTAATAGCGCTATTCCAAACACCAATGCTGTCTTTATTATCTTATGAAAAAAGCTCTCTCTTTTCATCCCCGCTTCGCAATCCCCGCGATATCCACAAGACCCAATTCTCCCTGTGACGCCGCATTCTCAAGACTGGACACAAGCGCCGCGGCGGTATCCATCGCCGTGATGCAGTTGACACCTGTCTCGATGGCGGTTCTCCGGATCAGGAAACCATCTCTGCTCTTATCCCGTCCCTGAGTCGGTGTGTCAATTACAAGATCGATCTTATGACCTAAGATCAGATCCATAACGGTAGGGGATTCTTGGTGAATCTTATTGACTTTTCTCGCTTTCACGCCCGCTTCATTCAGCGCAGCGGCAGTACTCCTCGTAGCGTAGATGATATAACCCAGCTTCTCAAAACGGCGGGCTACTTCAATTGCCTCACCTTTATCAGCATCCTTAACGGTAATGATCATCTGTTTATGCTTGGGCAGATTGATGCCCGCGCCCAGAAACGCCTTGTAGAGCGCCTCATTGAAAGTCTTTGCGATACCGAGACATTCTCCCGTGGACTTCATCTCCGGCCCTAAGCTGATCTCCGCACCGCGAATCTTTTCAAAGGAGAATACCGGCATCTTGATGGCAAAATAATCCGCAGCCGGCTGTAAGCCCGGCTCATAACCCAGATCCCGTATCTTCTTACCGATGATCACTTCCGTCGCCAGATCGACGATGGGAATGCCCGTCACCTTACTGATATAAGGCACGGTACGGGATGATCTGGGATTGACCTCGATCACATACACCTCATCGCCCATGGCAATAAACTGGATATTGATAAGCCCGATTACATGAAGTGCCTTCGCCAGTCTTCTGGAATACTCTGCAATCGTCTCTTTCACCTGCTCGCTAACCGTAGGTGCCGGATAGACGGAAATACTGTCACCGGAATGAACACCGGTCCGCTCGATGTGCTCCATGATACCCGGAATCAGAATGTCCGTTCCGTCACACACCGCATCTACTTCCAGCTCTTTACCCTGCAAATATTTATCTACCAGAATCGGATGATCCTGCTCATAACGGTTGATCACCGCCATAAATTCTTCGATTTCCTGATCAGACAATGCGATCTGCATCCCCTGACCGCCCAACACATAGGAGGGCCGCACGAGTACGGGATAACCTAATCTGTTGGCAACTGCCTTAGCCTCCTCAGCGGTATACACTGTGCCGCCCGCTGCTCTCGGAATTTGCGTTTCTTCCAGAATCTTATCAAAAAGCTCCCTGTCCTCCGCCGCGTCTACGTCTTCCGCCTTCGTGCCGAGGATCGGTACACCCATCTTCATCAGACTCTCGGTCAGTTTGATCGCCGTCTGTCCACCGAACTGCACCACCGCGCCGTCAGGCTTCTCCACATTAACGATGTTCTCCACATCTTCCGGTGTCAGCGGCTCGAAATAGAGTTTGTCCGCAATATCAAAATCTGTGCTGACAGTCTCCGGATTATTGTTGATAATAATCGTCTCATAGCCTTCTTTGGCAAAAGCCCATGTGGCGTGAACGGAACAGTAATCGAACTCGATCCCCTGTCCGATACGAATGGGTCCGGAACCCAAAACCAGCACTTTTTTCTTCGGATGGGTCTCCACCACTTCCGTCTCGGAACCGAACACAGAATAATAGTAAGGTGTGCTCGCCGCAAATTCCGCTGCACAGGTATCTACCATCTTAAACGCCGCAACGATTCCGTTGTCATAGCGCATTTTCTTGATTTCTTCTTCTGTCTTCCCGGTCAGTCTGGCGATCACGTTATCGGGAAACTCGATCCTCTTAGCTTCTTTCAAAAGCTCCACCGTCAGAGGTCCTTTTTCCAGCGCCGCTTCCATCTCCGTCAAAATCGCAATCTTGTCGATAAACCAGTGATCCACCATGGTAATTTCATGAATCGTATCATAATCCACACCCTTGCGAATCGCCTCAGCAATGATATAGATTCTCTGGTCATCCACTACCTTCATTCGGTCTTTTAATTCCTCTGCGGAAAGCTCCGAGAAGTCATAACTGCGCAGGCAGTCCACATGCTGTTCCAGCGAGCGGATTGCCTTCATCAATGCACCCTCAAAGTTATTGCCGATGCTCATAACCTCGCCGGTGGCTTTCATCTGCGTCGTTAAAGTACGTTTTGCCGTGATAAATTTATCAAAAGGAAGTCTCGGAATCTTAACAACACAGTAGTCCAGTGTCGGCTCAAAGCTCGCATAAGTCTTACCCGTGATGGCATTCTTGATCTCATCCAGTGTATAGCCGAGAGCAATCTTCGCCGCAACCTTAGCGATCGGATATCCCGTGGCCTTACTTGCAAGTGCCGAGGAACGGCTCACACGAGGATTCACCTCGATCACACAGTATTCGAAACTGGTGGGGTGCAGCGCAAACTGTACGTTACATCCGCCCGTGATTCCCAGCTCGTTGATAATATTAAGCGCCGAGCTTCTGAGCATCTGGTACTCCTTATCACTCAAAGTCTGGGAAGGCGCCACTACGATGCTGTCACCCGTATGCACGCCCACCGGATCAATATTTTCCATATTACATACGGTGATGCAGTTACCTGCACTGTCCCGCATAACCTCATACTCGATCTCTTTCCAGCCCGCGATACAGCGCTCCACTAAGACCTGTCCCACACGGGAGAGCCGCAGACCGTTAGCCAGAATCTCTTCCAGCTCCACCTGATCATGGGCAATGCCGCCGCCGGAACCACCCAGTGTATAAGCGGGACGAAGCACTGCCGGATAGCCGATCTTATTTGCAAAAGCAACGCCATCCTCGATATTTTCCACCACAAGCGAAGGGGCGCATGGCTCCCCGATCTTCTCCATGGTTTCCTTAAATTCCAAACGATCCTCCGCCTTCTTGATCGTCTTCGCGGTGGTACCCAGCAGGGCTACGCCGTGAGCCGCCAGAAAGCCGGACTCATCCAGCTCCATGCCGAGATTTAAGCCCGCCTGTCCGCCCATGTTCGGCAGCAGACTGTCAGGTTTTTCTTTTATAATGATCTGCTCCAGCACTTTGGCCGTAAGCGGCTCGATATATACTTTATCTGCGATGTCGCCATCGGTCATGATCGTAGCCGGATTGGAATTCACCAGAATGACTTCCATTCCCTCTTCTTTTAACGACCGGCAAGCCTGCGTTCCCGCATAGTCAAACTCCGCCGCCTGCCCGATCACGATCGGTCCCGACCCGATCACCAGTACTCTCTTAACATTTGGATTTTTAGGCATCTTATACCTCCATTATCTTACTTCTATCTCTCAACCTAACGCCGGGAAGAATGCTCGCTTTAGCGGCATTCTTTCAGACGAAACTTAGTAACTCTTAGTAAGCGTATTTTGCTTACTTAGAGTTACTTTTCGTCTTCATCATAGTGACAAACCGTTCAAACAAATCCCCTGAATCCTGCGGTCCGGGGCAGGCCTCCGGATGGAACTGTACCGTGAAGATATTCTTGCCCGTATAAGACAGTCCTTCGTTGGTTCCGTCATTGACATTGATAAAAGCGGGCACAGCCACCTTCGGGTCCAGCTTGTCCATATCAACCACATATCCATGATTCTGGGAAGAAATATAAACTCTTCCGTTCGCTAAATCTTTCACCGGATGGTTGCCGCCTCTGTGTCCATACTTCATCTTAAAAGTATCCGCGCCCGTGGCAAGCGCCATCAACTGGTGTCCGAGGCAGATCGCAAAGATCGGGATGTCCGTATCATACAGCTTTTTGATTTCGACAATCACATCCGTGCATTCTTTCGGATCGCCCGGTCCGTTGCTCAGCATAATGCCGTCGGGCTTCGAGTCAATGATTTCCTGCGCCTTCGTATCTGCCGGATAGACCGTCACCTCACACCCTCTTGCCGCGAGAGATTTGGCAATATTGTCTTTTGCGCCCAGATCAAGCAGCGCAACTTTCAACCCCTGCCCGCTCAGCCCGCGTACCATGCTCGGTTTCTTTTCACGGATTCCTCTCTCATATTCCTCTTTCCTAAACTGCGAACTGCCGGAAATCGGACCGTTGTCTGACAGCTGTTTTGCAGCAGTCAGCGTATATTTTTCTTTACAGGTCACAACATCCACCACTTTACCGGTGGTGTAGGCTTTCAATTTCGGAAGGATCTCATCTAACTGATAATTCTCATTGGTCGTGATCATGCCGTTCATCGTTCCTTTTTCACGAAGGAGCTTCACAAGCGCCCTCGTATCGATTCCTGCGATTCCGGGCACATCATTCTCCTCCAGAAACTCCTGAATCGTCATATCACATCTGAAATTGCTCGGAATACGTGAAAGTTCCCTGACAATAAATCCGTCCGGCCAAGCCTTACGGGATTCCATATCTTCCCTGCAGATACCGTAATTTCCGATCAGCGGATAGGTCATACACACCGCCTGTCCCGCATAAGACGGATCGGTCAGCACCTCCAGATATCCCGCCATAGAAGTATTAAATACGATTTCGCTGATGACTTCTCTCTGCGCACCGATATGTGTCCCCTCAAAAAGAGTTCCATCTTCCAAAATTAAGAATGCTTTCATTCTGCCACCTGATTCCTTCTTTATATGTAATTTTCGCACAATCGACTCATTATAGCACAAGAGATTGTCCCGTTCAACTAATCTACTCTTGTAAATCACAGCTCAGCATAGAGATTGCCGGTACTGTGGGACGGGTTTCAATGAGACTTGCCGGAAGCTTACAGTTTCCGAACAGACGTCCGTATATCGTGAGCACATCTCCCTCAAGAATGAGAAGCTGCTCCTCCGTCCTGTCATCCCTGATAATGTAATAGCGCTCGATTCCGTTACTCTCTTCCATCATGCACAAATAGTAGATACTTTCATCAAAAAGTCCGCCCTCAACCGGACAGATTACCTCCGCTTCCAGCCAAACCGCCGTACCCAGATACTCCTCATTCCTGAGCAGTTCCTTGTAATCTCTCCACACACAGTCTGCGCGGAAAGCAGCCTCGTTTACATCCATATCTTCCGAAAACATCTCGTCCTGTTCTTCCTGTTCTTCCTCTGTATCTGCTGCGCTACCGGAAGCCTTTGTCTCTCCGCTGTTGCGCGTTGCTGTCTTGCCGGTAGTTTCTGGCTCTTCGCTGGTACGCGCTACTGTCTTGCCGGTAGTTTCTGGCTCTTCGCTGGTACGCGCTACTGTCTTGTCGGTAGCTTCTGCCTCTTCGTCGGTACGCCCTGCCGCCTTGTCGGTAACTTCTGACTCATCACCGCTACGCCTTGTTTCCTTGCTGATGCCTTCTATCTTGCTGTTTTCTCCATCTCCATCTGAATCAGTTTCAGTGTCTTTGGCCGCCCTCTCTTTCCCATCTGCGGCATTGTCCGTTCCCGACTCGTCCTTTTTCTCAGCTAACACTGTTTCTGTTTCCGGCTTCTTAGCTGTCATGTCATTTACCGACTGTGCTATCTTCTCTTCCAGTTCCGCCTCTGCCGCATCCGGTTTCGGGAGCTCCGTAGCCACCGCCACGTCCACAGACTCTACGATTTGCGCACCGGCTGCTGTCTCCGGCGTCTCCACCGTAGTTACCGATAAAACCGGCTCCGATGATTTATTCTTCGCCATCCATGCCGGCACTGCGTAGTCAGGCAACAGCCCTATATAAGCGGATAGCCCGAGGCCTGTCACCGCAATCACCAGAACCGCGGCTGCAACCTTGATTCCCGTATGTTTCTTAAGCACCATCTTACAGTTCGGACATATCTTAGCCTTCTTCGGTATCATAACCCGGCAGTACTTACACTCCCGTAACTTCGCATCTGCCGCAAATGCATACTCCTGCCGCATAGAATCGCTTTTTGCCTCTGCCGATTGATCTGTTATCGTCTGGTCCGCCGTCGCCTGCTCCGCTCCGACTGCACTCTCCTTCACTGCCTCTGTATTCATCTTTTTCTGTATTTGATCTTTTATTCCCATACTTGCTCCTCGCTTCTGCGTTTGCCGCTGCCTTGCGCTTTATTCCGCATTTTCGCGCCTAGGGCCGGTTCTACGCTTTATACTTTACTCCGAAAAGACCTCCTGCAGGGAATGTTCCCAAACATGAGGCCTTTCTCATCAACTTTATTTAAAATATGCTACACCGGACTCGAATATCTTCAAATCCTGCTCTCCGTAAATATTGATCGCAACGCCCTCTCCTCTTCTCTCGGAGTGTGCCATCTTACCTAAAATACGTCCGTCGGGAGACGTGATACCCTCGATGGAAGCGTAGGAACCGTTGATATTCCACTCCTCGTCCATCGACACGTTTCCGTCTGTGTCAGCATACTGTGTGGCAACCTGCCCGTTTGCGAACAGTTTATCGAGCCATTCCTTCGGCGCTACAAATCGACCTTCTCCGTGAGATGCCGGGTTTACATAAGTATTTCCAAGTACCGCTCCCTGCAGCCACGGGGACTTATTGGAAACCACCTTAATATATGCCATCTTGGAAATATGACGGTTGACTGTGTTGAAAGTCAGCGTCGGAGAATCTTCTTTCTGTCCGACGATCTCGCCGTAAGGCACCAGCCCCAGCTTAATCAGCGCCTGAAAGCCGTTACAGATACCTAACGCCAATCCGTCCCTCTCGTTTAACAGCTTACTCACCGCCTCTTTGATCTTCGCATTCTGAAAAGCGGTGGCAAAGAACTTCGCGGAACCGTCCGGCTCATCACCCGCGGAAAATCCACCGGGGAACATGATGATCTGTGCCTGCCCGATTGCTTTCTCGAACACTTCCACGCTCTCTCTGATATCTTCCGCCGTCAGATTCTTGAACACCTTCGTGATGACATCCGCCCCTGCTCTCTCAAAAGCCGCACCGCTGTCATACTCACAGTTCGTTCCCGGAAATACCGGAATAAATACGGTCGGTTTGGCCACCTTATTCTTACATATATAAATCTCTTTTGCTTCATACAAGTCGGAAGCAACTTTACTCTTATCTTTGCCTGCCGTGTACGGGAACACCTTATCCAGCTTATCAGTCCAAGCCTCTAACGCCTCGTCCATAGTGATCGTCACATCACCATAAACAAATGCAGGCTCCTCTGTCACCGTACCGACTACCGTGTAACTTATAACTCCATCCTTTACGGCACCCGCTTCCGCAAGTTCTGTAACGGCTTCCGCCGGCATCTCCGCAAGAATCTCTCCGAGTCCGTTGTCGAAAAGACACTCCGCCACCAGACCGTTCTCCACGGTCACTCCCAATTTGTTACCGAATGCCATTTTACCGATGGCTGCTGCCACGCCCCTGGCATCAAGCGCATATGCCGATACGACCTTTTTCTGCGACATAAGTGTCAGTATCGTGTCGTACACTTTCATGACAGTTTCATATACCGGCAGATCGTACTCGTTCTTGGCAATATGGAATCGAACCAGCTTATTACCGGTCTTCTTAAGTTCCGGAGTCACGATACTTCCCTGTTTACTGATATCTACCGCAAAAGAGACAAGCGTGGGCGGTACATCTATATCGTTAAAGGTACCGGACATGGAATCTTTACCGCCGATGGAGGGAAGTCCGTACCCCATCTGCGCATCGTAAGCGCCCAGAAGCGCCGCAAACGGCTGGCTCCAACGGTGCGGCTCCTCGCTCATTCTTCTGAAATATTCCTGGAATGTGAAACGGATCGTCTTATAGTCTCCGCCATTCGCCACGATCTTCGCCATGGACTCAGTCACCGCATAGATTGCGCCATGGTACGGGCTCCAGCTTGATAAATAAGGATCAAACCCGTAACTCATCATGGTCACGGTATCCGTTTTTCCTTTTAAAACAGGCAGTTTCGCAATCATCGCCTGTGTTTCCGTCAACTGATATTTACCGCCGTACGGCATGTATACGCTGCCGGCACCGATGGAAGCGTCAAACATCTCCACCAGTCCTTTCTGGGAGCACACATTCAAATCATTCAAAAGAGTCAGCCATGCCTTCCTGACATCCCCTGCTGCCACCGCTTCCGCTACAGCAGGCGTAGCGATCTTCTTCAAATAATTATCTTTTTCTTCCGGCATATCCACCGCTACGGCAGTCTCCTGATGCGCGCCGTTGGTATCGAGGAATGCCCTTGAAATATTGACAATCTCCTTGCCGCGCCATTTAAGCACCAGTCTCGGCTCCTTAGTCACCACCGCAACTTCCACTGCCTCTAGGTTTTCTTCCGCCGCATATCCTAAGAATGCATCCACGTCTTTCGGGGCAACCACAACCGCCATTCTCTCCTGCGATTCGGAGATAGCCAACTCCGTGCCATCCAGACCCGCATATTTCTTCGGTACTTTATCCAGATCAACTACCAGCCCGTCCGCCAGCTCACCGATGGCAACAGACACACCGCCTGCACCGAAATCATTGCATTTCTTGATCAGTTTACTTACTTCCGCACGGCGGAACAATCTCTGAATCTTACGCTCTGTAGGCGCATTTCCCTTCTGTACCTCCGCACCACAGGTCTCTATGGAACTCTCCGTGTGCACTTTGGAAGAACCCGTCGCACCGCCGCAGCCGTCACGCCCTGTCCTGCCGCCTAATAAGATAATGATATCATCGGGATCGGAAGTCTCCCTGATTACATTTTTCCTCGGTGCCGCGCCCATGACCGCACCGATCTCCATTCTTTTTGCCACGTAATCAGGATGATATATCTCTTTGACCAGTCCGGTCGCAAGACCGATCTGATTTCCGTAGGAAGAATAGCCGCTTGCCGCGCCGCGCACAAGTTTCTTCTGGGACAGCTTACCTTTCAATGTATCTGCCACCGGCACCGTAGGATCGGCCGCGCCAGTGACACGCATCGCCTGATATACATACCCGCGCCCCGACAAAGGATCACGGATCGCGCCGCCGAGACAGGTCGCTGCACCACCGAAGGGCTCGATCTCCGTCGGATGGTTGTGTGTCTCATTTTTGAAGAAGACAAGCCACTCCTCAGTCACTTTCTTATCGCCGTAATCCATCTCCACGGGAACCACTACCGAGCAGGCATTGATCTCATCGGACTGCTCCATATCCTCCAGTTTCCCGTCCTTCTTTAATTTGCGCATCGCCATCAATGCCAAATCCATCAGACAGACGAACTTGTCCTGTCTGCCCGCAAAAATCTCCTCTCTGACAGCGAGATAATTTTCATAAGTTTCTTTGATCGGTTTCTGATAGAATCCGTCCGCAAAAGCCACATCTTTTAACTCCGTGGAAAATGTGGTATGACGACAGTGATCCGACCAGTAAGTATCAAGCACACGAATCTCCGTCATGGTCGGATTTCGTTTCTCCTCACCGGCAAAATAATTCTGTATATGTAAAAAATCCTTAAAGGTCATGGCTAACCCTAAAGAATCGTAAAGCTCTTTTAGCTCCGTCTGGGGCATATCGATAAAATCTTCCCGATCCGGTATATTCTCAAACACCGCCACATCCGCAGGCTCATCATACACAGTGATCAGCGTGTCCGGTTTTACCATATCAGTCTCTCTGGAATCCACGGGATTGATGCAGTATGCCTTAATCTTTGCGAATTCACCATCGAAAATATCACCTGTTATCAAATATGTAACCGCCGTCTTAATAACCGGCTCCTCATCTTCTTTCAGAAACTTCACGCACTGAACAGCGGAATCCGCTCTCTGGTCAAACTGCCCCGGAAGATATTCCACACTGAAAACTTTACCGTCTTCCGGAATCTGAATCGTCTCTTCATATAAAATATCTACCGGCGGTTCCGAGAATACGGTTTTACAAGCTTTCGCAAAAACCTCTTCCGACAGATTCTCCACATCATAGCGGATAAATACCCGAACCTCTTTCACACCGTCAATACCGAGATAACTTCCGATCTCCTCCTTCAGTTCCTTCGCCTTGACCGCGAAAGGCTCCTTCTTCTCCACATAAATGCGTTTCACATTTCCCATGTTGTTTCTCCTTTATTTTGCGCCAACCGTTAAACTTCCGCTATTCCGAGAAGCATGCTTTTCGCATTCTTCCAGACATGACTTAGATATACTCAGGCAGCGTCCCTTGCTGCCATAGTATATCTTCATGTCTTATTATGCCAAACAATCCCCCACATTTCAATGAGAGTTTTTGATAAAATTGTCTTTCTATGAAGAATTTATTTGAACATACCAGCGCACCGTGAAGCCGGTACAATAGCTATGAATATAAGACAGATAGTGACGGCAGTCTTTACATAACAGTTTCAAAAGGTGCGAAACCGGAAATGTACTGTCTCATACAGGAAGCAGAACAACTCGTCATTGATGCCGTAAATGTCGGACTTGCCGCAATGCACAAGGCTACAGAAGGATAGCACTTGAAAAGGATTCGCCCGTTATCCAAACATTGTAAAAAAGCCTTTATCGCAAGCAGAAAGGGAAATGAATTTTGCAGCCAGAGAGGCAAGAACCAATATAACGTCTACAAGTCAAGAGAAAAGAAAAAGGAGAACATCAAAGATGATTGAAAGCAGGAATGTATATATCATAACCGATGCCAATAACTGCTTTTCACTTTCCACGCCGACCGTAGCAAAAGCCACATTGCCAAAGTGAAAATGAACTTAAGACAATAGGTCTTTTCCTTTATAAAGGATTTCTATCATTTCCGATGGTGTGACAATAAAGTCTCGTTTCGGAAAATGGCGAGTATTTCCCGTAATCAGGTATGCGTTATCATCTCTTTTTTCCATCACAATTTCATAAAAAACAAGGTCGTCCATATCCACAAGAATTTCCCCTGTAGGACTCGGATTAACCGCTAAACCGAATTGACGAATCATCAACAAAAAGCATCTACCACTTTGGCAGTAGCAGTATCCGTTCGTTTCGTCAATAGAGAAGATATCAATACATTTGTATCAAAAACCGCATAACACATCATCTTCCCGCTTTCCTTTCCGCCCTTGCCGCTTTGATTTCAGCATTGATTTCATCTAGCGTCATTTCCTGAAGATCTGCTGCTTCTGCCCGTATACTATCAATTACGCTTTTTGCTTCTTCTCTGGTCATTCTTGTTTCGGGAAGTACCGCCGGAAACGGAAGCCCCCTTACCATGCGGGTACGTTCCATAAACATACGAAATGCTGTGTTCAAATCCATACCCATCGCTTCGTAAATAGCAATACAATCTTCTCTTAGGGTTTTATCTGAACGAAATTGGTTCAAAACCTGTTCTGCCATATTGATTCCTCCTTTTTTCAACTACATTTTAATTACAATTTGAATTGTTTTGTATGCATAGCATATCTGATTTAGGGCAAAAAGTCAATGGATTTAGAAGCGAATCACATGATCATTATACTTAAATATGCTTCCGTCATTTTCATAAGAATATTCCTTCTTACGTATAAATACTAAAGAAAGAAGCAGAAAGACTAACTCCCTCTGCCTCAACTACAGTTCTTCTCCTGTTTCTCCCTCTAATCATCCTTCAAGCTCTTCCCAATATCTAATCAACCTCCACAATCAGTCCCTGCATGATATACAGGAGCTGTTCATCCACCATCTTCTCCGTGATCCCGAAAGTCTGTGCGTTGATCTTCATTCCTTCCAGTACATACATAATATTAGTCGCCGCTCCCTTGGGGTCTTCACAGTAGAACTCTCCGCTGGCGATTCCGTCCTGAATGAGTTTCTCCAATACCCTGACGCCAGCGTCAAACTGCCTGCGCAGCATATTGTTCTTATCAGTCGATTCATGTGCGAAGAAGTATTCATAGACTGCAACGGTCAAATTATTCTTTTTATGCAGCAGTTCTTTCTTCTGCTCCTTCAGGAAAAGCGTCAGGATATCCGCCGCCGTATCTTCCTCCGAAATATGTTCGGTGAAGACATCATCCGTCTCCTGTGCTTCCATCTGTAAGATCTCCAAGAGAATCTGCTCCGTGCTGTCAAAATATAAATACAACCCACCGCGGCTGATCTCACATGCTTCCACGATATCCTTCATCGTCACATTCTTAAATCCCTTCTCCACGAAGACTTTCCTCGCGGTATCCAGAATATATTGTTTCTTCTGAGCTGATTTTTCTCCCATGTTTTTCCTGTTACCTTCTCCTTCTTAATTCTTAACATTATTGACTTAAACAGTCACACCATCGGCTTATCCCAAAATTCCAGATTATCTTTCATCTTACGTATCACTTTTAAGAAGATACTGTTGTATACTGCCTCCGACCACAATCTGGCTTTCGTCATACCGCCCAGCACATATTTAGACAAGATACCTTTCAGAATATCCATATCCATAATACTTGCCCGGTCAATCATCCTGAGCTCGTCCTGCAGCGTCCGCATTCTGTTCCTCGAATAGATATACGGATAGTTCCTGTCAAGCAGTGTCGTCCGCTGCACATCTTTGATAAAACTCATCAGTGTGCTGTCATATACCGGAAAAGTGATCGAACTCCCTTTGATTCCGGATCCTTCGAAAGTCTCCGCCACATTGCTTCCCGCCTTTTCCTCCAGCCACGGAAGATAGCGGATCAATCTCTCCACATCCGGTTTATAGGTACTGACTACCTGCTGCCTGTACGCAATATCATCCTGCTGTTGTCTGTATCCGATTTCTCCCTTATCCATCAACATTACCCTTCCTGACATACAAACCTTAACATGTAACAGTTCAGCCTTGCTTCACTGTTACGGAATCTGCCAATCGAGCGTGGCTCGATTTTTCCAAGTCGCCTGCGGCGAGGGGCAGATTCCCTCTTGGCAAAATATACATATTCTCACGGACTTTGCAGCGAGTGCAAAGTCCTGAGCTGAACTGTTACCCTAACATGACATCTCTGTCAAATTATCGATTGACACTCTTTTCGACATCTCCGTCATATTATTCTAGCATACTTTCCATAAAAGTACAGCACAAAATACCAGTAATATTCTTGTGCAAGTTGCTATCCATTGTTGTTTGCACCCATTCTTTCTTGTAATTATCGTGTAATCGTAGTAGACTAAAGTGTAGTGACAAAAGGGTCTTAAGTACACTGAGTGTACGATATTTTATGAAGAAGGGATATCTGCCCTCGGGCGGATAAAGGGGGTTATGTTATGGCTGTAAAAGAATTTCCTGCGGGAACGCTCCTGGTACAGAGCGAACAGGCAATCAATGCGCTGCATGTGATTGCCAAAGGAACTGTGCGCGCCACCTATCCCGGTGGTGAATTCTACTTATCTAAGGGAGATGTCATCGGAGTATGTGAGCTTTTCTTTGATTCCCATTTCATCACCTATCGGGCGGAAGAATCTTCTTCTATCGCTTCCTATCCATTTAGTACGGCGCAGCTCTCCGGCATCATACGCGCTAATCCTGATATGGCGCAGCGGATTGTCACATCCATGTTCAAACAACTGCAGGAGATTCTGGATCAATATGAACTGGCATGTTTCGACTGCAATAATTTCTATCACTATCTGATGGACAGCTACAAAGGATACCTGGCATTTTGCACAAAGCACAATATATCGGCCCGCACATTGCCGGGAATGGAAACTCTATCCGAACTCGTTCTGGAAGAGGATGTGGCCGGATGGATCGGAGGCTATTATTCACAGCTTCGCAAACTGATTACCGGAACTCCCGTCAAAGAACAGGATGCTGATTTTCTGCAGGGACTTTTGCTCAAAGCGAGTCAGGACGTATACGGAGTAATATCCGTGTGCCGTGTACTGTATGATTATAAATCAGAAATCATCAATCTGCTGATGAGTGAAAACAGATTGGATTTCTTCGATCTGTATGCTTCTCTCCTCTATAGGATCGGGGCTCATGCGGATGATTCCACCACATTGATTGCAACGATATCCACTATGATGATCCAGTTGGAGAGTCAGGCGTCTATCGACAAGGATATGTATAAAGAACGTGTCGCCGAATACCGTGAACACTTAAATTCCTTAGACCAGTATACGGAATCTCCTGCAGACGAAGAGACGAAGCCGGATAATGTTCAGGATGTCGTAGACTCTATGAACACGATTCTGACCTATTCCAAAGTGGATGAGGAGACAGCCACCGCCTTTCGGAACGCTATTAATCAGTACAGCAAGCTGACTGACAAGAACGGCTCCGATGATACTTCCAGAAAACTGCGCCTGACCATCACCAAGCTGTTCTATCAGATCTACGAGAAAGCATTCGTTCGCAGCCTCCACGATGTAGAGATACCTAAGGTGCTTAAAATGTTCTTTAACTTCGGTTATGTGGACGAACATCTGGCCGGCATGGAGAACGCTGCCTATCTCTATTCCATTGTGGACAGGATTCCTTCTGATCCGTCCAGAAAGGTGTTTACGATCTACGAGTGGCTGCATGCCATCTATGAAGGAAAGAAAACACCCAGCCGTAACGAATTCGATACAGACTATCTCGCTTACGTGCATGAACTTAAGATAACCGGCAAAATCACTGCCAAAGATGAGACGAACATGCTTAAGGACAGAGAGAAGCAGGTAATGTTCGAACTGCAGAACATGTTCCAGTCCGTCAACAAGATTACCTTCGGACGAATCAGCAGCTTTTGTCCGGTATTTTCGGAGCATAATATCCTGAAGGAGCTGGATAAGTCCCTCGTATCCGCCGATAAGGTGGAACAGACCTTTAATCAGGTCCGCTCTGTTGACTTCAGTGCTTACTATCGGGATATGATCTACACTAATCCGGGGCTGGGCATCGGTAAGGAATATGTCAGCGTGGAGATTCTCCCCGATCTGATCCTTATGCCGAATGTGGGGGTCAGAGGCGTTATGTGGCAGGAGATTGAAGGGCGTAAGCGTACCACGCCTTCCCGTATGATGATATCCATCTTCCAGATGGAGGATCTGACTAACATTCTGGTAAGGCTCACCGGCGACTTCCGTTGGGAGATGTGCAAACGTGTACAGGGTGCCCGCTGGAACGATATCTCCGAAGCTTCACTTACCAGTGAATATTTCGATTATATTCAGTTCTATAAGAAAAACCATGATCTGTCTCCCGATGCTAAGGATAAGATCAAGCTCAATATGAAGAAAGCCAAGAACAGTTTTAAAGAAATGTTTATCAACGATTATATATCATGGGTTCTCTTCGAGGGTTCCGGTTCTCCCCGCCTGAACAAAATAGCCCGGACTATTCTGTTCACCTACTGTCCGTTCTCCAAGGAGATCCGTGACAAGCTGAAGATGAACCCGCTCTACAAGGAGATGATGGAACGCTACGACATCAAACTCTCACAGAAACTCCATCACTATGATAACCTGTTCCAGAAGCTGAAGAATATCGGCGCGGAAATTCCGCCGGAGATCCAGAGTCAGCGTAACTACCTGGGTTATTGATTCGATTTTAAGGGCAAAATATTTTTATTCTTCCACTATATTTCAGCTTAATTTATCATTTTCCGACTAGTTTCGCTAATATAGTATTATTCTTTTGTAATATAATTATAGACTCTGTCGAAAAAAAAGATTATATTAATTATAGACTTGATCACGGAAGTCAAGTCGGTTATAGCAATTCCGGAAGAATTCCCCTTTTACACAAACGAAAACCTCGAAGGCACGTAACCTTCGAGGTTTTTGTCTATACGTTGCATAATTGGTATTTTCATTAGCGCTATTTCACTACCAGTACCGAGTACCCCGGCATCGTCGCCACACCACTCTCGATCGTAACCGCCTCATCTCCTGTAGTGAGCGTTGCCCGCACCTCTGTGGTATCTCCCACCGCATTGCCATTCAGCGTAATACTGCTCAAATCTACCGTCTCATTCTCTGCACCCGTGTTGAACACGAGAAGCACTTCCGAACCGTCGTAAGCCTTACGAAGCACACACACCTTATCTCCGGATACTTGTTCCAAATACTCTGCCGTTCCTCTGGCAATTTCTGGATTCTGGTTTCTGACCTTGATCGCCTTCTTGTAGTAATTGTAGATTGAACTGTCATCCGGCTGCTGTTCCTCCAAGCTATCGTACTTCATCTCGAAAGAATCCATATCCGCAGGACCGTCGCACATGCCTTCCGTATTCGCGTCCTTACTCCAGTACATGGGTGCACGCTTATTCTCGTCCTTTCCGGATCCTTTCATGCCCAGTTCCTCGCCGTAATAGACAAATGCAGAACCGCTCATAAACAGATTCATCGCTCCTGCCATCTTCACACGGTTTAAGGAGTTTTCTCCAACATAATAGCCGACGCTTCTAGCCATATCGTGATTGGTATAAAAAGGCGCATCGATATAGTTTTCATTATACTGCCCGAAAGTCTCCTTAAGTGACGCACAGGAAGTGCCGTATTTCTCCGCCGATGTACCGTTCATAACCTTTGCGATAACACCCTCCGCTCCCGCGAAAGCAAAATTAAAAAGACTGTCCATACCACTTGCATAATATCTGGAATATTCATTGATATTAAGCCAAGCCTCTCCTACCAGATACGCGTCATCCTTCTGTCCATTGACTGTATCGGTCAACCATGCCAGAAAATCAATATTTTCCTGCTGTCCGTCAGTGTAATATTCCTTAACCGCATCCAGTCGGAAGCCGCCCACACCCATATCCAGCCAGTACTCGGTAATCTTCGCGATCTCATCCCGAAGCGCTTCACAATCCAGATTCAGATCCGGCATCTCGCTCCAAAACTGTCCCTCATAGTACCAATCCGTTCCCGCCACCTTATAGTAGCCGCTTTGCTCTTCCTTGGAAAAGTGATAATAATCGAAATATGGGCACTCCTCCACGTTCGGTTCGGCATCCCCCAGGTCTTTCAGATAGGAACACGCTTCCTGAAACCAAGGATGCTTGGAGGATGAATGATTCAATACCAGATCCATGATGACCTTGATCCCCCGCTCATCACATGCCGCAAGAAATTCCTTGAAATCGTCCACCGTGCCGTATACCGGGTCAATATCGTAATAATCCGTCACATCATACTTATGATAAGTCGGTGAAGGATGAACCGGCATGAGCCAGATTCCGTTACACCCTAAGTCCGTGTCGGTCGTATCATCTCCGTCATTGATATAATCCAGTTTGGAGATCAGCCCCTGCAGATCACCGATCCCGTCCCCGTTACTGTCGTAGAAGGAGTATACAAACACCTCATAATAGGTACGATAATTATCATCTATGACATTCAGAGGGATCGTATCCGTGATATCCGGCTGCCCCTGCACCTCCACTTCCTCACTCTCAGCTTCCTCCAAATCGCCCTGCTGTGTGTCCGCCGCACCGCCTACACTCTCCGTTTCCGCACCTTCCGTCTGCGGTACTCCCTCCGCCTTCCCACAAGAAGTCACGAACATCAGGCACAGTGCCATCACAAGAGCAATAATCCGCACAGCTATCCTGTCCTTTCTCATATTCCTATCACACACCTTTCCTCTGCTCTAATTAGATTTTAATAGTAAACTGAGCTTTCAAAACCTTCAAAGGCAAATTACGCAAATTGCTCTCGCAGTTGTCCTGCGCAGGAGACTGAGATTTTCTTAATATTCCGTTCAATATTCAGCAATTTCAGGACACGGATGTCCTGAAAAGCCCTCTATGCGCATGGACGCGCATAGAGGGCGGTTGCGTCCGTTTTTCACTGTTTCATCGGAATATTTAGAAAATCCATTCGACGAAGCCGACACAAGAGAGCAATTTGCGTAATTTGCCCCTCCAATTTATAAACAGCACCTTTTGCAATCTAAATCTTAATCCGGAAAATGCAGACCGCCCACAGACAGTCTGCATTTCCATATTTATTTCTATATGAGCTTCATGTTTTAACCTTTGACAGCACCACCTGTAACACCTTCTACGTAGTACTTCTGCAGGCACATGAAGAGTATCGTGATCGGCACTGCGATCAGCATACCGCCCGCACAGAAACGTGTGAAGTAGCCCTGATAGTCATTGGTCCATACCCATCTCTGCATTGCCACCGCTACGTTGTAGCTATCGGAATAACCGAATGCCACATAGGAAGCAAACACGTAATCGCACCAAGGGTTCATGAACGCTGTCAATAATGCGTAAATGATAATCGGCTTCGACATCGGCAGGATCATGGTGAAGAATACTCTCGCTCTGGAAGCACCGTCGATTCGTGCCGCCTCATCAAGCGCCTTCGGGATCGTATCGAAATATCCCTTGGTCACGTAATATCCCATACCGGAACTTGCCACACCGATTAAGATCAATCCGGGAATCGCGCCCTCCTGTGTCAGACCGAACTGCTTCAGCAGGAAGTACAGACAGATCATGGAAAGGAATCCGGGGAACATACCCAGAATCAACCAGAATCTCATCAATACGGTACGACCCTTAAAACGCATACGTGACAGTGCATAGCTGACACACAATACCATCATTGTCGATAAGATTGCTACAAAGAATGCAATGACCAGAGTATTGCCGTACCAACGCACAAACTTGCTCTCTTCGCTGAACAGGAACGCATAGGAATCCAGCGAGAACTGCTTCGGCAGCAGATAATCAACCATACCGCCGCCGCCTTCGTTCATGGAACGAAAGCTCTGTAAAAACATACATACAAACGGGAATAACCATATGATACTGATAACAATTAATACAATATAGGTAATCGTATTGCTTATCGCTCTTTTTGTTTTCATTGAACCTGTTGTCATTATTGGAATCCCTCCTCATCTTTTACAGATGGCAGAATACCGTATACTGCCAAGGAAATAACTGCAGTTACAACGAATACCATAATACCGAGGACTGCCGCCATACGGTAGTTCGTATCGTTTACCGTCATCTTATACAGCCATGTAACGAGCAGATCCGTGTAACCGGCCTTGTTGGAAAGTGCCATGGACTGAGGTCCGCCCTGTGTCAGCAGATAGATCACGTTGAAGTTATTCAGGTTACCTGTATACTGTGTAAGCAGGAACGGACCTGTTACAAACAGCATATAAGGAAGTGTAATGCTGCGGAACATCTGGAATCCGGTTGCTCCGTCGATCCTTGCACTCTCGTACAAGTCTTCCGGAATGTTCATCAAAAGTCCGGTGGTGATCAACATTGTGTACGGAATACCGATCCATAGGTTAATGATAATAATCAGAACTTTTGCCAATGTCGGATTAGACCAGAACGGAATATAGGAGCTGATCCATCCCCACTTCATCAGATAAGTGTTGATCAAACCGTCATTTGCAAACATCTTATATACATACAGCAAGGATACAAACTGGGGAACTGCGATGGTAACAACCAGGATCGTTCTCCAGAGTTTCTTGAATTTAATTCCTTTTTTATTGATCATGATCGCAACGCCCATACCGCAGAAATAGGTGAGGAAGGTTGCAAAGAATGCCCATATCAATGTCCATCCCAGCACGGTAAGGAAGGTTGAACCGATTCCCGATGTGCCGAAGGAGAGCATATTCTTAAAGTTTTCCAGTCCCACCCATGAGAACAGATTCGTGGGCGGCTGATGATTTGCATCATAATCCGTAAACGCAATACAGATCATGAATACGATTGGCAGTGCCGTGAATACCATAACTCCCGTAAAAGGCAGCGCCATTAATGTCTTGTCAAAGTTAGCATCTAACAACGAATGCAGATCCTGTCTGTTCGTCGCAAGCTTTTTGCCTGCTGCCAGCAGTTTCTCTTCATTCCGGTTCACTCTGACATTGATCCGCCATATCAACAGGAAAACAAAGATCAGAACGATCGTCATGATACCATAAAGCAGAATAAGGAAACTATTATCATTATAGCTGTAGGTTCCGTTGTCATTCATGACTCTGGCAACCGTTCCCAGCGTACCGATATCCTTCAAATAATTCCATCCGAAGCCAACCAGATAGAGAATAAACAACACTTCGACTGCGAGAAGCGCCAAACCGCGAACAAACTGCTTACGCATGATGGGACCGAATCCCATAATCAGAAAAGAGACTTTAGTTTTCCAATCTCCCTCCACGAATGTCAGGCCGATTTCTTTAAAATCATTGCCAAGATTGCTGAAGAACTTTCCGACCGGATTTTGTTTCTTTGCCACACTACCGGAATTTGCTTCTTTTCCCATATTAAAAATCCCTCCCGACTCTGTATTTCTATTACGTCTAATATGATTTACAATACAGAGAATGCCCGTTTTACGGGCATTCTCCCCAATATATTGTACTGTTCTTACCTATTACTGTGCGTAAGAAATGCAAGTATCCTGGAAGTTCTGAAGAGCTGTCATCAGTTCATCATCTGAGGAAGATGTGCTCAGAGTACCTGTGATCACATCATCACCAAGAGATGTTGCCAATGTCCAGTAATCTCCAGGGTAGTTACCCTGAGGAATCGTGTTTACAAGCTGCTCTGCCAGTGCGGAAAGAGCTACGTCTGCCTGTACTGCAGGATCCTGCTGAGCTGTTACGTTGGAAGGACCCCAGCCTGCTTCTGTGTAACGGGAAAGCTGTACATCTGCGCTTGTCAGGTACTGAGCAAGTGCGTGGCATACTGCCAGCTTGCCTGCATCTTCCTGAGGCTTGATACCTAATAACTTGAATCCACCGAAACCGCTCAACTGATATGTGTTACCATCAGAACCTACGAAAGAAGGAAGCTTAGCACATGCGTAGTTGTCGCCGAATGCTGCCTGAGCCGGACCGGAATCCCATGTACCGTCAACGATTGCTGCAATGTTGGTTCCGTTATCTACGGAAGAACCGTTCTGGAAAGAGGAAGAAGCTTTCAGCTCAATGATCTCTTTCATTGCAACCAGACCCTTGTCGGATGCGTAGTCAATATTACATTTTGTGAAGTTACCTGCATCGTCAGTATCATAAGTTAATGTACATCCTGTTGCAAAGAAGAATGCCGGCTGATACCATCCGGAATTAATCTCGAAATAGAAGTTCTTACCTGCTGCCTCACAATCCTCAACGATCTTCTCTAAGGAAGTAGGATCTGTGATAACGCTGCTGTCATAGTATAAGAAGTAACCGTTATCAGATGTCATAGGATATGCATAAATCGTGCCACCTACGGTAGCTGCGTTTGCTGCACCTGCATCGTTCTCAGATGTAACGAAATTTGCATTGTCGCCTACGATCGGGCAAACCGCACCAGCGGATACAAGACGTGTGATCTGGTCCTGTGCGAAACCGAAGATATCTGCGCCGCCTTCTACGTCAGTGATCATGTTACCTGCTGCATCACCCTCACCTACGGGCTCAACGCTAACCTCATAACCTGCCATATCCGGATTAGCTTCCATAAATGCTGCTGCCTGCTTCTGAGTGAACTCAACAACGTTCTCAGCTACCCAAACCTTAATCGTACCGGAACCGTACTCTACTGCTTCGTCTGCTGCCGGAGCTGCATCATCTGCCGGTGCTGCGTCGTCTGCTGCCGGAGCCGCATCTGCTGCCGGTGCTGCGTCGTCTGTTGCCGGTGTGCTTGCTGTGTCATTGCCGGAATTACCGCAACCTGCAAGACAGCCGGCTACCATTGCTGTTGCCAGTAATGTTGCCAATACTTTCTTCTTCATAATTTTTTCCTCTTTCTTTCCGATTTAGCAGAGGCCTTTTCCTCTCTAAATCTTAGTCTCACCATTTTCTGGTTTCTATATAAAACGTGTTTTCACGTCTTATACCAAAGGTTTTATATTCTATATCTATAGAATATAAAGAAAGGACTAGTCCTTTCTTGCGCCGCCACATCCTCAGCGCCGGTATAACGCCGTCTGCGTACGGATCCAGCTTCTGCGCTCTTCCGGAAGAAGTTCATCCGTAAAACGCCATTTCCAGTTCGTACCGATGGTAGAAGGCTGATTCATTCTTGCCTCATTTCCGAGTTGTAGGATATCCTGCATCTGCAGAATCACAACATCCGCTACACTGGCGTACGCTGTTCTGATCAAAGCATCAGATATTTGCTCTTTGTTTTCTATATTTAAGTAAGAGTACATATATGCGAGCTCATAATCCGTGTGATTCCGATAATAACCGACCAGCGTATCATTATCATGTGTTCCCACATACAGTACCGTGTTGCTGTCTGCATAATTGTGCGGGAGATACTCATTATCCGCCTTGCCGTTAAAGGCAAACAAAAGTACCTTGATATCCGGCCATCCCATCTTATGGATCAGTTTATTGACCCCCGGAAGCACCGTCCCCATATTCTCTGCGATGATCTTCTTATCACCTACAGCTTCCTCTATGACATCCGCCAGTTTTTTGCCCGGTCCTTTTGACCATCGTCCCTCACGGATATCTGTCTCACCCGCAGCAATACTGAAATATTTCACGATCCCAAGGAAGTGATCAATCTTCAAAACATCAAATAACGCTGCCTGTTGTCTGATCCTGTCTCCCCACCAGCAAAAACCGTCCGCCGCCATGGCCTCCCAATCATATACCGGATTGCCCCAGATCTGACCTTCCTTTGCAAAATCATCCGGCGGACAAGCCGCCACACGGATTAAACCGCCCTCAGAATCCAAGTCAAACAATTCCCGATGTGTCCATACATCCACACTGTCATATGCTACATAGAAGGGCACATCTCCGATCATCTGTATGCCTTTGCAATTCGCGTATTGCTTTAAAGCAGCCCATTGTCTGTAAAACTCATATTGACAGAAGTTCCAGAAAGAAATCTGATCAGCGAGCTGCAGTCTGTACTGCGCCAGCGCTTCTTCCTGTCTGTCCCGAACCGCCTCTTTCCACTCGTACCAGGGTTTATTGTCAGTATGGTATTTAAGCGCCATATAGAGGCTGTAATCTGCGAGCCATTCTTTATTCCTGTCACAAAATGCTATGTACTGTGCATTCCGGCAGTCAAATCGCTCATATGCCGACCATAGGACCGTATATCTGTTCTGATACAATACAGAATAATCTATATTATCACTGCTGTCTCCCCAGCGGTAAGAATTAATCTCTTCAGTCCGCAGCAATCCGTTCTCGACCAGATCATCCAGATCAATATAATACGGATTACCCGCATACAGCGAAATTGATTGGAATGGGCTGTCCCCCACACTGAGCGGCCCCATCGGCAGTATCTGCCAATATTTCTGCTTCAGATCCGCGAGCAGATCCACAAATTTAAAAGCCGCATTACCAAAGGTTCCTATCCCATACGCGGAAGGCAGACTGGATATCGGTAACAATATGCCTGCTCCCCTCGTTAATGATTTAGCCTTCACCCTTCAATCTCCCATCTACGAAAACGAATAATTTCGTAAACTTTCGTATCTGAGATAAATCTACCACCAAACTATACAATTTGTCAATACGGAAATCCTTTTCCTAATCTAATTTTTCCATTTTGCACGGATTTAAACCGTTCTATTTGTAAAGTTTATACAAAATTGCGAAACATTTCGCAAAACATAAAATGCACTATTGCATTCTTTTTCTTTTTCTTCTATTCTAATGTTGGGATTTTGACTTTATCATTTATGCATATTTTCCAGCTTAAGTAATCATTCCATATATAAAATATGAAAGATGAGAGGTATCATCATGGCAACAATCAAGGACATAGCCAATCGACTCGGCATATCCGTAAGCACCGTATCCAAAGGTTTAAACGGTGCCAGCGACATCAGCGAATCTCTGCGGCAAACCGTACTGGATACCGCGGTGGAACTGGGATACACTACGAAACAAATGCGCGGCAAAGCTCAAAAAAAGCTCTGTCTGTTTGTGGAAAACATGGAATATCAGAACCCTGACCAGTTCGGCTATGATATTATCTTGGGATTTCGTCAGTCTGCCTCCCGCGAAAATTTTGATGTTACTGTGACTCCTGTTACCCCTCTTTTCCAATCCACGGAAAAATACGACACATACATGCTCAAGCACGGATACGTAGGCGCATTTATGATCGGTTTCGCCCTGCAGGATGATTGGATGACACAGTTTAATACGACAAACATTCCCACGGTCCTTCTGGATAACTATATCAAGAAAAATCCCGCTGTCAGTTCTATAGGAACCGACAGTTCCGAAGGTATTGACGATGCCATCGTACATTTGATGACGCTCGGCCACAAGCGGATCGCCTTGATTAACGGATCGCGCAACTCCATGATCTCCGAGCAGCGCCGTCAGGCTTATATCGACAGCATGACGGAACATGACCTTCCCTTTGACGAAACTACCATGCCCTACGGTTACTATGTGGCGGAGGCCGCCAAATATCATGTGGGCAATCTTCTTTCCATGGGGATCACCGCCATCCTGTGCGGTAATGACCTGATCGCTTCCGGTGTGATCGAGGAATGCACCTTACGCGGTTTCCGCGTGCCCGAAGATATCAGCGTCATCGGTTTCGACGATCTGCCGACTTCTGCGCAGCTCTCTCCGCCTCTTACCACCATCCGTCAGGATTGTATCACTTTGGGAAAATGCGGATTCTTTTCTCTCAATTCGCTGATCAACCATGTCCCGATCAGTCGGACAATGCTTCGTCCGCAGTTGGTCGTGCGTAAATCGACTGCTCTGGTCAATATCTAGTATTCTGTGTAGATCCGCCACGCCGCCTCAGTGTACCATACCAGTAAATCGAACAGCGTACTAAGGCTGATAGTCACGTATCACTTCCAACGCCGGCAGCACTTGACCATCATAGTCAAAAAGCGCCTGGTTCGCCCATTCATTGCCGCATGGTCCCTTCTCTTCAATATAGGGCAGCGCGTTCTCTGTCGCCCAGCCGGAACCGGCTACCGGAATCCATGCCGCCTCCCAGTAAAAGAATCCTTTACATTTATGTTCCGGCACCTGATCGATCACATCGAACAGCGCCCTCATGAAATCTTTCTGACCTTCCTTACTCATCGCGAAAGGTAAATTCTCCACCAGTTCAGGCTTTGTGGCATATCCTTTACGCTCTTCGGGCGACAGTTTCTCATACTCCGCATAATCTTCCATTGTAAATCCCATGGAAGTTTCCACAATGATCAGTTCCTTGCCGTAGCGCACCGCCAGATCATTCATATTATTCCGCAGTTCTTCCATGGTGCCGTGCCAGAACGGATAATAGGACAGTCCGATGATCTGGAAATCATCTCCACGCTCCATATAATGATCAAACCAGTCTCTGTACATAGCGCCGTTGCCGCCGTTGTCCAGATGGATCATGACAGGCATATCTGCGTCCACCGCCCGCACCCCCCGAATACCTGCACTGATAAAACGTGCCAGATTATCGTAGTTAGGCAGCTGTCCGAGAGGCCAGAGCATGCCGCCGGTCAACTCATTTCCCACCTGTATCAGATCCGGATAAGCCCCTGCCTCCTTCATGGCAAGCAGCGTATCCCTCGTATATGAATAGACCGATTCGGTCAACTGATCCGCATCCATACCGCGCCACGCCTTGGGCACCTTCTGCTTCCCCGGATCAGCCCAAAAATCACTATAATGCAGGTTGAGCAGCACATCCATACCATGAGCCTGCGCACGCTTCGCCAGCTCTATCGTAACCGGCAGGTCATTCGTGCCCGCCCCGTAAGGCTTGCCGTCCTCCGTATAAGGATCATTCCACAGCCTGAGACGCACCGCGTTGACCCCATAAGTCTGTAAAATATCAAACACATCTTTTTCGACCCCATGGTCATAAAATTTCCCGCCAAGACGCTCCACCTCTAAAAGCGAAGATAAATCCATACCCTTGTAGAATTTCATGTGTAGTCTCCGTTCATGTCATAATAGTATAATAAATTCAAGTTATAATTCTATTGTTATGCTGCTACAAAAGATGGTACAAAAATTATGCCGGGCGGTTGCGTCCCATCCCTCACACCGTCCCCGGAATATTTAGAAAATCCATATTCCGCAGCCCGACGCGCAAGGAGATTTTGCGCAACCTGCCCCGCCTTCATGTCTTAGTCAAAATCAAACTTCGTAAACCTCTTCATAGCATCCTTATACCGGAACCGCACCAACTCATTCTTCTCAAGCACGTCCTCCTCCGTCCCCACATACTGACAGCGGATGCAATGATACTCCTTTTTATCCTTATCATAAAACATATCAATATCTAAGTCTCTCATGAAGCAGGAGGGACACCTGTAATTTAATTTGCCTTTGCCAGATTGAGCCATGTCGCAAATACCTCCTTATCTTTTAACTTGGTCGTGTAACCTAACGTGAACATCGGTGAGAATGCGTAGCCTTCCTTGATGTAGCCTACTGCCTCCTTTTTCTCACAGCTGATAGATACTCTCGTCTCGATCTCCGGTACAACAGCGATCGCTTCCGTTGCGCCCTGCATCTGGGCTTCACGGCACTTGTATGCATAATCGATCTTCTCTGTGTTTGCGCCGTCTGTAACAGACAGTACGATATTGCTCATATCCTCGGAATATTCCGTGGTGCCGTAACATGCCACCATGTACTCGTTGATCTCCACCTCAGCATTCGGATCACTCATCTCTAAGATGGTTCTCTCGATCTTAATATTGGAGCTGCCTTCCTCGAAATACATCTTCGTCTGCAGCTTCACTGTCAAGTCATAGAACTCGATATCCACAGGATCAAGTGTCAGGATTCTCGTGTTTCCCTCCTGTGAGAAATGCGCTTTCGTTCTGCACAGGCACAGATCCACTTTCTCTCCGTTATGCGTCAGTTTCGCACTTCTGACAGTACCCTCGCCTGCATAGTGAGTGAAGTAACCTGCTCTGTATTTCTCCTGAATTAAGAACGGATAAGAAGCGTCTGTCACATGCTTCGTACCGATACCTACCGGCCACTCTAATTTCGCCGCATAAGGACGCAGGTCTACGATAGCGCCGCCCTGATCCATATTAGCGCAGACTCTCATGTAAGGATCGCAGTACCAGAATAACTGCTTATCCGATCCGTACAGGATATCTCTCCAGAGCGCGCATTCCGGCTCTGTCAGTCTTCTGTTCTCACGGTAGAAATCCGCGAACTCAGCCATGGTCATGTCATCCAGCTTGCCCTCTTTCTTGAGCTGACCGTAATATGCCATGCCGTCCTCATAGGACTTAAGTAAGAGTTCGTAGGGAGCCTCCCAGCGTCCCATCTTGTTCATCCAGCCGGGACCTACAAACATCATATTGTATGCATAACCATTGTTATATTTTGCCAGATCACGGTACTGATCGATCAGGTTGTACAGATACGGATACTCCCATGTCTTAGAATCATAGCTCATGCTTCTGAGTACGTTCTGCGGATGGGTTCCGAAGTTGGATCCGTTACCGTCATAGCATGCGATCAGGTCACGGGACAGATGAGGGATCGCCACGATACCGCTGTCCTCCGCCTCATTCGCTGCCGGCGCATGTACATTCTGTTTACTCGGAATCCAAGGTGCCCACGGACCGCCGTCCATAAAGGTATACCATGAATTGTTACAGGTGTGGTATGCCTTAGGTCCTTCTTCCCAGCATGTAGCCACTGCACATTTCACCATGGGATACTTTTCTTTTACATAATTTACCAGATCCGCATCCATATAGTAAGAACCCGTAGATTCCGGATAGAAACCGAATCTGTCATGGAATTTGCCGAATACATCGTCTACAATGGATTTCTTGTCTTCCATGGAAAACATCCAGATGCAGAAATCCTTGGTCTTATACTTCTCGCGGAACTCTTCGCAGGGAAGTCCCAGCAGAGAAAGGGCGATCTCATCGCCGTACTTTTCATGATCTGCTTTTGCCAGTTCCACCGCTTCATCATTAAATAAGGAAGCATACGTCATCTGAATCGTGGTCTTAAGTCCGTTCTTATGCGCAATTGCCTGCTGTGTCTTAAAGATATCCAGAGACTCTGTCAAAAGCTCCTTCCTGCCGATATCTTCTTCTTTACCGTGTCCGGTTACCTTCTCTGCATACTCAGGTACCATTTCCGGACGATGGATGATGTTAACAATAAACTTATCCATGCTGCCCTGCCCTCCATTTTCATTCGATGATTGTCTGATTTCCCGGTTTGCTTGTACTGCTATAACCCGTTCCACCGATGGCTGCGCTCTTCCTCCCGCGCCGGCAACAGCATCTTGCCGATGTATATGCCCGTTTCTGTTTACGCGGTTGTTACATTTTACTTTGCGCAATCGGTTGTTCATGATTTTAGGATAACAAATTGCATAGTTGATGTCAATCAATTTTTTGCCAAATGTAGAAAAATTTTCATACAGGTTAATACTTGTCCAATCTGATTCTTGCCATCTTCCCCAAATACAATTATACTATAATAGAGAAATGCAGTGAAAAGGTTAAAATGCTGCCATAAAAATCTACCCAGACAGGAGCGTAATACATATGAACAAAAAGCCAAGCATCATCTCAATTTTACTTTTGTTGTGCCTTCTGCCCGCACTTCTATCTATTTCCGTCACCGTCATCACTTCATCCAGATATATGAAGAGCACTACGGAAAATGAGATCGAAAGCATGCTGGAAGTCACCGGATATTCCCTGCTGCAAACCTTCGACTCGCTTGATGCAGGCACCTACAGGCTGTCCGGGGATACCCTCTTCAAGGGCGGAACCAATCTTTCCACCAGTACGGACACCGTCGACTATATTAAAGAAATATCCGGCATAGAATGCACGGTGTTTTACGGGGACACCCGTTATTTAACGACGATCACTGATAGTTCGGGAAACCGCGTGCTTCTGACGCAGTGCACCGATACGGTAAAAGAAATTGTTCTGAATCAGGGCAATGCATACTTCGCCAGAAATGTCAATATCGGCGGTCAGGATTATTATGGTTACTATATTCCCATCGAACAGAAGGACAGCGTTGTCGGCATGATGTTCACCGGCAAGCCCAGCGCGGAACTGGCCGCCGCCACCAACAGTTATCTGGTCTATATCCTTCTCATATGCCTTGGGCTTATGGTGATCATCTTTGCCATCGCCTTTGTTGTCGGTAAAATGATTACCAGGCAGATTCATATAATCCGCGACGCAACGGTTATGCTCTCCAAAGGGAATCTTAATTTCGAAATCAGTGATAATAACCGTATCCGGGAATTATCCGATGTTGCACAAGCAGCGGAAAGTCTCCGCACGCAGCTTGTAAGCGTTGTGGAGATGATCTTAAGCTGTGCCGGCACAGTGGACCATTCCGTGAACCTAGTCGATGACTCTCTTAGCAACTGTGCAAAGGCCGTCAAAGATTTAAGCGCCACCATGGAAGAACTCTCTTCCGGTGCCCAGAGTATGTCGGGCTCTGTTGATAAACAATCCCATGACATGAATGAGATCTCCGAAAACATCACTCAGATCGCCGAGAGTTCTAAAGCTACCCGGGAGGTGACAGAAACCGTTACCCGTGTCAGCAACACCGCTAAAGCTGCTCTGAACGACCTATTGAGTGCCAACAAATACACTACCACCAGCGCCGACAACGTCATCATCAGCATTACCAGCGTCAGCAATGCGGTAAACCAGATCACCACCGCTGCAAAGATGATTATGGATATTTCCGGACAGACCAATCTGCTCTCCTTAAATGCCAGCATCGAAGCTGCCAGAGCCGGTGAAGCGGGAAGAGGTTTCGCAGTTGTGGCAGGTGAGATCCAGACGCTGGCAGAACAGTCCAATTCTTCCGCAAAGCAGATTCAGGCAATCATAGAAGAAATCACTTCCAAGACCGCAGAATGTACGAAGATTGCCGCACAAATTCAGGATGCGGTCATCAAAGAAGCAGATGCCCTAAAGAGCGTAAGCCACAGTTTCGAGGATGTGGACGGTAATATTGCGGAGGCCGCCAGTGCAGTTAATACAATCTCAGACATCGTGGAAATCGTTGACCGGAATAAGATCAGCGTTCTCGATTCCGTCAGCAGCTTATCAGGTATTTCCGAAGAAAATGCCGCGTCCGCGGAAGAAGCTAACGTTTCTACCGATGAACTGCGGGCAAACATCGAGGATGTCGCGAAACAGGCGGACGAGCTTAAGTCCGTTATCGAGCAGTTGAATGACAGCGTCGCTTTCTTCCAGATATAAAAAAAGTAAATTCCTGCGGAATTAACTTTGCGAGATTTGCTTCGCAAACTCGTGCACAATTTTGTAATATAAGCGGGAGGATTATTTCCCAATGAAAATAACAATCATAGACGGTCAGGGCGGCCGGATCGGGAGATCTATTATAGAACAGCTTAAGAAGAATCATGCGGATCTGGAGTTGTATGCCATCGGTACGAACAGCATCGCCACTTCGGCTATGCTGAAAGCCGGGGCTGACTACGGCGCTACGGGAGACAATGCGGTCATCGTCAATGCGGCGGACTCGGATATTATCGCCGGTCCCATCGGCATCGTCTTCGCTAATGCACTGTTAGGTGAGATCACACCGGCCATCGCGGCTGCCATCGGAGCCAGCCGCGCCTATAAAGTTCTGATACCGGTAAATCGCTGCAACCATTTTGTGGCAGGCTGCGCGGAAGCGTCGATGGGTGAGTATATCCGTATTGCGGTGGAGAAAATCGAATCCATGCTGTAACATTTCTCTAACTGATTATAATCTGTTGTATTCCTGACAAGCGAAAGCTGTGACGACAGGCTTCTTGCAAGATAGTAAATCCCCCGCTTCTCAACCGGGTACCCCGGCCGGTAAGTATTGAAAACAAAAATATCGCTCACCGAAGCATTGCCGGCGTATAAGCGTAGCCTGATTTGTGTTCGAATGTGTCAAACACTTCCAACTCCTGTGCACCGTTTTCAGCCATTCTAAAGCCGTGAGAGGGCATGAAATAATCTCTGATATAAGCAAAGAGTTCCCATATCTCACATTTTTCCTTCGCCATAAGCTGCGCTGTGGATCTGTCTGTGTGCGCACGTATATATAATGAAGCAGGGTTTTTATATACATCTATGCCCTCGGGCTGACAGTCTGTAAGAACCTCTCGCACAAAACCATAAGCACGGGATTCTTCACTACGCCAAAAATTTACGCTTAAATGAATATCGCTGACTGGGAGCACGGTATCTTTCAATAACTTACCATCAAATGGTTTACCCTCTTCCATTACTGCATCGATTGCCGAGTTAAAACCGGATATATCCGAAAAGTCTTTTGCATATATGATCTTCCCCGCAAGGATGGCTGCGGGCTTTTCCACGATCTCAAAAACCGCTTCGTTGATTTTTATCGTTTCAATCACTTTTTCTCCAGTTTCGTTTTCGGTATCCAATAAGCAATCAATTGAAACATTCAGAACTGAAGCAAGCAGTTTCAAATTATAGACGTCCGGCAGGCAATCTCCGTTTTCCCATTTTGAGATAGCCTGTTCGGAAACTTCAATTTTTGCGGAAATTTCTTTTTGTGTCAGGTTGCTTCGTTTACGAAATTCTCTCAGTCTTTTTCCGAAATCTTTTTGATTAAGCATACTTTTTCCTCTCTTTCTTGGCAGAACTTATATCTTTCTGAGATTATAGCATTCACCTAAGAGCAAGACTATTATCGATATATTTATTAAAAAAAGTAAAAAATCAACTCTGGGTTGATTTCATAACGCATTAATTCAATTCTATGACAAAAGCAACGACTTTTGTCCGTATTACGTTCCGCACGGCAAAAAGGCTGCCAGCATTGTCTGGCAGCCTTCACTTCATCTTTCGTCCGAAATCACTCAATTAATGGTGGCAATGCCGTCTGGTGCCACATCTGCCACGGGAAACCTTCCTGCCGGAAGTAGTCTTCCCGGAAGTTGAATCATCGGAAGCAGTATCGTCGGAAGCAGTCTCGCAGGAATAGTCACAATAACCATCTTTGTGGTCATATCCACAGTAATCATGACCATCATGGGTATGCCTGCCTTCTTCCGTACATCCTTCCACCGTACATACCGGGCAGCTTGTATCTGTATCCGTTGCTACTGTCGTCCGGCTGTGATGCCCGTGGGCAGAAACCGGCATAACGAAAACCATGGATACCATTGCCGCGGTCAACGCCGCCGTGAATAATTTTCTAAGACGCATGGTGTACGCCCCCTTTCTTGTTCATTTCTACATAAGGGCATGTGTGACGACACTCCCTCATGTCCCGCTTTTTCTATCTATCTTGTTTTATCCAGACATGACTTAGTTATACTTAGGCGACGTTCTCTGACACCTTAGTATAACTCATGTCTTATTATACTGCACGCAGATGCACTTTTCAAGGAATAAACGTAAGCTTCCAACTTAGCCATATGGAACTCCCTCTGCAAAATCCGATGTTAACCGCCGCTGACCACAATGCACTTATCCCGGATTCCGTAAGCCTCAAAATACCGATTCTCCATAGGAATCCACTCCTGCTCGAAGCGTTGGTACATTTCCGCTCCGTTTCGTGCCAGTATTCTCCTCTTCTGCTCCCCTGCGGACACTTCCATAAAAAAGCACAGTTGATACGCATCCCCGAAATAGGGATGACAGCTGTACGCGCCCTCTATAATATTCAATCTGTTCCATGAGACCTCACAAGGCTCTTCAAGCGCCATCCTGCGGCAGTCAAAACGCCGATAGGCAAAGCCTCCCTCATCCGCCAGATGATCCAGAACCTCCGCCCGAAACCGCTCATAATCCACGTTCCCTCCGGCCTGCGCATACCGTGCTGCGGTACGCTGTTCCGGACGCAGGAAGAAATCATCCATATGAAAAAGATTACAGTCATATCTGCGGGCAAGCTCTTCTGCCAGCGTTGTCTTGCCGCTGCCGCACATACCGTCAATCGCCATATTGACTTGTTCGGTCATGTCTGCATGCTCCAGTGCACTGTCAATCATGGTATAAATCTTATTCACAAGAACCCTCCATCTCACGCTCCGGGGCATAATCATTCAGCACACCCGCCCTGCCGAGTGTGATCATAACAATCGGAATCAGTACGATCTGCAGTATGATACCCGGTATGGCATTAAAAAGCGCACCGGATAGAAATATCTGCGTGGTAAATCCGCTTCCTGCAATGCCGTACAACGGAATACCGACGAGTCCCCACGCGGCTCTGCCGGCAATCATCGCGCCAAGAAGGCTCACGTAGATATAGGGAACCTTTTTCGGCAGCTTCGCATACAGAATACCTGTCATCAAACCATAGACTGCCAGTTCCACCGCCATCGCCGCTGCCGTAGGCATAAGCGGCGGCATACCAAACATAACGCTCCGAAGCAGAGGTGTCATAAGCCCGACTGCCAGACCATACTGCCAGCCGCAGATGAAGCCGCACAACAGCACCGGAATATGCATCGGCAGGAGCATATTACCGATCTGTTGAATCTGTCCCGTCAGAAAAGGAAGGACAATCCCCAATGCCATAAAAAGCGCCGATAATACAAGTTTACGTGTCCGTTTCATAATCATTTTCCTCCATAAAAAATTGAGCTTCGCGGGGTTACAAGATTCACTTCGCGAACTTGAAGTTTGCAAAGCAGTTTCCCATATAATAAAAATAGGAAAGTACCCCGATACGCTTCCCGCATATCCGATTACCTTCCTGGTAAGTTAATATATTTGTTTGTAATAGTTTATTTCACTATAATATCGAAAATCATCTGATTTACTTCTTTCGTAACTGTTCAGAATCCTGTTCTTCACAGTTACCTTCTTTCTTAATGACCTCTGTATCTTCCCTCGAACGCTTGGCGTCCCTGACGTCGGCTTCTGCCAACCATTGTGTCTATTGTACTCTGTCCGGTAAATGTATGTCAAGTACACGCAGCCGCAAATCTCTCATGCAAAATGCAATGTTACCATTCAAATCAGCCAATCCCCCTCGTCGATTTCCGCATACGCACCTCGTACCCTAACAGTGTACGCCGCTCCACTTCCTCCCCGTCCAGCATGCGCAAAAGCGTCTCACACGCCTTTGTACCCAGTTCCTCCACATCAAATCGTATGGATGTGATGGACGGAATACGGTTTGCCAGCACGGTACTGTCATAGAAAGAAGCGATCTGTAGCTGCTCCGGTACAGCAATCTGCCTCTGCTGCAGGGTATTCAACACACAGCCGCACAGAAAATCGTCCATGCATACGATACACTCCGTCTTTTCCTCCAGAAGGCTCTCCACGATCTCGTCCACCCTGCTGCCGTCACTCACATTCAGAAAAGTCTTCCTGCTGCCGTCCCATTCTTTTCTCTGCTTAAAAGCCTCTTCAAATCCCCGTAATCTGTTGCCCGTGACGATATGAGTCTCATCGCTCCCAATCAACGCAATGTTCCTGATGCCATGCGCCAGCAGCTTAGCCGTCAGCTCCCTGCACGCACTCCGATGGTCGTTATCGACCTGCACAACCCTGTCGTCATCGGTGCTGCCCATCGCCACGAAGGGAATATCGCTTTCGATCAGGTACTTCATCGGCGCATCGTCCGCAAGTGTTCTGGTCAGGATCGCACCGTCAATCTTACGATTGGTCACCGCACGTTCCAGCTGGGATATATTATCCGCCGTCACCATGGAGATCAACACATCATATCCGTGGGCGGAAGCCGTCCTGCTGACGCCCAGCATACATTTCTGGAAAAAAGGCAGCTCCACAACATTGTAATCTCCCGGCAGCACCATGCCCAAATTAAAGGTTTTATTCTGCGCAAGCCCTTTCGCGATCACGTTTGGACTGTAATGATGTTCCTCAATATAATCCAGCACCTTCTTACGGGTCTGTTCCCCGATTCTGCCCTTGCCGGATATCGCCCTCGACACGGTTGTCTTGGACACCCCAAGCTCCTGCGCTATATCCCCAATCGTCAAATTCTTATCGTCCATAGCTCCCCCGATTAATCCAATTTCCCTTTACTGCCCTTCAAGTATATGATAGAATAACACCAACATGCTATGCGCAATCGGTTGCTCGTTTTAAGATTACCAGATATCGGGCTGATTCGCAAGATTTTTTACAATTTTAGACAGTAATGTACTCTCAAAATCAGAAAGGTGAGGACGATAATCTATGAAAACAGACAGACTCTTATTCGGCGCCGCATACTACGATGAATACCTGCCTTACGACAGGATTGAGACAGATATGGAAATGATGGAGAAAGCCCACATCAACGTGATCCGTATCGCGGAATCCACATGGAGTACATGGGAACCGCAGGAGGGGGTGTTTGACTTCACACATCTGCACAGAATGCTGCGCGCTTCCGCGGCCCATGGTATCTCGGTAATCGTAGGTACACCTACCTATGCCGTTCCCACATGGCTTGCCGCGAAATGTCCCGCTATCCTTACGGAGACTCACGACGGCCCTGAACGATACGGCCGCAGACAGAACATGGATATCACTCACCCCATATACTTGAAGCATGCCGAGATCATCATCAGACGCCTGATGGAAGAAGTATCTTCTTATGAACATGTCATCGGCTTCCAGCTTGACAATGAGACGAAGTCCTACGACACGTGCAGCGAATATGCCCAGAAGAAATTTGTAGAATACTTGAAAAAAGAATTTCACGATGATTTAGATGCCTTAAATCACGCCTTCGGTTTAGATTATTGGAGCAACCGCATCAATGCCTGGAAAGATTTTCCCGACGTACGCGGTACCATCAACGGTTCCCTAGGCGCGGAATACCAGAAGTTTCAGAGAAAACTGGTGACGGATTTTCTCGCATGGCAGTGCAGTATCGTACAGGAATATGCCCGCCCCGACCAGTTCATTACCCAGAACTTCGACTATGAATGGCGTAATTACTCTTTCGGTCTGCAGCCGGAAGTTGACCAGTGGGAAGCCGCGAAACCGCTGACAGTGGCAGGTTTTGACATCTATCACCCTTCGGCGCAGGATCTCACCGGCAAGGAAATCTCCTTCGGCGGTGACGTTGCCCGTTCCGTAAAGAAAGATAATTACTTCATATTGGAGACAGAAGCACAGGGTAATCACGGCTGGCTGCACTATCCGGGTCAGCTCCGCCTGCAGGCCTTCAGCCACCTTGCCTCCGGCTCTAACTCTGTCATGTACTGGCACTGGCACTCTATACACAATGCCATCGAATCCTACTGGAAAGGAATCTTAAGCCATAATTTGAAAGAAAACGCAACCTACCGCGAAGCATGCACCATCGGCGCGGATTTTGCCAAGTACGGCGACCACCTGAAGAATCTGCGTAAGAAAGCCGATGTTGCATTCCTGCTGTCCAACGAATCCCTGACCGGACTGAAGTGGTTTGCCATCCATCCCGACCTAAACTACAACGATATCGTCAGATGGCTCTATGATGCCTTCTACGAATTAAATATCGAGTGTGATATATTATCCGTGAACGATGTTGACCTTTTTAGTCAATATAAAATTCTGGTGACCCCTGCGCTCTACAGTGTTTCCGACACCCTTGTCGGTCATCTGAGACATTATACGGAGAACGGCGGAATCCTGCTTTCAACCTTTAAAACGGCATTTTCCGATCCCGTTCTGAAAATCTATCCGGATGACCAGCCGCACGGACTGACAGATGTGTTCGGTATGACCTACGATCAGTTTACTGACGGAGTCAAAGTCGGGTTAAAAAACTGTATTTTCCAAAACAGTACAGATCCGGTCAAAAATACTGCGCCTGCTGAGCCCTCTGCTGATTCGACCAAGCTGTCCGCAAAAGGTGTCCGCTACTGGATGGAGCTGCTCACCCCCACAACCGCACAGCCCCTTGCCGACTACGACCATCCTCACTGGGGCAGCTATGCCGCTGTCACCGAGAACCGCTACGGTGCCGGAACTGCGGTTTATCTGGGATGCTACTTTGATAAAACAACATTGAAAGATTTATTGACTTACATAGTCACCAAATCAGATGTTGCGTTTCCGGAAGTGCAATACCCTGTCATAATCAAGCGCGGAACCAACGAATACGGCAAAGAGATCACCTACTATCTTAACTATTCCGATGAGCCTGCCACAATCACATGGCAGGGCAGGGATTCCGTACTCCTTATGCAGGATCAACCGCTCAAGTCTGGAGATTCCTTATCCATCGAGGGATGGGGATTCATAATCATAGAGGAAATATAGTAAACTCAGACGCCACAGACTGCGGGTGCCTTTGCACCTTAGCAGTCCGCTTTCCCTACTTACATCCGCCTGTATACACGATATCCCTCTTCCACACAAAGCAAAAGCACTACGGCAATCAGGGGAATCATCATCGCCTCTCTTCCCCATTCTACGGCTTCATAGACCGATCCGGTCATGACTAGGAAGAGGGGCATACAGGAGGTAAAGAAATACCCTGCTCCGCCGAAAAACACCCTGATTAACAGTGGCAGCGCCCACAAGATTCCTGCTGTCGTTACCGCACCGAAGGTACTCTTACATTGCGCAGACGCGCACATTGTGATTGCACATAACAGGAGCATCGCCAGAAAATTCATGCCCAGCATAATTCCGGCAAATGTGCCTGCCGACATGTATCCGGTTTTCAGATCGGCACGAAGCGGCTGTGACAACACGATACAGATCGCACACCCGCCGCCGTCCATCCCGTAGATACAGGCGCTCATTATGAAGCATAACAGCACGGTCATGCCATAGACTATTATAGTCAATGTAAATGCGGCGGCAATTTTCGCATACACATCCTTTTCTTTTCCTTCCTGTGTCGTAAATAACAGCGGCAGCATCTTCGCCTGCCCTTCCTGTGCAAACAGGGTAGATATCGACATCAGCAGCAGGATACTCGCCAATATCATTCCCATCTGCAGCGTATCCAGAAAAGCCGTCCATCCGTTCGTATAAGCAAATTGTATTTCTGTACCTGACACACGCTGCACTTTGCCAAGCTCCGTATCCGCAATATCATATGCCTGCGTCGGCGCCTTATAAGCATTCCAATCACGCTTGTACCCGTCTGACAGATAAGTGGTTACGAAATTATTCAGATAATTGCCATCCTGCCAGCCCGGATAATCATACACCACCTCCGAAGGCAGTCCGTACCGCTCCACCATCGCCGAAACCTTCTCATCCGTAAGCACCCCTCGGTATTCCTCCGTAATCCGCCTGTTGACCTTAACCGCCTCATATCCAGAGTACCGCACCCCGTCCACAAAAGCCAGCTCACTACCGACCGTTGTCGCAAAATAGAATCCCGTAATCAATATCATACATACCCCACAGATCACAAACCCCTTCTTATGCCACAATTTATATAATTCCATCCGATATAATCTCATATCGTCTCCTCCTCACCTCCATATAATTCAGATGTCATAAACTAATTCATTAAACGTGCCAAGGCAGACTGCACAAAATGTTCACGCAGTCGTCCTGCGCAGGAATATGAGATTTTCTTAATATTCCGTTCAACATCCAGAAATTTCAAGGGACGTGCTTATTACCCTAAAGGGCAATAAGCCTATGTCCCGAAAAGCCCGACATGAGCAAGACATGAAGTTATACTAAGGACACCAAAGTACGGTGTCCAAGTATAACTAAGTCATGTCTGGATGGCGAATAGAGGGCGGTTTCGTCCGTCTCCTCAATCAAGCCGGAATATTGTAGAAAATCCATATGACGAAGCCCGACACAAGAGAACATTTTTCGCAGTCTGCCCCTACACTTGTATCAAGCCCTTTTAACATCTGCTTAAAATAACCCCTCTCCCCTCCGAAAAGTTCACCGCCCTCCACACAAAAAATCTTTTCCCCCGATTAATCTTTTGTATAATAGAATCAGTTATTTAAGTGTCAGACTAATCACCGCGGCGAATCTGACACAAGACAACAGACAGCATAGAAAGCACAGGATAATCAAGTGACAGACAAAGAACTGATCCGGAAAGTTCATAGCGGAAGCAAAGACGCCTTAAACGCCATCGTGGAAAAATACTATGATGAAATATACCGTTTCTGTCTGTATCTGACGGGGCAGGCGACCGATTCCTACGATATCACGCAGGAAGTGTTCCTTCGCTTCATTAAATATGTAGATTCCTACGAATACCGTAATCTGAAGGGCTATCTGCTTATCATCGCCCGCAACCTGTGCCGCGACTATTTTCACCATAAGAAAGACACCGCCTGTATCGAGGAGGCATCCTATGCCGGTAGAGAGGACGCGGAACTTCACAATCTGGAAGACCGCCTGCTCCTATGGCATGCACTACANGAGCTTCCCGTCAAACAGCGCGAGGTCATTATCCTGCGAATCTACGAAGAGCTGCGTTTTCACGAGATTGCCGGAATCTTAGGCTNCAATCTCTCCACCGTAAAATCCAGATTCCGTCTGGGTGTGCAAAGTTTAAGAAAAATCATGGAGGCATCGGATGAAGAATCATAAAAAATTGAGCTTCGCGGGGTTGCTAGATTTGCATCGCGAACTCGAAAATACAGACTCACTTTTTCCAATCAACGAACATGCCAAGGAAAACACCCTGTCTGTTCTGCGGCAGGCAATTTCCGANAAAGAAGTGCATCTGCTGACCGACAGGCGGAAAATCTGGCAGAATCAGATACGTTANGCCGACCGCAGCATGCTGGGTTTTCACATCGCCGACTGTTTCCTCGTACTGCTCCTGATGGCAATGATGGGACTGCATGATGTGGATCAGTCTTACATGATCACGATATCCTCGCTGCTGGCGGGTGTGCTCGGCTCTTTCTCCATAATGCAGATAGGCCGGGCATGCTTTTCCAAGATTGCAGAGCTTAGCGAAACCTGTTTCTTTAATGTCAGCCAGTTGGCGGCNTATAACATGATCCTCTCGGGTATCATCAATCTGGCAGCGCTGGCGGCGGGAATCCTGTTCGCCGGTTCCCGCTGGAAGATCAGACTTCTGCAGATCGGTCTGTATATGCTGGTGCCGTTCGTTCTGACGCAGTGTGCCAGTCTGGGCATTCTGCTCACANAGGCAGGCAGGCGCAGTCCGTGGATGCAGGCAATCATCGGGATCTTCCTGTCCGTATTTTTCTCGGTACTGGCGGCCATGCCCGTATTATACGAAGAATCCATGCTCTTTATCTGGGGCATCGCNCTCATGATCGGCACGGTGCTTCTCGGAATACAGATCAAAGTGCTTTTTACAGCAATCAATAAAGGAGAAATCTTATGCACGAATTAGAAATGACCAATCTGGTCAAAACATTTAAAAACAAAACNGCGGTACAGGATNTNAACGTCCGTCTGGGTCATGGCGTGTACGGACTTCTGGGNGAAAACGGNGCCGGCAAGACCACACTTATGCGCATGGTATGCGGTATCCTGAAACCNACCCACGGAAATATCCTGTGCGACGGCGTACCGATCTCACAGATGGGCGGCGAATACCGCAGGCTGTTAGGTTATCTNCCNCAGGATTTCGGNTATTACGGGGATTTCAGCGCACTCCGTTTCCTGAACTACATGGCNGCGCTCAAGGCGCTTCCGGAGGAATATGCCCGCAACAGAATCGATGAACTGTTCGAACTGGTTGATCTGGCAGGAGATAAAAAGAATAAACTGAAAACTTTCTCAGGCGGTATGCTGCGCCGAATCGGCATCGCCCAGGCGCTCCTCAATGATCCCGAAATCCTTGTGCTTGACGAGCCGACCGCCGGACTTGACCCGGCCGAGCGTGTGCGCTTCCGAAATATCATCAGCTCTCTGGGCAAGAACAGGCTTGTGATCCTGTCCACCCATATTGTGTCAGACGTGGAGTATATCGCAGATAAGATCATGATCATGAAGAACGGACAGATCATGCATATCAGTGATGAATCACAACTACTTGAGGAAACTGCGGGNTGCGTGTGGAAATGTCTTGTACCGGAAGACCGTGCNGATGNACTNAGCAAACAGCATGTGATCAGCAATCTGCGCAATCAGGCAGANCAGGTAGAACTGCGTATTGTCGCAGAAGACAAGCCTGTGGAAAATGCGGTTCCGGCGGAAGCGACGCTGGANGANGCNTATCTGTATTTTACTAAANGTAAATTCCTNNGGAATTAGNTTTTGGTGCTTTTGAAAGGCTGAGAGGGCAGATTNCACAAAATGTTCTCTCGTGTCGGGCTNCGTCATATGGATTTTCTAAAATATTCCGGTGAAGTTGTGACNACGGACGAAACCGCCCTCTATTCGCCATCCGGGCTCATTACGGGCTTTCCGGGACATCCATGTCCCGGAATTTCTGGATATTGAACGGAATATTAAGAAAATCTCATATTCCTCCGCAGGACAGCTTCTAGAACATTTTGTGCAATCTGCTATCTTAGTTTATGAAAAGCACTTTTTGACACCCGAATCCTATAAAGTATATGAAAGGAAAAGATTATGCGCCTNTATAAAGCAGAATTATANAAACTTTGTTANAAAAAAATATTCNCCATAGGNCTCCTGTGNATACTGGGATTTGTGCTGCTCTNCTTTTTNCAGAACCTTCTGGGCGGAGACATCGACGGTAGATGGTATTACATATCACGGTTATGAAGCTGTGCANATNGACCGCCAGATTACGGAAGAATTTAANGGACCTCTTACGGATGAAANAATGCAGCGGATCATAGACCGGTACGGTTTNCCGCAGAAATTCGAGCCGTATATCGGCTTGACAGANTCNAATTTCCTGAATGAATTTGTGATGCGATATGCTTCCGACGGATATACATACGACTGGGACGATTACCGTCTGCCCACCAAGGTGGTGCCCCTTGCCGACACGGAGATGGGCCGGCTTATCACTTCTCAGCCGGACAGTTTCCAATTGACATACTATGCCGGATGGGAAAACTTCACGGCTATGTACCATACTGAAATGATCCTGATCAGTGTGCTGCTTCTGTGCGTCCTTTCCCCAGTCTTCTCCCATGAGTCACAGTCNCGNATGAAACCGCTGCTGTTCACCACNCAAGAAGGCCNGNCATCGGATNTTTCCGCCNGGATCGCCGCCTCTCTCACGCTGTCCGCCGTCCTGTGGCTTCTCTTTACCGTCCTCAACCTGNTGCTCTACGGCACGGTGTACGGCTGGGACGGACTGCGCTGTAACGCCCACCTCGTCACCTACGGCTTTCCCAGCTATCCCGGCCACTTNGACATACTGCAGCAGCCTCTCGGCACCTATCTCTTAATAGTCATGCTGTTCGCCCTGACAGCTNTTCTGGANCTGTGCGCCATCACACTGGCCATCTCCGCNGNCTGCCGCAGCAGCTTCCACNCCGTCCTTGCGGCTGNCCTCTGCTGGATCATTCCNGTTTTNCTGNTTTTAATTATGAAACCGGCACTGATCAGATTNCTCTCTTCNNTGGGGCTTTCGCACAGTCTGCTTCACGTGTTTGCTTACATCATTTTCCTGTCGGACTGTCTGCTGTACGCCGCACCGTTCTACATGATTTATGAAGGCATCTTAGAGGAAATCAGCGTCATGAGTCGTCACAGCGAAATCCTGCCGCTTTATATCGTCTTTGCCTGCGCATGTATCACCTTCGCGCTGTGCATCGCAAGTACATATCACAGATATCGGAAGCAGGAGCGNCGNTAAAAGNCCGTGCGCTCCCGTTCTCTGTATCGTTCTGTGCTTCTCTGTACCATTCTATCACTTGCGCTGTACACCGCACTTCTACAACGCGNTCTGCAAGTCACGCTACTCTTCACTCAGCTTCTGAAATACCTGCATCATCTCTATCTTTTCCCCCTTGCTGTGCAGGGTTCTGGTCTTGCCGTCCCGCTCCTGATAATCTGCGAGATCGACCTCCTCATAAGTATGCAATACGCCGTCCCATCTGTAAGTCACACCGTAGGCGCTTTGATCCGGCATCTCAAACACGAATCTTACACCGTCGCGATACGCTACTGCGCTGTCCATATGTTCCAGATAGTAGGCATAGACATTCACATAGTCAGCCTCCGCCTTCTTCTCCATAAACTCTTCCGCATATTCTCGTAGTACACCGATCTTCTCCTTTGCCTCTTCGATCGTAAGATCNGATTCATCCGGCGAATCGGGATCTGTCTGAGCCGCCCATATCACACGCCCGTCCTGTGCGCTGAGTTCTATATAATAACATTTGTGCGTGACAGGGTGAGACCATGTGACAACATAGCACGCTTCCCCCGGTATCCCGTTACCACTCTCGGTGTANTAGCTGTTTAATTCCAGTCCCTCACCGNTATTATCAAAGAANGTAAAAAGTTTCTCCGTAGCGATCTCGACCGCCTGCNGCTGCGTAATACCGCCGTTTTCCACATTATCGGCAATCTGCTTCTCCTCAAGCTCTTTCTCCTGCGCACGCTCCTGTGCATACTNNTCCTCACTATTCTGCCTGACCGCATAATCTCTCTTCACGCTAAAGTCAATGATCTNCAGAATCTCCTCATCTGTCAGCTCCCGATCCGGCAGATAGAAAGTGCTGCGCGGCACGATAAAGCAAAGTTCGTCCTCCTTCACATCCTCCTCGCTGTCCGCCTGCGGAATCTCATCTTCCGGAAATGTACCGGACATATACTTCTCTGCAAGTTCCTGATATCTTATCTTCTCGCTGTCCGTATATNCNCTGGAAAATCCGTCCGCTTCTTCCTGACTGCGCGACNCNGTATCGTAGACTGCCTCTACTTCCTCCTTCGGCATCGCNTCCAGACGCTCCTGCACAAGAGAATGGACAAACGCCCGGACCGGAAAGACAATGACNCCCGATACCACGATGAGAACCNCCGCCGCTGCCGCCGCTCTATGCCAGGCCACAGTCTTTCTACCCGCCACTCCGCTTTCCGCATTCTTTTCCGTTCTCTCTCTGACANTANNGATNACNTCCCGNCGCATCTCTTCCTTCATATGAATTCCCTCTACGGAATCTCTTAAATCCTCAATCTTCATTTTCANCCGACTCCTTTCCTNTGATTTTGCCTGCGGCAAAATCGGCAAGAATCTTGCTTCGCGGCGATTCTTGCTGGCANCGCGCTATTTTTCTGCAACAAATGAATCTTGCTTCGCGNCNATTCTTGCTGGNAACGCGCTATTTTTCTGCAACAAATGAATCTTGCTTCGTGGCGATTCTTGCTGGCAACGCGCTATTTACTGTAGCAACAGCTGCAGGCTCTTTCGTCCTCTCTGCATCCTTTTCTTCACGGCATTCACGGTGATTCCCAGCATCCCGGCGATCTCCTCCGTCTTATAACCCTCTATGTAATGCAGATATATGACCGTTTTCAGCTTATCCGGCAGTTTCATCAATGCCGTCAGAACTTCGCTTTGCTCCGGCAGTTCACAGTAGGTCGAAACTTCCTCCAGACTCGCTGTGGGGTGCCGCATTCTTCCTCTGTGAACATCCCTGCACCGATTGGCCGCAACCTTGATCAGCCACGCTTTCTCATGCTCTGCACCGCGAAACTTCGGCGCATATTCTATGTATCTGCATAAGGTGTCCTGCACCGCATCCTGCGCGTCCTGCTCATTACACAGCATTACCAGACAGATCCGAAATAACATATCCCCATATTCCGCGACAATCTCTTCCACCGACATATCTTCCTGTCACCTCCTACATTAATAACACGCACACGCGGGCGNAATGGTGCCATATGATTATTAAAAAATGTAACTGTTCTGAACACTTCGTTCTGAACACTTCTGAACACTTCTGAACACTTCCAAAAAATTATCTTGCTAAACCCTCCCCATCTATGCTATAATACAAGTCGGCGGTTTCAAATACCTGCTGCAATACATAGGGGCATAGTTCAAAGGTAGAACAGTGGTCTCCAAAACCATCGATGTGGGTTCGATTCCTACTGCCCCTGCTATCACCCGTGAGTTACCGCTCACGGGATTTTTTGTTTCGGGTGAACAATTTCCTAATGCAATGAACTGAGAAAGGATTTCCATGCCATGAAGAAAACTGTCACACTGCTCGCATCCATCGGTCTGACCTTCAGCCTGCTTGCAGGCTGCGGTAAGAGTACGCCTTTGCTCTCTGCAGTGGATTATGAATTGGATATAGAGACGAATACGACAAATCGAGGGGTATCTGTCGGAGACACCCCTGAATCTTTTCTTGCCGCTTACGGCGAATATAGAATTTTTACCTCTGTGGACGGCGGCGCATATCAGGCTCTTCCCACGGAGGAGATTCCCTTTGATTCGGCAGTTGTTACCTTGCTGCCATCCTTTTTCATTGACGGANTGTCTGTTGACCCCGATGTCTTCTGTGAAGAAAATGAGATCGAGAAAGCCGATCTTCTCACTTTCCTGACTTCCGAGGACTATCTTAAGACCCATACGGTAGTCTACTACTATCTGGCTTTTACATGGGAAANCGGCGTCATCTCAGACATCGCTTCCCGATTTATGGATTTCAACGCGGACGCTTCTTACTATACGGCAAACTGACTCTGATACAATGTCGCATAGAATCCGTTCTGCGCAAGCAGTGTCTCATGATTACCCTGTTCTATGATATTTCCGTCCTTCATCACAAGGATCACGTCCGCCTCGCGGATCGTGGACAGTCTGTGCGCCACGATGAAACTGGTTCTNCCCTGCATCATGGTTGCAAAGGCCTTCTGTATTCTGATCTCNGTTCTCGTATCAATGGANGANGTNGCCTCATCCAAAATCAACATAGGTGGCAGGCACAGCATAACTCTCGTAATGCACAGAAGCTGTTTCTGTCCNTGNGAGAGACTGCCTCCGTCTTCGCCGATCACCGTGTCATACCCCTGCGGCANACGCTTGATAAAGCTGTGGGCGTGGGACGCTTTCGCAGCGGCTACTATTTCTTCCTGCGTGGCCTCCGGTTTGCCCATCACAATGTTGTCCCTGATCGTTCCCGATTTCAGCCATGTCTCCTGCAGCACCATGCCGTAGTTATCCCGCAGACTGCTTCTGGTCACATCGCGGATATCCCGATCATCCACGCAGATCTTACCGGACTGTACATCGTAGAAGCGCATCAGCAGATTGATGACCGTGGTCTTNCCACAGCCCGTGGGCCCGACGATCGCCACTCGCTGTCCCGCCCGCACCGACAGATTGAAGTCCGTAATCAGTTTCTTATTCGGCACATATGAGAAATCAACATGCTGCAGATCCACTCTGCCTTCCACATTCTTTAAAACAACCGCGCCCTCACTGTCCGGAACCTGCGGCTCCTCCTCGATCAGCTCGAAGATCCTCGCCGCACAGGCAAGGGCGTTCTGCAGTTCCGTTACCACACCCGATATCTCGTTAAAAGGTTTGGTATACTGATTCGCATAAGTCAAGAAGCAGGACAACTGTCCCACACTGATTCCGCCTTTAATCGCATAAACCGCACCCGTCACCGCCACACCGGCATAGACCAGATTGTTGACAAATCTCGTGGATGGGTTGGTGATCGACGAATAGAAGATCGCCTTTAAGGAGCATTTTCCTAATCTGTCGTTGATCTCATCAAATTCTTCCAGCGCCGCATCCTCATGGGAAAAAGCCTGCACCACCTTCTGGTTGCCGATCATCTCCTCGATCAGCGCAGTCTGCTCTCCCCGTGTCTGGGACTGTACATGGAACATGGTGTAAGTTTTCTTCGCGATAAAAGCCGCCACCAGGAAAGATAACGGCGTAATTAACACCACCACGCCCGTGATGGCCACATTGACACTGATCATGAATCCCAGCGTACCGAGGATCGTGATGACTCCCGTAAAGAACTGGGTAAATCCCATCAGCAGACCGTCCGAGAACTGATCCACATCGGCGATGACCCGGCTCACCACTTCGCCGTAAGAATGTCCGTCGATATATTTAAGCGGCAGAATCTCGATCTTACGAAAAGCCTCGTTCCGGATATCCTGCACGATGCGATACGCCATCTTATTATTGCAGACATTCATGATCCACTGAGCCGCCGCCGTAACTGCGATCACCACTACCATCTTCTGCAGAATCTGAAATACGCCCGCAAAATCCACCATTCCCTTATCCAGAATCAGGTCGATGACCTTACCGGTCAATATCGGCAGGTAGAGGGTCAACGTCACGGTAACTGCTGCCATCACAATGGACAGCGCCAGATAGATCCAATATTTTCTGATATAATGTAACACTTTCAAAAGAGTCGCCTTCTGACTGCCCTTTCCTTCTCCCGCTGCCATATCTACGCCTCCTTCTCCTTAGAATACTGTGAATAGTATATCTCCTGATAAACGCTGCACCTCGCAAGCAGCTCGTCATGCGTGCCGATATCCGCTGCTTCTCCATCCTCCAGCACAATGATCTGATCCGCATGGCGGATGGAGGACGCCCGCTGTGACACGATAAAGACCGTCATATCTCCTTCCATGTTCCGGATCGACTGCCGAAGCGCCGCATCCGTAGCATAGTCCAGTGCCGACGCACTGTCGTCCAGAATCAGAATGTCGGGTCTTCCCACAAGTGCCCTTGCTATGGTCAGACGCTGTCTCTGTCCGCCTGACAGATTCCTTCCCGACTGTGCCACGGGTGCATCCAGTTTTCCTTCCTTCTGCTCCACGAATTCTTTAGCCTGTGCAGTTTCTACCGCCTGCCACAATTCTTCCTCCGTGGCATCCGGCTTGCCCCACAGCAGGTTGTCCCTGATCGTCCCTTGGAACAGCACTGCCTTCTGAGGTACGATACCCACTTTCTGACGAAGCTCTTCCATTGTATATTCCCGCACATCCCTGCCTTCTACTCTGACGCACCCCTGTGTGGCATCATAGAATCGCGGAATCATATGCACGAGGGACGACTTGCCCGATCCCGTACCGCCGATAATGCCTACCGTCTCTCCTTTTCTTACGCGAAAATCCAGATCTGACAGGGATTCCGCACCTGCCCCGGCATACATTAAATGCACATGGTCAAATTCTACTATATAATCTGCCGCCTGCTGCCTCGCCGCCGCTTTGCCGTCCTCTGCCGGCATACTGCTTCCGGTCTGAACCGTATCGGTCAATTTCTGTGCCCACTCCATACCGGACTCAATCTCGAACACGCCCTGTATCCGGTTGGCACAGGCAAGTGCCTTTGTGATGGTGATGATCAGATTCGCCAGCTTGACCAGCTCGATCAGAATCTGCGACATATAATTGACTAACGCCACCACCTGCCCCTGTGTGATCGTTCCCTCGTCTACCCGCACCGCTCCGGTATACAGCAATATAATAGTTGCGGCATTGATGATAATATACGTGACCGGATTAGTCAATGCAGACAATTTGCCGACGAACAGCTGCATATGCGCTAACGCGCTGTTCTTTTCCTCAAAAGCGTCGATCTCCTCCTGCTCCTTGTTAAAAGCACGTATCACACGCGCTCCCGTAAGATTCTCTCTGGTAGCTCCCAGCACGCTGTCCAGACCCGCCTGTACCTTCTTATACATAGGCATGGTCAGCATCATAATACCGAAGACTACCACGGATAACAACGGAATCGTTACGACAAAAATAAACGCCGCCTTCACATCTATGGTAAAGGCCATGATCATGGCGCCGAAGACAATGAACGGCGACCGCAGGAAGAGACGCAGTACCATATTGACTCCGTTCTGCGCCTGATTCACATCGGAGGTCATACGCGTAATCATCGTAGATGTTCCCAGTGTATCGATCTCCGTAAAGGAAAGTCCCTGAATATGCTCAAATAACGCATGTTTCAGTTTCGTGGAGAATCCCACCGCCGCCTTGGCCGCATAATACTGCGCCGTAATCGAACAGACCAGTCCGATCACGCCAAGCGCGATGAGCAGCCCGCCCATACGCAGCACATAAAGAATATTGCCGCCGCCGATACCCTGATCAATGATCGCCGCCATAACAAGCGGTACAAACAGCTCAAATGTCGCCTCCAACATTTTGAAAAGGGGCGCCAAGACTGTCTCCTTCTTGTAATCTTTTAAATAAACCAATAGCTTCTTCATGTCGTTATGACCTCTCTGTTATCAATTACTGTGCCCAGTCACTCCGGGCTGTTATTCGCCGATACAAAAAATGAGGCACATATTCTGCTTACGCGCACAGACAGCAGTCGGGCTTTTCCCCGGCTGCTGTCTTAAGTTTCCTATTTTTATCTGTATTCCGCCGTCAGCGACTCAATCTCATCGCTGATACCGCTCACTCGCTTCGACGGTTTATAGTCTGCCTCAGGATATAAGATACTGTGCAGTTCTATCACATTCTCCTCCAAATCAATGGGAACGACACAGCTTCCTTTGCTGCCTACATTGACACCGGCTCTGCTATCGGCAAAAGGAAATCCGTCGCTGGTGACCACATCATAACCCGCCACGCCGCCTAATACGCTCAGGATATCATTCACGCCGAGGGAAGTCTCCACCTCCGGCAGTATAGCATTAACCATATCAGTCAATTCACCTACGGAAGCGCTTTTTGCTTTCTCCATCATGGCCGTCAGCACGTCTCTTTGCCGCTCTGCACGTCTGAAATCATCGCCCTTAGTATAGCGTATTCTGCAATAAGCCGTGGCCTGCATGCCGTTCAAGAGCTGTTTGCCGCTGTGTTCCACCGGTATATAATCCACGTTCAGCTCCTCCGCCATGGTCAGCTGATAATTATTCAGATGTGAGATCTCCGCATTCGTGACCTCCATCTCGATGCCGCCCAGTGCATTGACCGAATCGATCAATCCGCCGAATCCTATGGTCACATAATCGGTAATATCAAGATCCAGATTGGCATTCAACATACTGATCGCCTGCTCCGGTCCGCCCTGTGCATATGCCGCATTACATTTGTTGTAAGAATCATTGCCGAGATTCAGGAAAGTATCCCGGAATACGGATATCAGCTTAATCTCCTTCGTATCCTGATTAATACTCGCAATGATGATCGTGTCGCTTCTGTTTCCCTTACCAAGTTCTCCGTTTCTGGAATCCACGCCGAACAGAGCGATATTATAATATCCTTTGACAGTCTGCTCTGTCTCCTCTGTCTGCTTGATCTCCGCAATCTCTTCGTTGATTGTAATCTTTTCCTTATCGATCGTCTTGCGCTCGACTTCATCAGTTGTAGTCACCACTACATACATGACTCCGACTGCAATAAGGAGCAGACAGACCTCCACGATCAGCAGCGGAATATTCTTGATTCTGCGCGACTTTTTATCTGCCGGATTCTCATTCTGCTGCGCTTCCTGCGAATCCTGTACCTGCTTGTCCATAAGTGACTCCTTTGTTCGGGTTCACGGTAACACCCCTTTTATCCCATAAGAACCCATAATTTGTTATCACATATCTATAGCACTATATCATATTTTATTTATCCTATCACAAAAATTCGTATTTGGGTATAGAAAAAGCATAAAATATTAAATTTATTCATATTTTTGTTACATTTCTGTTACATTTGTCCTAAAAATTTCCCGCGAAGGCTCTCATCTTCTTACCCAATTTCTATGTTGTCAAATCAGATCAATCGCACCCCGCACAGACCTCACTCCGATCAACTTCACTCCCGCTGTGGGCTTCACCTGTTCAATACCGGACTCCGGTATAATACAGGTGGTAAATCCCAGTTTGGCAGCTTCCGCTACCCTCTGTCCCACCATGGAAACACCGCGTACCTCGCCGCTTAATCCGATCTCTCCGAAAGCAATGGTCCTATCGTCGATCACGCGGTTCTTGAAACTGGATACAATCGCCATGGCAATTCCCAGATCGATGGCCGGCTCCACGATACGGATTCCTCCGGTCAGGTTCACATAGGCGTCGCAGTCAGACATCTGAAGATTCAGCCTTTTCTCCAATACCGCCATCAGAAGATTTACCCTGTTAAAATCCGTGCCGATAGCCTGTCTCCTCGGAATGCCGAAATTGCTGTGGCATACCAGCGCCTGAATCTCTAAAAGGATCGGTCTTGTCCCTTCCATGGAACATGACACGACGGAGCCGCTCGCCCCTTCCGGTCTGCCGCTCAACATAAACTCCGAAGGATTTTTGACCTCAATCAGTCCTTCCTCCTTCATCTCAAACACACCGATCTCATTGGTGGACCCGAAACGGTTCTTCACCCCTCGCAGAATGCGGTAGGAAGCATGTCTGTCTCCCTCGAAATAGAGCACCGTATCCACCATATGCTCCAGCACTCTCGGACCCGCTACCGTTCCCTCTTTCGTCACATGTCCCACGATAAAAACGGATACGTTAAGTCCTTTGGCAAGCTGTAACAGAATATTTGTGGATTCCCGCACCTGAGACACACTGCCGGGTGCAGACGATATTTCCTCATGATACATGGTCTGAATGGAATCGATAATCGTGATGTCGGGCATGACATTGCGGATCGTCTGCTCCACAACTTCAAGACTCGTCTCGCACAGCAGGAGAAGATTGTCCGAGAAATCCCCCAGCCTGTTGGCCCTTAACTTGATCTGCCGCAGGGACTCCTCCCCGGAAATATACAGAACCTTCCTTCCGTCAGCCGCCATCAGCCTGCATACCTGCAATAGCAGTGTGGATTTACCGATACCGGGATCGCCTCCCACCAACGTAAGCGAGCCGGGCACGATACCGCCGCCCAGCACTCTGTCCAATTCCGCTATGCGGGTTTGCATACGTTCTTCTTCCTGTATGCTCACCTCCGACAGATTAGAAGGCTCCGCCGCCTTTACGCCACGCCCCGCACCACCTCCGATGCCGCGGGATGCGCCGCCGGCTCTTACCGGTACCTTCTCCTCCACCATACTGTTCCACTCTTTGCAGGCGGGACACTGTCCCACCCACTTAGAAGATTCATGTCCGCAATTCTGACAGTAAAACACTGTCCCTGTCTTGCTCTTAGCCATTCTTCACAATCTTAACCGCGATCTCTCCTGCATGCTCCAGCTCCACGCTGATGCTCAGCTTGCCGCTCAAGTTCGTCTTCATCTTACCGATATTCGTATCTCCTACGGTAACGCTGTACTCCGTATCCTCTTCCAATCCGACGGTGATCTGTGTATCCTCGTCCGCCTCCACGATAAAAGTAACACCGTCCTCCGTCTCCTTAAAATCAATTACGCTCGTTCCGGGCTGTGACTCATAGGCGAACATGCCGTTCTTCTCCAGTTTAGTCAGTTCCTTATAAGTCTTAACCTTATATAAGTCACCGCCGTGCTCGTAATTCTCCAACTTTGCCTTCGTCTCCAGCTTATAATTGCCGAAACTAATCGCTCCGTTCTCCTCAGTTCGCAGTAATTCCTCTACTACAGCCATTGTCTTCTCCTCCTACGTCCTTGCCTTTTATTTATCATCGCGTACGGTAAATACGATTTTCTTATTCTTAAGCCCTGCCGAAACCCGATCGCCCTGTTTGACGCTGCCCCGAAGTATCTCTTCCGCCAGCGCGTCCTCGATCTCCGACTGAATGGCACGCTTCATGGGTCTTGCGCCCATCTTGGCATCCATATGCTTCTCGATCAGCCACTCCTTGACGGACGGTGTAATGACAAGCTCGATCTCCATCTGCTCTCTGCACCGTTTCACCAGATTCTGCGCAAGCAATGTGACGATCTTCTTCATATCCTCTCTTTGCAGCGGATGGAATACCATGATCTCATCAATACGATTGATGAATTCCGGTTTGAAAAGCCGCTTCACCTCTTCCATCACACCCGACTTCATCTTATCGTAATCCTGCTCTTTCGTCGTCTGTGCACCAAAACCGAGATTCTTGGGATCAATAATCCTCTGTGCGCCCGCATTGGAAGTCATGATCAGGATAGTGTTCTTGAAGCTGACCTTCCTACCCTTGGAATCGGTGATATGTCCGTCGTCCAATACCTGCAAAAGAACGTTAAACACATCCGGATGCGCCTTTTCAATCTCATCGAAAAGTACCACGGAATACGGATTCCTCCGCACCTTCTCCGACAACTGACCGCCATCCTCGAAGCCCACGTATCCCGGCGGCGATCCGATCATCTTGGACACAGAGTGCCCTTCCATATATTCCGACATATCTACACGGATCAACGCATTTTCCGAACCGAACATCGCTTCTGCCAGTGCTTTACTTAACTCCGTCTTGCCTACACCGGTAGGCCCCAGAAACAGGAACGAACCGATGGGGCGGTTGGGATCCTGCAGCCCTACCCGTCCTCTTCTCATCGCCTTGGCAACGGCTGTCACTGCTTCCTCCTGCCCGATTACACGCTTGTGCAGGATAGACTCCAGCTTTAACAGACGCTCACTCTCTTTCTCTGCCAGCTTCTTTACCGGAATCTTCGTCCAGAGCGCCACTACTTCCGCAATCTCATTCTCACCCACCACATAGGTGCGTTTCGCCTCTTCCTTCTCCATTCGCTTGATGATCCGGTCATACTTTTTGATACAATCGCTCTGCTTCTTCTTCAGCTCTGCGGCCTGTGTGAAGGCCTCCATACGGATGGATCGCTCGATCTGCAGATCAATCTTCTTGATCTCATCCGAAAGTTCCCGCAGCTTATCGGGTTGTCCGGTCACGTTAAGACGTACCGCGGCAGCCGCCTCATCGATCAGATCAATGGCTTTATCCGGCAGATTCCGGTCATTAATATATCTGTTGGAAAGCGCTACCGCCGCGCTGATCGCCTCCCCGGTGATCGTGACACGGTGGTGCTCCTCATATTTATGTGCGACACCCCGAAGTATGTTTTCAGCCTCCTCCACGGTAGGCTCCTCCACCGTCACAGGCTGGAATCTCCGTTCCAATGCCGCATCTTTCTCCACATATTTACGATACTCCGCGATCGTGGTAGCTCCGATCAACTGAATCTCTCCTCTGGCCAGAGAAGGCTTCAGTATATTAGAGGCATCGATAGCGCCCTCCGCGCCGCCCGCGCCGATGATCGTATGCATCTCATCCAGGAAAAGAACCACATTGCCATCCTCGATCACTTCCCGTATGACTTTCTTGATCCTCTCCTCAAATTCTCCTCTGTATTTACTTCCGGCTACCATACCGGACAAATCCAGCGTCAGTACCCTTTTATTCTGTACGGTAAAAGGCACGTCGCCTGTAACGATCCGTGCCGCCAATCCTTCTACCACGGCAGTCTTTCCAACGCCCGGCTCTCCAATCAGACAAGGATTGTTCTTGGTTCTGCGGCTTAAGATCTGGATCACCCGGGTAATCTCCTCTTCCCTGCCGATCACTGGGTCCAGCTTACCTTCTCTCGCCAGCGCCGTCAGATCACGGCTATACTGATCCAGTGTAGAAGTCGATCCCTTCTTTTTGCCCTGCTTCTTTCCAAGATCTTCCTTATACAAGGCGCCATCCTCACCCATTGCCACCAGCACATCCACATACAGCTTCTGCACGGAGATGCCCATGGTGTTAAGCAGTCTGACCGCTACGTTCTCCCCTTCTTTTAACAGTGCCAGCAGAATATGCTCTGTGCCCGTCTTATCGCTGTGGAAACGCTCCGCCTGCCTATGGGCTTCGTCCAGAATACTCTGCGCACGTGGAGAATAGCCGTCCCGCTCCGCAATCAGAACCGAACTCTCCGGTGCAATCAGATCCTTGATCATCTCTTTTAACTGCACGACATCCACACCGTTATTTTGTAAAACCGTGGCTGCAACCCCCGTATTCTCTCGCAGCAGACCTAACAGGATATGTTCGCTTCCCACATAGCTCTGCCTCAGACTTCTGGCTGCCCTCTCGGCCAGCATTAAAGCTGCTTTCGCCTTATCTGTAAATTGTGGCTGCATCAATAATCCATTCCTTTCCCATAGTCTTCATATATTTCATCTATAAGAGCATGTACTTCTTCTCTGGAAATATTCTTACAACTTGCTTTCGCCAGCGTCACCTGCAATTCTCTGCGTACCTCGTCAAGTGCCTGCATCCTGTTGATGTCGATCGCGATCATGGCACCTCTTCTGCGGTCTACCTTCACATATCCCTCCTGCTTCAACACGGTATACGCTTTGTTGACCGTATGCATATTGATACCGATAGTATCTGCCAGTTGTCTGACGGAAGGGAGCATATCCCCTTCCTGGAACCGCGCCGTAGCGATCCCTAAGATGATCTGGTTGCGCAGCTGCATATAAATAGCTTCATCACTGTTAAAATCTATCTCAATGAACATTCATTCTCCTACCATCATTCCCTGTCGTCCATACTTAAGAACTCAAACTCAAATTCATCATCATCCAGCAGAAAATTCTTCGTCTTACGCTTGGGGGCGTTTCTTGACGTATCTTCTTCCTCTCTCTCATCGCGCACCTGCCGTCTGCGCACCTGCCGTTGTTCTGCCTCAACTTCCTCCTCATTCTCCGTACGCCGTCTGCGCCTGCCAGACGGCTCTTCCGCTTCCTGCGTACGCCGTCTGCGTGGTGTCTCTTCATCTTCTTTCGCATCCCGTTTTCCGCTACGGACCGTTCTTGCGTCCGTCTGAGAGTCACGCCTTCTCTCCTGCGGCGCTTCATCTTCCTGTGCACGCTGTCTGCGTCTGGACGCTCCTTCCGTCTCCGGTTCTTCCTCGTCCTCTTCGTCGTCCTCATAATCCTCGTAATACACATCCCGCAGCTTCAAAGCCATAATGATCACAGCAATAATCAACATAACTGCCAGAACCACCAGCGCAACGATCGCGATCCGCTGCTTTACAAGCGTCTTCGCTTCCTCTTCCGTGTCCTCCGGCTGCATATTCGCCGCTGCCAATATCTGATCTACTCTCTTCTTATCACTGCCACCCTGTGTGTGATCATACAAATACCACGCATAGGAACCGTCCGGCTCCGATTCATAGATCAGCTCGTAGTCATTATTCACAGGGCGTTCCGGCTCCTGCGGCTGTGCCGGCTCCTGCGGCTCCTCCTCTTCCGGTATGGGAACCATATCTCCCAATGACAGAAGATCCGCACGGATAAACCCGGTCTTGTCCACGTTTCCTGTTCCGGTAAAAGTAACGTAATACCAATCTTTACCGTCACTTCCCTCCGACTTTCCGCTGATAACCACCTGTGCATTTTCGGTCAGTCTGTCTACTACCGTATCGTTGGTGGACGGCGCCGATCTTACCTTGATCGCCTCCACGCGAACCGTTGCATATTGTGCATCCATGGGCTCATGAGGCTGTGCCGTCGCGCCCGACGGTGCCTGCCCGTCACCGGACGCTGTGCCGTCAGCAGAAGCGGCATTCTGTAACGAGCTGTCGCTGTCCTCCTTGTCGATCAGATCCGCCCTGATATACCCTGTCTTATTTGCGTCGATGACTACATGATACCACAGGGCGCCGGAAGCGTCCTGCGCTTCCTCCCGGATCGAAACTTTCGCGCCTCTGGAGGCACTGCCGATGACTTCGCTTGTAGCGTCCGCTTTCTCCCGTATCTTAACGGAATCCACCTTAACCGTACCCGTAGAATCCGCCAGACTGATCAGAGGATAGCACCATAATACGGAGATAATGCCGGCTGCCGCCACCATCCCCCGCAGGATGCGCCCACAGATCGCTCTGATATCTCTTCTGTTCTGTGCCATGTTTTTTCTCCCTTTGTCTGTCTTACTACTATTCTCTTGTAAACCGCTTAGAACCTTCCTCACCTTTAGGTCTCTCTGCACTGAAACCGGACAGATTAATATTTCTGGAAGCTCTCGTTTTCTCCTCTATAGCTCTGTGATATGCCGTCTCACACTTAGCACAGTATCTTCCGTAACGAATCGCCGTGCCGCAGATCTCGCAGGTCAGAAATACATTGGAATTAGGCGCGATCTCCAGCCTTTCTTCCTTAAGCATATCCCTGATTGCCTTCTGCGACACTCCCGTAGCATCAGAGGCCTGCGCAGCCGTCACACCCGCATGCTTCTCGATATAATTGCGCACTTTACCATAATCGTCATACTCCTGATAATTGCAATCCTCACACCGGAACTCTCCGCATCCTTTATAAACCATGACTCCGCCGCATTCCTGGCATATCGTAGGTCTGTTATAATTCTGCACCTCCAGCAGCTCCCTTTTGAGATTTTCTAACCTTTCCTCTTTGCTGCCCATGAAAACTACCCCTCTCCCTTCTTTTACACCCCTTATACTAAATTGAGCTTCGCTCAATTATGAGCTTTGCGTGGTTGCGAGATTCGCTTCGCGAACTCGAAAGCCTTCTTTAATTACGTTTATGCTTCATCTATTGCTTTGCCGATATCATTCCTCATATATTTGTTATCGAAGCTGATCCATTTGGTTGCTTCATAAGCATTGGCACGCGCTTCTTTCAGATCCTTCCCCTTCGCGGTAACACCCAGTACACGCCCGCCGTTTGTCACGATTCCCTGTTCCGTCTGTTTCGTTCCCGCATGGAAGCAGTAATATTCGTCGCTGCCATCAAACCGCTCCAGCCCTTTGATCAAAAATCCCTTCTCATAGGAAACCGGATATCCTTCGGATGCCAGCACAACACAGACCGCCGCATTATCCTCGAACTGCAAATCGATCTGGTCCAGCGTGCCGTCAATACATGCCTCAGCAACCTCTATAATATCGTTTTTCATGCGCGGCAGCACCACCTGCGCCTCGGGATCGCCGAATCTGGCATTATATTCCAGCACACGGGGTCCGTCCTGTGTCAGCATCAGCCCGAAAAAGATTACCCCGTGGAAAGGCCGTCCCTCCGCCGCCATGGCATCTACCGTTGCCTGATAAATATGTTCTTTGCAGAAAGCATCCACGTCTTCCGTATAGAAAGGACTCGGTGAAAACGTGCCCATACCGCCTGTATTGAGTCCCCGGTCACCGTCCTGTGCCCGTTTGTGATCCTGAGCCGAGGACATGATCCTGATTGTCCTGCCGTCCACAAAGGAAAGTACGGAAACTTCGCGCCCTGTCATGAATTCCTCTATGACCATACGGTTGCCCGCCGCACCGAACTTCTTATCCTCCATAATCGTTCTGACGCCTTCCTTTGCCTCTTCCAGGTTCTGACAAATCAATACGCCCTTACCCAGAGCCAGACCGTCGGCTTTCAGCACCACAGGCATCTTAGCAGTCTCCAGATATGCCAGAGCAGCCTGCGGATCGTCAAAATTCTCATATGCCGCCGTAGGAATATTGTATTTTTTCATCAAATCCTTGGAAAATGCCTTGCTTCCCTCTAAGATCGCCGCATTCTTTCTCGGTCCGAAGACACGCAGTCCCGCCGCCTCCATCTCATCCACCAGACCGCCTACTAACGGATCATCCATACCGACGATCGTCAAATCGATGGCATGCTCCTTGGCAAAATTCACGATCTTATCAAATTCCATGGCGCCGATGGGCACACACTCTGCGATCTGTCCGATGCCCGCATTTCCCGGTGCACAGTAGATCTTATCCACCTTCGGACTCTTCGCCACACTGGCAGCTATCGCATGTTCCCTGCCGCCGTTTCCTACGATCAATACTTTCATCTCGATTTCCTTTGCCTTTCCGATTTATCTGTATTGTACGCGGGCACATCACTCCGCGATCTGTACCCGTCCGTCAGCCACCGTCACCGCACCAGCGGCAATCAGCGCCAGACTCCAAGGCAGAATCACCCACTCTGCCTCTTCCATCACACGCTGCTGTAACGTCTCCGGCGTGTCTCTCTGTAAGACCTGCACCGCTTTCTGCATGATGATCGGACCCGTGTCCATACCTTCATCCACGAAATGCACCGTGGCCCCGGTGACTTTCACACCCCGCTCCAACACCGCTTCATGTACTTTCAGTCCGTAATACCCCTTACCGCAGAAGGACGGGATAAGCGACGGATGAATGTTAATAATCTTGTTCTCGTATTCTTTAATTAACTGCGGCGGAATCTCCACCAGAAAACCTGCCAGCACGATCAGATCCGGGCTGACCTCGTCTACCGCTTTCAGCAGCGCTTCATTAAACTGTTCCCGATCCGGATAATCGTGGGGAGAGACGCAGATCCCTTCGATTCCCGCCTGCTTTGCGCGTTCCAGCGCATAAGCATTGCTGTTATTGCTGATTACACGCAGAATCTCTACATTTGGAATTGATCCTGCATGCACACCGTCAATGATTGCCTGTAAATTAGTGCCGCCGCCCGACACACATACCACTATCTTGAGCATCGCTTTTGCCTCTTTTCTCTATTTAATAATAACTTCTTTATTTCCGGCTTCCGTCTCGCCGACAACGTACGCTGTCTCGCCCGCTTCTTTCAGCGCGGCAAGGGTTCTGTCCGCATCCGCGGAATCTACCGCCAGGATCATGCCAAGCCCCATGTTGTAAGTATTGTACATCATTTTTTCATCCAGATTGCCGGTCTTTTGTAATAACCGGAAGATCGGAAGTACCGGGTAGCTGTCTTTATGTATCACAGCTGTCACGCCCTCCGGCAGCATTCTCGGAATGTTCTCATAGAAGCCGCCGCCGGTAATGTGGCTGCACCCTTTAATGGTCACGCCTGCACTGCGTACGGACTGCAGCGCCTTCACATAGATTCTGGTGGGCGTAAGAAGCGCCTCTCCCAGCGTCATATTAAGTTCCTCATAATAGGTATCCAGACTCTCCTTCGTCATCTCAAATACTTTGCGTACAAGAGAGAATCCGTTACTGTGTACACCGGAAGACGCGATACCGATCAGGGTATCCCCCGGTCCAATCTGTTCACCTGTGATCAGTTCCTTCTCGTCCACCACGCCCACTGCAAAACCGGCCAGATCATACTCATCCTCCGGCATCAGTCCCGGGTGTTCCGCCGTCTCGCCGCCGATTAACGCCGCGCCCGCCTGCTTACACCCCTCGGCAACACCGCTGACTATGGACGCGATCTTCTCCGGATAATTCTTGCCGCATGCGATATAATCGAGGAAAAACAGCGGTTCTCCGCCCGCGCACACCACATCGTTGACGCACATCGCCACACAGTCGATTCCCACCGTGTCGTGCCGATCCATAAGAAAAGCCAGCTTGATCTTCGTACCGACGCCGTCCGTCCCCGACAAGAGCACCGGATGCTCCATCTGCTTGATCTTGTCCATGGAGAACGCACCCGAAAAGCCGCCCAGTCCGCCTAACACTTCCGGTCTCATTGTTTCCTTTACATGTTTCTTCATTAATTCTACCGAGCGATAACCGGCTTCAATATCGACCCCCGCTGTCTTGTAATCCATGTCTTACCTCCATTGTATTTCGTAACTGTTCAGAACTCTGTTCTTCACATCTACGAAGCTGCCTGAAGATGCCTTCTGAACAGTTACTGTATTTCTATATTTAGTCCGCCATATAATTTCTGTATCCCACTTCCTGCAGCTTCGCGTCTTTCTTCTGCACACTTGCTTTCAGGCCCTGGGTATAATCTTTCAGTCTCTGCAGCAATGCAGGGTCGGATGTGGCAAGAATCTTCGCCGCCAGAATACCCGCATTCTGTCCGCCGCCGATAGCCACCGTGGCTACCGGTATGCCGGAGGGCATCTGCACGATGGAATACAGGGAATCCACCCCGCCCAGATCAGAAGTCTTCATGGGTACGCCGATAACCGGCATCGGAAAGATCGCAGCACACATACCGGGCAGATGTGCCGCCTTACCGGCGCCTGCAATAATCACCTTGAAACCTTTACTCTCCGCACTCTTCGCGTACTCATAGAACACATCCGGTTCTCTGTGTGCCGAAATAATCGACATCTCGTAAGATATGCCGAGATCTTCCAGTAAATCTGCCGCCTTAGCCATAACGGGCATATCGGAATCGCTGCCCATCACAATACCTACCTGTGCCATCTGTCATTTCCTCCTTAGCTTCCCTACCACAACATCTTGTGGCAACGCGGATTAATACCCATAATTAGTGTACTATTTTTTCCGTCAGAGCGCAACTATCTTTTATAGTATATTCTCCCCAAAAGCACGGTTCAGCTCCTCACACCCCTCCAGAACGAATTGACCGTCCCGGATAATCGAAATCTTCTCTCCCGATTCGGTCAACACCGACAACTCTCCCAGCTCATCATAAGGTATCGTAATATCCGTGTGACACTGGAAATATGCCTTGTTGACATCCGTGTCACGTAAAACTGACACTTCGTTATCCTTCGCAATGATCTCCTTACCGTCCGGATTATATACCCGTACATTCTCCGCGTGGGAATAGCAGGTATCCCCCACTGCAAAATGCGGTCCCGTCTTCTCTGCGATCAGAATCGGCATCTTATCCTCTATCCCGTACTTACGCGCCACCACGTAGGCGGTAGTATTGGTACCGATGGCAAACTCGCCCAGCGGAAGCGAATCATGGTGAAACAGCACATTATCCTTGATATATTTGCGATTTTCATCCTCCGTCGGGAAATTGGCGCAGCCGTAATCCGTCACCATACCGTCTGTGAACTTCAACCATATATCCTTATATTCCAGTCCGTTCAGGAAGACTCTCGTCACGTGCAGAGTACCGTCCGTACCGGTCAACATCGGAGAGGTGAAGACCTCGCCCACCGGAATATTCACATCCGCCACACAGTTCTCGAAGTTTGTTTCCCGTTCGGGATCTGCCAGTCTGTGCAGACGGATCGTCATATCCGTCCTGTTGTCCCCGCGACCAATGACTTGTACAGTCAATCCAAGATCCAACGTGTCTATGATCTTCTGCTGGATTCCCTGATACAATTTATAATCCAATGTGTTAATGCGCACGATGTCATCAAATATCTCCTCATATCGTTCGCCAATGTCCGGCACGGGAAAGGCGATGATCGTAAAGCTTCTCTCCTCGCCGGGAATATATTCATTCTGCAATGCCCCTGCCTTAACCGCATACTCTACAGAAATTTTCTGTTGCTTCGGCGTCATTCTGTACGCCGTCTTCTTCGTCTGCGGCACGAAAGGTTTCTCACCGAAGATCTCCGCCACCGCGGGACCGCCGAACACTGCCGCCTGTGCCCGATACTGCTCATAGGCATTCTTCATGCAGTTAAGCTTCCGCTCCGCCAGCTGTTTATCCAGCACCAGTGCCTGATCTTCCCTGTGGTCATAATCAAACTGTTTATTCGGATTTGCACCGAAGAATCCGTTCTTATTTACGCTTCTGCCCTGGAAAATATTTGTGCCCGCGCGATAGATCGTGGTTTGTAGACCGATTTGGTCAAAATTAAGAACGGCCTCCCGGATCATCCGCTCAAATCCAAGCGCATAGCGGATATTCACCGTTTTCTTGATAGAGATATCCTTATTGCCGGCCAGAAAGCCGATACGATATCCCTCCGTGTATGTGTCGGCCAACAGCTTCACTCTCTCGGCCGGCATCTCATTCAGATGAGCTGCAGTTTTCAGCTCATTGTCCGTGACGTATTCCCCATAATAATAGAGATACCGCAGATCAGACAGATCACTCTCCATCACGATGCGATATGCGAAATCCTTGTCCGGGCACAGCATTCCCGCCGTCCGTTCCAGCGAGGCCGGTTCATAATAATCACTCACATACCAGTACAGAATCTGCTGAAGAGCTTCCTGCTTCGGCATTCCATCCTGTTCCTGCGACTCACCCGTAAACGCCTGATAGACTTCCAAAAGCAACTCCGCCCGTATCACCATATCAAACCGGTTCTGCTCAAACGCTGCCGGAATCATCCCCCGCAGTTCTGCATAGAGAAAAGAAAGCATTTTTCCTATTGACTCACCCAGACAATCTACCGCATAATCCGGATTGCCGTAGCTGGATTCATAATGTTCCGGTAAAATATCGGCATACAGTTCCCTGTTGAACTCCTGCAGTTCTTCCATACTCATCTGCCGTAGTCTGCCACTCTCCACGATATTCCATGCACGATCCGCCATCAGTACAAACTCAGCCATACGACCAAAATATGCCTGTTCTTTTGCCTCACAGATTGACTCATTCGGTATCTCTCTGATCCGCTCCATTGCAAGCGCATACCGCTCTCTTTCCAGATCTTCTCTGTCCGCTTCCGAAATATAAATGTCTTCCATCATATCATCCTCATTTCTTTCTTATAAATAAGCGCCGGCATACAGGATCACACTGATCACGACAAGCGCCAGCACATTGAGCGTAATACCCAGATACGCAAAAAAATAGAATTTATCCTTCTCCGTCTTGGAAAGCACTCCCAGCAGGATCCCCACAAAAGCAAAGAGCATGACTAACATCGCTGCCGCACCGTACTGCCTTGGAATATTCCCGGCCTTAAGATAGCTCATTATGATGGCATAAGCCAGCGTTACAAGCGAGATCACTCCAAGAATCGTGGACATGATCCCCTTCTGTGTATGCTGTTTATTCGTAAACATGTAACTGTTTTTCTTTGACATAATTACCCCTTGCATCCATTCACCCTGCCGCGCAAAAATGCACAAGCCCACGGCACTTCGAAAGATGGAAATGGGCATCTTCGTCCATCCCGAAAACACCCATTTTTCCTTAGTTTTTCTTTTCAGAATAAAATCTTGCTTCTTCCTGCCAAAAGCTTGGCTCCGCTGATGATCAGGAGTACTCCGCTTGCCACGCCGACCACCAATGAAACTACACCGACTGCAATGTTGAGCGCGCCGGAACCACCCATCGTCTTATAGGTTCTCTCTTCCATATTTTCCTCCATTTTGAAGCGTTACACTAGAAACTTGCTCCATACTGTTCATAGTATGCGTCGATTGCACCTTTTAATGTATCATCAATATACACGCTGCCTTTGTATGGCTTATTGTAAAGGAACTCTACTACCTCTTCCATCGTCACGATCGCGTCCGCATCAAATCCGTACTTCTCACGAATCTCCGCCAGTGCGCTCTTCTCACTGTCCAGCCCGCGCTCCATACGGTTTAAGGAAACCATGAGTCCCTTGATCTCTACCTTCGCCTGGCTTGTCAAAATCGGAAAAGTTTCCTCGATGGATTTACCGGAGGTCGTTACATCCTCGATAATCACCACCCGGTCACCGTCCTGCAGCTTGCTTCCCAGAAGTATACCGGTGTCTCCGTGGTCCTTCACTTCTTTGCGGTTGGAACAGTAACGGATCTCCTTACCGTACAACTCGCTGATCGCCATGGTAGTCGCTACGGACAGCGGAATTCCCTTATAAGCCGGTCCGAACAATACATCAAAATCCAGCCCGTACCGGTCATGAATCGCACGTGCGTAATATTCCCCCAGTCTGCGAAGCTGTGTACCCGTCACATAGGCGCCCGCATTCATGAAAAAGGGGGATTTTCTACCACTTTTCAACGTAAAATCTCCGAATTTCAACACCTGGCTGTCCACCATAAATCCAATAAATTCCTGCTTATACTGCTCCATTTTTACCCCCGTTCTTACGCTCTGCCTGCCAGTGCCTGAGCGATATCCTCTTTCATGGCAAGCACCGCCGCTCTGGACGCGTCCGCAAAGTTCTCCGCGCCGTACTTCGCATACTGCTCCTGCTGATATGCCGCGATAATGCCGCGGGAAGAGTTGACGATAGCTCCCAGCCCGTCCCGATCAAAGAAATGCACCAGATCCGCGCCTTTGCCGCCCTGTGCACCGTATCCCGGCACAAGAATATAGGCCTTCGGCATGATATCCCGCAGGATCCTGCCCTGCTCCGGATAGGTTGCTCCCACAACGGCGCCGATGTAACTGTAAGATTCGCCCATACATTCCGCTCCCCATGCTGCGACCTGCTCTCCCACGATCTCATAGATCGGTCTGTCCGCGCCTTGTCCGCCGTCTCCTTCCAAGGTCCGCACCAATCTGTCCTGTAACTCTCCGCTGCTGGGGTTGGATGTCTTGACCAGCACGAAGATGCCTTTCTTTTCCTCCTGGCATACCTTGATAAATGGTCTGACCCCGTCGGAACCCAGATAGGGATTCACCGTCACAAAGTCCTCATCAAATCCCCTGCACATAGTACTGCCTACCTTAACCTGTCCCAAATGTCCTACCGCGTATGCTTCCGAGGTAGACCCAATGTCGCCGCGCTTGATATCACCGATGACCACCAGATCCTTCTGCTTACAGTAATCCACTGTCTTCTGAAAAGCGATCAATCCCTCGATACCGAACTGCTCATACATAGCAATCTGCGGCTTCACCGCCGGGATCAGGTCATATATACTGTCAACGATCGCTTTATTGTACTGCCAGATCGCCTCCGCGGCACCCTTCATCGTCTCACCGTACTCCGCATACGCCTTCTTCTGTATATGCTCCGGCACAAATTTCATGGTAGGGTCCAGCCCTACCACGATCGGCGCCTCAGTCTTTTTGATTTTATCCACTAATTTATTAATCATAAAGTTTTTCCTTCCAGATCCTGCAACACATACTGATTCTCGATATAGAGCGGGAACTCTTCCTTGGTCACCCATGTCCACTCGCCATAATCTTCGGTAAGTATGATATTTGCTTCATCCTCCTCTTTGATCGAGCACAGATATGCTATGCCCACACACTGGGTATCGCCCAGCATATTCGACCATGTATACTCTATCCTTTCAATTGTTCCTTCCACCGATAAAAGTTCTTTGATGGCACGAATCACCGTATCATCCGGTGCTTCTCCGTGCTGTACTTCCGCATCGATAAATTCCCAGACAAACGGTTCGGGAATGCGGTCATCTACCCATCTTTTAATCAAAAGATACCTGTCATCCTTCTTGATAATTCCTTTCACCCGTACGAAAGTATTCTTATTCTCCATCCAGTCACCATACCTTCCTAATTTGTTACACAGCTACTGCATTCTCTTCCAAATAGTACCATTGCCCTTATTGCCTTGTCAATCTTATCTCGTCTGCAAAAACTCATATTCCCGTTTTGCCGTTGTATCGTCAGGATATGACCGCAGATAACTGTTCATAAGAGCCGCCGCCGTCTTATAATCCCGCATGTACTCGTAGGTAACGATCTCATTGAACTTAAGTGTCTGCATCATACCGTTATCTTCAATATTCATCGCCGCCTGAAAAGCCTCAAGCGCCGCTTCATATTCGCCCATCTGCATTCTGCACAGCCCAAGCTGATTATAGATCTCCGCCTTACTCTGGTCATTCTCCGTATAACCGGCATAAATACTGGAGGCATAATTATAATCCCCCAGCGCCTCATAGGTTCTGCCCAGATAAAGCGCCGCACCGTAATCCGTCTCCGTCTTCAGATTCGTCAGCCGGTTGCGCGCGTTCTCATAATCTCCCATATAATAGCAGATACGCCCCATATCGTAATCGGAGATCGACTTCTCGTTCTCCGACAGAGCATTTTGCAGATAAGTAAGTCCTGCGTCTTTATACCCGTACTCCTCAAGTGCCATGTAGATGCGGATCATCTGGTCATAGTTCTTGCCGTCCAGTGCAACCGCCTCGTCAAAATCCGCCTGTGCGCCCTCGAAATCATCCATCGACAGCTTCACGCAGCCCCGCAGATAATACGCATCCTTTTCTCTGGGACGCAGCGCTAAGATCGCACTGTAAGCGTCGATCGCGTCCTGCGCCTGCCCGTTCTTATAATAGGCCGTGGCAAGATAATAGTTGATGTCGAAATCCACATCTCCTACCATACCGCTGCCTGCATGAAGCGCCGCCTCCAAATAAACAATGGCATCCTCATACTGCGTCAGTCCCATATAAGCAAGCCCCATGCCGCGGTATATAAGCCGCTCGTCCTCACCCTGTTCCTGTCCGTTCTTAAAGCAGTTCAGCGCCTCGTTATATTCCAGCGCCTCCACCGCCGACATACCCTGCTTCGTATAGCTGACCTGCTCCTCGCCGCACGCGCAAAGCAGTATACCCGCCAGCATACATACCGGTATCAATCGTATTCTTCGTAACATCCCGGCCACCGGCCGCCCCGTCACGCTATTGTTTTTCTCATCTCTATCATTCGTTCTCATGTTCACCGTATCTGTCGTTATCCTATTTTCTCTGTAGTCATCTGCTCTTATATATGATACCACACCGCCCGTCTAAATCCAAGTAAAGATTCCCATAACAAACTCTGCTATAGCTCTCTATAGCAAGCTACTATTCCCTTTCAGTCAGCATCGATACCCAGCGCAGAGAGAAGTTAATATCTTAAGGAGCCCCTCAAAAAGCGTCAGTGCTTAACGAGGTTCTGAGTTGCAACGCAACTCACGAGTTTAGCATCTGCTACGCTTTTTGCGGAGCGAAAGCGCGGCTTCGTAGATATTAACTTCCCTCTGCGCGTCCGTGCGTCCATGCCTCCACCTTCGATTCTGTGCAAGAATCTCCCCACTACCGCAGATTCCCACACACCAAATCCTTCATAATCCCGAAGAACTCCCGCACCATGTTATTCAGCTGAAAATACACATTAGATCGCGCCGATATGCCGCATACATCCTGAAATCCTGCCGCCTTTGCCAGATGCACTCCCCGAAATACATGGAAATTATTCGTGACGATGCCCACGCTTACATCCGTCCGCCCGATCAGCGCCTTACTGTATGCGATATTTTCCGAAGTGTCCGTGGAACGGTCTTCCATCAGGATTCGCTCCGGCGCGATTCCCTTGTCCGTGAGATACCGGTACATTCCCTCTGCTTCGGTGCAGGGCTCGTTACTGCCCTGTCCGCCCGACACGACGCAGATCGTTCCTTCATTCTCCGTCAGATAGTCATAAGCCGCGTCCAGCCGGAACTTAAGCACCGCGCTCGGTCCAGCCGGCTTCATCTGCGCGCCCAGTACGATAATATAGTCCAGATCCGCCTTGCCCTTATCATGAAATCTGCTTATAATACATCCCTCTACGATGACAAACAGCACAGCACCTATAAGCACTGCTGCCAGAAATATCCGCCGGAATATAAGCGGAATTTTGTCCCATATATTAAAATGCAGCAAAAGCGCAATTCCAAGCAAACACACGCCGCCAAACGCCCATATCAGATAAAACCTGCTGCCCGACCTGATCCGAAAGACGACCACACAGTACCCCAGACAAAACAACGCCGCCACAACACATGCAATACTCATGATTTTCTTACCCATCCTCTACTCCGCTCCGTATATTCCCGTGTAACTGTTCAGTACCTTCACAGTTACGATGCAAAATCCATCCTAAATTGTCTTCGACAATGGGATTTTGCACGCCTGAATCATATTCTTACGGTCTCAGCAGTAAATGCTTCGACCTGTGCTGAATAGTTACATTCCCGTACAATTAACATTAGTCACCTCATCCCATCATACCGAACAAATCTTAAATCCCCCAACGTTAATTCTTAAGATTTCATTATCTTTCGACTGTCAAAATGACTCTAAAACCCTCACAGGCAGATTGCGCAAAATGTTCTCTTGTGTCTTGCGCAGTCATATGAGATTTTCTTAATATTCCGTTCAGTATCCAGAAATTTCGGGACACGGATGTCCCGAAAAGCCCGCCATGAGCCCGGATGGCGAATGAAGGGCGGTTTCGTCCATAGCCACAGCCTAACCGGAATATTTTAGAAAATCCATATGACGAAGCCGACACAAGAGAACATTTTGCGCAATCTGCCCTCTCAGCGTATAATATATACTTTTTACCACCCAAACCATCTTAAGAAAAAGGAGCCCACCCCCGGCAGACCCCTCACACCACAACATTTTGTTTCTATCTTACAACTCCTTAATCACTTCCACCGTCTTGTCATACGCCTTTGTCGCATGTCTCATATGGTGCATAATGCTCTCCTCATCATAAGGCCCATTCCGCAGCTCCTCCGTCAGCGGACCCACATAATCCAAGATTCCGCCCAGACCGAGATTGCCGCACAGTCCCTTGACCGTGTGCGCATATGTAAACGCATCCTTCCAGTTTTTATCGGCAACTGCCTGCTGCAAACCGCCGTAGTTCTTATCGTCCACAAATTTCTTCAACATTCTCAGATAAAAATCTTCTTTACCCATAAAGCGCTTAAGCACCTCATCGTACTCTACCCCGACTGCCATTAATTTTTCTTTCATTATGCATTCTCCCTTATTCAGAATTCAACAAAAAAATCCTATATTTAGCTTACGTTGTTTTGCGACAAATGGCAAGTGTTTTCTTAAAAAAACAACCTAAAACGTTTAAGTTGNTGCAATAATATAACCTTATTAAAATTATATACAAAATCAATTTAAATATTTTGTTGCAATTAGTAAATTATTCTTTTTACATCAAAAAAAGCTATTAATTTCGCGTATAATATGGTATTATAACTAAAACGATTAAGTNACGCGATAGNACAATCNACCAGGAGGTTATATTATGAAAAANCTGTCTTCCATCAAAGCAAANATATCATTCGTTATGATCCTGTTTATCACTGCAGCGGTCATCATTGCCATCATCGTCAATTACAAATCCCTGACTAATATGGCTCATGAGACGCTGACTGACTACATAAGCGATTCTCTTCTGGAAATCGTCAANGCGCACGGCGCCGGTATCGATGAATCCATCGAGAAATACAACTCCACCATGAAATATCTTGACAGTTCGGAGAATTTCTTTGTCTTCCACCNCAACANCGGNAACAAATNTTCCAANGAAGTNCATGCNNCGCTTAAAAAATATATGNNNNCCAATCCTACCCATGAGAGCATAAACNNCGTGNNCNGCNATGACCTGNTGCTCNTNGNNAGNTCNATCGAATCAANGGAAGGCGTTTCCTANGCNGATCNGGNATTTGTGAAATATATCATNGAGAACAANCTCCCGGCACAGAGCAATATCTTCTTCGATGAGGAAACNGGCGAACCGATGATCTCTATCGGNGTNCCCCAGACAAGCNACTNTGATNNCACNACCCTCGNNGGCGTTCTGTTTACCAATATCAAAGTGTCCCTCCTCGCAGACGAGCTCACCGACATCAGCGTATTTGATTCGGACACCAGTTATGCCTGCCTGTTAGACAGCAACGGTGTCTTCATCTACCATCCGAACGAGTCCATGGTAGGTACGAAATCCGATAACCCGACCATCACNGAGNTNGTNGANCAGATCGCCNCCGGCANCGCGCCTGCCGCCGGTCTTGTNACCAANGAAAGNACCGGACAATATCTGGCTTACAANGTNTCCGATTTAAATAACTGGATTTTCTGTCTNCTGATGGATCAGGATGTCATTCTGGATCCGCTGGTAGAAATGCGGCAAAGCGCCGTCTCTACCAGCATCNCNACCTGNCTGATCATNATNGCGGNCTTTACNGTGCTGGGCTTCATTTTCGCAAGCACCATCACCACGCCTATTAAGACCGTAACCAATGTCATCAGCAGGACTGCCGATCTGGACATCTCTCTGGACACCTCCTATCATTCGCTGCTGAAGCATAAGGATGAGACCGGTGAAATGAGCCGTGCNCTCCAGAAAATGNGGAGTTCCTTCCGNCGTATGATGACCGATATCTCCTCNGCTTCGGAGTACATCAGTANCAGCGCGGAGCAGCTTCACCAGATCGCAACNACNGTAAACGACAATGCCAACNNCAATTCCNCCACTGCCCAGCAGGTATCCGCNAGTATGGNGCATACCGCCCAGAACACGGAATCCATCAGTAANGAAATGCTGGAAGTGGAGCAGAACACTTCTGACATTACCGCTAAGGCACGTGAGGGCGTAAATCTGTCCGANGAGATCATGAAGCGCGCCGAGAAACTCAAGGAAGACACCCTGCAGGCAAGCGCGCGGACGCGGGATATATACCAGACCGTAAAGGATACCTCCGCAGTAGCNATAGAGGATTCCAAGTCNGTATCNAAGATCAACGAACTGGCGAAGAATATNCAGGAAATTGCCAGTCAGACCTCTCTGTTGTCCTTAAATGCCTCCATTGAGGCTGCAAGGGCAGGTGAGCAGGGCCGCGGTTTCGCCGTAGTAGCTGATGAGATCGGTAAACTTGCGGAGCAGTCCTCCCAGACGGTAAGCGGCATCACCCAGATTGTCACGGAGGTAAATGCCGCCGTGGAGCGTATGGCTGACAGCCTGAANGCCGCCCTGGACTTCTTAGACAGCACAGTTTTAGCCGATTACGGCAATTTCATGAAAGTCAGCGAGCAATACTCCGATGATGCGGGATATGTCAACCGCACCATGGCTGAGATCGATACNTCTATCGCCGAAATGAACCACACCATGGCAAGGATCACGGAAGCGATAGGCCGAATCAACGGCTCCATCTCCGAAACATCCTCCGGCGTAGTCAGTGTAGTGGATAACAATGCCAACATCGTCTCTCTGGCATCGGACACCTACAATATGGTGAAGGAAACCATAACCCACGCCGATACACTACGCGAAATCGTAAACAGTTTTACGCTGACCAAGTGATATGCCGCTTTTCAATTGTCTTAGTACATGCACTATGGTAAAATAACAGTAAATTTGCTTCGCAGATTAACTGTGCGGAAAGCCTTACGGAGGAATCTCATGGTAAAGGAAATCAAATGGAATGATCGGTTNAATATCGGCGTAGACAGTATTGACTCAGCACATAAGAAACTGTTTTCCATNGTCGGAAAACTGATCGCTCTTAACGAAGATCCGTCCAGACAGCAGCATGCATGCAAGGAAGGGATTAAATACTTCAAAAGCTATACCATAAAGCACTTCGCGGATGAGGAAGCCTATATGCAGTCCATTGACTATCCCGGCTACTCTATACATAAGAGTCTGCATGACAATATGCGGAATAACACGCTCCCTGTTCTGGAAGCCGAAATGGAGGAGCAGGAGTATTCCCCCGAATCCGTACAGCATTTCCTCGGTATCTGCACAGGCTGGCTGAACGGCCATATCATGATCGAAGATCGTGCCATCACCGGCAAGAATGCATATAAATGGGTTCATCAGCCCTCAGACGATGAAGTCAAAGACTTGGAGAAAGCAGCCTTACAGGGACTGCAGGCGCTGTGTCAGTCCAAGGTACAGGTCATAAGCCGTCATTACGGCGGCGAACAGTTTTCCACGGGAAAGACTCTCTGCTACCGACTGACCTACTGTTCCAAGAAAGATACGCCCATCCGGCTCTATCTTGTCTATGAAGAAAAGCTGGCTCTCAAGACGCTCAGCGACATCCTGAACAAAGAGATCAAGAAAGTCGATCTGACCGTGGTCTCTGCCATGAAAATCCTGTCGGAACAGTTTGTCGCTCACCTCAAGTCACACTTTATATTTGACAAAGGTTACCGGCTTGAGCGAAACGATATGATGTCTTTCGAACAGTTTGTACGGACATTCGACAAGCAGTTCCCGCCTTTCAGTCTTCTGTTCAGCGCGGAAGACATGGGATATTTCGCATTTTGTGCGCAGTTATGATTCATGTNCGGAACACAAGGCAGAACTTCATACCATCCTGCGTCCGTTGCGCGAAGATATCTCCTTTCATCTTCAGCATGATCTGCCTGCCTATATAAAGCCCCAACCCGTTTCCGCTCCTGTCCCGGGCATTGCTCCCACGATAGAAGCTGTCGAACAGGTGGGGTAATTCTTTGTCAGGAACCGGTGTCCCCGTACTGAATACTTCTACGATCTGACAGTATTCTTCCTCCCGGAAGCTTAAACTGATCAGACGCCCGTCTCCGTACTTAAATGCATTCTCCATCAGATTCTCCGCAACTTCNAAGGCACGGTCCATATCACCTTTTAACAGCTTATTCTCATAAGCTCCAATGTGAAACCGTGTCATCATCAGCCTACACCTGGGCTCGTAATACTCTTTGATCTTATTCACATAATCCCGTAAATAAAATTCGGTATCCGCCACCTCGATCTCTATGATTTCCTCACTTGCCGTGCTTACGATCTTCTTGACAAATTCGTCGATCTCACCGGCATGTTTCTCGATCTGCGCCGCCATATCGCCTCTCTGCGCTTCCGACTCACAAAGCCCCTCCCGCAGCGCTCTCGCATACAGCTTTATAGCGCTTAAGGGAATCTTAGTATCATGAGAGACAGACAGAATCATAAGCTTCTTTTCTTTTTCCAATTCNANCGCCTTATTCCNTGAATCATACAGCGCGTCCCGCAGCATGCCGAGTCCCCATACGAACTTCCCGAANAACCNGCTCTTACTCTCCTGCGGTTCCACTGCCAGATTACCCTTNGCCAGCTCATAGGGCATACTGCTGATCACATGAAANGGCTTNATCACCTTCATTCTGACATACCACAGTACAGTCAGTGTCACAAGACCAACCGCAAGCATTCCTCCNNTTGCCACCCACAGCATACGCCNGCTGCCCGTGTCCGTAACATAATCAAAGCGCACGTATCCCGTCACATTCTCACCGNCGATAANNGGATATATGACACTGTGNACACCGTTNTGATTCCGGAAGAAATCATGAANCCGCACAGGCTGTTCCGAATCCGTCCCTGCCTGCNGGAAACCGTCCGCTTTCGCCGCTGATGTNCCTGTATACTGTTCTGAGATTATCTCTGCCGGCAGGAAACTGACTGATTTCACATACTGCAGTCCGCTTGGGTCAAATTGTGCCGTCCGGTCTTCCAAGCTCTGTCCGGCTGCGGTGCTTTCAGGTCTATTGACCAAATCAGTCATAATCTGATTGATCTCCACTTTATAGTTCATGTCTTCCTTACGGCTCTCTCCTGTTGCGAAATAAAATACCCCCACGGCAATAATCAGCCAGAGGAGCAGCGTCGCCGCCATGATCCTGTCATATTTCTTCATAACTGTACCCTATCCCCCACACCGTCCGGATCCGTCTCGGATTCTTCGGGTCCTCCTCAATCTTATCCCGCAGCATCTTAATATGGACAGTCAGCGTCTGGTACTCGCTGTCGCTGTCTATTCCCCAGATTCGATTGAACAGANACTCTTTATGCAGTGTCTTGCCAGGATTCTGTGCAAGCAAAAGCANCAGTTCATACTCCTTGATCGTCAGCGAGAGCTCCCTGTGATCCAGATATACCCGTTTTGCTTCCTGATCNATCGCAAGCCCTCCCGAAACGATCACCGGATTCTCCTGCTTTAGGCTGTAGCCCCTCCGCATGAGGGCGCCGATCTTGGCACACAGGATATCCATATCCACCGGCTTCTCTATATAATCGTCCGCCCCCTGCATAAACCCGTTCATTTTGTCTTCCTTATCCACCCTCGCGCTCAGAAAAAGGATCGGCGTACCGCTGTACTCACGGATCCGGGCACACACGGCATAGCCGTCCATCCCCGGCAGTGAAACATCCAGAATAATCAGCTTCACCTTCTCNTTTTCCAGAAAAGCAAGNGCTTCCTCTCCGGAGCGGACNCCCTCCGTCTGATAGCCCTCCCGCTCCAGAAAAACCCGGATTAACTTATTTAGTTCTTCGTGGTCTTCCACTAATAGAATGTCTGTCATATCCGCCTCCGCTCCGCCACTAATGACCCATACAGTCAATATATTTCCATTTTGTCGTCAGAATCCCATCTCCATCAGCCAGACAGACAACTTCTTCTCCCGCTCTCTGTTTTCTTCCTGCCCCTTGTACTTGCCGAATGTGTACTCACCTTTAATGCTGCCGTCCTCAATATAGAGTACCCTGTCACTCTTCGCCGCCACTTTCATATCATGGGTTACCAGCATGATGGTCGTTCCCTCCGCATTGATGCGGTTTAATTCCTTCATGACCTCCTTAGAGTTTTGCTGGTTTAATGCGCCGGTAGGCTCGTCCGCAAAGATCATCTTCGGGTTGTTGATGAGGCTTCGGCAGATACATGCTCTCTGAAGCTGACCGCCTGATACCTCATTGATGTCATGTTCCGCGATCTCACTTATCCCCAGCTTGTGCATCAACTCTTTTGCCCGGTCGTTGATCTCTTTTCTCTGCTCTTTACTCTTACCGCTCTTGGCCTGATAGGCAGGCAATATGATATTATCATAAATCGTGAGATTTTTTAACATATACATCTGCTGGAAAATAAATCCCATCTCATTCAGCCGCAGACTGCTCATCTGAGCTGCACTTAAGCCGCTGATATCCTTGCCGAAGAAATCCACCCTGCCGGCCGTCAGATGATCCATGCCGCTGATCGTATATAGAAGCGTGGATTTCCCCGATCCGCTGGGTCCCATAACGGCCACCATCTCCCCTTCTCTAATCTCCATATTGATATTCTTAAGTACGTTGTTCTGCCTTTTGTTAATGATGTATGTCTTACACAAGTCTTTTACCGTTAATGTGTTCATATTTTCCTCATTTCTGCGCTGCTTTTGGATAGATATGAGTTTGTGGCAGGCAGCGCGCAGACACAAATCCTATGATTAAAATTGCTACTCTATATCATTGACTTCCTTCAAGTCCACTTTCTTCACACCGCCCGCGCAGAGAAGCGCCGTCAATCCTGTCACGGCAAGAAGCAGCAGCGGATAGATCACATACACCTCCACCGTTCCCGTAACCAGTTTGATAGATGTGCCACCCATTATTGCAAAAATCGGACCGATAATGTAAGGCGCAAGGAGATTAGATAACACTGTTCCGGCTACCACGGATACCACAAGAATCAACAGCACTCTCGCAGTCTGCCAGCTCTTAAGCGTTCCGTCCGTGAAACCGAGACTCTTAAGAAGCGCGATATCGCCCCGTTCCTTGGTCATGATCGTCTTCATCAGAAGAACCGTGATCAGACCGTTGATGATCAGGACAGTGCCCACGATAAAGTATGTCAGTGCATCGATCTGCTCGATGATCCCGCCGATCATGCTGTCCAGGAATCCTTCGGCATCCATTATCTTGTACTCCGGGAAGATACTTTTCAGCTGCTCACACGCCTCTTCGCTCTCCATCCCTTCGATCTCCACCTGCATGCACAGGATTCCCGCGGCATAGACCGGGTCCAGCTTCGCACTGCGGCTCACCCGGTATCCCTGTCCCATATTCATCATGGACTGATAGGTTCCCGTGATGATATATTCTTCCGCCTGCTCCGCCGTCTTGAAATGAATGGTATCTCCGATTCCCACGCCCAGTTCCCCCGCCGTAATCTCCGTGATCATCACCTCGTTAGCCAGCTCCGGTTCTCTGCCCGCAAGGACCGAATAATGCCTTTCCCAGCTTCCCTCCGCCTGCAAGATATAGTAAGTTACCGTATTCTCGGGATCATCGGCATAACAGGGCAGCATATATCCCATATCAGCCCCGATCTGTGCCTTTATCCCTTTTTCGCTAAGCACATCCTCTATCTCTTCCATGTCACGAAACAGACTGTCCATGTCCACCGTGTAAGTTTCCCCTCTGCCGGTATCCAGATAGACATCCGACGGACTTAAGGAAAACTCGCTGATGATTCCGTCGCTTTTCAGGGTATTCGCCGCACTTAAGGGCAGCAGGATCAGCATCATCCCCAGACAGAATGTCACAAACAATATACCGAACCTTTTTAAGCTGCTCAGTATGTCATTGACTGCCAGATACAGACCCGGACGCATCCGGGAGCGTTTCCACAGTTTGAAATGGCTCTTCGCCTTGTACCGTTCCCCGTCGGAACCGCTTCTGATCGCTTCCAGTGCCGATATTTTCTTTAATTTATTAGTGCTCAGATAGCAGAAAAGAAGGACAATGCCGACCACAGCCGCCGCACAGACAATGTTAATGACAAAATTCTGTCCGTTCTGCTCCACTACGATATTGACGATCGCCCGTTTCAGAATCGCCTTTCCGAAAGGTATGCTGCACACCAGCCCGATCATGGCACCGGCCACGGAGATGGCAAAATATTTAATCAGATACAGCCCTTTGATGCCCGCATCTCTTAATCCGATGGCCTTCATGATACCGATCTCTTTATAGTCTTCCTGCATGGTAAATACGATGGTGAACCGCAGCACCAGAAAAGACAGCAGAATCAGACAGACACTCACCACGATCAGGATCGCTGCAATCAGCATATCCATGATATAGATCAGGCGGATCGTATCTTTCCCGTCAATGGCACTGATCACGGTAAAATTCTGTTTTTTCCACTCGCTTTGAAACTTATCCTTGTCTGCATAATTCACATTGTAGATTCCGGTATGAACCAGCCCTTCCTGTCCGGCATAACGGGCATAATCCTCCTCCGTGACAACCAGTCTCTTAAATCCCATCATGGAACTGCCGAATACCGCATCCTTAACGATCGCAGCAATTCGAAACTCCTGCTCCACTTCTCCGACACGGATGGAGACTGTGTCCCCTACCTGCAGGTTATTGTTATCCGCCTCCAGCTTCGGAAATGCGATCTCGCCGGGCTTTAGCGTAACAGGACTGTCCTCTGTTGTGAAAACTTTCACAAAGTTATCCGGAATCTTCCCAATAAATAGCGTGTTCGTTCTCTCATACCCGCTTTTTCCGGGATCCGCCTGACAACTCGTAATTGTCACATCCTCATTGAGCNGGTTAAAGCCGTCGATCACCTCATATTCCGAAACCCATTCATTTGCCTGCAGAAAATCNGCGATTTCATCGGTCACACCATCNGTCAGCGCAACCACAAGAGAATCCGGCACCTTGGANATCTCTATGAAATGATCTATGGCNCCGTTCACCGCAATCAGGTTATNCACGCTGCTTGNCAGAAACATNGCNGCCAATATNATGAACAGCAGCAGGATCACGTTCATTGTTCTTTTTCGTTTTAAATCTTTTTTCAGTATGCGTAGAAACATCTGTCCTTTCCCTTTCTTATTCAAATTATAGTATCTGTTCAGAACCCTGTTCTTCACAATTGCGAAACACCTTCTGAACAGTTACGTATTATAACAGTCCTGTAAAGCCGGNAGCCATACAGTACCGTTTNCCCGGGTCTTAGGACAGTGTAACGCGGGAATTATTAAATAATCATTAAAAAAAGTAAATTTCTGCGGAATTAACTTTGCGGGATTCGTTGCGCTGGCTGGGAATATGCGGGGATTCACGGCTTATCTACAACGTCCGCGCAGAGGGAAGTTAATATCTACAGAGCCGCGCTCCCGCTCCGTAAAAAGCGTAGCGGGCACTAAGTTCGTAAAATACCTCACTAAGTGCCGACGCTTTTTAAGGGGCTCTTTAAGATATTAACTTCCCTCTGCGCTGGGGGCTGACCGCATTTAAGCGATGACATATAGACCCCAGCACAGTCAATGGAAACGCAGGGGTTGTATGCCGAACGGCACTTATTGTATAATAAGACATGAAGTTATACTAAGGCGTCATAGAACGCCGCCTAAGTATAACTAAGTCATGTCTGGGAGAATGCGAAGAGCATGCATTCTCCNTGGGCTGTGAGANTAATTCCGAGTAAATNTCTNCAAAATTNACTTTTATTATACCATGGAGGANCANTATGCCGGACAANAGATTAAATCANGTTCAGGCCGCCGTAAACCGGATCATTAAGGGAAAAGAAAATGTTGTGGAGAAAGTGCTTGCCGCAATCATCGGCGGCGGTCATATTCTGATGGANGATATNCCCGGCGTGGGGAAGACGACACTGGCCACCACGTTTGCGCGGGTACTTTCCTTAGATTACAGAAGAGTCCAGTTTACGCCGGACGTCCTTCCCAGCGACCTGCTCGGCTTCTCCATGTACCACAGCCAGAANGGCGAATTCGAGTTTCAGGAGGGCGCGGTCTTCTGCAATCTGCTTCTTGCGGACGAAATCAACCGGACTTCCCCGAAAACACANTCCGCACTGCTGGAAGTCATGGAGGAACGTCAGGTAAGTATCGAGGGTGTGACCCGCAGGCTGCCGGATCCCTTTATNGTAATCGCCACACAGAATCCGGNCGGCTCGTCAGGCACNCAACTGCTGCCNGAATCGCAGCTTGACCGTTTCCTCGTNCGNCTGTCNATGGGTTANCCCGGACATGAAGATGCCGTNGCNCTGNTAAANGGCGAAGTGTGGAAGCAGCTCGCCGACGTCTCACCCATACTCTCCTTGGANGAGNTGCAGGANCTGCAAAAGAANACCGANGAAATATTTGTCCACGACTCCNTGTATGAATATATGGTGTNCCTCGTGGAGCGGACACGAAACAATCCTCTTTTTGCGCANGGNGCCAGCCCTCGTGCCGCCATCGCCCTCCTGCGTATGTCACGGGCNATGGCNATGATTGACGGGCGGGATTTTATCACTGCTCATGATGTCCAGAGCGTGCTGGTCGATGTACTCGGACACCGCGTACACCTCAGCGCAAGAGCCTTGGCCGAAGGCACCTTAGTAGAGGCCGCTATCGATAAACTCCATGAGACGGTACGAAGTCCTAAGATTAACTGAGCTATGCNCAATAATTCCCGTGNNATACTGCGTGNTNTACAAAACTCCGTCTCAAACTCAAAATAAGCCGGAATTTTACTTGAAATATTGCTTATGAATACAATTAATCATATTACAAACAAAAAAATCNGAATCTCCGCCTTACATCTGGCGGCATTTTTGCTGATTTATATCATTAATATTCTGCTCTTTTTCGCTTTTCGGGGATATTTCTTCCTGCTCTTGGGNATCATCCTTACCCTTCTGGTGCCTTGCTCCTTCTATATGACATGGCGTCTGGCAGATTCCATAGAGGGGNATATCCGTGTCACTCANAAAACCGTCAGACCCGGAGAANCCACCGAAGTCATCGTCAGCGCAACAAACCGCAGCATGTTCTGTGCGCTGCACAGCACATGGCTTCTCACTGTCGGCAATTCCTTTTTTCAGACCTATAATGACCAGAAGATTCTGCTGTCGATACCTCCCCGCGGCACCAAGCGNTTTCCGATGACCGTCTCCATGACCGATCTGGGNCGGATAGTTTTCACCTGTAAAGAATATATTCTCACCGATCTGCTGGGCATCTTCCTGATTCGCNCTGACTGCAATCCGGAGGAATGTATCTTCGTCCTGCCAAAGCACGAAGAGCCGTCACAGTTTTCTCTTCCGGAGACTTACTCCGGTGCGGCGGANCTCGCGGAGAGTGTGCGAAANGGCAGCGATCACAGCGAAGTCAGCGATATCCGCGCCTATGTGCCCGGTGACCGCCCGCGGGATATCCACTGGAAGCTTTCGGCCAGACAACGGGAACTGATGGTCAAAGAGCGCGTCTCCCTCTCAGGCAGCGAGCATGTACTGCTCCTGGACCTTCCTCCTGAGAAAGAAAAAGTTCAGCAGCTATTGTCGGAAGGNTGCCTTATTGTCACGGAAATGCTTGCACTGCGCATGACGGTCCGGCTGCTTGTCTGGAATCAGCACCTATACGCCTTTGACAGCTACTCCTGCGGAAGTGAGGAGGAACTGGAGAACGCCTTTTGTGAAATTTTCCGAACCGAACTGTCCGCCCGCAGCAGCACCCTGCTGCAGGGTTATATGGCGAACTGCTATCCCCAGCTTCGCAGTTACATGTGTCTGACAGTCAAAGACGATACCATACAGATGGAGATATGTACGAATGGCTAAGAGCATATGGAAGAAAAAGAGCCAACCGAATATTGAATTGTCCGANGGCATTATACTGTCCGAAGATCTGTTCGNCCACAGTGCAGACGAACCCTACAGCCGATGGAGCAATCTGCTCGTTCGCGCTTTGTTTCTGTTTGCGATCGTCACCGGCAGCCTGGGCGGCATGCTGTCCGCTTTCCACATTTCTTATGCGAAATGGACCTTCTTCCTCTCGGCTCTGCTCGCAGCGCTCTACTGTGCCACTCTCTATGCCTCCGNCTGGTGGGAAAATGTGGGTTATACCCTGATCTTTATCCTCGTCCTGTACACCGGACTCGGCATGCGTGTCTACATCAGCAGCGGATTCTATGGCATCCTGAACGATATTTCCTCCTACGCCGCCTCCTTCTTCGGAACCGAGGCACAAGTCAGCTTTGCGGAACAGGCNGNGAACCACTTCCTGGCCGTCTCCGTAGCCATGTGCTATTTTGCCTTCGTCGGCTGCATTATCATAAACGGACTGATTTCGCGCAAAGGCAGGTATTATTCGGCCGCCATTCCCTCCGTGCTCTTNCTGTTAATACCGATNTATCTGGAATATGAGCCTGCCGGCGGCTANGTCATCCTGTTTGCCGTGGGAATTATCACCGTATACATCTTTAGGCAGAATCGATATCAGTGCCATCGTCTCCATCCGAAGATTCTGCGAAAAGCAGCACAAAAACACATATTTTACGGGAATTTTTCTTCCAAAGCCGCCATGGGCACTCTGCTTGCGGTCGCGCTCCTGTGCAGTATCGTCGTGAGCGTTACCTCCTTCTTATATCCGAGGANCNCTTATATGGCCGACAGAAAAACAAGCGCCCTGAAGCTGCAAACCATGGATACGATGGAAAATTTCTATCTCCTAGGTATCATGGGTCTGATCAATTTCTATCCCACAACCGGCGGACTCGTAAACGGACGCCTGGGCGGCGTGAATTCCGTTCATCTGGACTATGAACCCGATCTGAATCTGGAATTTGTCCCCTATACTTTTGACAGAATCTATCTGAAAACCTTCGTGGGTGCAGAATATATTCCCTATGAAAACCACTGGAGCTCGGAAGCTAAAACCGCCTATGCAGAAGGCTGGGATCCGGATACGGCGAGACGGCTGAAAGANGCCTTTGCTTNCGATCAGGACAATTACGCAAAAGGACTCATGAAGATCACGAACGTGGCCGCAATGATCGGCGTATATCTGCCCTACTATTCCGAAGACATCAGCAAGACGATCATGCCCAACGCACANCAGGAATATACCTATTATCCGCTTCTGACCGGACTGCCTGNNGGAAACGCCGCGCCNCTCTCCAGTGAGNTGTGGCTGGATGTTCCGGAAACGAATCTGCCCGCAATCGCCGACTTCTGCGATGAAGCCGGACTGTCCGGTTCGCGGGAAGAAATCATTGCCGGTCTTCGCGATTACTTCCAAGACGAATATCCCTATACGTTGAGCCCNGGAATCACCCCGAGAAGAAAGGATTTCGTCAATTATTTCCTGACGGAAAAGCGCAAAGGTTACTGTGCCCATTATGCCACCTCCGCCGTGCTGATCCTGCGCTATATGGGGATCCCTGCCCGATATGTGGAAGGGTATGCCGTGGATGCCGCGGAAATTGCAGATGATGCCAAAACCACAGACTTAAACATTTCCGATTATTACGANGGGTTTTCTCTGATTCCGCAAAGCTCCGTCGTATCATACGATGCTTCCGATGCCAACGCCCACGCATGGGTAGAGATATACGACGAAAAACTGGGGTGGTATCCTGTAGAACTCACGCCCTATGTGACGGACTCGGAAGACGGACGTCTGAATATATGGGATATGTTTACCCGATTATTCCAAANCGGNCAGGATNTGGACTTCGCCGGCANCNCTTCCNCCGAACAGACCACNGAAACAGANACNGCAAAGNCCGGANGNGCTTCGGTGTATAGGCTCGTATTCNGNNTGATCCTGCTATTCCTTGTGATTCCTGTGTGGATTTTAGTCAGAAAATTGCTCCGGATGTATCGCTATCATCGGGCGAACCGCANCGAAAAACTGCTGATGAAGTATCAGGATATGCTTCATAGAGTGAAGGTGAACGTCAGAACGAAAGACCTGGCTGCTACAGTCAGCCACATTCGCACCAGGAATATGAAAAAGGAGCTGTACGGTCTGAAAAGTTTTGAAGAACAGATCGCATGGCTGGTTGCGCATGGAGTTCTGACGGACGAGAATGGTTCTGCCAAAAAGCTGCTTCAGGCGTTAAACGAGGCGGCTTATGGACCCGGGGAGATTTCTGTGGAAGCGTTTGATGAGGCTTTGGCGTGGGTGAGGTTCTAACTGATTTTTGCCTTCAGCTCCTGATATCCCTGCGTCAACAGATCAACCTGTATTCTCATGCTTTCATATCCCTCAATGTCCTTCGTATGCAGGAACCGGTCTACCTTATCATTCACGCTGGCGATATCCCGGCTTAACATTTTATAAGCTACATCCATCTCTATTCTTATTGCTTTGAATTCCATGGCGTTATCGGATTCCATTTTGTCTATTCGGGCTTCGAGGCTATCCATTCTTTCCTCGAGCCTGCCTATCCTGACTTCGAGTCCATCTATCCTCTTATTCAGACCGGCCTCCATAGAATCCAGGCGCGCCATAATCGCCGAAAGCATTTCTCCATTGGTCACAGTTACCATCTCCTTGTTCATTCAGTATACCTCTCTTTCCTTTTCCGGTCAACACAAAACATTTGTTTTCTCGGATTAAAATATTCGTTATTCCGTTTATTTTAACTCTTTTTCTTTCTGTTTGCTTAACCGCATGTCCTTGATTTGTAACTTCTCTACCTCGTGAAAATACCGGCGATATGCCAATGATCCCATATAATTATGGATAGATTTTCACATAGATTTGATTGTTATGACTTGAGTATACACTGTTGAGGTTGGGATGTCAAATTGTGTTTTGGCAGTTTATACTGTTTGCAGGTTGATTTAGGTTAAATTGGCATTTGGCTTTTTGAAGTTAAAACAAGCCCATCTTTTGATTTATCGCTCTGTATATTGTGTCTCTTTCATTATGGGTATACTATATATTGACAACCCTTTGGTCGTATTCTATACTGAAGATATAGGAGGCTGTTGGTAATGACAAAAGAAAATATTATTTTATATGCCAGATTGCTACGTAACATCTTTGAGACTACAGATGCAATAGAAATTGCCCGTCAGCTTCGGTATGAAGTGCTCTTCGTAGAGGCGGATATCCGCTCTCTCAAAGCAAACACATACAGATGTGAAAATGGAACCAAGACCATTTTCATAAACAATAAATATGATGACACCTCCAGAACAATCCTATGCGCTCATGAACTGGGGCACGCCGTTTTTAATCATAAATACAAGCATAGTTATAAAGACAAAAACTTGAAAAATGAATATGAGGTTAACCTCTTTGCGGTTGCATTACTATTTGACGAGTGCTTTAATGTCCCGCTTGTACAGATGAGCAATTATGCACTTCAGAGCATACTGGATTTAAATATTAATCTCCTGCCATAGAAGAAACTCATTTATGTATTCAAACTAATCACATCTACTGTCTGTTTGGTATTATTTGGTAATATGTCGGTGGTATCTTTATAGCACGCTGTTCCAGTTCTCTATTTGTCAGTAATCTGCGCGCACACATAGCATTAATATATTGCTGGGATAAAAAAGCATATTTTCTGGCTGCTATTTGTTTTTGCTGCTCATCAGCATCTCCATGGGCTCTATCTATCCTATTCGGATATTCTATCATTAATGCCTTAAGGCTACTGTCCTCTAAAGAAATAACACTCTTGCTTATTGTCTCCTTTGTAACATTTCCAACCTGTGCTTTGGTCACTACCCAGCAGTTTGATTTTTCCTTTGGATCCACTCTCAAATTCATAATATGAGGATCATCAAATAGCAATTTCACTTGTTCATCCTGAAGAACCAGATATCCATTGTTACCATACGGTTGTTCTCCTTTTGCCAATGATAACACTTCTATAAAAATCAGTATGCCATCGTCAGCCAGTACACTCTTTATATTTTGAAAGGTTTGTTTCCATTGAGTTATTTCAATTTCATGTAGAACGTTCATCAGAACAACTACTTGAAATTGTTGTTGTTCTTTGCAAATATCAGAAAAATCCGTATACAATTTAAATGCTCCACAAAAATTGTCCTCCGGATACGGCTCATATGCAGTATAAAGTAACTGGCTTTTCCTTGAGTCTGCATCCGGCAATAGCTGCATACATTCCCAAATTCTACATTTTCCTGCGCCATAATCCAACATCTTTAACGGCCTGCCACCCATTCTGTTCTTAATAGAATCCAGAAGCTTGCAAAACTGTTCATCCTTTGTATCGGCTTTCCCTACTGCTTTGGGCAGACAAAAACATTCTACAATAAACTGATAATACTGCCAGCTATCTAAAGACTTTAAAAATTCAAACAAATTAATATTTTCTAATCCAACCAGTGTATCAAATAACTCCTTGTACATTTTGCTGTTTCTGTTGCACACTGCACCCTGATCTATAAAAACAATTTCCTCGAATTCAAATAGCGGTACCAAAAATAAGGAATGAGAGGCAATCCAAAGTTCAGCAACATTTTTTGACTCTTTCAATGTCTGAATCATTTTTACCAACGCATGCGGATGCAAATGCAGCTCCGGTTCATCAATAATTAGAACCACTCCGTCCGAATGGTTTTGTTTTATTATCATCAGAAAAACGCTTAGGTAAAACAGTAGCAATTCTCCCGGAGAAAATTCTGTTAAGGCTTCTTTTAAAGGCAACAATCTTTCAATCCTGCCATGTTCCATTTTCGCTACAAGCATTTGATTTCCGGTCTGATCAATTTGAATTTTTTTACTAATGAATTCTGTCAGAAGCGAGTTTAACTCATCAAAAACTTTTTTAGCCTCTGTACTCTTCCGGGTGTTTTTCATAGATAATATCGATAAAATATTGTCAAGGAAATCTGCTTTATCATTTTCCATAACTTTCAAGAAATCATAAAAAGAATTTTCTGCATGTTCCAATAGCAAATCAAAGGGATATATCGGCTGAGAAGATGCCTCGAACTCCTCTTCCTGCTGCTTGGATTGTCCCGAATTATAGAATGCCTGAATTTCAGGGAAATACAATGTGATTACAGTTTCCTTTTTTGTTTTATCTTGTTTCTTCTCCTGCTCTAGAACTTTTAAAAAACGTGTTTTGCCAGATCCATTTTTTCCAACAATCAGGTTTCTACGGGAAAAAGTGGTCATATCTATGTTTTTCAATCCATTCTTTTTAAAACCGGCATAATCTATAATTCGACTGCCCCGAGACGACATAATAGGATCCTCCTAGCACATTTTTAACAAAAAAGATATATGTTTCATTATAAAAAAACAATCTACATTTGTCAAATATTGTAATTTTCAAACAGCTTCTTAAAAAGATCCTTGATGACCACAGCAGCAAAAAGATTGTAAGCGCTGAATAACAGGGTATACTCCGCGAAAAAATCCGGGTGTCCCCGGATTCTCAGCACAATTATGATTTATTTACACAGAGTTCCTGAACTTTTGGACTCCAGGGTGCCATGTC
>JAAUZT010000021.1 GCA_014804485.1 Lachnospiraceae bacterium
TAAGGATTCTCTGTCCTTCTTATCCCGCAGGTTCTCACGGATACGGTCGAAGATAACGATGGTTGCGTTGATAGAGTAACCCACGATCGTCAGCATACATGCAATGAAGGTATTGCCTACGGATATTCTGACAATCGCGTAAAACGCCAGAACCACCAGTACATCATGAATCAGTGCGATTACGGAGCTGGCACCGAAACGGATGTCCTTAAATCTGAACCAGATGTACAACAGCATAAGGAGCGTCGCCACAACAATGGCCTTAATCGCATCCGCCTGCATCTCGGAGCTGACGGTTGCGCTGATGGTCTCTGCCGTGATACTGCTCTCATCCACGCCGAAATTCGTCACCATCGTATCTGCAAACCGCTCTCTCTCCTGTACATTCAATGTCCTCGTCTTAATAATAACCTGATTGGAACCTGCCACCTTAGTGGTCTGTACATTACCATCGCCCGTGATATCCTCAATAAGCGGAACAATCTGTGCGTCGATCTCCTCGATGCTCATGTCCTCATTCAATGTCATGGTGGTAGAAGTACCGCCCACGAAATCAAGGCTGTAATTGAGCGGCATGTCTATCTGGGATTTGTTGACACCCATCACGACAAAGCCGATCAGAATCACAGCAACGGACAAGCCGAAGAACATATTTCTCTTGGACAGGAAGTCAATGGTCTTCTTCTCTTTGCCCACGCCATAAGACTTCTCACTCTGGATTCCTACCGCGTACAGCGCATTGATTAAGAACTTCGTGATAAACAGCGCCGTGAACATGGATAAGAATATACCTAACATCAGCGTAATGGAGAAACCTTTGATCGTACCGCTTCCCATGAAGTAGAGCACGATCGCCGCGATCAGGGTCGTAATGTTTCCGTCCAGAATCGCAGACAACGCTTTGCTGAAACCGATCTTAATGGAAGACTGTACTGTCTTACCGGTAGCCAGCTCCTCTCTGATACGCGCAAAGATAATAACGTTTGCATCCACTGCCATACCGACGGAAAGAATAATACCCGCGATACCCGGCAGGGTTAATGTCGCCTCAAAAGCATATAACAGTATCACCATCAGTTCCGTATACAGGCAGAGCGCCAGAGACGCTGCCAGACCGGAAACATAATATACCGCAATCATAAACACTACTACCAGAGCAAAACCTACTGCCGCAGCGATCAGACTGGAATGGATTGCCTCGGAACCGAGCTGGGCGCCTACCACGTTGGAACGCAGCTCCTCAAGCTCCAGCTTCAGGCCGCCGATACGAATTGTGGAAGCAAGCTGCTGCGCTTCCTCCACGCTGCTCTGTCCTGAGATCACCGCATTGCCGTCGGTGATGACAGCCTTTACGTTCGGTACGCTGACTAATTCCTCATCATAGTAGATAGCGATCGTTTCGCCGTTATCATAAGCCTTCTGGGTCGCTTCCGCAAAGGCCTCTGTTCCTGCCGCATTCAGCGTCAGCGCAACGACATTCTCCACATTTCCCATGGAATCCTGCTGTGCTCTCGCCTGCGCGTCCTCTACTTCCGTACCTGTCAGGACGATAGAGCCGTCGGCTATCAGCTCGTCGATCGTCTTATTTAACGCATACTGCGGAACAAAGTTTCCGTCCGCATCGATGCCATAACCCAGATCATAGTTATTGTTGCCCTCGCTGTCAGTCTGCGCAATAAAGTACAGACTTCCGGGTTTACCGAGTTCTTCTAAGATCGCATTGGCATCGGTCACGCCGGGGATCTCAATATTGATCCGGTCGTCACCTTCCTGATATACCTGCGCCTCCGTGCTGTACCCGTCAACACGCTGCTGTAACTTATAGATCGTATCGCTCATATCTTCGGCGCTGGGCTTTCCTTCACCTACGACCTGATAAGTGATGCTGACACCGCCTGCCAGATCCAGTCCTAATTTAATGCTGGAGGCTGAGCCGGACTTGTCCGCTCCCACGCCGAAGACTGCCGTGTATCCGAGCAGCCCCAGTATCAGGGCAAATACGATCAAACCTATAACCGCTCTGCTTTTTTTCATAATGCTTTCTCCTTTTCTTCATCGGCAAGCGCCGCTTTTATCATAATTGCGCACTCGACACGCTTTCTCTGCAATTCACAGCCAAGGTCGTAAGATCCGTTGATATTACCGCTGAAATGATAGGCGTTGGCAGCACAGCCGCCACTGCAGTAGAACTTCGCGAAACAGTCCTTACACTTCTCCTTTGCATAGACATTACATGTTTTAAAAGTATCTCTGATATCCGTACGAACGATTCCCTCGTCCACGTTACCCATCAGGAATTCTTCCTGTCCTACAAACTGATGACAGGGATAGAAGTCTCCCCAAGGAGTTACCGCCAGATACTCTGTTCCCGACCCGCAGCCTGACAATCGCTTCGCCACGCATGGGCCACCCTCTAAATCTATCATAAAATGAAAGAAATTGAAACCTTTTCCTTCTTTTTTTCTTCGAATATATTCAAGCGCCAGCTTATCATACTCCTCAAGTATTGCGGGAACGTCCTCCCACCGAAGCGCGTAATCCTCCGAATCCTCCGCAACTACAGGCTCCACAGAGATCTGCTCGAATCCCTCGTCCGCCAGATGTTTGACATCCTCCGCAAAATCCAGATTGTTTCTGGTGAAGGTGCCTCTCACATAGTAATTCATCTGATTTCTGCTCTCTGCTACCTTCTTATATTTAGGAACCACCTCATCATAGCTTCCCTGTCCGCCTCTGCGTGGGCGCATCAGATCGTGAATCTTCTTCCTCCCGTCTACACTGAGGACAATATTTGCCATCTCTCTGTTGGCAAACGCAAGCACTTCATCGTCCAGAAGTACACCGTTGGTCGTCAGGGTAAAACGAAACTTCTTATGATATGGCTCCTCCAGACTTCTGCCGTAGGCCACCAGATCTTTGACCACCTGCCAGTTCATAAGCGGCTCCCCGCCGAAAAAGTCCACTTCAAGATTGACCCGGTTCCCGGAATTATGCACCAGAAAATCAAGCGCTTTCTTACCCACCTCATAACTCATGAGCGCTCTTCTTCCGTGATACTCGCCCTCCTCGGCAAAACAGTACTTACAGGCAAGATTACAGTCGTGGGCGATATGCAGGCAGAGCGCCTTCACTACCGTCTGACGGTCCTTGAATTCACCGATGTATTTTTCATAAATATCTTCGGTGTAGAGCATGCCTGCTTCCTTCAGTTCCAAAATCTCTTCCACCGTCTCCTGCAGACTCACAGAGTCCTCGCTTCCTCCGTCCTCTGCCGCTTTCTTTGCGGCATATGCCGCGATCTCCTGCGCCCCGTCAAGTCCCTGTGCAAGCGCCTCTTCCACAAGCGGTATCATACGATATGCCGACTCGTCCACCACATGGACACAGCCGCTGTTGACATCCAGCACAATATGATACCCGTTGCTTATATATTGATGTACCACTTTTATTTCCTTTCTCCTGTGTCGCTGCTTATACACGCATAATAAGCAGCGACACAAGATCGCTGCTTACGCATCCTATCATTTTAACTGAAACAGAATCACTTATCTTGCCTTCTCACAGCTCTGGTTTCCTACCGTGCAGGATGTCTTGCAGGCTGACTGACAGGATGTCTGGCACTCGCCGCATCCACCCTTCTTCATGGATTCTTTCAGATCTCTTGTGCTTAAAGTCTTGATATGCTTCATACCTGTATCCTCCTTAATGTATTATCATATTCTTCATTCGTCTTCAATATGATACCGGTCGTCTGCAAAGTATGCAGTGCCGCTATAACTTTATGTAGTATACCATAGTTTTTGTGATCCGAAAAGTGTTTTTATCATTTTTTTATGGCCGGGTGCCGCTCTAGCTGATCATCCCGCCCAGCATACCGCTGCCGGCGCAGAGCAAGAAAACCGTCACCATATTTCCCGCCACATCCTGCAGCCCTCTGTTCACGATGAGCGACACGACCACCAGAATCACATAATAGGCAACTCCCATGGCAAGTCCCCACAGAAATTTACGTCTGGCCGCCCTTTTGCCCGCAAGCAGTCCGATCGCAAAAGTGACCGCTATGTAAATGCCGATAATACTAAGGGACACCACCTTCTCGGACAATCCGAATCGATACAGCATAAAAGCAAGCAGTAACAACAGCCCGGCCGTCAATATGTATGCCGCCAGCATGCATTTAGTAATGAAAATCACTTTCTCCGTATAGATTTCCTTTTTTCCCATATTCCCTCCGTTTCCGCCAACGTGTGAAAAATAACGTAAACGTAACTGTTCAGTACCTTCACAGTTACGATGCAAAATCCATCCTGAATTGTCTTCGACAATGGGATTTTGCTCGCTGAATCATATTCTTACGGTCTCAGCAGTAAATGCTTCGACCTGTACTGAATAGTTACACATAAACTTACTAATTATATATTCCATGCCAAGGAAAAACTTGACACATTCTTATGTTCCATAGTAATATTTCTGTAATTACAGCGACATGCAGCAGTTCGGACAACCTGACTGCCGTGACGCAACATATTATACATATAGTAAACGACATAACAAATTTCGTTAACTATAGAACAAGGAGTGAACATTTCATTGGATACCACAGGTGTCATACAAATCATAACATTGTTGGTTCTCGTTTTTTTATCAGCATTCTTCTCTTCTGCCGAAACAGCCTTTTCGACAGTCAACCGTGTACGGCTTCGTACACTTGCCCAGGAAAACAATAAGGGTGCCGCCAGGGTTCTCGCCATTTTAGATCAGTACGGCAAAATGTTAAGCGCTATCCTGATCGGAAATAATATCGTTAATTTATCGGCTTCTTCTGTTGCGACCACCTTTGCAATCAGAGTATGGGGCAGCCATGCGGTCGGTATCATGACCGGCGCTCTCACTTTCGCCATCCTGATCTTCGGCGAAATCATACCGAAGACATGGGCCATGCAGCGTGCTGAGTCCATTACCCTTATATACAGCGGACTGATCCGCACACTGATGACAGTGCTGACGCCGCTCATATTTATCATTGACAAATTCTCCAACTGGATACTGCGTCTCCTACATATCAGTTCCGAAGGGAATAATTTCAGCATCACCGAGAAAGAATTAAAGACCTATGTGGATGTAAGCCATGAGGGTGGTGTCATTGAATCCGATGAGCGGGAATTGATCTACAATGTATTTGACTTCGGCGACACGGTTGCCAAGGATATCATGATCCCCCGCATCCAGATGACCACCATTTCCCTCGATGCTTCCTATCAGGAACTTCTGTCCACCTTCCAGGGCTCCATGTTCACGAGAATTCCTGTCTATGAAAGCGATCCCGATCATATTATCGGCGTGGTTAATATTAAAGATTTCATTCTGGTGAAAGATAAAGAGAAATTTCAGATTAAGAAGATACTGCGCGAAGCATATTATACTTATGAATATAAAAGCGTGTCCGATCTGTTGATGGAGATTCGTGAGAAATCCTTAAGCATCGCCTTCGTGTTAAGCGAATACGGCGCTACCGTAGGTATGATCACCATGGAGGACATGATCGAAGAACTGGTCGGCGAGATCCGTGATGAATACGATGCCGACGAAGAAGAACTGATTCAGGAACTGGATGACGGCCAGTATCTTGTGGTGGGCAGCATGAAGCTAAACGATATCAACGACGCCCTGAATATCGAATTGGATTCCGAAGACTATGATTCCATCGGCGGACTGATCATCGAGAAGCTGGAACGTCTTCCGGAGGATAAGGAAACCATCCTGTTAGACAACGGCATATCCCTGCAGGCAGACGGCGTGCAGGATAACCGCATCGTAAAAGTACTGATTACTCTGCCCTCTGAAGACGGGCAAGCAGAGGAAGAAGCTCCTGAGGAGTCTTAATCATATTCTCCTTACGCGCGCCGGCGGCAAAGAGCTGTTCATCTGTCCGAAATCCCCATGTAACGCTGATACATGTCATGGGCACATTAGCTGCCGTCTGCAGATCCACTTCGGAATCTCCCACATAGACGGCTCTTCGCGCATCCGAACCAAGTTCATTAAGCGCCCGGTATACCATATCGGGCGCCGGTTTTCTTTGTGCCCCTTCCCTGTCTCCATGAAATTCCCGCACATATTCCCCGAAGAATTTAGCACCCAGCAGCTTCACGGCCTGATCGGGTTTATTAGACACGACCGCCATGCGGTAACCTGCCTGTTGCGCCGCTTTAAGCATCTGTGTTACTCCCGCATANGGNGCNGTTTTATCCTCACAATGCGCCGCNTAATGCTCCCTGAACATCTCTAACATCTCNCGGTATGCCGGATNNTCACTGCCCTGCGGCACCGACCGTTCNATCAGCTTCGCCGCACCGTTTCCGACATAGCTTCTGACCTCTTCGAGTGNATGTACGGGATATGCGTGTGCCGCCATAACGTAATTCACACTGTCGGTCAAATCTTCTAAAGTATTTAACAAAGTTCCGTCCAAATCAAAAATTATCGTATCCGTCATTTTAATCCTCATTTTTGTCCACATCTGTTGCACTTACAGACTCCGCCGGAAGATAACGCAGCAGCAGCTGTTCCAGCATAGTTCCCTCGATGGGTTTCGCCAGATAATCGTCGAATCCTTTCTCCAGATACATCTCCCGAACGCCCGCCATGGCATTGGCCGTCAGCACGATCACGGCTGCCTCCCTGCTTCTGTTATCCGGCATGGCTTTCATTCCGGCAAGCGTCTCGATCCCGTCCATGCCCGGCATCATGTGATCCAGAAGGATCACATCATAGCGTTCCTTCGCCACACACTCCAGACACTCACTGCCGCTCTGGGCAAAGGTGACCTGCACTTTCGTCTTCCGAAGCAGTCCTCTAATCACGGTAAGATTGACTTTATTGTCATCCACTGCCAGTATTTTCGCATCCGGTGCCGTGAACATCGGAGTATTCTTGCGGTGTCCCTCATGTCTGACTGACTCTTCTTCCAATGAGCCGACTGTCTCCCCGCCGACTACCTTCTGCTGCAAACATATCGTGAAGGTAGANCCTTCGCCGAGCACACTCTCCACTTCCACGGATCCGTGCANCAGCTTTACAAGCCGGTCCACGATACTAAGACCCAGTCCTGATCCCTCTATGGTATGTACCTCTTCTTCATTGACACGATCAAATTTATCAAACAGACGGCCGATATTCTCCTCCTTAATGCCGATACCGGTATCCTTCACCGCAAAAGTGAGTTCGACCGTATCCTCCTTCACACGTTGATAGGAGACTTTCATCGTCACGCTGCCCTTCATNGTATACTTGACTGCATTAGTCAAAATATTGAGTATAATCTGACGGACTCTNACCTCGTCNCCCAACAGACGATCCGGCGTATCCTCCGGTACATCAAACACCANTGCAAGCCCTTTCTTCTCGGCACGCATACGACATTCCATCCGAAGTGCCTTAAGCATGGATTTCAAAGAATAGGTTCCCTCCACCACTTCCAGCATGCCCGATTCGATCTTGGAGAAATCGAGTATGTCATTGATCAGCACCAGAAGCGTCTTACTGGCATCCTGTATATTTCCCGCATACTCTAAGACCGCAGCGTCATCACTTTCCCTGAGGATCATCTCATTCATACCCATGACGGCATTGATCGGCGTTCTGATCTCGTGGGACATATTGGCAAGAAATACGCTCTTCGCCTCATTTGCCTTATCCGCACGCTGCTTCTCCATGCCCACCCTCTCCAGCATGCGCACACGCTCTGTCACATCATGCACGATTACAATATAACCGATAATATCCTTGTAGTCGTCATAGATCTTATCAATTGANATACTGCATATATTATTCCGTTTCCAGCAGCGCGCCTCCACTCTGTTCTTGCTGCCGCGGAACCGGAACGCATTATGGTCCAACTCAAAAATATCGCTCAACTGCATCTGGCAGCACTCTTCCGCGCTCATATCCAGAAACAGGGTCGCACCGTTATTCACGATACACAGCCGCTCAGCCTCATCAAATAAAAACACCGGCTCGTCCACGGAATAGTACACAAACTCGGACATATTCTCAAGCGTCATCCTCGTCTTGTTATGGAACAGATATGTCCTGTACAGCACGACACAGCCGAAAAACTGCCCGATCGTACAGCCCGGAAACGCAGCGAATCCCGACATCTGCATAATCGTATCCACNGCACACCCCAAGCACACAACACAAATGCATAAAAGCAGCGAATAGGCAACGATCCTGTCCCGCCTGCGTATACTTCTGCGCAGCATATAGATCGCAACACATGCCATGTTAACCGCTGCAATCACACAGTACGCCGTATACGCCACACTCCATACTCCGAAAACGAACCGGTATGACATGCCGTACGCCGTCATCTCGAATATCATATTTTTACGCTGTATCATAAAGGGAAATAAGATAACACCCAGCCAGATAAAGCCGACGGTCCACTGCTTCAATCTGCCGCGCACATTTGACCAATAGACCATCATATGCGTGTTGCATATAAGCAGACCGAAGATGTGGAACATCCCCAGCGCACGCATGAGCGCCGCCTTATCCTGATCCGTCTGGATCAGAACTAGTCCCATACACAGACTCCACCCCGCGCTCAACATCGCCGCCGTGAAATANATNCTGTCAATCCGATTCTTCCTGATCCCTTTGCGCAGGATGGTATATCCTATGATATATGTGATCACAGCGAAATTATAGATCAGGAAAAACATAAAATACTTCATATGTGCTCCTACATGCGGGCTGCCAGCCCCATCACCGCCTCAATCTCCGCCCCGTTGTCCGGTGCCTGTTCCACCAGCTCATGTTTTCCGTCCGGACCTATCTGTCCGATCTGATTGCCCTGCTCAGTCTTTTCTAACGTGTAGTAGCGCAGCTCTTTCGTCTCCCGCAGCCAGACGGCATAGGCACGNTAGCATATCCCGTTNTTCGCCGCCTCGTCCGGCATGTCGATCCTTGTGATCTGCATATCTTCCGTGACATTCAGTGCCATAACCGAGAAATCATCCTGTCTCACCGCCACAGCCGACTTCCTGTCCTCCGGATAACATTCTCTGTAGAACCGCAGTATCAGTTCTCCTTCTTCGTGCTGCAGATGTCTTAACCCTTCTTCCTTATTCTCAAACAGGTATTTCGGAAGCAGCTGCAATGTCACCCTGTTATGCACCAGCTGCTGAAACTGTTTCTCCGTCACCTTGACCGTCTTCGGCTGCCTCGGCGCACTGAGACGCTTGGCCGCCACATCCAATATCTCCTGCGGCAGCACCATATTATGTGTAAAAGGATTCAGCACGACAGCCTCCACCTGCCCCTTATTCGCCATGATCATGGAAACGCATGAACCAAAGGGCATCGCCATAAGCGCCGGACTCTTCTTATCCTGCGGTATCTGAGCTGCGGAAGTAAAAATCGGAAGCGCCTGCTCGCCGGTCTCCTTGCGCAACAGGCACGGAACTACCTTGGCCTCCGGCGGAAGCTTGACCTGCCTGCCTTCCTTCATCAATTTTTCTGTTTCCTCATCTAACCCCTGCGGCGGCATGGCGGGCACCAGTATCATCGCCTTCTCCAAAATCTCCATGACTGCGACATACTTCTCCTTCTGCCTGTCCTGCACATATTCCTCTAATACCGCTTCCAACTGTGTGTTGTCCATCTTAATCCCCGCCATAATATGACTCTGCTCCTTTACCGTAGATATCTCATAAATATATCAGAGTTTTTCCTTCCTGCCAATCTGACCTGTCAATCCGAGCAGCTTCCGATCCACCAGATGCAGCACTGTGGCCAGCACGATCGAGGCAGCATAACACGCCAGTATATATCCTATCCTGTTTGAAACAGGCATATACAGCAGGAACAAATTATGTATCAAATACAACTCCAGNGCAATGCTTCCCAGAAAATCAAGGATCTTATTGCCGCATTCAATCTTCTGTAATATGACGATCACCGTAAAGACCGTCATAAGAACGAAGGGTGTCTGTACGGCCAGAGTCTGCACTTTCTCCTTATAGCCGGCATANCCGTCCCACTCATACCAATACCCCTTGTTCTGTATCATAAACATCGTCTCTTTATACAAAAATGCTGTCATAAGAACCGACACGATCAGCACGATCCCATAAAATTTCCTGACAAACCCGAGAATCTGCTTTTCCCATTTTGCAAAGAGCATTCCGGCAGGCATGAGAAGCGTCGTGTTATACCACCATTCCCCGTGGAACCACAATCCCTGCGTCGGTGTTGTCTTGTCATGCCCGAGCCGCAGACTGAAACCGATCAAAATCAACGTTAAGACTATGTACACGGCGCATGCCGCGTTCCTGTTTTTGATCAGGCGGAAGACAATGTAGAACANCAGATACATGATCAGTATCTCCACGATGTACCACATCTGAGAGTTCATCAGAATCACCCCCGTCAGATAAGGCACCAGCTCTCCCTTNTTAAACTCATAACCGAAAAGATAAGAGCCCAGAATAAAGACGAAATTGCACATATAGAAAGGCACAAGAATCGCCGGGAGTCTGCCGCGCAGAAATCCCTTCAGATAATCCGGCTTATCGCGCAGACTGGTATAAAGTCCGTAACCGGAAAAGAAAAAGAACATTCCCACAAAGCATACCCCGATATCCACCATAAACAGCAGGATACCCGGATCCTCGTTTGCAAAATAAATCGTCTGAGACATATGATGCAGCATAATGCCCACCGCGCAGAATCCTAAGAGCCCTTTCGAGGTATGTAAAGATAAGGAAGTCTCACGCCATAATCCTCTGCCCGCCGGCTTCACGCCGATCAACAAAATCACTGCCAGTATACTGTAAAATACGAAATAATATTCTTTTGCCATCATATCCGCCTTCTTTCCCGGGAAACCCGTCAATTCATTCTTTATCCNTCATACACTGCTCACCTCTATCCGGCAGCTGCGCCAGCACGATCGCCACCACCATCAGACAGCACCCCAGCAGTTCCCTTCTNCTCATAGTCTGGTCCAAAATGAGGAATCCCGCCACCACGGAAACCACCGACTCCAGACTTAAGATCAGCGATGCCACCGTCGGGTTCATATCCTTCTGTCCTACAATCTGTAATGTATACGCAACACCGCAGGACATGATGCCCCCGTAACAGATCGGCTTCCAGGCGGCAAGAATACTGCCAANGTCGGGCTGCTCAAATAATAGGCTGCAAAGAAGAGACAATATCCCGCATACCCAGAACTGAATGCACGACATTCTCACACCGTCCACCTTTGGTGAAAAATAATCGATCACCAGAATGTGCAGGGAAAAAACAACCGCGCATGCAAGCACCAAAGCATCCCCACGCTCCAGCTTAAGACCGTTTGTCATACACAGAAAATAGAGCCCGCATACTGCAAACATAACACCGATCCATACTTTAATCCCAACTTTCTTATGTACAAACAGTCCCATGACCGGTACCAGAAGAATATATATTGCCGTGAGAAATCCCGCTTTACCGACCGATGTATACTGAATCCCGATCTGTTGCAGGTTACTTGCCACGAACAGGATAACACCGCAGCATAAACCGCCCGCCAATAATTGTCTGCCGCTTCGCGCAGTCGCATCCGTCTCCTGCGACCGTATCCCCGCGTCCGTCACCTGCTCTTCTCTTCTCCCGCCCTGCAGCATATCAAGAAACAGGATACACGGCAGTAAAACAAGGCCGCCCAGAGTACACCGCACGCTGTTGTAGGTAAAAGGCCCCACATAATCCATGCCTGCACTCTGCGCCACAAACGCCACGCCCCAGATCACCGCTGTCAGAAACAGNAGCAGCGACTGTCGTAAAATAAATCTGTTCATATATTCATGCCTTTCTCACAGCCTGCGAATGCCGCCATTATCGTTCAAGCGTCAGATTCTTAAGCTGTTCGATCATCTCCATGTCCTCCGCATTGACCTTTAGGTTTGAGTCAAAGCTCTCCCCTTGTGCCGTGGTGACTTTGATCTCTATGATACTGCCCTCTTTGATACCGTTTTTCACCACTGCCGATATAAATTTGGGGAACTTCGGATGATTACGCTGAAAACGTCCCCACAAATTCATCAACTGTATAATTGCCGCCGGGTTCTGTATANTCATTCCGTTTCCTCCTCCGGTAATACCATTTTCCATCCTCCGCAAGAGACATTATGTGATTTTTCCATATCCGCTTTTATCTCTTTAATTCTTCCCGATAGAACTCCTTAAACTCCTCATACCCCTGCGCCGTAAGCTGTTCCTTCTGGAACTTCTTATTCTTATTCATACGCGCCACTAATATCTGATTGCCCTTCTCACGCTCCGCCTGCGCCTGTGCCATCACCTCGCACAGTCGTTCGGAGGGTAAGCCCTTTTCCATGAGATAGGCGATTTTCTTTCCTGCCTTGGGCACCTTAAATCCGCTCTCCAGAAGCAATAATATAATTCTCTCAAAACCGATGGAAAAGCCACATGCGGGAACATCGTTCCCCGTAAACTTGCCTACCATCTTGTCGTATCTTCCACCGCCTCCGCAGCTTCCGCCGAACTCCGGCATGTCGATCTCGAATATCGTGCCCGTATAATAGGACATGCCGCGCACCAGCGTAGGATCAAATACCAGTTGAAAGAAGTCCCCCTTGGTCGCCTCCACACTGTCGATGATCTCCTTGAAACTCTCCATCACATCCGACGNCAGATTCTCTGACAGTTTGTCCGCAATATAAGCGATAGGCTCCTCCGCCGATTCCAATCCTCTGTAAAGTTCCATGTATTTGGTCACACATNTCTGATCGTATCCTGCTGCCAGCAGTTCGGACTCCACGCCCTCTATGCCAATCTTGTCCATCTTGTCCAGAATGATAAACACCTGATCGTAGTCCTCCTCGGCAAATCCGCTGTAAGCCGCCATCGCCTTGAGGATCTGTCTGTCGTTAATGCGGATATTGAAATTCTGAAATCCCAGTCTGCCAAGCGTCGTGGTGGTGGCAAGAATCAGCTCGATCTCCGCCAGATTACCCGCCTCTCCCAGAATGTCTATATCACACTGCATAAACTGACGATACCGCCCTCTCTGGGGTCTGTCCGCNCGCCACACGTTACCCATCTGCAACGCCTTAAAGGGCGCAGGAAGCTCATTGGCATGATTAGAATAGTATCTGACAAGCGGTACTGTCAGATCATAGCGCAGCCCGCCGTCCACCAGATCATCCTCACTCTGCGCCTCGCTAAGACGCAGCTTCTCGCCACGTTTTAATATTTTAAAAATCANTTTCTCATTCTCACCGCCCGCCTTGCAGTTTAAGTTTGCAAGATTCTCCACACAGGGTGTTTCNATGGATGTAAATCCGAAATTTCCGTAGGTCTCCTTGATCACTCCGATGACATAATCACGGATCTCCATCTCCTCCGGAAGGATATCTTTCATACCGGTAACCGGTTTCTTACTGAGTGCCATAATTTCTCCTTGCTCCTATATTAGTTTACTGCTACGATTCTACACTGTTTCGNGGGGATTTTCAATCAGAATATTACACAGGCCGCTATTATCCGAAGCANGCAGACNCNCTACCGCACAATTTCNCCATTTTCAAACTCACAGATCACTNCNCTNGCGCCGGCAGTCATAACNGCANTTCCGCTATCGTTAATAATATGACTGATTCCCGGATTGCCCGTAATCATAACCGTACAAATATTGTGTATCTTCACGCCTTCACATNCNGGCGCTTCCATTGCACTGTAAAGNTCTACNNTGGCATCCCTGTTAAAGGANTAGATTCCAAGCCCCCANGCCTCGTGATTTGTCACATCGTCNGCTATATAATAGGAGGCAAAACCGTTAACGCTGCCNTCATGGCTCTTCCAGCTATCCTGCGCCGGTACATCATACGGGATNTCNCACTGATAGAAACAGGTCNTTCCGTAATCNCCGTTCCATATGGTCTGATACTCCTGAAAATGCTCNACCAGAAGTGCATACATTGTCACATAATCCCCATCAATAATAATCCCGTTCTTCGCCTGATTCANCTCCCAGCCAACNTGATCNCCATGGTCNGCCCGCCATACCCAGAAATTATCTCCCAGCACATGACTGCTCTTNATCATGACACANTTTTCNACCTGAGTCTTNTGCATGGCNGCNCCGCCGACACGGAAAAACAGGTCGCTTAATAATACCGGNACCTCTTTCCCGGCAGTTTCTTCNGANACATCATATCCCACTTCCAAAAGGGTNTCNCTCTTCTTTTCTCCCGCNTCAAANANAAGTCCGCANACTTTGATGCCGGANCGGTCCGCTGTTTTCATGCATACAGTTCCGTCATTNGANTCCAGCGTTGCCANTCCCATTCCCATCACGATNGTATTTTCATGATCTACCACAATCGGTTCCGTAAGACTGTAAATNCCCGGNGTAAGCAGCANGTGTTTTCCCTCANCCAGAGCNTTATTCATGGTTTCNGCCGTATCNACATCCGGTTTNGCAACATAAATATCTTNCATTTCCACAAANGTTCCCGCAATGTCCTTATCCCATGAAATTCCTGNNGAATNTTTTCTTGTATCCGGCACAAATATTCCGTATCCCTTTTCTTCATCATAGGTCAGNAATGGCTTNTCCTGTATTTCTTCCACTGTCTCAACGGCAGTATACTTCTTACCCGGCCANGTGCCNTTCGGAGCATTATTATCACCGATTCCGGCAAATACCATATTCCAGTTCTCGCCCATCCAGGTTCCCCAGTTACAGTTTCGGGAAAGCCATTGCTGCTGCGAACCGGAATCCACCATGCGGTCAACCAGAGAATCCGACAGAAATCCGCCGCTCGCCCATCCGTAATCATCGTGCAGATACAGACTGCCTTCAATATGTACTCTTCTCATGGAGGTAGCCTGAGACACAGCCCACACCGTATTGCTTCCAATATTAATATTCTCTACACTCCGCCAGAAATTACAGGTAGCATTATGATTGGAAGGATCATCCGACAGCCATCGGGCGAGGCACGTTAAACTCCCTATTTTGGTATCGTCCGGCGTAAGCCCGAGTCCGGCGGTCTGCATATAAAATCCCATATTTACCTGAATGGAAGGATCGTACTCTCCCGGCATAAATAATACCGCGTACCGCTTCTCTCCAAACTGATTGCTTTCCTGACTCGCATACAGTTCGTCCAACACGGCCTGCACCTGTTCCGGTTCATCCTCCGGCGTAAAAATATAGGTGTTTTCTCCAAATAAGGTATCATGAAAATCCTTAATATCTGCTTTGACAGGCTTAGCAGCATTGCCGCATCCGGTCAACAGAGTCATCATTAACATGGTCATACCCACATACTTTATTATCGTTTTATATCTGTGCTTCATCTTCTCCTGCCCCCTGTAATATTCTCTCTTAGCCCCTTCCGCCTGCATCATTCCCACACTCTCCGCCGTTTCTACATGCAATAATGTCGCTATACAAACACTATTGTATCTGCAAAAGGGTACACACTACAAAAGCCGGAACGCCCTATCCTATCATAAGCGTCCCGGTTTTATTCTATCGACATACAAAATCGATCTTACAGCTCTTCTCTTAATCGATCTTCAAAATCAGTTCCAGTACTCTCTTCGCACATCTTACCAGATCATCTCTGCCAATCGCGCCCTTTTCCATGGCTTCCTTCACACGCTCCGGGAAACCGCACGCCATCTTCACATCATTGCCGGCTTTAATCTCCTTATAATGTTCACCCCTCGTCCACCAGTCTGAGGTAACCATACCTTTATAGCCCCATTCGCCGCGCAGGATATCTTCCAGAAGCTCATGATTTTCGGAAGAGCGATGCCCGTTTATCATATTATAAGCGGACATGATCACCCACGGATCAGCCTCTTTTACAATCATCCTAAAGCCTTTCAGATAAATTTCCCTGAGCGCACGCTCCGAAACTCTGGAATCACTGTGCTTTCTGTTGGTTTCCTTATTATTACATGCAAAATGCTTCACGGCCGCCGCAATATGCTGTGATTGGATTCCTTTCACCATAGCGCTTCCCATCTTACCCGTCAGATAAGGATCCTCGGAATAGTACTCAAAATTGCGCCCGCAGTACGGATTTCTATGAATATTTACCGCGGGGGTCAGCCACACGGCAATATTATTTTCCTTCACTTCTTCCGCTCCGGCTTTGCCCACCTGCTCTATCAATTCCGTGTTCCAGGTTGAGGCAAGCAGTGTGGCGCAGGGCCATGCAGTGGTATTCAGGCAGATCCGAAGACCCGCCGGTCCGTCCGCAGTCATAATATTGGGTACGCCATATTCCGGAAGATTGCCGTAACCGAAAGTATTGGCTACCGATGTATTCGGCTGTCCGCCCAGCATATGAATCAAGTCTTCATCACTTAACTGTGCGACAAACTCCTCCATCGTCATTTTGCCCTCTGCTACTTCTATAAAAGGTCTTGCCCCTTCTGCATAAGGTTTCATGAGCAGATTACTTTCACGGCTTCTGACTGACGGAGTCAACGCTTCCTCCGTACCGCTTTCCATCTTTACAAGCACGCACTCGTTAGGGTCGTTCGCCTGTGATAAGGGAAGTTCCTCATAACTGCCGTCCGCAAGCATACGCTTCTTCAGACTGGTCGGCGCCGCCTTCCTGCTTAACTGTTCCACCACTTCATTTTCCGTAAGAGTCAGGGAAAAGTCCAGTTTGCAAGTATCTCTTACCGAATTACCCACATAGAATTCATAGGTTCCCTTTTCCAGCACATACGCCGATTCCGCAATCTTGCCCAAATCATCATAGGATGCCATTTCATTTCTGGCAAATTCCAGTACTACTGTCTGACTCTCTCCGGGCATAAGGCTCCTTGTCTTTGCAAATGCAGCCAGTTCTCTGTATGGCTTCTGCAATATTCCCTGCGGTGCGCTGTAATATGCCTGTACCACTTCCTTACCCTCTGTTTTACCGACATTCGTCACTTGCACGGTGATCCTGATCACACCGTCCTCCATCAGAGCCTTGTGGGGAGTGATCTCAAACTGTGTATATGACAGACCGAATCCAAAAGGATAACATACCTTGCCATCCGCTCCCGGAATCGTTTCAAAATAGCGATACCCAACATAGATATCTTCCGTATAGTCTACATAATGCGGGGATTCATGGAAGTTTTCCGTAGATGGATAGTCTTCCAAACATCTTGCAAAAGTATCCGGAAGTTTGCCTGAAGGAGATGCTTTCCCGCAGAGAAGCTCCGCCGCCGCAAGTCCGCCTTCCATACCGGCCTGCCATGCCACAAGTACGGATGAAATCGCATTATCCTCTTTGAACCATGTGGTATCTATGACACCGCCAATATTTAGTACCACCGCCACCTTCACAAAGTTTTCCTTTACCTTCTGAATCATTTCCTTTTCTTTTTTGGTCAGATAAAAATCCCCGTCCTCGAAAATTTCTCCTGCAATCTTAGGCATACTGGTTTCCGTTTCCCATGGATTATACTCTCCGTCATACTCCACGCTGGAACGATCCCAGCCCTCTCCCGAAAAACGGCTGATGGTAATAATTGCCGTGTCTGCAAATGCCTTCGCTCCCTCTATAAGCTCGTCCGGAAGAGACGGCTCTACTGTCATACCGGGGGCTGCACCCTTCGCATACTGTTCCTTTACGTCATTACGATAATAATCAGACAGCGGTTCATACAATGTCACCGCATCCTCCTGAAGCTTCAACCCGTCATACAGATTGCGCACATAAGAAACGGTCACGTCACCGCTTCCGCCGCCGCCCTTTACATAATCAAAGCTTCCTTTGCCAAAAAGAGCCACTCTGCTCCCGGCACGAAGCGGCAGAAGATTCTTATCGTTTTTTAACAATACCATTCCTTCTTTTGCTGCTTCTTTTGACAGCGTGATATGCTCCTTTGATGCAGTTACATGTTGCCCCTCTTTCAGAGGCAGATTCGGCTGATACTTCGCTCTTGCCCATCTCTCCATCTTATCCCTCTTTTCCGGCAGATTCTGCCTGATTTTTGTTACAATTTGCTCCGTGCAACAGCTTTGCCGTTACTATACGCTAACATCCGTTCTTCTAATCTATAACATTATTATAAGTTTCAGCACTCTGTTAATCTATAATTAGTCTTCCTGTTTCAACAGCCTGTTGAGTTCATCGACCATTCCGTTGATCATATTGATCTGATCGGTCATCTCCGAGATATCATGCGCATTCACCTCCACCATACTGTTGATGGAATGGAACTGTGTGATCTCTTCTTTGATGTTCTCCGCGATCTCCTGATTGATAGACACGGTACTCTGGATAACCATAGCCTGCTTGTTGTGCGCCTCATCCATCGTATCGATTGCATTCGCCGACGCCCCTAACAGCTCTGTCATATCCTGCATTCCCGTGAATACATTCGTGAAGTATTCATTTTGTCTCTCGAGATTCCTCGAATTATCATGCACCTGCTCTGTGATCTCATCTACATTATGCTGTACGCTCTCTATGACTGTCTCTACCTCTTTCAGAGATTCATTAGTACTGTTCGCCAGATTGCCGACTTCCTGAGCGACCACAGCAAATCCTCTGCCTGCTTCACCCGCTCTCGCCGCCTCAATCGACGCATTCAATGCAAGGAGATTAATGGAAGACGCTATTTCATTGATAAGATTAAGTGTCGTCCCGATCCGCTCCACCGCTGTCGCAAGCTTCTTCGCCACATCTGTCGTCGCAAGCATGGAGTCAGATACCTCTCCGTTAATTGCCTGCAGATCGGCAAGCTGTTTCTCATTCTCTCTGGACTTGTCCAGCAGCTCCTTTGACACCTTCTCGACCTTCTCTACATTGTCCGCCACGACATTCTTCCACTCATCGAGCTCATTGAGATTCGACATACTTTCCTCCGCCTTGCCGCCAAGCATATCGCTGCTCTCCAACAGCTGTTCGCTTGTCGCGGACAATTCCTCCACGGAAGCGCTCTCATTCTCCGCGATCTGTGAAAGCGCCGTTCCCGCGCTGAAAAGCTTCTCTGACAATGCCTGCACGGAATTAAGCACGTTCTGTACCTTCTCATTGTTGCGCTCCATCTCGTCCTTCTTGGCATTGACAAGAAAACGGCTTATCAGATAGATCAAAAGCACAGTCGTCGGCAGCGATAAAGCCACGCAGACAATCCTGTCCACCAAATTGGCAATAAACATCGTATCCTTTTCCGGCAGGAATACATCCGCCCTTACAATCCATGCCACCACCTGCGAGGCAGCAATCCCCGCCGCTGCTACGGCAACCATCTTATAGTCCAGGAAGAAAGTCAGCAGTAAGACAAAGAAAAAAGCAAATCCCCAGAAATCCTTAGCCGGAATCATGTATGTGATAAAGTTATACTGAATAATCATGATCACTACAAGATATATCTTTCCAAACTTAAGTTTGGAACTGTTGACAAGTCCGTCCGTGAATCCTGTCTTAATCAGAAAGATACCGATTGAAAGATAAATCAGACATGTAATATCAAACACGATCAACGCCAGCCAGCTGACAGTAGGCAGCCATCCCATGATCTTCTCAAACGTATACACAAGTCCCGCACACTGGCATGCTCCCGGCGCTACAATCAATACCAGGATGTACACCTTATTTATGTATTCATCCAATGCAGATGAATATACCTTTTTGTTTTCATTCATAGTTTACACTTGCCCTCCTTGGTATTATTATAATTCTTCTCTGATTACTATTATATTTTTATTGAACAGAAAAATCAAATCCTTTAGCTATTCGAGGCGGTATTTTCCTCCAGCATCTTCTCGAACACATTCTCCGGTATCGGCTTACAGTAGCGGTAACCCTGTGCCACATAAGCGCCAATCTCCATCATAAGTTCCGTATCGGCCGCTGTCTCTACGCCCTCACAGACCACCTGGGCGTTCAGATCTTTGGCAAGATTTACGATATTCTTCATGATCTGCACCTGTCTGGTACGATTTTCGTTATTGAGCAGGAAAGAACGATCCAGCTTAATAACGGAGGCCGGTATCTGCTCAAACACTCCCAGGGAAGAATACCCCGACCCGAAATCGTCTATGGAGAGGTGCACGCCCTTTTCCCGCAGGATGTCCACAATCTCCTTGACCTTCTGCTGCTGCACATCTTCTACCACAAGTGTCTCTGTAATCTCCACCTCGATCAGTTCTTTGGGAATCCGATATCGGTCAATAATGGACTCAAACTTTTCAGGGAAATCATCCTCCGTAAAATGCATTCTGGAAAAATTGCAGGATACAGGCACAACATTCCTGCCCGCATCAATACGCCGGCGCAGCATTTTACACACGCTTTCCATAACAAAGAAATCAATCTCCTTAATCCTGCCGGTGCGTTCATAATAGGGTACAAAAAACCACGGCGTGCGAATGGCTCCATCCGCTGTTGGGTCCTTGAAACGTACCAATGCTTCAGCACCCACGATCTTTTCATTACGGATATCCACCTTTGCCTGATAATAAGCCACAAAATCCTTATTGATATCGACAGATTCCAAAAGCTTTTCCCGCTCATGCGTCTCTCTCAGCTGTTCCCGCAGCTTGTCATCATAAATCTGCACCGCATTGCTGTAGCTGCTCTTCAAAGAATCTACCAACTGTATGCCCTCAGACAAAGCTCGCTGTAGATCGTCGTCCCCATTCTCCAGACAACCTACACCTATAGCCAGTGACATATGGGTATCTACCTTTTCGTAGATTCGTGAAGATATCTTATCCGCAATGTTCATCAGACGATTTCGTAGAGCTTCCAAGTTTTCATACTTCATAAAAAGTACAAAATGGCATCCATAGCTTCTGGCGTAGAGTTCGTTTTTATCATCCATTTCCTCATAGAGCGCCTCGATGACTAATTCCAGTATATGCTGCCCCGCATTCCATCCATACAACGCGTTGTAACTCTTAAATTGACCGATATCCGTGTAGGCGACGGCGTAATTACTGTTTCTGTCCGCTGCCAGTTTCTGTGTCGCCCGGTACCTCAAATAATGAAGATTCCAAATATTAAATTCCGTATCCTTGTACATCAGCTTCTGCACCCGCCTACTGTTCCGCAGCAGAAAGAACAGCACCAGAATAATTGCCGCAGCACAGCACGACAGAACAATAATAATCGGAATACTGTGATCGCTGATAAAGTTCGCCATACTCATCTTGGAATAGAAATTGTCCTGGAGCATATAGTCATTAACCATCTTGTCGCTGACCTCGAGCAGCTCCTTATTTAAAATGTCGAGAAGAGGCGAATCCTCGTTATCTGCCACAAGCATACAGATGCTGTGGGCATCACTCAGCACACTGTGGATCTCCATCTTGTTGAAACGAAGCTGCGAACCGAGCAGATACTCCGCCAGATACCCGTCGCATATAGCCGCGTCCGCCTCGCCGGACATCACTGCATTCAGGCTCTCAAGCTGTGAGGAATATAGCAAAAGATGCGTATTCTCATCGAGGAAATCCTGCACTGCCGCCCCAGAAGCGTTGCTTTCTTCCACAGCCAGGACATTTATCGAATCTGATTTGTCATCCCTGCTCATAATAATGACTTGAGGTGCCTGTGCATACTCCTTTGTGGCTGCAAGTCCGTCTGCCTGCATGCGCTGAACCGTCTCCCCACAGTAGCTTAAGATATCGATACTACCGACTTTTAAGGCATTCCTAGCCTCCTCCATGCTTTCCAGTTTCACATAATTAAAGAGGATCCCTGTGCTCACAGACACCTCCTCCAACATTTGTTTGGAAAGCCCCATATAGACTCCCTCATTTTCATAGGAGAACGGATAGTAACCATCTAAATATCCTACGGTCAATGTCTTTTGTTCCGCAATATACTTCTTCTCACTACTTGTCAGCAGAATCGTCTGATCCAGTCTGCTGTCATAGTACTTTACCATCAGTTCATTTTCCAGCCCCGGTCGGTTCATCTTCAAATCTGCAATTCCCTGATTGAGTTCCCTCACCAGATCATAGTTGCCCTGATAGGTAATGTAATAAAAAGGCATGGGCGCAAACCTGCCGACCACACGCTGCCCTTCACGAACCTCTGTCAGGGAATGTACAAGGGCGTCAATTTCTCCGGCATCCAATGCTTCATGCAAAGCTGCCGAATTTTCGTATTCCTTTACCTTGATACTTAAAATACCGCGATCCGCCAGATATTCATAAAATTCGGCCTTTCGTATGTAGCTGCCCACAATACCAAAGGTGGCATTGCGCAGCGCGGCAAAGTCTTCATATGCAATTGTGCTGTCACCATTTACGGCAATCACACCAAAGGTATATCCGCTGGGTAAGTTCGCATACCGGTACAGCTCCACCCGATCCGCAGAATACTGCGCTGAACCCACCAGATCTATTTCCTCATTCAAAAGCATAGTCAGGGCATCGTCCCAGCTTTCGCACTCAACATACTCAATATTCCAGTCTATATAATCGCACAGTGCATCCAGATACTCAACGTCCATGCCTGTGCGGCTGCCGTCCGCTTTGGTCTCATTGTAACCATCCATAGGAAAAAAGCCGACACGGACTGTGCGCTTTCCTGCGCCATGTACAACTTCGGTACTGCCAATTGATACCAGAAGTGCCACTACAAGCATAGACACAAGCAACCTGGTTGCACTGCCAAGCGTTCTTTTATGTATCTTCTCCATAAGACTTTGCCCTTTCTGATTATTCATAACTGTTCAGTACCTTCACCGGCACAACTATTATATGCTAATTATAGTAAACAAGTTTGCAAGGTGCAAGTGAATTCATCAATCACCCAGAAGCTGTTTCTTCCTCTCAATCATCTCATCGATTCTCTCGATATACTGCGCCACTTCCTTCACGTTCTCACAACGTTCAATCCTCCCGTCGGGATACACCCTTTTCGTGATCGAACCCGCTCCCAACGCAATAATAGTCTGCATTTCCTCCATAATTAAAATATTGTAGATCCCATACTTATCCTTCACGGAATACCCCACGTTCTCAAAATTGCCCGACATATTTTTCTGCCGGTACAGATAATAAGGCTCCATGCTCATGGCCCGTGCTCCTGCTGCCGCAATCCGCATGGTCTCCTCCGTGTTGTTGTAGGCGGTAACACCGTTTTCCTCGATCCACTTATGCAGACCGGAAGCCCGCTTCACTGCAAGGGAATGCACCGTCAGGGAATCCGGCATCAAGCACTGAATGGCTCCTATCGTCCCCTCCACGTCATCTTCGGTCTCTCCCGGAAGTCCCAATATGATATCCATATTGATATTATCAAATCCGGCCTTACGCGCCAGCCGGAAAGCTTCTATCACCTGCTCTACCGTATGCTGCCTGCCGATCAGCTTCAGTGTCTCCTGTTTCATAGTCTGCGGATTCACGGATATCCTCGTGACGCCATGTCGACGGAGTACTCTTAATTTATCTTCTGTGATGCTGTCCGCGCGCCCTGCCTCCACCGTAAATTCCTGTACGGTGCTAAAATCAAAAATGCTTTTTAAGCTTGTAATCAGTCTGTTCAATTCATCCGCGGACAGCGCTGTGGGTGTACCGCCGCCGATGTAAACGGTGTCCAGAATCTTTCCCTGCTGTATCTGCGCTACCGCCTCCATCTCCTGTTCGAGCGCCGTCAGATAATCCGCCACCCGCTCTCTCCACACGCTGATCGGATAAGAAGTAAATGAACAGTACAGACAGGTAGTCGGACAAAAAGGAATGCCGATGTAAAGGCTGTAACCGTTCTCATAGTGCAGTCTGCTTAAGATTTCCCGTTCCCGCTTCGCAATGTCGATTGCCAAGCCGATCTTTTCCTCACTGACAAAATGCTTCTCCCTGAGGAATGCCGCCACATCCTGTTCGCTCGCACCCTTATCAAACATAGTCATGGCGATCTTAGTCGGGCGGATACCCGTCAGATTTCCCCACGGGAGTGTGCTGCCTGTCTCTTCCTGCAATGCTGTGTAAAGGAAGCGCTTGAATTCATCCTTATACCCGGATACATCCACTTGATCTGTACTACACCATGTGTAAATATGCGGAGCATTCACATTGGCGGTTTTATCTTGTGCGTATTTATCCTCATGTTTAGAGTTATGTAAACTACTATCTTTTATATCATTATACTGCCCCGTATAAAGTACGTCAGGATATATAGTAAATTTTACTTCCGTCTCATCAAATTCCAGCTCCATCACCGGAGCGGTTTCCCGTATTCTTCTGTCTTTCACCACGGATTCTGGTGTGAGAACCTTAAGTTCCCACGCCGGATAGAACGCCTTCACCAGCGCATGGATATCATATTCATATTGTGCTTTATTGCTTTTCAGAATCTGCAAAATACTACCTTGCCTTTCGTACTTCCTTATATATTCCAAAATATATTCACATTTCTACATTGTAGCAGATATTCTATAAAACTAAAAGCAGTCTTTTCGCCAACATCCCGTCAGGACTGGAAAACCTGAATTTTAAAGTATAAAAATGCCGGAATAATGCACTTCGGTACTTCCACTCGTCCTGCATATTCCGGCAACTTCATAATACCCTTATATCTTATTAAACGGCTCCTTATAGCACGCCACACTTCCCAAGTCTTCCTCAATCCGCAGAAGCTGGTTATACTTCGCCACGCGGTCGCTCCTGCAGGGCGCGCCAGTCTTGATCTGTCCCGCATTGACAGCCACCGCCAGATCCGCAATGAACGTATCCTCCGTCTCTCCGGAACGATGGGATATCACCGCTTTATATCCATTCTTCTGCGCCATCTCTATGGCATCCATGGCCTCGCTGACCGTGCCGATCTGATTCACTTTGACAAGGATCGCATTTGCTACATTGAGTTTGATCCCGGCATCCAGACGTTTCGTATTCGTCACGAAAAGATCATCTCCCACGAGCTGTACGCTGTCTCCCAGCTTCTTCGTCATCATCTGCCAGCCGTCCCAGTCATCCTCCGCCAGCCCATCCTCAATGGAAATAATGGGATAACGCTCTACCAGCTCCTCATAATACGCCACCATCTCCTCAGTACTTCGCGTGATCTCCTGTGCTTCTCCGCTGTCATCAAAATCACTGCCCGCCTCATAACACTCCGTGACACGGCTTCCCGTCACTCTGCCACGTCTGCGTTTCAGCTCCGTCTCACCCGGAAAATGGTACACGCCGTCCGACTCATCATAAAGTTCCGAGGCCGCTACGTCCAGCGCAATCTTAATATCCTGTCCGGGCGTATAACCCGCCGCCTTGATAGACTCCACAATCAGGTCGAGTACCGCGAATGCGTCCGGTAAAGAAGGGGCGAAGCCGCCCTCATCGCCCACTCCGGTGGACAACCCTCTGTCATTGCATATTTTCTTCAGATTATGATAGATCTCCGCACAGATACGAAGCCCGTCCGCAAAACTCTCCGCCTGCACGGGCATAATCATGAATTCCTGAAAATCTACGGTATTATCCGCATGCTTGCCGCCGTTTAATATATTCATCATGGGCACAGGAAGCAGTCTCGTATAGGCACCGCCCAGATAACGGTACAGGGGAATTTCCATAGCCTGCGCACATACCTTGGCACATGCCATGGACACCCCCAGCATGGCGTTCGCTCCCAGATTGCTTTTGTTATCCGTGCCATCCAGCTCGATCAGAATCCGGTCAATCAGTCCCTGTTCAAAAGCATTCATTCCCATAAGTGCCTCTCTGATCTTCGTATTGACATTGTTTACCGCCTTGGTAGTTCCGAGCCCGAAATATCTGGTCTCCCCGTCCCGCAGTTCCACCGCCTCAAAGCGTCCGGTGCTGGCGCCGCTGGGCACTGCCGCCCGTCCCACATACTGGGTGCCGCCCACCTCTTTTTCCACCGTCACTTCCGCTTCCACCGTGGGGTTGCCGCGGGAATCCAGTATCTCTCTTGCATGTACATCTACGATCCTTAATTTCATAGCCATATAAAACCTCCTGTGCGCAACTGCCTTTTTATTTTTAATAGTAGTATGCACACAGGAGGCCTGTTTTATAATTTACTTGTCCTAATTATTATTGTTTTTTCCTACTCGTTTCTGATTGCCGCCAGCGGACTCAGCTTCATCGCTCTTCTCGCCGGAAAGAATCCCGCCAGCATACCTACCAGAATCGCAAATACCAGCGACAGTCCCATCAGCCAGACCGGAATATAGGAGATATTCGAATCTCCCAGCATCATTTCCTGCGAGGTCTGCGCCAGCTTATTGATCACGGCAGATATCGCGAAGCTCAACCCTAATCCGACGCACCCGCCGATCAGACCGATGAACCCCGCTTCCATCAGAAACAGGCTCCGAATATTACGCAGATCACAGCCCAGTACTTTCATAACTCCGATTTCCTTCGTCCGTTCGTAGATGGACATCATCATCGTATTGGTAATACCGATCGCCGCCACGAACAGTGACACCGCGCCAATACCGCCAAGCACCATCTGTATCGTACCCATGGACCGCTGGCTCGATTCCACCCACTCCGCATTGCTGTATGCTTCGTATCCCAGATCTGTCAGATAATTCTGTACTTCCATGACATTGTTCAGATCGTCCACATTCACATCCAGCTCACTGTAAAATATCTCCTTGTATGGCTTGCCCGTCTTAGTTGTAGGCTGCCCGGGAATCACTTTATTCTTAAATATCTTCTTAAGCTGCGCGGTCAGCTGCTCCAGATCACAGTAAGTATACCATCCGTACTGTGACCAGCTGTCCTCAGCATTAGGTGCTTCCACTCCGCAGGCCTCGATCATATACTTTTTCGGCTGCGGTATAGTCTGTCCGTCTTCTGTCGTACCGCCCGCCGACCAGTATGCATTCGTATCAAATATCACGAAGATCGTGTCATTCATCAGGTCGATATCCGGCAGAACACCGGTCTCCCAATAACTTCCTCCACTGCCCTTAGTATTATAAAAATTCTGAAGCACCTCGTTGCCGTAGAAAAATGTGAGCGTATCATCGTCACCAGGCAGCCGGCCCTGTCCGACATTAATATTCATCTCTGCAAAGGTTTCCTTCGGCATACCTCTGATTTGTAAATATCCCTGATAACTGCCGTACTTGGCTATGGCACTGGTTTCCAGAATCGGACAGACCGAATCCACATGTTCTAAACTCTCAAGCTCTCGTATCAAATCATCGTCCAGCCGCTTGTCTTCCGAGCTGTCACTGTTCCACGGTTCCCGCACCGTAATCTGTGTCAGGCTTCCGTATGATTCTATCTGTTCCATCTGGGTTCTGCTAAGTCCCAGCCCCAACGATACCATGACCACGATAGACGCCACACCGATGACCACGCCTAATACCGTCAATACGGTTCTTATTTTTCTTTTCCACAAATTACCGCTGCTCATTCGCAGCAGATCAAGGAATTTCATACCAATACCCATGCCTTTCTCTTAGCCTGCGAATTTGTCGCCGCAAGGCACAAATTTGCGATTGAAAATCTCTGATTTTTCAATCTAATTAACACTATTTCTTATAATTAATTCCATCAATTATCGTCTAGATCTGCTAAATCCTCCGCAAGCAGCTGCGCCGCCTTTTTCTTCTTACGGATCTGGATGAATACGATCACTCCGGCAATCGCTGCCGCTACGACAACTGCAATGATTGCAATGATCGGACCGGTTTTCTTCTGACTGTCCTCTTCTCCCATCATCATATCACCATCCATCATCATATCGCCATCCATCATCATATCATCGTAAAACTCTTCCGTTACGAACAGCGTGATCGGTTTCTCTATGGTAGTCACATTGCCCGCATCATCCTCATAAGATATCTGCATATTGATCGTTCCGTCATCCATGGTAGCCGCAATACCGGTCAGCATCACATCCACGTTACCGGTAGCACCCGACTGCAGATTGCCTACAAACGCTGATGCCTCATCGATGGAATCTGCGATAAATTTCACCTGCACGTTATAAAGCGTCGTCTTACCCGTATTATAGATGCTGAACATTACGTTAGACTGCCCGCCCACCGTGATATCCGTGGGAACCACCTCCGGTATGCTCGTGTCAAAACGACTCTCCTGGGAGATCGGTATGGACACGCTGGCCTTATCCGTCAGATCAAACATGACACCTGCGTCATATTTCATATTGACATCTAATACATATGGTTTCTGCGCCAGATCGGCCTTCGCCGTCATCTCGATTATGATATCTGCCGCGGTGTTCGCCGCAATGCTGTCCATATAGACGGAGCTTGCACCGGAAGTAGGCAGGAACGCCGAATAAGTATTGGTCTTATCCTCGCCTTCCGCCGCCGCCTGCATATCAAAAAGTACATTGGTAACTGCCAGATCCTTGGCCGTGTTCTTTACATGTATTGTCAGCGTAAATGTATCACCTGCAAACACCTCCGCAGGGTTCGTCTCGAATCCGGTCACCACAATACGCGGCTTAGACCCTGTCGTCTCCTGCCCGCTGCCACCGATAAATCCGCTGCCCGGTTTACCGATCGTCTGCACATATACGGTAAGCTCCGCCGGATTCTCACTGCGGATACCCGCTTTCGTATAAGATACGTTAAATTTCAGCGGATAATAACCGGTCATGACATCGCTTCTTACCGTGAAAATAAAGGTAAATTCCCTTCTGTTTTGCATCGCCGCTTCTTTGGTCTTATTACCGGGAATAAAAGGCTCTGTCTGCAGATAATTCGTCATATCCGGCTCGAAAGGCCACTCCGACACGAGCGTAGAAGTCTGCGGTTCTACGATCAGGTCATTCAATTCCTCCGTACCGAAGTTCATGATTGGCAGGACGATCGCCACCTGCTGGCCCGCACTGACTGTGGGGGTCTGCCAGTTATCCGCCACCTGAAGAAATTCGCTGGTGGTGGCTGTGACATTCGCTACCGCCGTAGATTCCATCTGACCTTTGACAGACGATACATAAGACCACAGTTGTGCCACTGTCATATCTGTGTTGGCTATATAGTATACCGCACTGTTAAATAGATTGTGGAGATTCTCCATCACCTTCGCATCCAGATGATAACGGATTTCCAGGCTCTGCATATAGTAGTACAAATCTTCATCTGCATCCGCTCTGTCATCATCATTGATGATTCGGTTGTCGCCGTTGTTATTATCTGCTGTAGCACTATTGTTATTGTTTTCGTCTTTATTATTGTTGGTATCTTTATTAGTGTTGTTATTTTGGTTAGTGTTGGCATTGCCGCTGTTTCCACCTGAGTTACTGCCTGTTCCACCATTGTTATCATCAGTGTTATCGCCTGCATCACCGTTGTTATCATCGGTGGTGCCGCCTATGTCACCATTATTATCACCCGCTCCATTACCGTTCTCATCCGGAGTGGGTTCTGCCGCCTCCACATAAGACATCCCACCGGAAATCTGCGGCACCGAAGGAACCGCCAGTACCGCCGTCGCACAAAGTGCCATGCCGAGTAACCACCTGTTTATTGCCCTTCTGATCATGAAGCTTCCTCTCTCATTACATACTCTTTTTTTCATTTTTCTACTCCTCTTTTACCCCTATTTGATCCGGCATATCTTCCCCGCGTCTGTCCTCGATCTCGATGATCTTCCCATCCTTGATCCGCAGGACGATATCCGCAAATCCCGCCAGATAATTATCATGCGTTACCATAACAAGCGTTTGGTTCTTCTCCCGCACCACCTTTTTCATCAGATTCATCACTTCCACCGAAGTGTTGGAATCCAGATTACCGGTGGGCTCATCCGCGAAGATGATCTCCGGCTCCACCACCAGCGCACGCGCCACGCCGACACGCTGCTGTTGTCCGCCGGACATCTGATTCGGTCTGTGCTTCTTATGCTTCGTCAGTCCGACCAGATCCAGCATCTCCTCCGCTCTGGCATTGCGCTTCTTCTTGTCCATCCCCTGAAAAGTGAGGGGCAGTGCCACATTCTCAATGGCATTCATCGTTCCCATCAAATTAAACGACTGAAAAATAAATCCGATATGTTCCCGCCTGAACGCCACCAATTGATTTTCTGTTTTCGTCTCCATATGCTCCCCGGCGATCACGATCTCTCCTTTCGTCGGCTTTTCAAGTCCCGCCAACATGTTAAGGAGTGTTGACTTACCGGAGCCGGAGGTTCCCACGATGGAACAGAAATCCCCGCGGTTGATGCTGAAGCTGACACCGTTTAGCGCCCGCACCTTGGTCTCTCCGACCCGGTATATCTTATACAGATCCTTGACTCTGATCACAGGTTCTGCCTGTCCTACATTCATGAATATGCCTTTCTCTTAATCCTGCGTTACCATCGCAGATATTATATTCTTTGATTTTTCGTAACTGTTCAAAACCCTGTTCTTCACAGTTACGAAGCACCTTCTGAACAGTTATGATTTTGCTTTATTTTAACTCTGCTTATGATATTATCACTTTCATTCTCCCTGCGCCTTAAACGCCGTGGCTTCCTCCACAAACTCCGGCACATGTCCCGTATAGAATTTATAATATACACCGTAACTGCCTCTATCATACGGATACGTCGTATCTTTTCTGAATGTGATATATATATCGTAATTCTGATCAATTTCATTAGCGTCATGCCAAGTCGAATATCCCATATAGGAGGGATAGATCACCGGTACGATTCCGGCAAATTCTTCCTGTTCATAGAAGGTCTGCGAAACCGAAAGTTCCTCATGGGAATAATCGGCAGCTGCTGTCTCCCTGATGCTGTAATAACCTGCCGCCCATACTTCTCCGCCATTCATTTGTTCCTTCAAATCATTGTGATAATTTGTTATTGTTATACTCTCGATATCCTCGGGATTTAACTGCAACGGATAATAGGCATCCTGAGATTTTAAATACGCGATCGTATGTTCAAAGCTCTCATACACGTCCATCCGCTCCTCCATCCAATTGGGGAACTGAAACACTATCTGCCCGCAGGCATACTGTGTGCCCGCCAGTGAGAAATCAAACTGCTCCATATCTTCGATATAGGCTTCTCTCAATTTCTGCACATCCGCCGTCGGCAGCACCACCTTAGCTGCTCCGTTGCTGTAACTTAAACTCACGACCTGATCATAGGAATCCTGATCCGTCAGAATCTGATAGGTGCCGTTCTTAAATTCCTGCGAGCCTACGATCCGATCCAATTTCTCAGCATTGGCAGGATTGGCAATATCCACCCAGAAACGTCTGTCCACTTTTCTGCCGGACTTTAAACGATACAGGATATTGAACACTCTGGGATCCTTCATATCCTCCGGCTTCTCATCCCGCGACTTATCGGCAAGTGCCAGCACAGGCTCCGTATCCGTGATAAACATATGCTCCTCCGCATATGTGTTCGCCTGAACATAATTAAACTCATTATCCCAGAACTGCCCGTAATAATCCACATTGAGGGCAATACTGTCCAGTTTGTCCGCCTGCGGCAGATATGCATCATACCCGAACAGATCCAGCTTGAAGATCAGGAATACAACAATGATTCCTGCAACAACCGCACCGCTGGTTGCCGGATGTCTGAACAGACTCTTAATATCGAAGTCAAAGATTACTTCCACGGCTGCACTGACGATCACGCCGCAGCCGACCATGCTTGCCACCGTCAGCAGCGTGTTGCCGTACGCCGCATTATGTACCCACATTCCGATTCCGAGACCGATCGGAATTGCCGTAACTACTTTCAATATCTGTCCGATCACGGGGAATGCCATCGCCTTACCCGCCGCCTCCGACGGACGCTTCCGATAGCATATCCATGCCGCCGCCAGAATCACTACAGCCAGTATAAACCATTTGCCGTAGTATGGCAATACAAGCCGTGCCACTTCCTTCAATTCCCCCCTGTATGTCGTGTATTTGATATATCGTGCATTATCTATGTAATCTTCCACTACGGAGAGCTTCGGCTCATGTCCCACATAGAATCCCGATACGGTTCGGAAGAATACGCTCATCATAGTATTTATCAGAACGTATAAAAACAGTTCATACAACACCAGCGTCCCCGCCACACCGAGACCGATAAACTGATTACCGGTCAGCATCACCGCCAGAATAGCCGTATGGTACATCACCAGAAAGAATAACATCTGCCATATGAATCCGAATCCGATCATCGCCAGAACAGAGCCGTTTACCGCTCCCTGTATCGCTGCCGCCGCCGTACCGATCATAAGGCTCACCAGAGCCGAGGTCAGGTATATCATAATACCGTTCGCATAGACCACCGCAAATCTCCTGTTTCTGTCTACCGGTACACTGTGATACAGATCAACCTTTTTCCTGTCGTAGAGGTAGGAAAATCCCTGCATACCTATGATCACTGCCAGAAACAGCAGAATAGAAATGAGTTTATCCTGAAAGCCCAACGCATCCTGCGCCGCCTGATACATCGCTTCCTTATACATCTCATATGTCTTGTAAGCTCCCTGGCTGTTCCGACTGCCTATTCGACTCAAATACACCGTCAGACCCCCTACATATGCCATTAACTGCGCCAGAACGGCTACGATCCACACCCAGATCCGGCGTTTATGGTTCTCTTTGCAGCTAGCCCAAAATGATTTTTTTGATGTCATATCCCACTACCTCCGTTTCACTGATGAAGATCTCCTCTAACGAAAGAGGAAGTACTTCGTAAAATACGGTATCTACCGTGGCAAATCTGGCCGTCACTTCTTCCCGCGTGCTTCGTACGGTATAAGTGCGAAGAGACCCTCTCTGTTCCTTCTTAAGCACTTCCATGCCGTTTAACGCCTTTAACTCTTCATCCACCGTGGCAAACACACACTGCACCTTCTGGATGTTGCACTTCATATCCTCCAGATCTTTGGAAAGCAGCACGCCGCCCTTATGCAAAAGTCCTACATGATCGCAGATATCCTCAAGCTCCCGCAGATTGTGAGAAGCAATTACAGGCGTCAGTCCCCTCTCTTCCATCTCCTTGGCAAAAATGGATTTGACTCCCTGCCGCATCACCGGATCGAGTCCGTCGAAAGTCTCATCGCACAGAATATATTTCGTATGCGCACAGATTCCCAGAAGAAGCGCCAGCTGTTTTTTCATTCCTTTGGAAAAAGTACTGATCCTCCGGTTCTGATCCAAGTTAAAATGTTCAAGATATTTATAAAATTCCTCTTTATTAAACTCATCATAGATACCGCTGAAGTACCGTTCCATCGTCCGCGCATTGGAATTGGCGAAGAAATAAGGCTCATCTGCTATAAAAAAGAGTCTCTTCTTCGCTTCCACATTATTGTATACGGGCATGTTATCCACTGCCACCGTACCACTGTCGGGCCGCAGCACCCCGGAGACCATTCTGAGCACGGTACTCTTGCCGGCCCCGTTCGTTCCGATCAGACCGAACACGGTATTGTCTTTTATCGTTACACTGACTTCGTCAACTGCCTTGATCTTATCAAATGTCTTCGTCAGGTTATGTATCTCTATCATAAATTCCTCCTTTTCTGCCTAAAGCACTTCGATCAGGCGGATGAGTTCTGCTTTGGACATACCGATCTCCAACACCTCCCGCACAAGTGCCATGATCTGATCTACATATTCATTCTTGCGTTTCTCCACCAGCCCGCTGTCCCCTGATACAAAATTGCCTCTGCCTTTTACCACATAGATAAATCCCTGACGTTCCAGCTCCGCATACGCCTTCTGGATCGTGTTCGGATTAATGGAAAGCTCCATCGCCAGATTGCGTACCGACGGGAGCTGCTCGTCAGGCTGCATAACGCCCTTTAAAATCAGGGTTTTATAGCGCTCTACGATTTGTTCATATATTGGGCGGGTGTCTTTATAATCTATGAATATCATGCCTGCTCCTTTCCCTGTGAATTACGTTTTACCCCTCCCCCACTGAGAATACTAAGTGTACTATCAGCGATGGTACACTTAGTATAGTTAAAGCGTGCAGGATTGTCAAGTGCAGAATAAAGATATGGGTTGAGAAAAACGGCCGCTCGGACAGATGATAAACTCTTCGTCGCCGCGCTCCCGCTCCGAGCTAGGGTATTGGCTATGAACTAATAAGTTTTGAAAGGCAGATTGCACAAAATATTCTCGAAGCTGGCATGCGGAGGAATATGAGATTTTCTTAATATTCCGTTCGATATCCAGAAATTTCGGGACAAGGATGTCCCGAAAAGCCCGTAATGAGCCCGGACGGCGAATAGAGGGCGGTTTCGTCCGTCTGCATAACCTTGCCGGAATATTTTAGAAAATCCATATGACGCAGCCCGCCAGCTTCGAGAATATTTTGCGCAATCTGCCCTCCCCCGCTTATATCAAAAATGTCCATCACTCAATTGCAAAATTTTCACCGTAAATCCAAAACATTCCATAGAATTTCCTACAAAAAAGGACATACATGGAATATCCACACATGCCCTCTTCTAATATACTCTAAATATTTTATACAGAAATCCTCACGGTTCTATGCCATTGGCTTTTCCAAGATCATCTCAAGCATAATTTCCTGCCATGACTTATTTCACCAACAACGACTTCCCTGTCATCACTTCCGGCTGCTCCATACCCATGAGCTCAATGAGCGTAGGCACGATATCCGCCAGACATCCGCCCTCTCTCAATTTATAAGCCGGATCTGCATTGACCAGAATAAACGGCACAGGATTCGTAGTATGCGCCGTGAAAGGTGCTCCCGTCTCGTAATCTATGAGCTGCTCCGCATTGCCGTGGTCGGCACAGATAAACATCACGCCATCCACTTCCTTAATGGCTTCTACCGCACGTCCGACACACTCATCCACTGCCTCCACAGCCTTAATTGCCGCTTCTTCCACTCCCGTATGTCCTACCATATCGGGATTAGCAAAGTTGATGATAATCACGTCGTACTCACCTGACTTAATGCAGCCCACCAGCTTGTCACAAACTTCGTAAGCGCTCATCTGAGGCTTTAAGTCATAGGTCGCCACATCTTTCGGAGAATTAACGAGGATTCTCTCCTCACCCTCGTTGGGCTCTTCCACACCGCCGTTGAAGAAGAATGTTACATGTGCGTATTTCTCCGTCTCCGCCAGTCTCGCCTGTTTCATATGATTTGCCGCAAGCCACTCGCCGAACGTATTTGTCACTGCAATCTTGTGGAATGCCACCTCTTTATTCGGGATCGTAGGATCATAATCCGAGAAACATACATAGGTAAGATCCAGCTTCTTCTCTCTTGCAAAACCTTTGAAATCATCGTCACAAAAGCTTCTGGTAATCTCTCTGGCTCTGTCGGGACGGAAATTAAAGAAGATAACGGAATCACCATCCTTGATCGTCGCTACCGGCTCACCGTTTTTCTTCACAACGGTAGGTTTTACAAACTCGTCCGTCTCTTCCCTGTCATAGGACGCCTGAATTCCTCCCGTGGCACTTGCCGCCTCAAGTCCTTCGCCCTTGGTAAGTGCAATATATGCTTTCTCTACTCTGTCGTAGTTGTTATCCCTGTCCATAGCGTAGTACCGTCCTGTCACGGTTGCCACTTCACCCACGCCGATCTTCTTCATCTCCTGCTCTAAGTCTTCCACAAAGCCCTTGCCGCTGGCCGGAGGTGTGTCACGGCCGTCTAAGAAAGCATGTACATACACTTTGCTTAAGTTGTTTCTCTTCGCCAGCTCCAACAGTCCGTAGAGATGCGTGTTATGGCTGTGTACGCCGCCGTCAGACAGCAGACCGAACATATGCAGTGAAGAATCGTTTTTCTTACAGTTATTCACAGCATCAAGAAGCGCAGGATTCTCGAAGAAGGTGCCGTCCTGAATCTCCTTGGTGATTCTCGTAAGTTCCTGATATACGATGCGTCCCGCACCCATATTCAGATGTCCCACCTCGGAGTTACCCATCTGTCCGTCGGGAAGACCTACCGCCATACCGCTGGCATTACCTTTCACAAAAGGACACTCCGCCATGAGGCTGTCCATCACGGGTGTCTTCGCTTCTGCCACCGCGTTGCCCTGTGTCTTCTCATTCAGGCCGTAGCCGTCAAGAATCATTAATACTGCCGGTTTTTTTGTCATAATTGTTTTCCTCCTTAATAGTCAATCTCCCACTCATGCTCGCCGCCCCAGTCGCCGATGGCGTTGGTGGTGATTCCCTCTTGCGTGGTCACTTTGGTGTCAAACCGATAATTCATCTGCGGCACATACTCACCGCCTATCTTCACATTACTGTACAAATACTGCACTGTATATTCTGTCTTGGAATCCTCTCCGCTATCCACAGCCGGCTCATAGGAAATAACACTCCGCTGTACGCCGTCATCTTCCTGCTTTGTACCCCAGACCTTGATGATTCCCTGATGATTATCATACTCCTCTTCGCTCAGGAAATAGAACCTGACCTTATCGTCCTCCCGATGCAGCATAAGCTGTTCTCTGTTCAGCGGAATATAAATAGAGCCTTCCCAGTAACCTGAATTTTCTTCGATAAAACTGTCTCTGATCTGCTGGTAGGATTCCTGTGCCACCAGTTCTCTTGCATACGCATAGTTGCCTGCCTCAAACTCCTGAAAAGCTTCCGCAAAATAATCACTCACCTCTTTTGCACGGGCGAGACATGCCATCGTCTCCGTGATTCCCGCATCTTTTACCGCACTGTTTACCTCCGTGAGAAGTATTCTGTATGCTTCCAGATGAGGAATACTGATCTGTACATAGGGTCTATCGATCAGCACATACTGTGTCAGAACCGCCTTCATCGCCTCCGAAGGTTTTGTCTGATACAAAGCAAGCATTCTGCGCACAAGCGCTTCATACTCTGCGTAGCTGCAAGTATCCTGCGCTGCATCCGCGTCACAAAACATGCTGCATACGGCTTCCTCTTCCTCTGTCTTGAACAAACGCTCATAGCAGGTCGATAACAGTCCCGGCGCATCCGCATTATCCGGCTCCTGTTCCAGCACCTGAATACATTTATCTACGGTCGCAAGCGTACAATTCCCCTCGTTGATCTCATGTACCGCTTCATTGTACACTTCCACACAGTAATAATGAAGAAGTCCTTCGTCCTGTGTCTGCTCCCAGCCAGTGTATAATATCTGTTTGGCATCCTGTATATTGCCCTGTGCCACATAATTATCCGCCATACCGCGGTATGCTTCCACTGATGCCGTATCAATCTTAAGCGCACTCTCATAGGCATTCTGCGCATTTGTGTAATCGGACTGCTCCGTATATCTGCCTCCCTTGGCAAGACAGCGGGACAGCTTCATAGAGGGCAGATTAAGAAGTATTGGTATGGCGATGGCCCCAACCACGATCACTCCGGCACAGACCGCCATTGCGATCTTCTGTCTCCTGACTTTCCTCCTGCGTTCCTCGCGTCTTCTGGCACGCAATTCGTCACGCTTCTGCATGCGGATTTCGAAATCTTCCCTACTTTCCGCTTTGCCGTTCTTATCCCCAGTCGATCCGTGCTTCTTTTCCTCTGAGATCGGTTTTACTTTCTTTTTCTCCGCCGTTTCCGGCTTCTTTTCTTCAGTTACCGGCTTTACTTTCTTTTTCACTGCCTGTCCGGGCTTCTTTCCCCCGGCTGCCGGCTTTACTTTCTTTTTCACCGTCGGTTCCGGCTTCTTTTCCTCCGAGACCGGTTTTACTTTCTTTTTCTCCGCCGTTTCCGGCTTCTTTTCTTCAGTTACCGGCTTTGCTTTCTTCTCCGCCTGTCCGGTCTTCTTTTCTACAGCGGTGGGGTTTGCCTTCTTCTCTGCCTGTCCGGTTTTCTTTTCTACGGCTATCGGCTTTGCGTTCTTTTTTTCCGACGGTTCCGCCTTCTTTTCTCCGGTTGACGGTTCTTCCTTCTTTTTCTCCACTACCGAAATCCCTGACTGCGTCTGCCGCTCCGCCAAATTGCTGTTATTATGCTCCATCTTGCTCATACTCCTATAACTGTGATACCTTCCGCGTCATCCGGCTGTCCATGCCGCAACGTTTTTAAATGCCCCATACATTCACCATACTAGCATATCAGATAGGATTTTGTCCAGTATTGCGTTCCTTATAATGTTACTATTGGTAACAGTTTAGCCCAGGACTTGCACTTGCTGCAAAGTCCGTGGGAACGTGTAAATTTGATCAAGAAGGAATCTGTCCCTCGCCGCAGGCGACTTGGAATGGGCAGATTCCGTAACAGTGAAGCCAAAGGCTGAACTGTTACTACTATTGTACCGCTGTGCTATAATATAATCAATGCGGTTCACAATGTAATTCACCGCCCCTGGAGGTCACCTATGATAAACCAATCCGACAGCACAATACGCATCCAATATCAGAGTAAGCTTTACGAGCTGCCTTACACACTCATCCGCAGCAACCGTCGAAGCTTCTCCATCAGTATTGCACCCGACGGACAGATCACGGTGCGCGTTCCCATGCGCGCCACGCAGAAGGAAATCTCCCATCTGCTCATCGAGAAGCGTATCTGGATCGTCACTAAGTATCTGGAAGTTCAGGAAAAACAGCGTAACCGTCCCGTTTCCGAGTTGACCGACACCCAGCGGTTCGCCTTGGAAAAGCGCTATATCACCGCGGCGAAAGAATATTTTCCGAAAAGAGTTGCCCATTTTCAACAGTTTACCGGCGGCTCCTACAACCGCATCACCATCAGGGATCAGAAGACCCGCTGGGGAAGCTGCAGTGCAAGAGGCACACTCTCCTTCAACTGGCGGCTCATGCTGGCGCCGCCCGCCATCCTGGATTATGTGGTCGTCCATGAGCTGTGCCATCTGACCCATATGAATCACTCCGCCGCTTTCTGGCAGAAAGTAGAATCCGTATATCCTGATTACCGTACCGCCCGTAAGTGGCTGAAAGACCACGGGCAGGAACTGGTTCTATGATGTGCCCTGTTTCTTGGTTTTGATGCGAAGTGCGGCATATCTGCCGTTACTTCTGTTGTCACGCGGTCTGTCTGCGCCCGATCTTCGTCCGGTATCGCTGCCGTGATCCGTTCTGCCGCCTCTTCCGCCACGCTCATTTCGGCTATCTCTTGCTCGATCCCAACTGCCTTGATCCGACCTGCTTCCACGTCCGCTTTGCCTGCCTGTGCCGCCGCAACCATCTCTGCCATTCTGTCTGCCCGCGCCGCTGCGTCCGTCTCTGCCGTTCTGTCTGCCTGCGCCGCGTCCGTCTCTGCTGTTCTGCCTGCCCGCGCCGCGTCTGCCTTCTTTCCTGTCGAAGAAAAATTTCTCTTCCCTGATGTCCTCTATCTCATCTCCCAGCTTCATCTGCATAAACGCTGCCGCGATCTGCAGCTCACTGTGCTGTCCCAGCGCAACTTCGTCCAGAATATATTCTATAGCGCGGCTGATATCCTGCTGTTCGATCACGCTGTGGGCCTCTTTTAAAATCTTGGCTGCTTTGCGCTGCATAATATCCGCCGCGTTCGGAATCTTCCTTTCCTTGATCTTCGTATGGCAGACCCGCTCGATATCCCGGATCTTGTATGCTTCCCTGCCGACTACCAGCGTAAAGGAACGCCCTGTCTTGCCGGCGCGCCCCGTCCTGCCGATCCGATGCACATAATATTCGATATCCTCCGGTACGTCATAATTATAGACAGCCTCCACATCGCTGACGTCGATCCCTCTCGCCGCCACATCGGTAGCAATCAGGATACCCGCTCTGCCGCTGCGGAACAGATTCATTACAGTGTCTCTCTGGTTCTGGGACAGATCACCGTGAAGCCCCTCCACCTCATATCCGCGCTCCTTCAAATGCTCTGTCAGCTCGTCCACCATGCGCTTGGTGTTGCAGAAGATCAACGCCCGCTTCGGGTCATAATAATCGATCAGCCGGCACAGCACTTCTTCTTTATCCTGCCTACGCACCTGATAGTACGCCTGCTTAATCAGCGGAATCGTCACCTCCTTGGGCGTCATCCTGATATAAGCAGCATCCTTCTGGTAGGTTCTGGTAATATCCAGAATCGGCTTCGGCATGGTCGCGGAGAAAAGTCCCGTCTGTCTGTGCTCCGGTATCTCCTGCAGGATCGTCTCTATATCTTCCCGAAAGCCCATGTTAAGCATTTCATCCGCCTCGTCCAGCACTACCGTATGCACATGTTCCATTTTCAATGTGTGTCTGCGCATGTGATCCATCACTCTGCCCGGGGTGCCGACTACGATCTGAACGCCGGATTTCAAGTTCTTGATCTGCCTTACGATATCCTGTCCGCCGTATACCGGCAGTACTTTGATCCCGTGCATATACTTAGCAAATTTGCGAAGCTCCTCCGCCGCCTGCATGGCAAGTTCCCGCGTAGGACACAGAATCACGGCCTGCAGATTGCGGTCTTCCGGATCGATCTTCTGCAGGATCGGTATTCCGAATGCCGCGGTCTTACCGGTACCGGTCTGGGCCTGTCCGATCATATCCCGCCCTGTCATGAAAAGCGGAATCACCGCTTCCTGAATCGGCGTCATCTCATCAAAGCCCAGTTCCTTTACTGCCCGCAGAATCCGCTCATCTATCCCTGCATCCTCGTATTTCATATGCGTCTCGATTGTCTGGCTCCGGTCCTCTGCATCCGCCTGTACACCTCTCCACGCGCTTTCCATCCCGCTTTCCTGCACAGTTCTCTCTTTTTCTCCTAATATTCCCAATGCTTCCTTCTGTTTTGCTTTTTTGCTCATACATACTCCATTCTGATTTTCATATAATTTTGTTATAATTCACACAAACTCTTCCACCATAGTATAGTTTTGTCTTTTTTTACCAACAAACACACTCGTTCTGAACATGATAATTGCTGCCATATCCCCTGCGAACGCCAAGGATATGACAGCACACATTATCACAGTATCGCTATGTTATTGATCTTCTTACGCCAGATATATCTTACGCAGTTTACTTACCGCGCGGTCTGCGATCAGGCACTCGCCATGCTCTTCTAAGTACAGCATCCTCTCTTCGGAAACCGCGATCAGGTTACCGAACTCCACTGCCTGCGCACTGATCTTATTAAACATCTTGTAAGACAGCCGGTTCTTCTCCACCACAAGGTAATACGCTTCTCCCTCTTTATAAAGGTGGCTCTTCACAGACAGATTCTTCGGAATGGACACAGTATACTGCATGGCCTGATGAAGCGTGGCAAACACGAACATCCGCCTGTTATCCTCATATTCTTCCTTTTTCTTCTGTCCCGCAGCACGGCGTTCCTCTTCATCCTGTCTGCCAAGCTCTGCACTGACTCCCTGCAGGACTTCCTTCAAGTGCTGCAGAATATCCCGGAAACCCATAGGGCTCTCATTTGTAAAAGTGACTGCGAGTCCCTTATCCTGCAGCGGCGTGATCTGCATGGCAATACTCTCTCCGCTTAACGTATATCCCACCTCGTCATGCGCGCGCTCAATAATATCCCGCAAAAATCCCTCGCCCTTCTCATTTCTCTCGAATATGTCTGACAGAGTCAGCCCATATTCAAGCATATCTTCCGCTGTGACAATACACTGTACCGTCGCGTCATTGATTTTCTTATATTCCATATAGCCTGTTATCCTCTGTTTTCTTTCGGTTACCGACCACAAACCTACCAGATATGTAGAACTTTGTCAAGCCGAAGTTTCTCTGTGCACCCCTCATAATAACGGGTGCATTACTATTCTAACACAAAAATGCGCAATAATAAAGAATCTTATCGCGCATTTCTGACCTATATTCTAAAGAAATTTTCCGTCAGTGCCATACTGATGTATCCTCCGTGTTGTCTCAATGCAATTTAAATTTGCTTACCTCACTCCTTAGCAGTCCGGAAACCCCAAGATTAGAATCCGCCTGTTTGTCGATATCGCTGACACTTTCTGTTAAACCGACCACTGTATCCGACACATTGCTGATCCCTATTGCGCTCTCGTTCACCGCTGTCTTGATACCCTCTACCGATTCTCTGATCAGATCCATACTGTGCCGCAATTCTTCGCTCTCTGACGCAAATCTCTGCATCATCTCATTCATGCTGCCCACATCACTCCGGTAATTCTCACTGGTCGTAAGAAGCTGCTCATAGCCACCCATAGCAGTCTCGTTCATAAAGTTGATCATTACTTCCGCTTCTGCCGCCAATTCATCCACCGCCGCGATCACTTCCGCCGTCACCTTCTGAATCTCTGTTGCCGCATCGGCCGAATTCGTCGCCAGCTTTCCGATCTGATCAGCTACCACTGCAAAACCTCTGCCGGATTCTCCTGCCCGAGCCGCCTCGATGCTGGCGTTTAATGCCAAAAGATTTGTTTCTGACGTAATGCTGATAATATTCTTCGTAAGGTCCCGGATCTGCTCCACTTCCTTGGATTTCTCAATCTTATTCTGGACCGCCGCCGCCATATCCGCCGCCTGCGCTTCCGCATCGCGTCTGTTCTCCACGGCGCTCTGATATACCTCTGATGCATTGCTCATGATCTCATTGGAAGAACGGCTTCCATCCTCAGCCTGGCGATAAATCTCCTCGATGGAACCAAATACCGTTCCGATCGAATCATTGACCTGATCCAGTGCTGCGCTGGATTCTTCCATAGCCGCGCTCATCTCCTCCATTGTTGCAGAGACATTCGTTATGTTCTCACCTGCCAGAGACAGGCTCTCCGCCATCACACTTGAGGACTCATTGAGTCGGTCGGAATTGTCCGAAATATTGATCATAATATTTCTTATGTATCCTAAAAGTGCATTTACATTCTCTGCGATCAATTCCATCTCATCGCCGGTATGAATCTCCAGCCTCTGCGTAAGATCTCCCTCATTATTCACCAGCTCATATATCTTACCGTCTACCGTATGCAGGCTCCTGATGATCTTCCCTACAATGAGATTGATAATCGCCAGTGCAACAATCAGACAAATCACGGTAATGGTTACAGTCTGCTTAAGGATATCGTCCAATCGCTGCACAACGCCGGAAGCATCATAGTCACATCCCACAACTCCTACAACTGCTCCACTGTCATCCCAAATCGGCATATATGCCGATATCAGCTCCCCGTCTTCCGTCGAATCAATATAATCCTGTACGTATTCCACCCCCTGAAAGACTCCCTGCAGCTCCTGATAGGACACTTCAAAAACTTTCCCGAACTCGTTATGGCTCTGTGTATTATCTGTATCGATTCCATAATACACTTGTCTGCCGTCGGTATATAACGTATACAGATATTGAATGCCGCATTCTTCTCTGACACCCGACATCGTTGCAAGAATATCCGCGTACTCCTCGCTGTCTTCAGCTCCCGGTGCCAGCACAGCCAGTTTTTCCGTATCGATCACCTTCGTGGAGATTACAGCCGCCATTCGCGCTTCCTCCACCCCCATTGCAATCAAACCATTCTCCGTGCGCTTATAAGAATTCACGCCCATAACGAGACATAGTATTATAATCAATGCCGTTGTCGGCAGCACGATTTTATTCCGGATTCCCATCTTTCTGGTTTTTTCTCTTTTCATATAATTTTTCCTCTTTTCTTGCACGGCTCTGCATTATGCAGAGCCGCCGACATCACTTTCAGTATCATGTCTATTATAGCACTCCGTCAAAACGAGTACAATATAAAGTAAAGATTTCAATATAGACAAAACTTAACTATACTCTTTGACAAACTATCATACGCGAAGAGAGACAGAAGATAATCTTCTGCCCCTCTCCAAACTATGCACCTCTAAGTACTGACTCATATGCATATCACTTATTTATTTGATTACAAAGTTCTTCACAATAGGCTGTCTCGTGAAGTAATTGCCTTTACCCGCGATCGTGACTGTTGCCGTACCGCCTCGTTTGACATTTTTACTGTAAGCCAGCGTATAATCCTTGCCTTCTTTCAGCTTCCTGCCGTTCACTTTGACAGTAACCTTCGGCTTCAAAGCTTTACCTAAGAAGGTCTGGAACTTCACATCCTCGATGTCAGTCTTAGTGATTTCCGCCTGATCAATGGTAAAGTTCAGTGTCCTGGACTTCGTATCAGGATCATCATTATCTGTAATCCAACCGTTGCCCTTCACCTTAACAGTGAGTGTAGGCTGCTTCTTACTTACACTCATAATATTTATATTATCCTTATAACTTATGCTGTAAGCCGTATTGAGTTTCAAATCAACGGTCTTGCCATTCATATCCCGGAAGGTAACTGCCGGTTTCAGTGCCTTGCCGCTATAAGTTACGGAAGCTACATCAATGCTGAAATCTTTCAAATTTCGGGCTGACACTGTAAACAGATTCGAAATCTTCACGCTGCCGCTGTAATTGCCTTTACCTTTGATCGTCGCCGTGACAGGTGCTTTACCGTCCGTCCATTTACCGATCGCATAAGTAACTGTATAATCGCTGCTTGACAGCTCATTCATCACTTCATTCTGTGCCGCGTCATAGTTCTTAGCGCTGAATCGTAATTCCGGATTCGGTGCATATCCCGTATAAGGAATTTCCAATGAACCATATTCCGTCTTATCTTTCGTATCGCTGTTGATCAACAGCCCGCTGTCTTCCGTCGAAGGTGTCCACTTACCGTCCTGCTTCGCTACCACATTCTTCACAGACAGTTTCGGTGTCTGAAGCTCTCCCTTCTTGTCTTTATCGCTGTCCTTAGTAACTTCCCCTGCCAGTGTGCGCTTATTGATCGTAAATATCGCTGTCTTGGTGCCGACATATTTACCCGTACCAGTAATCGTGATCGTAGCCCGTCCTGCATTGGTATTGTTCGTATAGCCTACATAGTAACCGTCCTTATCAGAGTTTATACTATCCTGCTCCGTCAGTACAATGGCTTTTGTACCCGCACCCACTGTCACCTTTATATTCGGTGTGTCGCCGGTTGATGTCAGCTCCACCGGAAGGCCGGTATAATAGAATTTTCCGCTCACTGCAATCTTCACGTTAGGAATCAGATAATCCTTATCTACCACACGGAAGGATACTGACCGCTCCCCTGCATAATTGACTTTCTCTTTCCCAGCAATCTTCACTGCATAAGTGCCCGCTGCCGTAACCTTAGCGATACCGGTCCTGTCTTCTTTAGAATAAATCGTCTCCACTTTATCTTCTGTAAGTGCAGTTCCGTTTTCATCATGTGTACGCTTGATCTCAATGATCTCATACTGGCTTGCTGCAACTGCTTTCGTGCCGTCTTTCACCGTAATCTTCGGTGCCTGCGCACTCTTCTCCGCCAGATCCGCTGCTGTCACTGTCGTATTGCTTAAGTCTCTGGGTCTGATCTCGAACGTGAACTTAGTATCACCCGCCTTACCGCCCGCCTTAAGATCTACGGTTGTTCTCGTCCCCGCAAAGTTTCCTTTACCGGTGATCTTAAGCGTCGGTACTTTCTTGTCATTGATATTCTTGTAAACAGTCTGACCATCTTCTTCTACACTGTACACACTTGCATTCATATTATTGGTGTACGTAACCGTGTAGTCCGTTCCTTTTGCCAATGTGGCTGTCTTCTCCACACCGTCCTGATCCGTGTAACTGTATTTCACAGTCACCGAAGGCTCCACCTTCTTGCCGGTATAATAATTCGGGCTGGAAGATACTGTCACTTCCACTTTTTCCTGGTTGACCGGACATTTTGCAATCGTAAAGGTTGTAGTGATCGAACCCTCTTTGTAACCGCTCGGGTCGTTCAGCGCCTTATCCGTCGGAAGTACGACAAGCGTTGCTTTGCCGATCTTCTTATTGTTCTGATAATATACCGTGTACAGAGTCGGATCAATCGCTTCTTTACTTTCATCCGTTATATCATCTGCAATATCATACAGACTGATCTTAGGCTCAATCTCCTTTTCCTTACCAAGATAGTATACTGCCTGTGCCGCTTTATCTGTTCTGCCGTTCTTGTCAGGAGACTCGTATACAACCTTCAACTTCTTTGCACTGAATTCTTTTCTGGTATCCTCTTTAATGTCAAATAAGATTTCTCTCGTGCCGGTAAACCTATCACCCTTCGCAGTCAGCGTAATCTTCGCCTTGCTCTGCTCCGTGGTAAGATTCTTGTTATTCGCATACGCTACCGTATAATCCGCTGTTGTCAGCTTATATCCTTTATAGGATAATTCTACAACCGGTGTCACATTCTTATCCGTATAGAACTGTGCCGGGATCGGATTCTCGCCTGCCGGACTGTCGCTTTCTCCTGCGTTAACCTGCACCAGATAATTACCGGCTTCATCCTTAGCGCTCAAATCGATCTTTTCATTCTCTCCAAAGACACTCTTAAATGTCGCGTTGACTGTTACATTACCGTTAGGCATCGTAAAGGTATCGCTCTTAGTCTCCGCTGTCTCTGCCGCATAGGTAAGCACTGCCGCATTGACCGTTCTTTCACCGGAAGCAGCCTGAAATGCCACCGTACCGTTATTGCTTGTGAGTATATTCTCATAGTTCTCTGCAGTAATGCTTGCACCGGAAAGTGTCATGGTATCCAGATAATATCCCTGATTGGGCGTAACCGTTACATTTACTTTCTCTCCGCTGTTTGCCTTTATAACACTTATCTCAACGTTACCGTCCTTGATACCGTCGGCTACGGAAATGCTGTGTGTGCCGTAGAGGTAGAAGTCGTCCAGGCTTCCCCATACTCCGCTTGTGCCTGTCTCCGTCGCCTTGATCGTTACTCCAACTTTAACAGAATCGCCTTTCTCGACCTCAACGCCCGTAATCTCCGGATTACTCCAATTTCGCCATCCGTCTAAAGTAAATGTGGTCTGTCTTCTGAATTTCCTCTCACCGTTCTCGCCAAATACTTCCACGAAAGCATACTGCACATCTTCCGTGCCTGCACCGTCACCTTGAATATAACCGCCAAAAGTATAGCTGCCCGCCTCAGGCGTAACAGTCTGCGATACGCTAAACTCTGCCGGGTTTTCTGACCAGAAATTCATCGCATAGTTTCCGCTTCTCGGATTTTCTTTCCAGTCTTTTTCCTGACTGCTGACGCAGCTTTCCACTCCCTCTACCTGCCAATCCGGATGAGCGGTTCCCTTCTCAAATCCCGGATCCTGAAGAATATTGGCAGAAGATGTTCTCACTATTTTAATGGTCAGTGTCAGTTTATATTCCCTGCCGCCTTCTGTTACGGTTCCGTGTACGATATATTCGCCCACTTTATCCGTATTAACTAATTCCTTCTCCTCCTGATCCCACTGAACATCCAATCGCTCATTGGTTCCATCATTATAAGTTGCCACAGCCTTAGGATATTCAAATGTCCCGCCCAGCGGAACCTCCAAAGGATTCTGATCCTTCGCCAATCCAATACTGGAAATAGCCCTCTCTGCTGTTGCTCCTGTTCTGATCAAGCTGTAAACTTTAGCCGTAGCAAGCGCTGTTCCGTCGAAATCAAACCATGACTGGTTATCGACCGCACTTCCGCCATACCACTTGCCGGCATCATCAGGATCATATTCAGAAGCATAACTTGCTGCCCAGCCGGAACCGTACTTCTCCCATGCCTCTTGGTTCTGCTTAACCAGCTTTTCATCGGCATTGCCATCCTCATCATATACATAATACGGAGATATCCATGCCGGCTCCCAGTAGAATACACCGATAGCCTGCCCCGGCACAGCATCATTGACTCTATTGACCGCATTGACAACATCACGTATCTCATCCGCCTGTCCCTGCAGAGAAATATCATAGTTCAGAGCCTGTGATGTTCTCGGCGCGGTATTCTCATGTCCGTCACCGTCATCCCAGCTTGTCGTCCATGATGTCTCTGCGACCATGACCTTCTTCTCATATGTTTCCGCAACTTCCTTCAATACCTGGTATAGATTATCAGTTGTTCCGTGCCAGAAAGGATAATAAGAGCTTGCAAATACATCATAGTCAACGTTATACTTCTTTAAATCCGCTGCCCAGCCCGAATACCATCCTCCTTTTTCGGGATTTGTGAAATGCAGCGCCACAAGGCATTCAGGGTCGAATTTCCTTACCGCTTTGCTGCCCGCGTTGAAAATCTTCGCCATGTTTTCTCTGGAAGTCTCTCCGCAAATAGCATTGTTAGTCTCATTGCCGACCTGTACCATGCCTACATTAACGCCAGCATCTCTAAGAGCATTCAAGCTCGACAAGGTATAAGACTCTACCTCTGCCTCCTTCTCTGCTAAACTAAATGCTTTCCACGCCTTTGGTGCCTGCTGCTTCGCCGGGTCTGCCCAGAAATCCGAATAGTGGAAATCAATCAGAACTTTCATACCGGCATCTGTAGCCAGCTTACCCATGACCTTGGCTTTCTCTAAATCGTTGTTACCGCCGCCGTAACCTCTACCGCTCCCATCATAAGGATCGTTCCAGATACGGATACGTACCCAGTTCGTACCGCCGGCTTTCAGATATTCAAAAAATTCTGCGTCAGAAAGAGGATTACCCTCCTCATCCTTGAATACAGTTCCGCTATCTCTGAGCGATATATAGGAAGATAAGTCAGCGCCTGTGATGAAGTTACTGCTCAGCTCTACCTTCTGTACATTGATATCCGCTTCCAACGCTCCTATCGGAACTAAAGCCTTTATTGCCGCTGCCAAGTCATCATAAGCTTTATTGATCTGCGCTTCGGTGGGCGCTTCCTTGGTTGCATCCTCCTCCGCTTCCTCTGCCGCTTTCAATACCACTTCTGCTGCCGCCAGTGCGACTGTAAATTCTTTCCAGCCTTTCTCCTTGTAATCTTCTTCCTTGAGCTCCTTAGCTTCCTCTACAAGCGTCTGTAATTTATCCAGAAGTGACAGATTCGCATCAGGATCTGCTTCCTCCAGCGTTGCATAGAATGCACCATCTTTATAATAGGTCTTACCTGCGAAGACAGGGGTAATGTCAATACCGTAACTATTGGTCTGTCCATTCACCAGATTCTTTTCCCATTCAAAACTGCCGGTAGCATCTTTCATATATAGATTACTTACCTTTTTGTCATCAAAGGTAAGTTCACCCGGCACAGAGAAAGTGATTGAATACCAATTCTCATGTTCCGAATCCGCCGCAAAAGGATATCCGACACTTCCGTCAACTGTCTCTTCCCCTTGCGGTTTTGCTGCTTCACCTGTTGTCTCGTCCACTACAACAATGGTACTATCCTTGCACTCCGCATCCTTCGCCACCTGCAGATAAGGTGTCTTTTCTGCACTATACATATGCAAGGTAACCTGCCGCATGATCGATGTAGCCATGCTTCCCGCATACCCTACATCATTTTTAACCGCATAGGAATCATCATCTCCGGATATCACTTTGCCAAAGAATTCCGTATCACCTTTCGAGGCTTCACAAATATATTCCGCAACCTTATCAGTATCGTTCTCGGAAAGTGCAACAGACTTCTTAAAAATCTGGAATCCCGCATCTTTTCCGTTATTTGTGAAGCTAATCGGAACGCTGTACCATCCCGCGTATCCTTCTACCGCGGTCATTGAATAGGTATCGTCCGCTCCCCATACAGTCCACGTTGCCTGCGCTGCCTTTGAGGTTAAATCAGCTCCCCAGTGATACAATCCGATTTCTTCTTCCTCTTCCATATCACCGGCATAATAATAGAATGTCACATCAACACTCAAAGACACCATTGCGTCCATTGCACTCTTCAGGATCTTATATGCTTTTGTAATTTCGTAGTCTGTAAAGTCATCAGGCTCGTTAGCAAAATCTTTTAATTTTTCCGTTACATAATTCTTAGCCTCGCTAAATTCTTTCCATGATTCTGCCGTATAACCTGCCTCGCCTTTATTCTCAATCTTCTTGAGCTCATCAGAACCCAATAGTTCTCTGAGCTGGGCAAGCGTTACTGCCTCTGCTGCATCTTGAGAGGCATAGAAGGTGAGCTTGACGTTATCACCCTCATGCTCATATTTACAATAAGTCTTGCCAGCAAAGACAGGTGTAAAATCAATCCCCCATTCATCATCTTTTCCATTCATCAAATTCTTCGACCATGCATATCCCTTGTCTGTCTTCTCAAACAACCCGCAAATCTTTTTTTCGTCAAATTTGATTGCACCCGGTACTGAAAAAGATAAGGTATACCAATTCTCAGCATCCTGCATTTTCTCCATATCATAAACAGGATTGTTGTCTGTTTCATTATCTACTCCTGAGGTATCGATAAGAGAAATATTACCATTATCTTCATTTACCACAAATAACTTTGCAGCCGCTGAATTTTTATCCAACTGAATTACGGGTATCACATCTTCACTGTACACATTCAGAGTGATATTTCGCATAATTGCAGTTGCTTTATCAACCTTGGTAGTTTCATCGGTTCCAATATAACTTTTACCATTTTTATAGGCACAGGTTTTATTCTTGCCACCTACTATCTGGGCATAAGTATCAACGTTATCAGTATTGTCATATTTTACTTTGAATACGGGCGAGCCATCGGTACTTTTTACATAAATCTCAAACCCTGATTCCTGGTCTGCATCTTCTAAATGAATCGGAATACTGTACCATCCCGCATATCCCGATACTGCCTCGAATAAATAGACCTTATCACTTGTATTTACTGTCCAGTCTGCCTTTGTAGCCGTCGTAGTGACCTTGTTATCTTTGCAGTACAGACCTACTTCCTCACTATCTGTGGCATCCTCAAGATAGTAGTAGAAAGTTATATCTCCATCCGTCTGGGTTTCATCCTCTATCGCGTCAGAGAACGTTTTGTCCTTATAATATACTTTACCTACAAAGACAGGGGTAAAATCAGTCTGCCAATTGTTTTCAGTCGGACCATTCACGAAATCCGTAACCCACGTACTTGTACCTGTATACAAACCACAGATTTTTTCTTCGCTGTTAAAGTCAAATGTGCCAGGAGCAGAAAATGTAATGGAATACCAATTTACATGCTTTGTATCCGGCTCAAGAGCATAGCCAGTGTCACCATCGACTTCCACTGAGTCCAGCTGCGTCAATTTACCGGTTTCCCCATCCACATCCACTCTCGAAAGTGTTGATTCTGTCGCATCGTGCATCTGTAGATATGGTGTGTTCGTAGCATCATACACATACAAGGTGACTTGCCGCATGATAGCCGTAACCATGTCAGTTGTGCCATCGTTAGCGTAACCCTTCCAATCTTTAACTGCATAGGATTCTATACCATCCTCCAGTAACTTCTTGTAGATTTCTGGATTGCCATCCGACCATCCGCTAAAACCTGCAATCTTCTTTGCCTCCTCGTCTAATACCTTCCTATAGATATCAAAACCTGCTTTAGAACCACCACCGTTTTCCTTGACTTCCTCATTCTCATTCGAAAGCGTCATATCAATCGTATACCAATTAGAATACCCTTCTACAGGCTTCATTAAATAATAACGATCGTTCCATTCTGCTTTCTTAGCTTCCTGGGACATAGTAATAATCCCCGACTCACCCCATACATCAATCCCAAGCTCAAACGACTCTGCCTCATTTTCATCAGGTTTCCAATAAAAATAGAACTGCATCGCATCACTACTACCATTGCTATCATCCTCGACAGCCATAACACCCTTAGAATCTTCCCGAAGCTCAGCCGCTTCTTCAACATCCTTCATGTCATCGCCGTCTTCAGAGTCTGCCTCATCATCAGCCAATTTCTCATCGTCGTCCTCACCCTGCTCGCCCGAAGCACCCTCGTCCTTCTGGCCAGGATCATCCTGATCGGCATCCTCCGCTCCGCCCGCAACATCATTATCTGCATCGGAATTTCCAATCTCATCATTCTCACTCGTCTCCGCGGACGGTGTCTCGTTGATCTGCTCATCAGCCTCCGTGAAATCTTCCACATTCGTCTGAGCCGCCTGCACTGCCATATCAGGAATCGTCGATCCCGCCAATATCATTGCCGCACTTAAGACTCCACACAGACTTCTTCGCAAATACTGTCTTAACTGTTTCCTCATGTCTTGCCTCCCATTCTTTATTTTTTACTACCCCCTGCATCTTCCCGGCAGGACTACAGCGCAACGTTGCGCAATCGGTTGCGCTACTACTTACTTTCATTATATAGAACAGAACCATTTTTCGCAAGAAACTTTGTCCCGTGTTATTTACCAATCTTCCTACCCTATTTTTATGAAAAAGAAACAAAAGCGCATGGTCTATGTTGCTGTTCCATGCGCCTTTATACTGCTATTTTATATGAAATTGTTAGTTGCTTATGCCAACTGCCTAATTTCAAAAACCTGCGGGCAGTTTGCGTTACAGATTATATTGTAGATACAGTTCTTTCCTGTATTCCGGATCAGTAACAGCTCTGGACAGTTCATCCGTACAGCCGGATTTCAGCAGAAGCTGAGTCAGCCTTACGAAACAAGATTCGCCCGCATTGTAAACTGCTTTCCACTTTATCCATACCTATTCCAATTCCAACGACTGCACCATCCCATTGACATGCTTCGGATCCACCGTAGGGCTGCCCAGCGTAAAGAACCGCTCGCCCCACTCACCGATCTGCACTGGGCAGGTAATCAGTGAGAGTCTGCTAAACTGAATCTCATCCGTCTCGGCAAGCTTCAAGCCAATGGAAGTGACGAAATTAAGCGAGTGTCCGTCATCATCCATGGAATATGCCATCGAGGATCCGTCCCAGAATACATCCTCCACTGTGTAATCCTTGTATAAGGATATGTCTATGCCGCCTTTGACAGCGGCACCGTCTTCAAGCAGCAATACTTTTTCATTTTTCGGATCAACCCGGAAGCTGACCTTATCCCGAAACTGCTTCTGATAATCTTCTTCATCAAAGGCATACAAATCTATCGTTCCCGTATCGTATCTGTCCACCAGATAAAGCTTCCATCTCTCACTGCTGCCCGTATTCTCAAGGCACATCTGAAATGCAAATGTTCTGGGTAGCCCATCCTGTGTCTGCTCCAGCATAAATACTTCCGGCTTAAGTCCCGTCGGCAGCCACGGCAAGTCCAGGCTGTTGACATCTCCGTCAATCATCATCTTCACGCCGCGGCAGCCATACTGTTCCGTATACAGCCCGTAGAAATCTATGCCGTACTCCTCATCTTTATGAATCAGATACCACGTGCCGTCTTCCAGCGGGAATTGTCCGCCGTTATACAGATAATCATAATATGCCGCGGCGTCAACCACCGCCGCCGCTATCAGCGCATCATCCGTCATGGACCACAACATATCCTCAAATTCCTTCGCTGTAGCCTGATTCCATTCTGTCTTGATCCGTTTAAGCTCCTTCTGTACCTGTGCCTCTTCTTCCTCTATTGCCGTCTTTTGCGCTTTGAGCTCTTCAAGCCACTGTAGCAGCTCTGTCTCTTCCGCCGCCTTTTGCGCCTCAAGTTCTTCAAGATTCTGCCGCATCTGTGCCTCTTCCGCCTCGTCCACAGCTTTTGCCACCGCTTCCCGCTCTCTCTCCAGCTCTGCGGCAATCCGCTCCATTTCTTCCAGTTCTTCCCACCTACGCTGTATCTGCTCCGCTTCTGCTGCCTGTACCGCTGCCTGTTCCTCTTCCGCTGCCTGTATTGCCGCCTTTACCGCCTCCTCATGTCCTGCGGCTTCAATCTCCTGTGCGGTTTCCGCTCCGGTATAAGCACATCCGCACAACAGAATGACAGTCAACGCCACGATTCCCGTTATGATTTTGCTCCTTTTCCTTACGTCCGCGATCATAACTATGCGCTGCCGTATCCGCCTGCTGCTGCCGTCCATGGTCAATACCACGCTGTTTGCGCCGCTCCGGGTATGTTCGACATTCATCAGTTCAAGCAGCGTCCTGCCATAAGAGAACCGCTGCGTCTCTCCCAGCAGCCCGACCGCCCGCTCATCGCAGGCAAGTTCACTGTCCTGCTTCGCCTCATATGCCGCCAGCCACACAAGCGGATGAAACCACCAGACTGTACACAATATGCTGCGCACCGCTGCCCACAAGGTATCTCCCTGCACGGCATGCGCATATTCGTGCGCCAGAATATGAAGTCTGATCTCCTCTTCCTTATACAGCTCCGGGCTGATATAGATACCCTTTCCAGCCATACACGGACCGGGCAGCCCATTCACCAGCCAGACCCGTATCCCATGATCCGTCAGCCGCTTCGTCCATACCGCAGGCAGGCAGTCTGTCTGTGCCCTCTCCCTGGTTCGATGCAGATACACGATGAATCGCATCTGTCTAAACAGCGCGAATCCGCCCACAGCGATCACACCCGAAACCCATATCATAACAATCGCCATACGAAAGCCTGCATAGGATCTTTCCCCCAATCCGTACCACGTCTGCATACCCTGTCTGTCCGCTGGTGAATCTGCCGGATTTGCTTCCATCTCTGTACCATCTGTTTCCGTTCCCGCCATACCTGCTGCCATGCCGCTTACGTCCATCCTTGCACCGTCTGCCGCCGCTCCTGCCGTCATGCCGCTTACGCCTGACCCTGCAGCCGTTAGGGCTGATTCTATCCCTGCCGACATATCCCGCAAAGCCTCCTTCGCATTCCCGGCATTTGCAGATGCCCCTGCGGTCATCTCATTGCTTCCGTTGTTTTCATCCACACTATTCTTATATATCTCTTCTGCTCCTGCCGCACCCACATAATACTGTGATATTCCCTGCACCGCATTCATAATGCTGAACGAACTGCTGCCGAAGCTGACCGGCAGGATCATGCGCACCGCTACCACAAGCCACAGCGCATAGCGCATCCCCATACTGATTCTGCCATATGTCAGCCGCCGCAGTACCAGAATCACACAGATCAGAATCGTACCGCTTACAATCATATCCGTCATCTGTCACTCTCTCCCTTCCGCTCACAAGATTCCCGACCTCTCCTCCGCACTCTTCTCATTCAGCGCTGCTTTCCGCTTCTGCCCTGCGCAGGATCTCATACATCTCCGCGATCTCTTCTTTCGACAATGCCTTCCTCTCCACCATGGTATTGAGCATCAGCCCCATTCGGCCGTCGAAGACTTTCTCCAGGAACTCTTCCGTCTCCTGCTGCACTGCCTCATCCCTGCCTACATCCGGATAATACAGCTTCGCCCGCTCTCCTTCCTCATGATGAATCGCTCCCTTCTCCTCCATGCGCCGCAGGAAAGTCATCACCGTATGCTTTGTCCATCCCGTCGTCTCCTTGAAATGATTGGTGATCTGCATCATCGTCTGCGGCGCTTCCTGCCACAACATACTCATCACCTTCCATTCCGCCTCCGATAATCTAACCATATCCTTCTCCCTCTAAATCCAATAATTTCATATTCTTAATTCTAGGTTTACGCTTGACTACCTATAATATAATATGCCGGTAGTCATTTGTCAACCCATTTTTTATAATCTGAAACTCTATGCGGGGCAGATTGCGACAAACGCTCTCTCGTGTCATGCGCAGTCAAATGTGATTTTCTTAATATTCCGCTCACAGTCAGCAATTGCGGGACACGGATGTCCCGCAAAGCCCGAAACGAGCCCGGATGGCTCATTGAGGGCGGTTGCGTCCGTCCTCCACCACCTATCCCGGAATATTATAGAAAATCCATTCGACGAAGCCGACACGAGAGAGCGTTTGTCGCAATCTGCCCTCTCTCCAATTTGACAGAAAATTTATATGTTTTCACATAAATATTTAGAATTTTCCCTTCCAATTTAAAGTAATATCTGCTAAAATGGTGTTAAGAAATAAAGATTCCTGCCGATACTATTAACAGAACAAGATGTTCACAATAATTTATCCAGGGAGGGATTGTCGCAGTATATGCAAATGAGAGGAATTATAAAGTTGAAGCGGTTATGGCTGTTTCCCCGCTAAGGAAGGTTTCTTCCAATGACAAAAAACACCAGTCCGGACAGAACCCGTCTAAAACCTTCGCGCAGACTTTCTTTTCTAAGGTTTTAGATGAGGCATGTGAGAGGGAACAGGAACGAAACATCCACATTTACACCAGCGGCTACACCAGGGATGCACTTCCCTATTACAATTTTATCAATATGCGCGAGTATTGTTAACTGAAGTGAAAAACCCGAGGAACTCCAATATCCCTCGGGTTTTGCATTTATTCTGCATATCACATATCCATTCCGAATCTCTGTATTGCTTACTGCGAATTCGCTCTTTACTGCAGCTGCTTCGCCAGACTGAAGATCTCCTCCAGCATATCTTTACATGCCTGCATATCCTGTACGGTAGCTTCCGAAGTCCTAAGTCCTTCCATGCTGGAAGCCGCCACTTCTTCACTTGCCGCAGACAACTGTGAGATATCATCCGAGATCGCATTGGTGCTGTCGATAATGCTCGCGATGATCCTTTCGCTGTCTCTTATATTGTTTACCATATTCTGTACTTCTTCATCAACTGCCTCGAATTTCTCCCTGGTAGCCTCGATCAGCTCGGTCTGTTTGTTAATAGACTGTTGTGCACTGTCTACACTCTCATTCACGCTCTTCGTATCCAGAATCAATTCATTGATAATATTGGTAATGCTGTTGGAAGCATCTTTAGTCTGCTCCGAAAGCTGCCTGATCTCCTCGGCAACCACCGCGAACCCTCTTCCCGCCTCTCCGGCACGCGCTGCCTCTATGGAAGCATTGAGTGCCAGCAGATTCGTCTGGCTGGAAATAGACAGAATAGCGCCGATGAAATTCTGCACCTCTTCCACCTTATGGCTAAGCATATTGCTGACTTCAACGGTCGCTCCGCTGGCTGCCTCCACGTTCTCAGCCTGCTTCCTCAGACTCTCAACAACATCGGCACCCTGCGTTACCATTTCACTCGCTCTGTCGGAAGCTGCTGTCAGATTCCTGATACTCTCCTCCACGGCATCCGTATTGCTCCGGATCTCCATACACATATCCGCCTGCCGCTGAATGGACTGCGCCGTAGCATCGGTGCTCTCCGCTATGTTCGTCATGGCGAAATTATTGGTATCTACATTGCCCTGCAGATTTCCCAGTCTGTCCATCGCACCGTCAAAATTCTCGATAATACTGCCGGCTACCTGCAGCATCTTCTGCTGCGCCGCCTCCTGCTGCGCCGCGGCCTCTGCCACGCTATTGACATTCTCCTCATTAAACTGGACCAACAGCTTAGAAACCGTATAAGAAGCATATGCCACAAGCATAATCGTTAAAAGACTCATAATCGAATCTTCCAGTTGTGTACGATCCAGCAGGAATATCCTGATCAGATTAAGTGCTATGATCGCACCATTACCAAACAACAGCAGCCTCTTATTATAATATACCAGAACACCGAACAACACGGGAAAAGCATAGGCGTACACTCCCGTATTCATCCCGAATAATACCATAGCCCCATACGCGACTGTGGCACATGCCATCATGCCTACCGCACCCTTTTTCTGGTCTTTCCACAACACATAAGACCCAATTGCACCGATTAGCATTGCCACTGTCACCGCTGCACGCACAATAACTCGTATGCCGCCGCTCTCTAAAGCCCCCGATGCCACGGTAACCAGAATAAAATACACTAAGATTACCGAGATAAGAATTAGTACGGTTTTGTTCGCCCGTCTGTACTGTGATGCTGTCATCTTATGTTCCCCCTTTAGATTATATTATGTTTTTCTGATATTACATTCATACTACACTGATACACAGCTATATATTATCACAATTATTCGACCATTTCCAGTTTTTCCGATGCCGAACCGTAATCCCAAATTACACCAAAATCACATCTCGACATCTCTGATCAATTCCGGCGGCAGCCATTTCTTCAGAATCTTGCCAAGCATTTCCATATCTATAGGCTTGGGCAGGAAATCGTTCATTCCTCCCACAAGGAACTCATTCTCCATCCCTTTAACCGCATTGGCTGACAGTGCTACAATGGGCAGACTGTCCGTGTAGGGCGTGCCAGTCGCACGGATCAGTTTCACGGCTTCGATACCATCCATCTCCGGCATCATATGATCCATGAACACCAGATCATACTGCATCTGCCTGCGTATCATATCGACACTGTCCTGCCCGTTGTCTACCAGATCAGGCACAATACCGAACTTCTTAAGAAGTCCCGTCGCCACACGCAAGTTCACTTTATTATCGTCCACCACAAGCACCTTAGCTTCCGGCGCGGTAAAGTCAATGACAAACTGTTTTAATTCTACCGCATTCTTGTTCTTACTGTATTCACACGGCGCGGCATCTATAACCTTCTGTCGGATATCAAAGATAAACGTGCTGCCCTTGCCGTATTCGCTCTCCACCTTGATGCTGCCGCCCATGTTCTCCACCAGCAGCTTTGAAATGGACAACCCCAATCCGGTACCTTCCATGCCGCGGTTCTTCTTCATATCCACCTGTTCAAAGGATCGGAACAGCTTATCCATATCCTCCTGCCTGATGCCGATGCCTGTGTCAGCGACGCTGAACAACAGCCGTCCTACATTTTCCTCTTCCTGCTGCCACGATACCGTGAGTGTAATGGATCCCTCATATGTAAACTTTGTGGCATTACCCATGATATTGATGATAATCTGCTTCACTCTTCCGATATCCCCGTACAGCTTGCGCGGTACGCTGTCGGACACCTTAGCGATCAGTTCCACCGGTCTGCCCTTCAACCGCACCTCCATCATGCTCATTACATCATGAATCATGGATGAGAAATAATACTCTTCGGGAATGATCGGCATCTTCCCGGATTCGATTTTGGAGAAATCCAGAATATCGTTAATAATACTAAGCAGCCCTTCTCCCGACGTCTTGATCGTGCCTGCATACTCTCTGCCCTGCTCCGACAGCTTCTCATCCAACAATAGGTCCGCCATACCGCAGATCGCGTTCATCGGCGTCCGAATCTCATGGGACATGTTGGCAAGAAACACGCTTTTCGCCTCATTGGAGGCTTCCGCCTGGTGCATCAGCTTCTCCATCTCTTCCATATTATGCTTGATCGTCATCGTATTCTCTACCGCGATCACACACAGCACGCCGCAGCCGAACTGGAGGCAGAAAATATTGATGAGCATATTCATGATACGCAGGAATGTAACAATGGCAGTATTCTCAATCACATACCGCGGTTCCAAAAAATTGCCCATGCTCAATTCCACGAAATAGAACACGAATATAATAATAAAATTCACGACCGGATGAAACTGCCTCTTCTCCGGATTCTGACATTTCAAAACAAAGTTAGTGAGAACCGTAAACGGAAACATTGCCAGACAGTAGAGCCCGAATTGTGTAGTTTCGCCTAATATATACACGGAAATCCATGAGTAGACCAATATCTCCGCCACAAATATGAAGTACACAAGACGAACGCGGTTATGTCTGGCATAATAAAACGCCACTCCGTAGATCAATATGCTTACCAAATTCAGGTTGCTTAAAAACCTCGCCCCGCCTAATCGCAATGTAACCAGAAGTATGGTATGTATGAATACCAAAACAACGGCGCAGATCTGAAGAAATACGTCGTAATTCATAATATTCAGTTTGAAATTCTTCACCTGATTCCACATCTTCGCTATCCCGGTCATTTATATTCCTCACCGTCTCGTACTCTTTCCATCACCGATGTTATTGTACACCCGCATACCGTCAGAGTGCAAGTATATCAAGCTATATGTTTCAGGTTTGCTCATGGCTACGACTCAGATCACATAATTACCCGTAATCTGACCCTGCCACTCTACCAGATCCGCCAGTGTCACTTTATCCACAACCCCGCTGATGGCCTCGTCAAGCATCTGCCAAAGCCGAAGCGTCACACAAGATTCCTGACGCTCACACATATTGATCTCATCATCCAGACAGGGAACCGGTGCCAGCGACCCTTCCGTCAGCCGCAGTATCATACCTACCGTATATTTCTCCGGCTCTCTTGTCAGACGATATCCTCCCTGCGGTCCTCGGATGCTTTTCACATATCCTGCCTTGTTAAGCACCGAGATGATCTGCTCCAGATATTTGTCCGATATCTCCTGTCTTGCCGCTATGTCCTTGATTCTCACCGGTTCACCGGTATTATTTAACGCCAGATCCAGCATCAGCCTGAGCGCATATCTCCCCTTTGTGGAAATCTTCATACAAGCCCTCCTGTCAGAGTCTCCGACACCATGCAGCAAGTACATGAATAGTCTGAGCACTCATTTTCCTATCAAGTCAGTATGCTTTATATGATATTTATACTACTCTTACGTATTTTTGTCAAATAACGTTTCTTCGGTAATCCCGGAAATTTACTGTCAGAACTGTTAAGAAAATATCTCCTCATTACGATATATAATATAAGAAGCGACCAAAAGCGCGTCGCTGGCAGGTAAACGGAATTACGAATCACGCTAAGGAGGGCACAAACATGAACAAAGTAAACGGATACAGCGCATACCAGAATAACTACTATGATAACTCTGTACGCGGCAAGAAAAATCAAGATAAGACATCCAAGACCGACTCCGCCGGCAAAACAAACGGCATCGGCAAGACCGGAAACAGCACTCAGTTAAGCAGCAAAGCTAAGGCTCTGTTGCAGGAGTTAAAGAGAACTTACAGCAACATGGACTTCATGGTTGCCGACTATGATTCCGATGAGGAAGCTGCTTCTTATCTCTCCCGCGGGATGAAGGAATACAGCGTGCTGATCGATCCGGAAGAATTAGAGCGCATGGCAGCCGATGATGATGTTAAGCAGCAGAACTTGGCACTTCTCGATGAAGCTGTCGGTAAACTGGACGAAGTAAAGGATCAGCTCGGCGATCATAAGAATGAAATAGCGAGCATAGGCATTACCATCGGTAAAGACGGCCAACTGTCCTATTTTGCAGAGTTAGAGAAATCCGGCGAGCGTCAAAAAGAATTTGTAGATCGCATTCGTGAAGGCAAAAAGGAGGCGGCCGAGAAAGCGGAAGCGGACAAAACCGGCGGCAAGCCTCACGGATATGAGTATGAGAGAAGCAAACGCACTACCGTATACGCTTCTACCGCCGAGGAACTGGTCGACAAGATCAAAAATGTGGATTGGGACAATATCAAGGAAGAAACTACCGTTCCCATGCCCGGTGATCGCTTTAGTTTCTCAATCTAAAATACAAGCGCAGGTGGAGCACCACCTGCGCTTTATTGTTTTCATGATTTACATGACCGCTGCTGTCACTTTCTTACATTCCCATGAGTTCTTTTCTCTTGATTTCCTCGAAGAAATCATCGATCGACTTGACGATCTTCGCCGGTTCCATTGATTTCAGCAAATATCCCTGAGGCTTCAACGCCATAACCTGCATGATGGTCTCCTTATCACCCTTATTCGTAAGCATCATGACCGGAATATCCGCAAAATCATGCTCGCTGCGGATCATCTCTAATACCTGCTTACCGTCCACAATCGGCATCTCATAATCAAGCAGCACCAGATCCGGTCTGTTGGTCGATAAATATTTGATTGCCATAGCTCCGGAATTAGCAAGGGTTACCTGATAAGACTCCTCCAACCATCCCTTCACATTACGAAGCATGGTGCCGGAATCGTCCACCACCAGAATCTTCTTCTTATTCTGTTTGCCGTATTTCTTCTCGTAACCCGTAATTGCCGACACCACTTCGGTAACATTGATGGGTCTCTGGAACTTCTGTCTGATCAGATTCTTAGTGATCACCTTCTCCACAGTAGCCAGCTCATCGATATCACCGATGGCAAAAATCGGAATATCTTCCTCAGTCGCCTTATCCTTAATGTAATTGAGCGCCTGTTGCTCCTCACCCATCTTCTCATCCACATAGAGCAGGATGATACCGATCTGCTCCTCGATCTGATTGATGGCATCGATGTCCGCTTTGACCGTGATCACTTCGTAATCCGATCTCTCAAACCGATCTTTCAATGACATAATAAGATAACTCTGAATCTGTGAGATAATCACTACATTCTGCATATTATCACTCCCCGCTTCCATCTATGTATGTACAATATCGGGCACTTGGCCTCCGTCCTAAACATACGCTTTTATTATAACAAATTGCTTTCTCATTTGCAATGCTAAACCGGATTTTCTGTTACTTGAAAAAAAGCTCTTGCTTCTTGTACTTCCTATAATACCATATTCCCGTCAAATCCGCCAGAATCCAACCGATCGGTACCGACATCCAGATCCCCGTCACACCGATCCATTCCACAGAGGACAGCACATATGCCAACAGGACACGGGTTCCTAAGGACACCACTGTCAACACCACGGAAATGCCGGCCTTGTGGATCGCACGATAATAACCGTAGAATAGAAACAACAGCCCGATGCCGAAATAAAAAGCGCCTTCGATGCGAAGATATCCTGCGCCCACAGCGATCGCTTCCGCACTTTCCTCACTCAAAAACAGTCCCATAAGCTGCTCTGAGAATAGAACCACAAGAATCGAAATGACCAGACAGAATACGAACGCGCCTGCCACCGCATCCCTCATTCCCCGCCTGATCCGCTCAGTCTTATCTGCTCCGTAATTTTGTGCCACATAGGTAGAAAAAGCATTGCCGAAGTCCTGCACCGGTGCATATGCAAAGGAATCGATCTTCACCGCCGCCGCGAAAGCCGCCATCACTACGGGGCCGAAACTGTTCACCAGTCCCTGCACCATCAAAATACCGAAATTCATGATGGACTGCTGCAGACAAGTAAGTGTTGAGAGTCCGATCAGCTCTTTAAATATCTGTACATTCCATGAGCGGTTCGCTCTGCTGACTCTAAGCTCCGGATATCTGGCTCCGTAGTATACGACGATACCGATCCCCGCCAAATACTGCGCAAAAACCGTAGCCGTCGCAGCACCGCCCACGCCCCACTGAAAACCTCGGATAAAAAGGATATCCAGCACAATATTCGTTATGGCGGATATTCCCAGAAAAAGAAGCGGTATCACGGAATTGCCCACCGCACGCAGCAGATTCGCTACAAAATTATAGAGAAAGACAGCGACAATACCCCCGAAGATCCACACCAGATATTCCCGCATAAGTGGTGCCACCACATCCGGCACGCGTAAGAATATAAGTATCCACTCCATCGCCGCATAAACGACAATATTCAGTACAAGTGTCACACTGCCAATCGCAATAAACGCCGTGAAAATGCCCTTTTCCAGCCTATCCCTGTCCTTCGCCCCGAACTGCATGGAGAAGAAAGCGCTGCTGCCCATGCACAACCCGATCAGGATCGATGTGATAAACACCATCAGGGCATAGGACGATCCCACCGCAGCCAGTGCATTTTCCCCCAGATACCGTCCCACGATCAATGTATCCGCAATATTGTATAGCTGCTGAAGCATATTCCCTACCATAATAGGAAATGCAAACTTCAGCAGCTTCTCCATAATATTCCCTTCTGTTAAATCATAACCCTGCATTACTTATCTTACTCTCTTCATCCTACCTCATGATTCCGCTCTGCAGAATTTATAAATCGTAGTACATTTTAAATTCAGCCGGATTCGGAATCTGCTCCATCTTCTTAAGCTCCGCACGCTTACGCGCTACCCAGATATCAATCAGCCTCTGCGGGAACACGCCGCCCTTGGTCAGATATTCATGATCCTGCTCTAATGCGTCGAGCGCCTCTCCCAGAGATTTCGGCAATCCTTTGATCTTCTTCTGCTCCTCTTCAGACAACGTATAGAGATTGAAGTCATAAGGTCCCCATCCGTTGGCCTCCGGATCGATCTGATTCTCGATGCCGTCCAGACCTGCCATCAGTATCGCCGCATAAGCATAATACGGATTCGCCGTAGCATCGGGATTGCGCAGCTCAAACCGCTTCGCCGTCGGAGACTTGGCATAAGCAGGAATCCGGATCACCGCACTGCGGTTGGAAGTAGCGTAACCGACCGTAACCGGTGCCTCGAATCCCGGCACAAGACGCTTGAACGAGTTGGTAGACGGATTGGTAAATGCACATAAAGACGCGATATGCTTTAACAGTCCGCCGATAAAATAGTGTGCCGTACGGCTCAGTCCCGAATAACCGTCCGCATCATAGAATAAAGGCTGTCCATCCTTTAACAGCAGCATATGTACATGCAGACCGCTGCCCGCTTCCTGATAGATCGGCTTAGGCATAAATGTGGCCGTCTTGCCCACACTTGCCGCCAGATTCTTAATAATATATTTGACGATCATGGTATTATCCGCCATGGCAGGCATATCCGCCAGCTCTACCTCGATCTCCATCTGTCCGGGACCGCCTACCTCATGATGATGATATTTCACACGGATTCCCCAGTCTTCCATCATCATGCACATACGGCTTCTTAAGTCATACCCCACATCCTGCGGTGCCGCCACATGATAACCGCCCTTGTAAGGCACTTCATAACCGTTATTGCCCGGATTGTACGGGTCCATCGTACAGTTCCAGTCTGCCTGTCTGGTATCGATCCGATAACCGCAGCGCTCCGGCGAAACCTCATAACGGGCGCTGTCAAGCAGATAGAACTCGAACTCCGGTCCGATAATCATCTGATCCGCGATACCGCTGTCTTTCATGTACTCTATCGCCCGCAGACTCACATTCTTCGGGTACTGGTCGAAAGGCTTGTTCTCCCCCTCGCCAATCGTGCACACATTGCCGCACATCGTCAGTGTCGGCACTGTCGCAAACGGATCCACATACGCGGTGTCCGGATCCGGCAGAAAGACCATATCACTCTTCTCGATAGGTGCATACCCGTAGTTGGAGCCGTCGAATCCGATCCCGTAAGTAAACGTATCCTCACCAAACCGCTCCACCGGAATGGTAATGTGACGCCACCGCCCGTCGATATCCGTCATCTTAAAATCGATCATGCGGATCTGCTTCTCTTCGCACAGCTTCAGAATTGCTTCACTTCTGTTCATAATCCCTGCTCCTTTCCTGCTTCCCCTAGTGTATACGTCAGCCCGGTGTATCCTGTCATTTCCCGATACCCGAATCTGTTTGATTACCTTAGTATAACATACGGGAGCAGGTTGGTGCATTATATTTTTGTAGATATATTTATCTTATTTCGCTTACTTTTTCCATAAAGAAACAGATAGGAAAAAAGACAAACAGGGTCACCGATTTTTCGGCAACCCCATTTTATCTATAATACCGTCCGCACTCACACCGGGATGGGTGAGATAAAGCCGGCAGATCTGCTCTGTCAGTTCCTCGCTGATTCCGTTCTTTACCGCAATCTCCCCGACGGATCGTCTCCTGTTCGTATCACGCATGACCGCTTTGACGACGCTCTTCATGTCAAGCGTGGCAATTTCCTGTTCCAATGTAACTTTCTCTGTTCCTGCTCTGTCTGCTTTTGACCCTGCCGCTTCAGTTCCGTTTGTTTTGATGCCGTCCGCCGTACCATGGTCTGACTCTGCACCGTTTGATTTTACACTGTCTGCCTTCGCCGCACCGTTCGGATGTGCTACTTCGACCTTCTCTACCTTATATGCACCATCGTCCCCGACTGCCAGCACCGCAAAAGTGATAGGCTGCGTAAACCGTCTCGGTCCGCAGCTTCCCGGATTGAGCAGAAGCCGTCCGCCCTCCTGCCTCTCTTCATATTTATGGGAATGACCGTAGACAATAATATCGACATCCTTTAGGTCTTCTTCCTTTTTCGGAATATACTTTTTATTATGTACCATAAAAAAGCCGATTCCGCACAGACTGACTGAGAGTGTCTCCGGCAGTTCCTTCGCCCATTCTTTATCATTGTTCCCCCGCACGACATAAGTCGGCGCAATCCTGTTCAGTTTGTCCAAAATTTCCGGCTTGTTGACGTCTCCGCCGTGCAGGATCGCCTCACAGCCCTGCAGTGCTTCCTCCACTTCCGGGCGAAGCAGTCCGTGTGTGTCTGAAATGATTCCTATCCTGTGCATGTTGTGTACCCCGTTTACTTTTATTCTCCTGTCAATTCCGACAATGGCTTAAATGTATATCCCATTTCCTCCCATTTGGTCAAAAGCTCGTCCAGAATCTCCCCGTTGGTAGAGGATGTGTTATGCAGAAGTACAACCGCTCCCGGATGTACCCGCGCCGTGAGCTTATCAAACGCCTCCTCATGACTTGGCTGCTTATCCTGATCCCAGTCCACATATGCCAGACTCCAAAATATGGTTTTATACCCCAGCTCATACGCCATTTTCAGATTATCCGCATTACACTTGCCCTGCGGCGGACGATAGTAGGCGGAAAGCTCTGCTCCTGTGATCTCCTGGAACAGATCCGCCACATCGTCCAGTTCTTTCCGGAATGTCTCTTCATCGGATATCGTCGGCATGTCGAGATGGTGGTAAGTGTGATTACCTACGGCATGTCCATCCTCTACCATGCGCTTTGCCATCTCGGGTGCTGTCTCCAGGAAATGCCCTACCACGAAAAAGGTGGCTTTCACATCGTGTTTCTTCAGAGCATCCAGAATCGGTTCCGTATTGCCGTTCTCATATCCGCAGTCAAAAGTAAGATAGATCACCTTCTCGCTGTCGGCACCGACATAATAGGCGTCATACCATGCCAGATCCTGCGCGGAAGCGTTGCCCCTTGGCTGCGTGCCCGGTTCTCCGAAAGAAAGTCCCCAATCCTCCGATGCAAGCGTAAGTTCCCAGCCCTCCGGCGGCTCCTTCTTCTCTGTTTTTTCATCACCGCTCATAGTTTTATTATTGTCTGGCAGCGTCTGTGCAGTGCTTTGCTCTGACCGCGCTTGTAAATCACTTTCCATTGACTGTGCCTGCTGATCCGTTGATGCTAATTCGCTGTCACCTATGCCGGACACCCCCGCACCTGATTGCTCCTCATTTGTCTGCTCCGCGCTTAATCGTTCCGTATCAGTCAGATCTGTACCCGCCTCCGCTCGAACATTTTTTACCGATACTTCCGTTTCCTTCTTCGCCGCATTCTGACATCCCGACAAAACCGTCGTTGTCATAGCCGCCAAAATAAAAACTGCCGATACAACAGCAGTCCTTCCCACTATCTTCCTTCCGTTACTCTTTTGGTTCCTCATGATGCACATCTCCTGATCTTATGTATTTTATCATCTAAACTCGCAAACCCGCACTTTCAGCGCTTATGTCCGATTTCATCGAACGTTTGCTTGTTAAAACCGCATGAAAAACAAATGCCTGCTCCGTAGTCGCTTGTTTTTCCTTCGCGATTTTATATTATAAAATACGCCTGCATCAAAATTGCATCAGATGTGTATCAAAGTTGCATCATCTCGCGACAGTCAACAATAATATCTGATTTCTCCAAACTGCGCATACCACTTGTTGATAATCATATTACTACCTGCTTCAATTCTTCCCGCTCTCCTTCTGCGGCTCATTCTACTCGATCTTGATTTTCTCCGCCGTCTTCAACAAAAAGCAGGTGCCCTGATACTGCCCTGCCTCGTACAATCTCACCACGATCTCCCGCATCCGCTGATCCATTTTGTGATAGCAGACCCGATTCTCCCACGGAAGACCCGTGATATATTCTCTCTGACGCTCATTTAACGTCTGCATTGCCGCCTTGAACTTCTCCGCATCACTCCTGCTCCACAATCCGAAGTCGCAGGAAAGATATGCGTTTTCACAGCCGTTTCGGTCACTCAGCCCTGCCAGATACTCTGCCGGATTTCCATCCCTTTCTCTGCAATACATTCTTTCCTTCCAGTGGATTACTTCCATATCTTTTCCCCCGGCTTGCACAAGCCGAAAGCTGGTTCTGCCGTATTTATCATGTTCTATCGTATATTCTGCCTTTCTTTGCCCGTTCCCGCTGCCCGGCTCCTGCGTGAGCACCACCTTCGTGTCAAGCAGCCGCTGCCAGACTGCTCCACGCACTCTTTCGTAAGGCGTCGGATAGGTCAGCTTCTCGCTGATCTGCTTGACGGTATATCCCAAATCTGCCAGATGACGGATTGCGCCGCCACTGGCAGTTTCAAAAGTAAAGTCGGACAATGCATTTCTGAAAAAATCCTGTTCTGACATCATACCCTGCTTTCCTCAGAAAAAGTTCCGATTTATTTCAAGACATTTCTTGTGGCAACAATATCGACGCCCGTACCCGCCACATTGGAAACGATCACATCCCCGATGTGAATCGGCGCCTGCACCTCCACGTCCTTCAATGCCTTGACACACTCAAATATCTTCCCTTTCGGGATATCCTGCTTCGTCTTGACAGATACCATATCCGCCCCGCCTCCGGTTACTTTCACCGTCGAAGTCACAATTCTGGTTGGATTCGTAACTTCCTTGCGGCCGTAAGTATCGCCTCTTTTACATGTATTGCCGCTTACGCTTACTACCTCATCCCCGTCCATCTCAACAGTCAGAGGGCATCCCATCGGGCAGTTAATACAGATTAAATTTCTGACTTCCATATTATTCCTCATTTCATCACACATTATTTTGTTAATTCTTCCAAATCTGATCGGATATATTCCATGCTTCCTGTCTTCTCGAATTCCGATCCATCATGCCAAAGCTGCTTATGCGCTTACGGCTTATGTCTGTTTTATTTTTGTATACTCTTTCGTGCTACTCTTCCTCGATCTTAAACGTAATCTGCTCCAGTTTCGGATACTGTAAAAGCTGCTCTTTTGTCAGCTTCACTTCTTCCATTTCACCCGGCGCAAGCACCTGCCGTTTCCTGTGGATTACTCTCTCGTCATCAAAGTAGACACTGACAAAACAATTCTTATACACACCGCCGACACGGAAGCGCACGGTCAGATTATCCTCCATACAAGCCCTGCGGATCGTTGACGGAACCGTATATCTGACGCCCGCTGTCGGATTCAGACAGATTTCCGCCTCCGTAGCGGCATCCGCTGCACTTGTTCCTTTTACATAGGCCGCTGCGTTCCTGCCTGCCGCCGACGCTTCCTCCGATACGAAATCCACAAGATCATGCACGTGGAGCACATTACCGCAGGCAAAAACGCCTTCCAGATTCGTCTCAAGACTCTCGTTTACCTTCGGTCCGGAAGTAACCGGATTGATCGTCACACCCATGCCGCGGGATATCTCATTCTCCGGTATCAGCCCGACCGACAGTAAGAGCGTATCACAGGAATAGAATTCTTCCGTCCCCGGAATGGGCTTATTCTTCTCGTCCACCTGTGCCAGCGTCACACCCTCGACCCGCTCTTTTCCCTTGATATCTACCACCGTATGACTCAGCTTCAAGGGGATGCCATAGTCGTCCAGACACTGCACGATATTTCTCTTAAGCCCCCCGGAATAGGGCATAAGTTCTGCAACGACTTTCACTTTAGCGCCCTCTAAGGTCATTCTTCTCGCCATAATCAGCCCGATATCACCGGAACCGAGAATGACCACCTCTCTGCCGGGCATATATCCTTCCATATTCACCAGTCTCTGCGCCGTGCCGGCAGAGTAGATTCCCGCAGGGCGATAACCCGGTATATTGAGTGCACCTCGGGGTCTTTCCCGGCATCCCATTGCCAGAATCACCGCTTTTGCCTGAATCTCAAACATTCCGTCTTCCCGATTCATCGCCGTCACGGTCTTATTCTGCCCGATGTCCAGCACCATCGTGTTCAGTTTATACTCTATCCCCAATTCTTTCACCTGCGCAATAAACCTGTCCGCATATTCCGGTCCCGTGAGCTCTTCTTTGAAGGTGTGCAGACCGAAACCGTTATGAATACACTGGTTCAGGATGCCTCCCAGTTCTTTGTCCCTCTCTAAGATTATAATGCTTTCTATTCCGCTCTGTCTGGCAGAAACAGCGGCCGCAAGTCCCGCCGGGCCTCCGCCGATAATCACAATATCATAATTTTTCATCTTATCCTCCATGTCCCTATACCGTGTCCTTATTTGTACCGACAACCAGCTTAGAATCTCCGCCGGATTTTGTGATATCAAACATGCTCATATCACATTCCCTCGCCAGAATCTCCATCGTTCTGGGCGCACAGAAACCGGACTGACATCTGCCCATCCCGGCTCTCGTCCTGCGCTTCACGCCGTCTAAGGACTTCGCACCAAGCGGTCTTCTGATCGCGTCGATGATCTCTCCCTCCGTAACCATCTCACAACGGCAGATAATATTGCCATAGGCGGGATTCTCTTTGATCAGAGCGTTTCTCTCTTCCATACTTAATGTATTCGGATTCTTGATGCCTTGTCTGTTAGCGATAAAGTCAGTCTTCTCCGCAAGACCCATCTTATCCCGTATCAGCTCCGCTGCCATCTCACCGATTGCCGGACAACTTGCAATACCCGGAGACTCTATCCCTGCGCAGTCTATAAAGCCCGGTGCATCTTCCGCTTCCCCGATGATAAAATCATCCCCGTCCTCGTGGGCACGCAATCCGGCAAAAGAGGTAATGACCTGACGCGTTGGAATGTTTCTGACACTCATGCCCGCTTTCTCAAGCACTTGTGCCAATCCTTCCGCGGTAGTGTTAATTCCCTCTTTGTCTTCCACATCGACTGCGGTGGGACCGACCAAAAGATTGCCGTGCACCGTCGGCGTAACTAAGATTCCTTTACCGAGCTTACCCGGCAGAGCGAAGATCGTCTTATGCACATGATTGCCGGCTTCTTTGTCCATCAGGCAGTAATCGCCCCGTCTGGCAGTAATATGGATTTTCTTTTCACTGACCATATTGTGAAAGCGGTCTGCATATACGCCGGCTGCATTTACTACGTACTTTGTTTCGAAAGCACCCTTGTCCGTCTGCAGTTCGTAACCTTCCTCGGATTTATGAATCTCCGTAACTTCCGTATTAAAATAAAATTCCACGCCGTTGGCGTAAGCATTTTCCGCCAGCGCAATATTCAGTCCGAAGGGACAGACGATACCCGCCGTAGGCGCATACAATGCCGCATACACATTCTCCGTAACATTGGGCTCCATCTTAAGCACTTCTTCCCGGTTTAAAATGCGAAGCTCCCTGACGCCGTTGGCTACGCCCCTGTCATAAAGTGCCTGCAGATTAGGCATATCGTCCTCGTTCAGGCACAATACCAGCGACCCGTTTCGCTCAAACGGGAAATCCAATTCTTTGGCCAGCTCCCCCATTCTCTCGTTTCCCCGCACATTCAGTTTCGCCTTGAGCGACCCTGTCACGGCATCATAGCCGGCATGCACAATGGCGCTGTTTGCCTTGGACGTGCCGCAGCATACATCCTCTTCTTTTTCCAATACACATATCTTCGCCTGATAGCGGGACAGCTCCCGTGCAACCGCCGCGCCGCATACCCCCGCTCCTATTATGATCACGTCATACATATCGGCAGAATCTCCTTTCTGTTTTCCATGCTGCTATTCTATCGCAGCGCATGTCTATGTGGAGAATGCCGCTTTTGGCATTCTCCGGTGTGAGACTTAGAACTTCTTAGCGAAACAGCCTCTGCTGTGATCAGGACTTGCTTCGCAAGTCCTGAAGTTCTTCCTCACACTTCTTCTTTCGCCCATCCATAGGCGTATTTCACGGCCTTATTCCATCCGCGGATTTTCTCTTCTCTATCTGCATCCGCAATAATCGGTTTAAAAGTCCGGTCACTGACCCAGTTCTTGATCACATCGTCCTTACTCGCCCAATAGCCTACCGCCAGTCCTGCCAGATAGGCCGCGCCCATGGCAGTCGTCTCCACACACTGCGGTCTGATTACCGGCAGATTGACGATATCCGCCTGTGTCTGCATGAGAAAATCGTTGGCGCTGGCGCCGCCGTCCACTTTAAGGGATGTGATATCAATACCAGAATCCGTCTCCATGGCCGCCAACACATCGTTGACCTGATAGGCGATGGATTCCAGTGTGGCACGGATAATATGATATTTATTTACGCCCCGCGTAATCCCCACTATTGTTCCTCTTGCATACTGATCCCAATACGGCGCTCCCAGTCCGGTGAAAGCCGGAACCACATAACAGCCGTTGGTATCCTTGACCTTCTTCGCCATATACTCGGAATCCATCGCCGAATCGATCAGTCTCATCTCATCCCGAAGCCACTGTACTGCTGCTCCTGCAACGAAGATGGAGCCTTCCAGTGCATAATTTACTTTGCCGTCCAGTCCCCACGCAATAGTGGTTACCAGTCCGTTGTCGGAAAATACCGGTTTTTCCCCCGTATTCATCAGGAGGAAGCACCCCGTTCCGTATGTGTTCTTAGCTTCTCCCGCGGTAAAACATGTCTGTCCGAACAGCGCCGCCTGCTGATCTCCCGCCGCCCCCGCAATGGGAATCGGCCCGCCGAGAAAAGAAGGGTCCGCCTCTCCGTACACACAGCTGGAAGGTTTGACCTGTGGCAGCATGCACTTCGGAATATTCAATTCGGCGAGAATATCATCGTCCCACTCCAAAGTGTTGATATTAAATAGCATAGTACGCGACGCATTGGAATAGTCCGTCACATGTACCGCACCCTTGGTCAGTTTCCAGATCAGCCACGTCTCCACCGTGCCGAAAAGCAAGTCACCGTTCTCCGCTCTTTCTCTGGCTCCGGGCACATGATCCAATATCCACTTTACCTTAGTCGCCGAGAAATAAGCGTCAATCACAAGCCCTGTCTTCTGCTTGAATTTCTCCGTAAGTCCTCTCTCTTTGAGCGCATCACAGTCTTCCGACGTTCTTCTGCACTGCCACACGATCGCATGATAAATCGGTTCGCCCGTATGCTTATCCCAGATGATAACCGTCTCACGCTGATTCGTAATGCCGATCGCCGCGATCTCCTGTGCAGTGACACCGATCATATTCATCGCTTCCACAGCCACACCCAGCTGGCTCGCCCAGATCTCGTCCGCGTCATGCTCCACCCAGCCCGGCTTCGGGAAATACTGTGTAAACTCCCGCTGGGCCACACTGCACATCTCGCCTTTTTCGTTGAACAGAATACACCGGTTGCTTGTGGTGCCTGCATCTAATGCCATAATGTATCTTGCCATCGCCATATCCCCCTATCTTTGCATATTTTTCTGTAATCCCCACTATTTACACACGTTCCGTATAGATTCTATTTTACCAGTAAAAAATGGTGTCCACAATAGACAAATTATTACGTTTGCCTAAAGTGTGGACACCAGCATAATTATCATGTATACAATACCGCTATTACGAAATTACGACCTTATCTGCTTTCCGCGCCTTCACCAGCACCGCCCATCCGATTCCGACAAGCACAAGCCCCGCTCCGCTCAGGCATAATGCATCCGAAACCGAGAGGGTACTTTTCGCAAACACCGGCAGGACTTTCTCCACCTGCTCCGGATAGTAACTGACAATGACACTAATCACATTGTTGATAAAGTGCATTAACATGGCCGGATAGATACTGTCCGCCTTCCAGGCCACGAGACAGAGCAGAAGCCCGATGAGCCCTGTGGGAATAAACTTCACCAGACTCATGTGATACAGTCCGAACAATACCGCCGTGATCGCGATCGCCGAAGAGACACGGTACTTCGCCTTCATGGAATGCATGATCACTCCGCGGAACAGCATCTCCTCGCAAATCGCCGGTGTCACCGCAATTACCAAAAAAGCGGCCACAACATTACTTTCAAAAAGCTCCGAGAAAACCGTCTCCATATTTTCCGTGCTCTGCGGAAACAGTTTCATCAACGCTGCCGTAATCACGAGATTAAGCAGAACCATTCCCACACTTATCAGTGCGCCGCCTAAGAAATTTACCGCCTTAGTACGCGCAAAACCGTAAGTCTGCCTGATGTCTCTCTTCGTATAGACTACCAGAAACAGCGGCACTAACAAAAGAATCATCTGTGTCCCGAAGGCTCCTGCCAGACCGAATCTGATCTGCAGCAGACTTCCCACATAGAGCATGAGAAGAATCGTGACCGCCACCACGAACCACACATCGGATACGGTAGGCACGCCGCCCTTCTTCAGGTTGCTCCGCCTCTCAAAGAGCTGTAATCCCGCTTTACCGTCAGAAAAAAGAATCGCTTCGCTGTCATAGATCTTGCTCAAGAACAGAATCGCTATTACCGCGTATGCCACGTTGCTTGAAAGCACCACCGCGATCGCACCGTAATCGATCTTAAACGCCATCATATTCTTGATCAGCAGACAGATATTTGCCACGGGAATCATCGCTATCGTCTGCGTCAGTTCAATATTCGGTATAAAACCGATATAGCCCACGAACATCACGATAAGCATAAGCGGCGTAATATAGTTGTTCGCCTCCTTATAACTCTTGGCAAAAGATGTCACGCACATGGTCACCGCGCTGATAAATAAGGAAAAAGCAAACACCGCCAAAATACACACCAGAATCGCCGGAATAAACTTCGCCATATCAAAGGATCCCATATCCGTCTGCATATCCAGCATTTTATACATATATAATGTAATCACACCCATGGAAAGGATATTCAGAAACGCCGAAACCATTCCGATCACTGCCACTGTAATAAACTTCGATATAATCAGCTGTCTGTTCGTCACCGGAAGCGTCAGGATCGTCTCAAGTGTTCCTCTCTCCCGTTCACCTGCAGTCGTGTCGATGGCGGGATATATCGTTCCCATAAGCAGGCTGATCACAAGCATAAACGGAAGAATAGATCCTATAATGTTTCCGATCGACTGCTCACTGCTGGCAATATCCTGTCTCTCATAGACAATGGGCTCTAAAATCGCCTGTATGTCCATCCCCTGCTCCGTGATAATCTGTTTCGTCATATCCTCTTTCAATTCATCGAGCGCGTCCATAACGATTCCTGCCGCATATGATGAATTCTCCACGGAAGAAAGATAATACGCTTCATACTGCACTTTCCCGTCTTTCATCCGCCCTGAGACATATACGTCGATTTCTTCCTCATTCAGAGCCTCTTCGTAATCCGTTATGCTGCCGGCATCTACTATCGTAATCTCATATGATTGTCCGGATGCCTCTTCATCCGCTTCTTCATCGGCGTCCGCTGTTGTTTCCCGTACTGTTTCATCGGCCGCCTGATTCTCCGCTCCTGCAGATTCAGCTCTGTCTTTCTGAAACTCCTCCAGTTTATGTAAGAACCTGCCTTCGTCCTCAGCTTCTACGACGATCCTGTAATTCTGCTCCTTCATACTGGACGAAACAAAAGCCATAAGCTGCATAACGCCGATAAAAATAAGCGGATATAATATAATCGGCACAACCAGCATCATAATCACTGTCTTCTTGTCCCTGAAAACATCCAGCATCTCCTTTTTCACTAATGTCTGTATTATTCTCGTGCTCATCTGCGCACCCTCCTCTTTCCTGCTTCCTCTTTTCCCGAATCACACATATCGGACTCCAGTCCGCCGTTTTCGTCAATCAGCCCGGCAAATATGTCTCTTAAGCTGTCGCGTCCTGTCTGCACTCTCAGTTCTGCCGGCGTACCTTCTCCGATAATCCTCCCCTGATGAATCATAATGATCCTGTCACACAGATACTCTGCTTCTTCCATATAGTGTGTGGAGTAGAGAACCGTCTTTCCCTTTTCCCGCTCGCCTTTCATAAAATCAACGATCGCCGCACTGCTGATAATATCCAGCCCCAACGTCGGCTCATCAAAAATATAGACTTGCGGGTCATGCACGAGACATCTCGCAATCGAGGCCCGCTGTGTCTGACCCGTGGATAATTTCTCTATCCTGTTATCCAAGAAAGATTCCATAGAAAGCACTTCGCTGATCTCGTCGATCCTGCGCTTCGTATCTTCCTCCGCTATGCCGTAAAGCACTCCGAGCATTTGCAGTAATTCTCTTGTCGAGAGCCGCCCGTAAAGTTTGGTGTTGTTGGACAGATATCCGATATGCCTTTTGACTTCGATGTCATCTGTTAATTCCTCTTCCCCGATACGGACGCTCACCATACCGCTTGTCGGCTTCATCAGCTTAGACATCATACGCAGCAGTGTCGTCTTTCCCGCGCCGTTCGGCCCCAGTATCCCGACGATTTCCCCTTCCCGCATAGACAGCGAAATACCGTCTACCGCATTAAATTCACTCTTTTTATTTTTCTTCTCATTTCTGATAAATGTCTTTACCAGATTGTCCGCTGTAATCATTCTGCAATGTTCCCCTTTCCTGTATCAATTTCATGAGTCTCAACTCGTCAAACGTTATTGTCAGTTGAACGATATGCTCATTTGTCTTTCTTTTCATCCTCAGTCTCGTTCTCAAGCCTGTTTTCTCTCCACTTATATATGAAAAGCGCTATTGACAGTAGTATAAAGCAACCCGCAAATGTATAGATTCCGACTAAAAACCCTACCGCTGCCCCTGCCGCTGCCATCTGATATTCACGGTAACTTATGATAAACCGAATGGCTCCGCCTACTACGCCCGCAATCAGGCTTGTACACAGATTTACCTTCCATGACGGCGCAAGTTTTCTGTCCCATATCCCATTGATGACGCAGCCGATCGCGATATAGCATGCCAGGCACATGAATACGATAAATTCACCTATAATTTCCTCGGAGCAATCCGGTCCGTAATACATGATCTGTGCTATAATCGCTATGACCAATCCCCAGAAAGCAAGCCAGCAGCCGTTATGCTCGATCCTGAGCATTTTCTGTTCCTGCATCTCATCCAGCTTGTTTTTCCACTTCTTCATAATAGATATCACCTGTTCCTTTCCTGCCTCAGATTCCTGTTTCTTCTTTCATCCGATTTCTATTAGACCTTCACACTTCCCGTTCATTCCATACTTCTGCTTTTTTGCCGTCTGCGCAGTTATTCGGGTGTCTCATCCTCCCAAAACAACTCGTCAAGACTCTTACCCAATACACGGCATATAGCCCGGCACAATTTAATCGTCGGATTATATTCTCCCTGTTCAATGGCATTCATCGTCTGCCTCGATATCCCCACGGCCTCCGCAAGTGCCTTCTGCGTCATATCCTTCTCGGCTCTCGCCACCTTGATCGGTATATTTCTTGCCATCCGCTCACCTCTTTTTTTCCGTTTCTGCTGCCTATCGGTCATTGCCTTTCCCGAATTATCATTCTGCGGTCAATGCCTTGTTCTATTACACGTTATCATACACATTACAATATGTCAAATATATTTGACATTTATTTTTATTTATTTTACAAAAAGCCATTGCACGGTTCTGCGCATCAAAAAAAGCGGCAGATTAACTGCCGCTCATTCTCTGCTCTGCGTACCGCAGTACCGTGATGATCGGTACAATCAATATGCCGCAGAAGAAATTACTGACGCCATGAATCGCGTCCCACGGAAGTCCTGCGATAATCCACGCAATCATCCCGTCAAAATTCAAGCCAAATAATAACGCCTGTGCCGGAGCATACAATGTTCCGAACAGAAAGCCGTGCGCCGCACACACGGACATATAAACGAACGGTCGTACCTTCTTCGGCATATGCTTCGGAAGGATCATGACCACTCCCCACAGAATCGTCCACAGATATAAGTAGGGCACCCACCAAGCCGCAAAGCCGCACAATATCCCATTCAGAATGACATAAGTATAAATCGGATACAGTGCCTTCTTTCTGTAAACGACCGTGTAAGCAATTGTGAATACTCCCAGCAGGTGGACGTTCGGGATCAACTCCATAATCAGCTTGGAGGCATACATGATACCCCCAAGCATTCCGAACACTGTAATCTCCCTGATCGTAAGTTTCATCACTTCTCGACCTTAAAGGAGTATGCCTCTCCCTCTGTGATCGTTGTAGAATCAACGCCGGACTGCGCATACTCTCCGTTTACATAGAACGCCCAATATACACCGTCTTTATCATAATCCGCGGTGATGCCGTTGACCGTTTTGACATAAAGACCGTATTCGCTCTCTTCTCCTTCGATCAATCCGACTTCCAGCAGCGCTTCCCCGACCGTCTCCTTATCTGTGTGAATCTCAAAACCGGTCTCATTGCCGTCCTGATCTGTCACGGTAAATGCAAACTTCGTACTCCCTTCACCCAGCACACTTACATCGCCGGCACTATCCGACTCCGTACTGCTGCCGGAATCTGTCTGTACATCCGCATTCTCCGCTTCGGTCCCGGAAGATACCGCATTTCCCGTACTGCCGTTACAGCCGTTTGTAAACAGTGCTGCAGCCACAATAAGCACCATACAAAGGATGAACGACAATAATTTCTTATTGCTTCTCGTTTTCATATCCTTATTCTCCTTTGTTGTTATTTCCCCTTTCGGATCGGCACTCGCAGTCGCTGCATAAGAGGATTCCATTGTCCGGATATTTCGACTCGGCATTATACCGGACCGCCTTCTCAGAGATTCTCCAATGGCTTGTCCCGAAATGTGGCTTTCGGTCAGACCGGTACAATCAAACATGCCTCACGGCGACGGGCTCGTACAGGATTCGCACCTGTTTCCCCGAACAATTCTTTTCTATCATAATCTTTTGCATCTGCTTAGTCAATTAATAAATCTCTATGAGCATCTGCAGCTCTTAATTACTGTGAAGCCTTCTCCAGATTCATATTCTTGATCGCAAACAGCGCTGCAAGCAGAAGAACCACGCCTACGGGCAGTGAGATCCACGCACTCTGCGTAAAGCCCGCAACAATGTATGTGACAAAGGAGATCACGGCAGCTACGATTACATAAGGAAGCTGCGTGGACACATGGCTGACATGGTCGCACTGCGCGCCTGCGGAAGCCATGATCGTGGTATCGGATATGGGCGAACAGTGGTCACCGCATACCGCTCCGGCCATGCAGGCCGAAATAGAGATGATCATGAGCTGCGGGTTAGAATCCATGAACACATTTACCACAATGGGGATGAGAATACCGAATGTCCCCCATGAAGTACCTGTAGAAAATGCAAGGAAACAAGCCACAAGGAATATAATTGCCGGCAGGAAATTCATGAAACCTCCCGCACTTCTTTTTACTGTCTCCGCAACAAAAGTCGCTGCCCCCAGGGAATCTGTCATCGCTTTCAATGTCCATGCAAACGTAAGGATCAGGATCGCCGGAACCATGGCTTTAAATCCATCAGGCAGACACTGCATGCAGTCCGTAAAACCTAAGACCTTCCGCAGCAGGTAAATGATAATCGTCAAGACCAGTGCGCATATGCTGCCCAGCGCAAGACCGACGGAAGCATCGGAATTGGAGAAAGCCTCTACGAAACCTGCACCTTCAAAAAAACCGCCTGTATAGATCATACCAATCACACAGCACACAATCAGCATAATAATCGGAATCAACAGATCGATCACTTTGCCATTGGGATTCGCTATCACGTCCTGTTTCTCCTCAGACCACTTTCCCGTGGAGAACAAATCGCCTTTCAGCGCGTTTTCCTCATGCACCTTCATGGAACCGAAGTCCACCTTCATGAGTATCATGGCAATCATCATAATGATCGTCAGAATCGCATAGAAATTATACGGAATGGCGCGGACAAAGATGGAGAATCCGTCTTCTCCCTCCACGAATCCGGATACGGCTGCTGCCCAGGAAGAAATCGGGGCGATTATGCAGACCGGCGCTGCGGTAGCGTCAATCAGGTAAGCCAGCTTCGCACGTGACACTTTATGCTCGTCTGTAACCGGTTTCATCACGCTGCCTACGGTAAGACAGTTAAAATAATCATCAATAAAGATCAGAACGCCGAGCGCCACGGTAGCTAACTGCGCACCTGCCCGCGTCTTGATCTTCTCTTTGGCATAACGACCGAAAGCCGCGGAACCGCCGGCACGGTTCATCAGGCCCACCATCGCTCCCAATATCACAAGAAATACCAGAATACCGACATTATAGCTATCGGAAAGAACAGCCACAAAACCATCGCTGAAAATATGTGTCAGCGTACCTTCAAATGATAATCCGGAATAGAATATCCCGCCCACCAGAATACCGATAAACAGAGAACTGTAAACTTCCTTCGTAATCAGCGCCAGCAAAATCGCAACAACAGGCGGAACCAGTGCCCAGAAAGTGGCATACATGGGCGGCGTATACTCTACCCCCTCTTCCGCTGCAAATGCTGTGACCGGTAAAAGCGCCAGACACAAAATCAGAACTCCGATTCCCCTTATTATTTTTTTCTTTTTCATTTTTATGATCCGCCTTTCGTTCCCCTGTTATTTTTCTATGGGTTAATACTGCCGAAGTTAGTATAGCACTACCCTTTGCATGAAACAAGGAAAATGTATATTCTCCCATCTGACCCTATCTAATTTTTGTATTGACAATTTCCTGAATCAGGTATAATATGTAGCATGCTACATATATAGACGGAGATATTACCATGAATGAACCGAAACTCTATTTTAAAAAGATACACAACCAACTGGAATCCGGTTTTAATAAAGAGTATAAAAAATACGGACTGACCAGCACACAGCTTGATGTCCTCATGTATCTCTCACAGGAAACCGACAGGGAATGCACGCTCTCGGATATCGCTGCACATTTCGATGTCAAACATACCAGTGTCATCCACGTGCTGAAACTTCTGGAACAGAAGGGCTTTATCTGTAAAAGTGAAATTCAGGGTGCGCGCGCCAAACCCATTCTGCTGACAGACAGCGGCAGGCAGCTTGGCGAACAGCTTGCTTCGGAAATAAGGCAAAAGAGTCCTTTATTGGATGAGATCATGTTTGCCGGTTTATCAGAAGACGACCGGCAGCTCTTAGACAAGATGCTCGAACAGATTTACCGGAATCTGAAATCCGACGCATTCAGAAACTTATAGAATACAGAATCAGGAAAGGAAGGATTTATTATGCAGGATAAAACAACAGAAATCTTCCGGGACGCCCCAGTACCGAAAGCAGTCATCAGCAATGTCGTGCCGTCTATCATCAGTATGATCATGGTCTTAATCTATAATCTGGCCGACACATTCTTCATAGGCCAGACCAAAAACGCCTACATGGTTGCCGCCATCTCCGTGGCAACTCCGGCATTTCTCTTATTCATGGCCGTCGGAATGCTCTTCGGCATAGGCGGAACTTCCCTGATATCAAGGTTACTCGGTGAGGGCAATACCGAAAGGGCGAAGCGCACTTCCGCTTTCTGTTTCTGGACCGGACTCGGTATCGGTGTCATTGCGATGGTCATTATATTTATCTTCGCCGAACCGGTGAGCCGGGCTATCGGTGCAAGCGATGACACCGTAGGCTATGCTTCGCAGTATCTGCGCATCGTTTCCACAGCTATCCCGTTTCTGATCATCAGCAACAGCTTCAGCAACATCATTCGTGCCGAAGGCAATGCAAATGTTGCCATGATGGGAATGCTCATCGGAAACCTGATCAATATTATATTGGATCCGATAATGATCCTTGCTCTGGGCTGGGATGTAGCCGGCGCAGCAGTTGCAACCGTGCTGGGCAATATCTTCGCGGCCGTTTTCTACATATTGCATTTGCTTTCCAAAAAAGCGACGCTCTCCATCCACCCCAAGCATTATCAGGCCGGAGGCGGCATCGCCGCCGGAGTACTTGCCATCGGCATTCCGGCTTCGCTTAACAGCATCCTGATGAGCCTTTCAAATATCATCGTCAACAATATTATGATCGATTACGGCGATATGGCGGTTGCCGGACTGGGTGTGGCAATGAAGGTCAATATGATCGTGGTAATGCTCTTAATCGGACTCGGCACCGGTATCCAGCCGGTCTTAGGCTACTGCTTCGGCGCCGGAAACCGGAAACGCTACATGGCTGTCCTTAAGTTCTCGCTGATGCTCGCTTTCGGACTAAGCGCCGTAATGACTGTTATCTGCTACTGCGGTGCCGGGCCTCTGGTGCATGCTTTTCTGGAAGATGCGGATGCCTTCGGGTACGGTATGTCCTTTGCGCGTATCTATATCTACTCCGGCCCGGTGATGGGTCTGCTATTTGTATTTATTAACGCCATCCAGTCTACCGGCGCGGCACTGCCGGCTCTGATCCTTTCCATCAGCCGTCAGGGACTCATTTATCTGCCGGTGCTGCTCCTGTTTCGGAGCATTTTCGACTCCGCAGCCATGCTTGCAGCGGCACAGCCGATCACGGACTACTTGTCCACTACCCTTGCGATTGTGCTGTTTATATTTACTTACCGGAAATATTTTCCGAAGTCAGATTAAAGCTTAACGACCGGTCAGGATACCGTAGCCGGTTCCGATTTTGCCACCGTTTAACAAATGGCGTTTCATATTTCGTTGCAGACCGGTATCTTCCGGCAAGTCTGCAATCGGAACATCTCTGGTTTTAAACACCCATTCGATGTAATCGGTGTCCGAATAATCTGCCTCTTGAATCTTAAAGCGATGTTGGAATGCAATAATTTTGGAGTCCTGCGAAAGCAGGCTGCACAGTTCCGGCGCCAAAAGCCAGGAATGACAGATATAATCCACGTCCTGATATTCGGGGAAGTATGCGGCAAAGAATTTTTTTGCACTTTCAAGAGATACATCGCATCTTTCTCCGGTCAGGACAGAGTCTGAGGGAATGTGAATACTGATCACAGGCTCAGATTCCCTGTCTACCATTTCATATTCCAGTTCCCCAATCCGAAATAAATTTCCGCTGACCTGCCGCGCTGTCCACCACTCCCTGTCAAAAGCATATTGTCCTGTTATATTCCTGCATTCCTCTATGAATCTGGTAAAACAACACATTGTGTCTGCAAAAACTGTTTCCGAGATTCCTTTTTCCTCATACCATGAATAAAGCTCAGCTGCGCATACCAGCATACATGTCAGCATTTTGATTCTCTGCGGATCTTCTCCTAACAACTGTCCCAGCTTTGCCCGTGCATCGGCTTCGGTTTGCATGTTCTTAAGCCCGTTTGTAACAGGATACGCCGCAGCGAAATCGTCTGTTTGGTAATAGGATAGAACCCCATTTTGAATTTCTTTTGGTAAATGAATTTTATTACATAATGTTATCAGATCCATAAAATAAGCCCCCATTTATTTACTTTTCCAAAAATCCCAAGAGTTTCTCTGTATCGATTATACAATGAGGTAAATACATTTGCAAATTCCGCTATGTCATTTATGCAGGCATTTACCATTCAAATATTCACAGACCGCCACCCGGTCACATAAAATATTAAAACTCCATCACGGAGGTATTTATGTTCTATATCACCTCAAACGACGGAACTAAAATTGCCGTCTACGACTATAATCCTAAGGGGAAACAGACGGTTTTTCTCATTCACGGATGGCCGCTGTCCCATCTGATCTTCGAATATCAGATCAATCTGCTTACCGACTGCGGATATCGTGTCGTTGCGGTGGATTTAAGAGGATTCGGCAGGTCGGATACTCCTGTATGCGGATATTCCTATGATCAAATGGCGGCTGACATATTCCAGGTGGTCCGTCAGCTTTGCCTCAAAAGATTTGTCTTGGTCGGATTTTCAATGGGAGGCTCAATCGCCCTAAGATATATGAATTGTTTCAATGGATTCGAAGTTAGTAAGCTGATTCTGCTATCTGCCGCCGCACCATGTTTTGCCAGACGTCCGGGCTTTCCCTACGGAAAACCTGTACAGGAAGTAAATGACCTGATCAACCTTGCCGAAACCGACAGACCGCAGCTATGCCAGAACTTCAGCAAACAGCTTTTTGCATGTCCGCACCCGGATGCAGTCGTTGACTGGTTCAGAGACATCGCATTATCTGCATCGGGAATCGGAACGATAAAGTGCGGTATCGCGCTGCGTGATGAAGACGGCAGGAACGATTTCGAATGTGTTCACGTTCCCACCTATATTATTCATGGTGCTAAGGATCTGATCGTTTCCGACGAGCTTGCCGAAATACAGCACGAATGTATCTGCGGCTCAAAACTCATAACTTTAGCTGACAGCGGTCACGGAATCGTATATGATCAGCTTACTAAATTCAATGATGTATTTATGGGTTCAATCAATGCCTGACTTTTGCTGCAATGCACAGACCAGCCAGAAGGACCAGCACGGAAATACCGAGCATGACCAATGTATCAACCGAAACAGCGGAAGATGAAATATCCTCCCCGGGCTGCATCTGTCCTCTGTCCATATCCTGCTGCCGGAAACGTGCTCCATCCTTCCGGTCTTGTCCTGCTTCAGAGGCGAACTGTCTTCCGCCGGCTCGTCTCATTTCCTGCCTGTCCGTACCGCTATCACCATCTGGTAAATCCATCCTGCTCTCATCATCGGGCATATCCAACCTGTCGGGAGGTTCGATCATACCCATTACAGGCACATCTTCATTACGAGTCATTCCTCCGAAATTTCTGCCATTTGGCATACCGCCTCTAAACATTCCGCCCTGACCAAAACCGGAGGACGAAGAATTATCGATCGTGATCTGCTCTTGTACGCCATCAATCGCAATTGTGCAGACATCTCCCACTTTCAGCTCAGGTGTACTGAGTACCACGGAAGAAAAGCTACACGGGATTTCCTCAGAAAGAAGTTCACTGCCGTCAGAATCCTCCAAGCTTATTAATGTGCCTGCTGCCGCATTCGTGCCGTACATTAAAAATCCCTGTGTGGAACCGGCATCGAAGCCTTCCGCCATAGCGCTGCCTCCACAGGCGATTACCGTACCGCCACTGACAACACACTCGCCGCCATTCTCACTTCCACAATCAAGCGCACAGTTACCACCGTTGTCCGAAACACTTATGAATACTTTGCCGCCCTCAATATAGATACTGCCGTTGGAATCCAGCCCGTCCGCATCCCGGCCAGAAGGATTGACAATCGTAACTTCACCGTCCGTAATACGGATGACGGAGTTTTCGCCGCGCCCACTGGCATTGATCCCGTCATCTGTCGCCGTAATGTCCACAGTTCCGCCGGCAATTGTAATGTCTACGGCCTCAAGGCCTTCATAGCATTCCGAAATAGTAATGCTCCCGGACCCAACATAAAGAAATGCCGTCTCGTCATCGTTGGATACGGTAATACCATCATCACCGGCCTTAATAGAGATCTCGGCATTTTGAATGCGTACACTATCATTAGCGTGTATGCCATCCTGTGCCGCGCTTATTGCAATATTACCGCCGGCAACCACCAGATCATCGTTGCATACGATTCCGTGATGATACTCAGCGCTTACCGTAAGCGTACCGGTTCCGTTGATCGTCAGATCGTCTCGGGAATAAATGGTTCCATCCACCCCCGATGAGGCTGCCTCCTCGTTATACTCCTCGCCGGAAGAGACTAAATTTTCCGTCCCATCCGCCAATGTCAGAAACACATTATCCGCCTGCTCGACCCGAATTGCCGCGTCATCGTCACAGTGAATCGACACGCCGTCCAGCAGCACCCAAATTTTATCTTTTTTGTCAGCATCAATAATGACGCTGCCGTTTGTGAGCTCACCGGAAAGCACATAATGACCTGCATATGCGATGCAGATATTTCCGTCATAAACATAGGCTCCGTTTCCGCTTATCGTACTGCCTTCATCGGATAGTACTATTTTGGTGGCATAAGCGGTATCCCAATCAGCATTCAAATCATTGGCGGTAAATAAATCACTGCCCACGTCTTCACTCATGACAGGGATACTGGCAAAAACTTTTCCGTTCATAAGCAGAACCGTCAGCACAATACTGAAAATAATAGCAGCAATGCAAATTGCATCAATCTTTTTGTGGGTTGACATAGAACATTCTCCTCACCTTATGTATTCTCCGTTGTTTCCTCTGTTAAGTCTACATTCGGAAGTTGAATTAATCATGAAGGTTTTGTGAAAATTTTGTGATATTTTTTCCTGTATGCTTGCTCTAAAATCCTCGGTTCAGTATAAACTAAATTTTGTTTATGAAAACTGCACAACACTACATCTGGTATTTCACAATGCAGATAAAAATATTCCCTACCATATTTTCACACGCAAGATTAATTATCTGAATTCCGAATATACTTTTTTCTACACGCTAATCTACACGCTAATCTTACAAAAACTTTGCATTCTACTCCTACTCATGATATAAATATATCATATTTTTCATATCTCAAAAAAGTACTGTAATTCTAAAAGCATACGATACCGGACGGTATCTCAACACATGCGGTCATAAACACTATTCTGTGTAATCTACGAAAGGAATGTTCTCGTGTCACTTCAACAAACCGACTCTACTGTTCCGTCAAAAACAGCACCTCTTAAAAAACGTAACACCAACTGGCATGAAGCGGCAGTCTGCGCTGGATATCAGCCTGTCTTTCCTTAGTCTTTATTATCCCAAGAGATTAATGAAACCTTTACAAAAAGACAGAAAAATAACCGTTGAAAAATTCTCCAACGGGGTTTATCATATCATTAATGAGACTTTTAATATTCAGATTATCGTCACAAAAGAGCTCTGCCCGGAGGAGAATCTATATCCGATATATGAACCAGCTGACTAATGCCAACTCAAATACGAAAGGGAGATCACCTATGTTTGAAGAAATGATGGAACGTGCAAGAATAGAAGCGGAAACCTATTATCATGATAAAATCGAGCAGTTGTCTTCTTGTAATGAGCAATTAGTTTTCCAGATTGACTACCTGAAAAATCTGCTTAACCAACATAATATTCAATTTGAATAAAATATATTAACTCTTGACGCAATCCCGGCAAAGTTCCACATTGAATCAAATCTGGTTTCATGCTATAATAATCCAATAAAAGGAACCAGATGGTTTAATAAGCTTTCTCTTTATTTGGAATAAAATGCTGGATAAAAGAGTAGTCTGTAAATACATCCCTCAGAAAAGCGATACGATGTTTTAGGCAGAGTGGGAAGAATTCTTTTTGTTGTATGCACTTTTAGGAAAGGAAATACAGTCCATATTATTTCCGCCAGATGTGCAACAGAGCCTGAGAAAGCGAGGTATGAACATGGCGAAAGTTATGATGAATAGCCTTCCGGCAGAGCTGACACCAGAAGAAATTGCTGAACTGGTGAAAAAATGTATGTAAACTTGGAATGGAATCTATTATTAATAGATTCCATTTTGCTTTGCAGTGATTTTTTAACCGTAATTGTAAAGTAATGCTCCTTAATTATATGTAATGGAGCAAAAAAATTATTTATATTTTCTTACAATTTCTTTTACCATTTTTTTTAAATAAGTATATTCGGCTTTTTCTCTATTAAACAAGGCAAATATTAAAAGAACTACAATAAATGTTACCAATACTTTGCCAAACATACCAATCAGTGAAACCGGAAAATGTTTAGTGGCACAATAAATAACCGCAACACACAATAACGATTGCATTATATAGCCTATCTGTTGAACATAGTAAGCGTTTACATTTTCTTTAAACCGTTTTTTAAACAAAATCCTTGGCTCATACCAAACAGTTGTTAATATTCTTGCAATTCCAGTTGCTGCAATTATCCCACTTAAACCAATCAGGTTCCCTAATACAGCCGACAATATCAAATTAATAAAGGCCGCCAATAACATTAAATATTTAGTTTCCTGATATAGACCCATTGTTTCACGATAAACCCATACAGGCGTAATTATATTAGAAACATAAAAGCAAAATATCATTGCAATAACAACATCCATATTCAATAAATATGCTTCACCAATCCACAATAAAATAAAATCATTAATACACAACAGTAAACAAATACTGCAAAATACGCTGAGGCCATGAAATGAAAATACCAACATTTTAAATGTTCGTAAAGAATGCTCTTGATTGTTTTCTGCATTTAGATCACCCAAACTAGCTGTTATTGCCCTAATCAACACACTCACAAATTGACTTATTACTGATTCCACCATCCGATAATTAGAATAATATCCAACTGACACAGTTGTTATGATAATAGAAATCAATAAATTATCTGTATTATTCATAACAACTATCCCAACCTTATATATTAATGTTGCCCGAATCATTTCCAATATAGACTTCTTATTTTCTTTATTTAATTGTTCCGCTTTCCCATGAAAAACATAAGGGTACATCTTGTGTGCCTTATAAGTTATAGAAATATTATATAAAATTGTGCATCCAGCTTGCACTAACAGGTATACCATGTAATCATGAAAAAGCAAAAGAAGTAGAATTTGAGCTATATTTTGGATTACTTGAATAACAGTTCTAAACGAACTTATCACAAAATTTTTTTGATCTGCCTCTATGATCATGGATTTATTTACAGAAAAATAAGACAAGACAGAATTCATCAAATAAATGATGTAATATAATCTTATCTTATTAAACTCCATATCCACATCAACGATTAAAGGAAGTAATGGTACTACTATAATGCCAAGAACCAAAACTAAAACAGCCACATAAATAAATAACTTCCGACAAAAATTCAGAAGCGCCCGCAACTTTATATAATCCCGATCTCGAATAGGCTTGTACAAAAAAAAGAGAAATGCATTTCCAATACCCATCTCTGTTAAAGATAGCAATGTCAGAATATTGGCAAACAATCCATGAATTCCCAAATATTCCTTTCCTAATAAGATAATAAAAATCTGTCTATTAATAAAAGAGAATAGGATCGTAATTACTTGACAAAACAAACCATATATCATATTCCTTTTAGAATTATCTATTCTTGTAGTACTGCTCACAGCTTCATCCTTTTAAATATGTGATACAACTTTCTTGCCTTATCATATAAATGCATTTTTTTTAAAAACCTAATTATTTTATATCTGATCATTTCGTAGATATTCCTACATTTCCTTTTTATCCTAACTTTATATTGATATACTTTTGCTTTATAAGTTATCTGTTTTTTAATATATGGTTCTATCAATAAACAATCTTCGCAATCCTTTTTTTCATTACGCCTTTTCTTCATCTCAAATAGCGTAGATAAATTACAAAATTTTATATCGAACGCAAACAGATAATTATTAGGATTATAAATCAAGTCTTCCTTTGTCTGTGAATAATAAATAATGTTTTCATCATGTATTGCCACTTTTACAGTAAAATGATACTTCTTCAAATTTATAAAAGTAAGGCAATCTATATCTCCCGGATTTCTTATACCATAAACTCCCAGAATCCCACTGGAATCAATAAGAAAATCCTCTCTGTCTATTTTATACGCATCTAATTCTTTACCAATCTGCTGAAGTGATGCAATATAGGCTTTATATTTGCACATTTGTCCATAATTTAAAACGTCCAATGAATTGTGATTTAATAACAAATGAGCCAGTTCTAAAGATTCTCTGGAATTATCGCTTATATGGATAGAACTATTTTCAATTTGAAATATATTTCTTATCTCTTGTTTTAAACTGACAATATCATCTATGTTTATATTATCAAGAACATAAATTATGGTCTCCGCATGATCTATATAGCAATTATCAACCTTACCCTGGATGCCTTTGTATCCGTTTTGTATGTCCCCACACCAACTCTGCTTTCCATATATATGGATCATCAGATTTTTTAAACCATTATACTTAAGCATAATTGATGACGTATAGACCACATTACATGTTTGATGTATTAATGTGTCTACAACCTCAAGTTTAGTCTTATTCGCTCTAGGCCAAATACAAACAAAAAACACATTTTCTTTCAAACGAATATATTCGGTTATCATATAATCTATGTATGATTTTTCTAGCAATTTCTGTTTAAAATATGCATAATCGTACTTTACTTCTATATCCTCGTAACGCACAATCGGAACCGTGAGATTATAATACATGGCAATTGCAACTCTATGTGAGCCATTCAATATAGCATTATTTCTTCCGACTGGAATAACTGATATTTCTTTTCTAACACCATCACGTTTAATGCTACTGATTAACTCTTCAAATACTTCAAGATAATCCAGAAAACTTTTTTTTGATCCTTCTTTTCCCGGTTCTATAAACGTTCCGTCAGTAAACGCTTCTAAATGAGTGAAATATAGCTGTCGCAAAAAAGGCACATTAATCCCTCTATCATATGCTTCAACAAATTTGTATTTGACAACCAAATCAATTCTGTTACTTACAAGCAATTCTCTTGCCTGAATATATTCAATTTTATCTTCCCCGACATCATAGCTGTTTCTATCTATGGTGATAATATCACTCGTTAATGTTGCCATATTTATATTGATTCCTTTTTATAGACCTCATAGCATATCAACACCTTATGTATCACTAACTTTAACACCCTCTAATTCTCCCATTGCCAGACAGCACCGGCATTTTTCGATCTATACTTTTGCAGTAACTAACTCACCCATTTTTAGTATCAGGCTCTTTGTTTCATTTTTTTTATAATGTTAAATGGTATGAATCTATTTGCTATCGCTTTAATTTTTTTATCTACCTTTACTTTCTTTGAAGTAATTAGTTCATTATATAAATAGGTATATACATCTTCTACTTTACTGTTATAATATTGTTCCCCCATCATTGCCTTTAATCTTACACAAGCCACCCAAAAATGATATTTAATAATTTCATTATACTTATTGTCATATTTTTTATTAAAATAATTAAGCCGTTCTTCAAATATTTCTATTATATCCAATCTTTTTTTATTGTAAGGAGAATTCATAATACTATTCTCTCGGTTTACATATGCATAATATTTATTATCTATTAATACATATGTTGAGCACATATCCACGAGAAAGGGAATAAGAAATTCATCCTCATGTAATTTGCCTACAGGAAACCTTAATTTTACAAAAAGCGATTTTTTATATAATTTGTTCCATGCTACTATTTTTAACTTATAATCCAGAATACCTTCAACTGCCTGTTCATGATTCAACACTCTTATATTATATGGGATTCTATCTATTTTAAAATCTGCCCTATGTACTTCATCCACATCTTGAATAGCACATTCTACAATATCCGCCCCCTCATTTATTGCAACGTCCATCATGCCTTTAATCATATATGGATGAATATAGTCATCCGAATCGACAAATAAGATGTATTGCCCAACACATACATCAATTCCGGCATTTCTTGCATCTGATAATCCCCCGTTTACTTTATGTATTACTTTAATACGCTCATCTAATTGCTGATAACCATCACAAATTTGTGCTGATCCATCTAACGAACCATCATCTACTAAAATAATTTCTATGTGATTATATAACTGTGTCCTAATACTTTCTATGCATTTCTTTAAATACTTTTCAACATTATATATTGGGACAATTACACTGACTAACGGAGTTTCATCATGTGTCATTTTCCTTTTCCTCATTAGTATGTATTTGCATTATCGCTTCCAATAGTCTAAGATTTGTACCGACAACTTCGCCTCTGTGGATATATGCATATGCTTCTTCGCGGATTTTTTATAGTCTATGCTTAAAATATTACTTTTCATTAAATTCTATCTTTAATAATAAAACAGCTAAAACAACTCCAACCATAGGAGCCAAGATCACATGCCCGGAAAATACAGATATACCATATAGCAAAATAATTCCAACAATATATATCGTTTTTTTTGAATATAAAGCTTTTTTTAAATACTGAGCATAAAAAAGAATAACAATTACAGTAACAATGCCCCCAAACTGAACTAATAAATCAAATAAATCCATCTCAATCAAAATATGATCAGCACCATTTTCCGCTACATAGGGACCAATGCCTAGAATTAATTTCCAGAGAACATCTTCATCATATACTTGCCGAAAGACTCTCCTTGCAGTTACTTCTCGTCCTGATAGCAAAAAATTTACTATTCCACTTGCCATCAAATATCTCCACCTTATAGCATTTATATTTTGTACAATTGAATTAACATGATTTGTAATATACCATAAGCCTCCAAAAACACTAGGAATAAGCAAACATATACTTAATAATTTTTTGTTTATATTTTGTTCTGAAGATAATCCTACTAATAGCAAAATAGCTAATGCAATATATGACGCTTTTGTTCCAATACAAATAGTTCCAGCAACGCCCAATATAATATTTATAAAATTCAATTTTGTTTTATCAGTTTTATATTTTTCGATTTCCATCGTTAAAATAATTACCATTATTGCACTAATTTCATTTCCCGCATAATAAAATCCCTTATTTCCAAATCCGCTTCTATATGTATCAAACCCAATATCAAATAGCATAGGAACAATTAAGGAAACAGGAAAAAACCAGCAGTAAGAATTGCAAATTTTCTCTACACATCGTACTATTGTATTATCATAATAGTTCAACTTAATCATTGTCATTATGATAATCATAGGCATTAATAATTTAATAAGTGCAGATACATTATAAATACACCCTCCTATATCGTTTAACCCAAAAATCCCTATTTGAATTGTAAAAAAAAATAGCACCAATATTTTTCTTCCAATCTCTTTTCTGGTTGGTATAATCTTTATTAATATAAATACACAAATAAAAAACGTAATAGTTTTATATATAGCACTTATACTTGTATTGTTTTCTGTTAATAATAAATATCCATTAATATTATCTATAATAGGGCTTATAATTAGTAGCCACATTATAATATTACTATATTTAACTTTCATATATTTTACCCTAATGCTATATCCTTTTTAAGTTTAAGAACAATTCTCTATATTGTTTTTCGATATAATCATGATATTCTTCCAAATATGTATATTGTTTCTCCTTTTTTACCAGATTAATTAACGCTTCTCTTACATTTTCTTCTCCTTTAAGCAAAATATTATATTTTTCTAACCTTTTAGGAAAAATCAATTGAAGTCCAAGACACTTCGCTTCCCATAAAACCATACCTTGTCCCTCGGATCTTGACTCAAGACACAATGCATCCATCTGATTCATAATTGCAAAAGGATTTTTCTGATTTCCAAGAAAAAATACTACATCTTCAAGTGCATGCCTCTTTATCCACTTTTTATAATAATACAAGTCCGGACCATCCCCTATGATATAACAGCGCAAATCCTTTCTCGCTTTATATGCCGCCAAAAAATCATTAAGAAATAAATCATATCCCTTTTGTATATGAATTCTTCCAACGCAAACAATATTTATTTTAGTTGAATCTATTAATAATTTTGTTTTTTCATGGCAATCAGACAAGATTTGCTTTACATTTATTATATTAGGAATAATTCTTATTTTTGCCTTCTTATTTCCATGCTTTCGAAAAGGTTCAATCACCCCTTGAGAAACTGCAATAAATTCATCATAAAATTTATATTTTTCCTTGAAAAACAAATAAAGAATCCGATATTTCCAATTAAATAGGAGCTCTTTTTCTATATCACTGTGAATCCATAAAATTTTTCTTGCACAATTCATCTTAGTTGTACAATATGCACATTCCTGCCGATAGCTATCATAATCAAAAGCAAAATCATACTGATCTTTAATCTCTGTATATAACTTCATTCTTCTTATTAAACTAAATGGAATGCAACGAAACCAGTAAGGGAATGGTTTAAGAAAATGGATATGTATATTTTCCTTAAAACTACTAGTGTCGTAAAAAATATCTCGAGAAAACAGAAATACATCCACATGGTATTCGTCTAAAATAGAAGAGCCCAAAAGATTAACTAAAGAACGTTGTATCCCACCAACTTTTAAATCGGCTTGAAATATAGCAATTTTTTTCATTTGTCTCATCCCTTACATAATCTAACGAATATACTTAAAGAATTTAAAGGATATTAAAATTCTTTTTGCCCTTGCTATGCTCATTTCTTGAAAGAAACGATAAAATCCTTCTAACCCAATTTTGCTTATCCATTTGGGTGCTCTTTTAATACTTCCCGACACGAAATCAACTGTCCCACCACTGCCAACAACATATTGTATTTTACACTCTTGCAAAAAAGATCGATTACTCTCTATGAAATATTCCTGCTTACCTGCTCCAAATCCAACAAACAGAATGTCTGGTTTAAATTTTCTTATACTGCTTTGACACTCTCTGATAAACCTATCAGAAAAGGGATAATCTTCAAATTCTGGAGAAAATCCATCAACTTGAATCGCATATTTTTTTCTCACATTTTCTACTGCATTCCTAACAGAACTTTCCTTGCCCCCTAAAAAAAACAGTTTCAAATCATTCTTCTTCGCATAATCACAAAAGTCATAAACTATATCACTGCCAGAAAGCTTAATAACATCCTTAAAATCAGGATATAATATTTTTGCAATTTTCAATGGAATTTCTCCATCTACTGTTGCATAATTTTTATTAATAAATTCTAGAAGCCTTTGATTTTCATTCGCCAATACAATAATTTGTGCATTTACTGTAACAATGAATTTTGTTTCTCCATTTAAATTCTGAAACAGTTCCTCTTTGTTGGTTAAATTAATATCAATATTACAAAATTTCATATAGACAAATTCCTATCCCTCATCTCCGCCCTCATCAACTGCACCGCTTTCTCTCCGTTCCCACTGGTAAATAAAAAACCTGACACAAAGCATGCTGTCATTGCAATTACCATCACAATTTCATACTTTACGTCAGGATTTATATTATGAATTCATTCAGTTTACGATTAAAAATTTATAGACCCAGTTCCTTAATCAGCTGCTCCTGATATGCCGGTTCTTTAGCAGAACGCTTCAAATCCTCTATCCTGTCCTGCTCAAGCAGGATGCCGTTCAGTTTATTGATAAGCTCTCTTCCTTCTTCTCTTCCTTCTTCCCGAATGGTTCTTTCATATTTTTTAACATCAAATTCTTCCAACAGCATGCCTAACACCTCCGAACGGTATTTTCTCAGGAATTCAGCCAATATATTATGATCTATGCAGTAGTCTATTGTCATGTTCAGCGCCTCATTCAGTTTGTATCCTTCTGCAGTATACTGCCTTGCTATGCTTACAAACTCGGCATATTCACCCAAGACCCTGCATTTCTCCATCAACTCCGTGTTATGACCATGGTTTATGTTTATAAATCTTACATTAAGCTCTATCGCTGCATCCCTGTCCTTATTCTCAAATGAGTCCGACAGCAACATTACTTGTTCTTCCGGCATATCTTTTTCACCGTTATAAAAAACCACGCACTGCGGAGTCGGCAACATGAGCCTTTTCGTGCCGAATATGCTTCTCCCTGCCCGCTTCACCAGAATTTCATATTCCTGCGCAAGGTATATCAGCATCCGCACCGGCATGTTGGGGCTGAATGTACTCTGGTGTTCGTACATGTTCATGGTCCCCGCTATTATGAATGCAATGTCGTTTTTCATAGTTATGTAAACTGCATTCTCGATCGTCACTACCTCAAACTTTGATGTGTCCTGATAGTCAGTTCCGTTAAGCGCATTGTAAAGCTGCAACAGCGCTTCCCA